>NZ_JBITDM010000033.1:0-62739 GCF_044454195.1 Streptomyces sp. NPDC051561 | reverse complement strand
AGAAGTAGCTCAGCGACGCCCACCGCATCCATCACACAACAGGTGATGCCCACCCGTCCGCGATCGGGCACACCCCCAAATCAGCGACAGAGCCCAGAAAGTGGGCCAGAGCCACTTCACGTGAACGAAGCCAAACGGGCGAGGTTGGCGGTCGGCGAGATCTGGAACTGAACTACATGAGCGAGAGGGCGCTGGACACACTCGTCATCTGCCTCAACTCTCCGTGCTCTGTGACCACTCCAGGAGTTCTGTGCCACCCTGACGAACGACTGCTTCCTCGGCGTGAGCGAGCTTCTCGCACCGGACCAGGAAGTTCGGCGTCCCAGACCACCCCGCGAGCGCGTCGTGCACTTCTGCCAGCACCCAGTCGCCGCGACTGCCCTCAGCCCTGCCCATCGCCCGCGCGGGCATTTCCACCGACGCCGGCGCCCCCGCCCGCACCAAGGCCTTGACCGTCCGCCGCGGTACCGCCGTGTCCTCGACGTCCAGGAGCAGCCCTATTAAAGCCTGCGCGGCCGCAGGATCCCCGGCGAACGAAGCGATAGCCCTCCCGGCCCGCCCACGCCGTACCCACGAAGCCGATGACGCCCCCGCCAACGCCTCCAACTACCCGCATCAAGCTGGGTGCGTGGATCTCCGACCTACGCAAACGCGCGGACAAGCTAACCCCGAAATGGCAGGCCGAGCTCGACACCCTCGGCATGGAGTGGACAGTGGTGAAGGTGCGGCGGTCGTAGTGCACCCCTCTCAGCGCCCCCTGAGCTCCGTTCACGTCCTTGCGCGCAACGAAGTGAGAGGCCATAGACCGGACCTAGTGCTCCATCGACAGACAGAGGCTACCGAGAGAACGCACTGCCAGTGAGGGTGACAGAACTTGTTCCCCTCTTGAGGACTTTCCATGACCCGTGCACGCAAGGCGTTTCTCACTGTTGTCACTGCAGTCACCCCGACGATCTTTGCCGCCGTACCCGCGGCAGCGGATGAGGTGAAACCGCTGGTACTCTCCGCAGTCGGGGATGAGCGTAGTGATTCCCACACAGACCAGAATGTAGAACCAGAGGCGAAAGACGCTCCACCGGCCACACATCCTGGCAGGACCATCGGAGCAACCCAGACAGAGCTCGCTGAGGCCACTTCGCGCTCCTTCGATCTCCGGTACCGGGTGGTTGGCCGTCCGCCCCGCTCTAGGGGGCGGCCGGGGCGCCCCGCCCCGCCCTGTGACCTCCGCCCGGAATCAGGGTCGGGAAGCAGACCAGAGGAGGGGCCCAATGGGGGTCGTCTGCGTACGACGCTCGAAGCAGCCGTATGCAGACGACCAGTCAGGGGATGGTGTGTTCGGGCCAGGGCATGGACATCAGCCACGCGCCCACCGCCATGAGGAAGAGCGCGATGCCTGTGAACATCAGCAGCCCGAAGCCGTGGCGGCGCACCGACTTCTTGTGGTTACGCCGAAGGGTCAGTACGGGGTGGCTTGCGGCCCAGCGGAGGCGGTGGAAGGGACGCGGGGTGTGTTCGGTCATTTCCGGCCCTGCCACTTCTGCCCGTACACAGCCAGCAGGCCGAACACCGCGAGGATCACTAAGCCGGTGCCGCTCATAACGTGTCCGCCTCCTCGACGATCCGCACCGCGCTCATGCGGCTCGCGTGTCCGGCACACGGGTTCCGTGCGCCGACCGCGGTGATACCGGGCAGGAAGAGGGAGTCGGCGAGAGAGCCGTGGGGCGGGAGAAGGGCGCGTGCCGCGTCCCACCGGGGGATCTCCTGCTGCCCCTGTACCGGGAGGGGGAGGCACGCGTCGTCGGACTTCACAGCCTTCCCTCCGCCAGCGCCGGCTGAAGCCGGAGCCCGGCCAGGACCTCCGCGGCCTCCTCCAGCCGTCGCACCTGTGCGCGCATGCCGCCGACTCCCCGCCCGGCCAGAGGGCCGACCAGCGGATACGCTGGCACCGAGCACACCGTGCGGGCCCGCTCCAGGAGTTCCGCCAGGTCACCCGGCACGACGGAACTCCCCGGGTAGCGGGCGCGCACTTCACGGGTGTTCTGGTGGAGGTAGAAACGCAAGTCCCGCATCAGCGTAGGGAGTTGTTCGGGGCCGACCGGGATGTCCTCGCTCATGGCTCGAACGACCGTCTCGGGGGCGGAGTAGGCCGGAGCTGCCAAGCGTGGCAGGACGGCCGTGACCCTCTTGCCGGACGGCAGTTCCTGGACGCGCCACTGGCCGCCGCGCACCACGATCAAATCCCAGACCCGGATCAAGCCGCCGCTGCGCGCCTTCCTGTCGCGGGGGAACGGTGCATCGACCGAGCTGTCTTCGACGACGATCAGCACCTTGTCGGACTCGCCACAAAGCGTGGCCCAGGCGGTGCCGAATGCGTCCAGCGTCCCGTGCCTCAGCGCGTTGTCCACCAACTCGGCATAGACCTCCATCACGTCCCCCGCGAGGGAGCCGGCCAAAGGGTCGGACGCGTCATCGCCGAGATTCCAGGCGTCCAGCAGAAGACGGACCGAGTCACCCGACGGCCGGACAACACCGTCAATGGGGCGGTGGACGGACCGCGCGGTACGGAGCAGCCCCCGCACCTCTCGCAGGTCGTGAGCGGCCATCAGGAAGCCTCCTCGTGCGGCAGGTACACCGCGCAGCAAGCCCATGCCCCGTCGTCGGAGACCTCGTACCGGTCGGCCATCGCCTCAACCAGCCACAGGCCGCGCCCGCTCTCCTCACTTTCCGAAGGGGGCCGACGCCGGGCTTCGCCCGCGGAGCCGCTTCGGACCATCAGCACCAAGGCCTCCGTACCGATCTCCAGGCGCACCCGGATCTCGTCCGCCCTGCCGTGCTGAACCGCGTTCGTGGCCAGCTCGCTGACCAGCACCCCGACTCGGTCGGTATAGCCGTCCAAGTGGTGTCGCTCTATGAGCGCGAGGCACGCCTGACGCGCGTCGCGCGGGTACTTCAGCGCCCTCTCCGACAGCTCGCCGCACGGAAATCGCTCGGACTTCATGCTGTAGCTGAGATCCGCGGTCGTCAGCCGCTTGCCGAGCACCAGCTCCAACCTGCCGATGCCGGCCTCGGTGTCGGGGTCTGCTTCAAGGACGATCGTCATTGTGCGTACCTGCTCCCAGTCTCCAGAGGAGGGCATCTGCCCCAGTGCCCGCGAAGCTGATGAGGGGCTCCGGGCGGGTTCGGCTTCGGCACGGATGTGCAGAAGCAGAAGCCCCAACTAGAGTCCTGCGTAAGGAGTTTCGTACGCAATCGAATGTGCAGTGCATACGCACTTGCACGTGGATTGGTATATGCCAGACCATGCAGCTTGTAGTGCAGAGAGGGGGCTCGGGGTGCCAGACTCTGCATCCTGGGGGACAGAGGCAGGACACCAGTCCGCACACGGCAACAGCGATGCGCTGAAGGGTGCAGCAATGGTCAAGCCGATCGGAACAACGGCCCCGCGGCTCAAGCTCGGCATTCAGATGCGTGAGCTTCGACAGAACTCGCGGTACACCATCGAGGATGCGGCTAAGGCCGTACCTGGCCTCAACTACGACAAGCTGCGGCGGATCGAGCTGGGCAAGAGTTCGTTCCGGCAGGTGTCAGAGCTGCGTAAGCTGCTTGAGCTGTACGGAGTCGGAGACGACGTGGAACTGGCCGCCGCGCTGGAGGAGTTGTACAAGACACCTACCAGCCAGGACTGGACCACCCAGTTCCGTGGCGTCCCAGATGGCACACGAACCCTTGCCAGCATCGAATCGGAAGCGAACGAATTCAGGGCCTACCATCCGAACCTGGTACCGGCACAGCTCCAGTGCAAGGCGTATGCCGAAGCACTGCACCGTGACGTCCAACCGGTCGAGGAAACCACCAGCGAGATGATCGAGGGCAACGTCGCCCTGCGCATGATCCGTCGCAAGCCCATCCTGCGCACCGAAGAGCCAGCGAAGCTGTGGGCCATCATCGGGGAGGCGGCACTACGGCATCCGGTAGGCACCAAGGATGTGATGCGAGAACAGTACGAAGAAATTCTCGGGATGGCCGCGCTGCCGCACGTTACCGTCCAAGTGCTGCTGACCGATGCCCCTGTCAAGCGGCTCTGGTCCAACTTCACGATTCTGGATCTTGGGCGAGAGCGTCCTGTCATCGTGCAGGTGGACACCCCTTGGGGTACATCCGCGATGACCGACAAGTCACTGCAGGTGGCTCGGTTCAACCGCTGGTTCAGCACCATGACCGCCTCGGCGGAACGGCCCGAGGAAACGCCCGCATTCATCGAGACCCTGAAGCGAGTCAATACATGACCCACAAGCCCGCCCGCACGCCCTTGTCCTCCGGCGCCGGAGAGCACTGGTTCAAGTCCTCCTACAGCGGGGGCGAAGGAAGCTCCTGCGTGGAAATTGCGGACCTCTCACCGACAATCGGGATGCGCGACTCCAAACTCGGCACTGACAGTCCGGTGACCACCGTCTCGCGTGCCTCCTGGAAGGTGTTCGTCGCGTCCCTCTGAGCCCATCTGTGTGCGTGAAGCGACAATCGCGCGATCAGACATGGCGATGATGCCCTTCCCAATCGATGTGGGAAGGGCATCATCGCGTTGAGTCCTACCCTGCCCGACGGTACCGGTAGTCGCCAGGGTGCCGCGCTAAGGGCGCAGGAGGATGACGTCGAAAGGGTCGTGGTTGGCGGCCTTGGCGGGGCGGACGTATACGCGGTTGGGGATGGGGGAGTCCTCGTCCCACTGGCGGCGGCGGCGATGGTCTTGCCGTCCGCGCCGTAACCAGCAAGGTCGGTGGCCGCGCCCACCCGAAAGCCCTGGAAGGAGACAGGGCGGCCGTCGGAGACGAGCCCGGTGCGTGCCCCCCACAGCTTGAGGCGCTCGTCGACGGACGCGAGCCGGTTGGGCTGCAGGGGGCGCTGAGCAAACCCGTTGGAGGGTCGTCCTCCCGCTCCGGGAAGGGGGCCGGTGGCGGTCGTCCTTCGGGACGGCCGAGGACCGCAACGACCTCTGCCAGTTCGCGGTGCGCACGTCCACCCTGGGTGGCGGTCGCCGTCCGGGGCGGCCGAGGATCGCAACATCGACCCGAGCGCCGCCAGTTTCAGTACGCAGATATGGCGGTCGTCCTTCGGGACGATCAAGGATTTGAACGGGCAGCGCACAACGGCGCGTCGTGGAAGCAGGACGTCCTGGGAGTGCTCGGCCTGCTTCGGGTGTCGCTGCTGTCTGTGCGAGCCTCGGTGCGACGAGACCGTGCTGGTCAATTCCGGCCGGGGGTGTCCGCGCGGCAGGTCGAGCATGGGCCCGGCGCCGTACGTTGGTTGCGTAGCAGCCGCACCAAGAGGTGGCTACCGAGGCGTGGGCCAGGGCCCACCGGGGAGCAGATCCGGGAGCGGGAGGCTGCTGCCGGCCAGGCAGGGTTGCGGGAGGGCCGGGTGTGCGCCGCCGGGCAGCTACGACGGCTCGTTTGGATGGTGCGCCTTGCCCTGTGCGGCTGTGACGGGTACCGGTGGGCTAAGGGCTTGCAGGTAAATAAGTTGCGTGTTCTCGCTGTCGACACCGCAGCTCATGCACGGTGTTCGACGGCAAGTTGATTTTCTGCAAGCCCTAAGCTTGGGATTTTATCTCCGGTCGCGGGCTGGGTGAGTAGTTGGGACACCCGTTGAGGTGAGACGCCGAGGATGTGGGCGATGTCCCGGCCGGTCAGGTCCTGGCTCTTGAGGGCTGACGCCGTTCGCCGAAGTTCCGCTGCCGCTTGAAGTTGGGCTTTGTGAGCGTCAATGGTTGCCTGGGTCGAAGCCTTCACGCGTCGGTTGAGCTCGTCGCCGAGGTCGACCTTGAGCTGAACACCCTGCTCAACCCCGGGTACGTCTGCGGCTTTCATGAGCGCACGTCCGCACTCGGCTGCCTCACTCAGTCGGCGAACGTAGGCGGGAGTGAGTGCATCCATTTCGAGCATCCACCCACCGTCGGCACGACGGGCCACGACCTTGGGCAAATCCATATTCGGCACCTTCCTCGGGGCGAGAAGACGTACTCTAGCCCCCCTAGATGCAGACGTCTAGAGGGGCTAGATGATACGGAGTCCGGCTCCAATGAATCGTTCGGGGCTCCCGCCTGATCGCTAACGTCCAGCGTCGAATGGTCAGTCGAACTTGATCACCCGGTTCGGTAACTGCCGTACACAGAAGCGGCCTTCGGCTGAACATGTGCTCCGACCAAAGAACACACATATCCAGCGCGAAGGCCGTGAGGATGAGCCTGCTGCATCACGACGCCCGGCAAGAGTCGTTGGCACACCTGTCATGCTTCCGGGGTGAGTTCTACTCCTGCCTGACTGCCCGCTCGGACGCGTTGTTCGAGCTGGCCGATGCCGTTCTGTGCGGCGACGGGCCGGTGAGATCGCTGGCCGAACTGTCGCTGGTGGGCGAACACCGCCGTGGACATGGCGGCCTCTACTCCGCCCTGGCCCGTGGCCGCGTTGATGCCGACCGGCTGCGGCGGGCCCTGGCCGAGGTCCCGCTGCCGCGAGCTGGCGACGGCCGGCTGGTCCTGGCAATCGACATCACCTGCCGGCTGCGGCCCGCCGCCCACACCTCACCACAGCGGATCCTGTGCCACACCTACGGCCGGGGCAAGGACCAGCACATCCCCGTACCCGGCTGGCCCTACTCGATCGTCTGCGCGCTCGAGCCCGGCCGTAGTTCATGGACCGCACCACTGGACGCCCTGCGTCTGATGCCCGGGGACGACACCGCCACCGTCACTGCCCGGCAGCTACGCGATCTGCTCCAGCGTCTGATCACCGCGGGGCAGTGGCAGACAGGTGACCCCGACATCCTCATCGTGGCGGACGCCGGATACGACGCACCCCGCCTCGGCTTCCTCCTCCAGGACCTGCCGGTGCAGGTGCTGGCCCGGATGCGGTCCGACCGGGTCCTGCGGAGAGCTGTCCCACCACGGCTCCCGCACACCCAGGGTCGACCGCCCCGGCACGGCGGCGAGTTCGTCTTCGGGCAGCCCGACACCTGGAGCACCCCGGACACCGAAACAGTCACCGACACACGCCTCTACGGGACCGCAAGGGCCCGCTCCTGGGACCGGCTGCACCCCAAACTGACCCACCGCTCGTCCTGGGCGGCCGACGACGGGACCCTCCCGATCGTCGAAGGAACCGTGACCCGTCTGGACATCGACCGCCTGCCCAGCGGCGCCACACCGAAGCCGGTCTGGCTGTGGTGGTCCGGCACCGACGCCACCCCGGCTGACACCGACCGCCTCTGGCAGACCTACCTGAGACGCTTCGACATCGAGCACACCTTCCGCCTGTTCAAACAGACACTCGGCTGGACCAGCCCCAAGATCCGCACCCCCGAGGCGGCCGACCGGTGTACCTGGCTGATCCTCGCCGCCTACACCCAACTGCGGCTCGCCCGGCCCCTCGCAGCCGACCTACGACGCCCCTGGGAGAAACCCAGCCCTCCGGACAGACCCACCCCCGCCCGCGTCCGCCGCGACTTCCGGCACATCCGCCCAACAGCCTCCTGCCCGGCCCAAGCGCCGAAACCCACCCGCCCCGGACCCGGACGACCACCGGGCAGAAAGTACACCCGACCTACACCCCGCCACGACGTGCACACACCGCAAAAAACACAACCCGCGAAACAACGAAAGAAGACGCCAACTACCCCACGACCACCGCGCACAGGTTAAAGATCAAGCTGAGCGTTGTCCCGGCCGGCCCCTGCGGACCGCATCCGCGCCCTGACGCCGCAAAACCGTCACGAGCTTGCCGAACTGCCGCTGACTCAACCCGGTGAAAGGGGCTATCCAAGAGGGCTCCGACGCCGTAATCACACCAGCCACAACAAGATCATTTCACCCGTGACCAGAGAGACAGCTCAGGTGCGAAGGCTCAGCCGCCGTCTGAGCCGGTGGCGTAGACGGGCAGAGGCGCCACAGAGGTTGCCGAGCTGCCTCACCTCGTCCGCTTCAAGTTCCAGCCGGTCTGCGAGAGCTAGAACGGCGGCGTAGGGCCGTTCGCCCTCTTCGAGCTTCGCGGCAACGGCACCGAGGACAGCTCGAAGAACGACGGGGTTCGCGCCGGGATGTTTCGCCAGCAGGTAAAGGAGTCTGTTGTCGTTCCAGACGCTGTCTCGGGCCGTACTCAGCTCCTGCAGGGCGACGGGCGGGGTGTGGGGATTGGCGGCCAGGGCCTGCCAAACGAAGGGGTACGGACATTGCGCGAGACGCTGCAGCACGACGCTGTCCTTCTCGGCATGCGCCAGTGCGAGGTAGTCGGCTGGCGTGGGCACCAAGATGACCTCTCAGTAGCGTCGAAGCCGTCATCTTGCCACTGCACCTCGTCGTGCCTGCCTCCACCGTCATTTACGGGACAAGTCCTAGCAGGCCCTCGAACCCCAGAAGGTGCCACCCGTCGGCGTACACCCGCCACAGAACAGCCGGTGAACTCGCCGGGACGTACGGGTTGATCGCCTCCTCCAGGCCCAGTTCGTCCACGGCAGACCATGCAGCTCCCCACCACGAACCGTTGTCCTCCGCAGGGGTTTCGGCGGGGGCGGGGTCGTGCTGCCCCTTGGCGAAGGTCGCCGCGGGCGCGGGCCTGCGCCACCTGCCGGGGCGAACGCAAGGTCCTGCTCACCCAGCAGGCCATCAACGTGCGTACCCCCGCCGGGATCTGGCACGGGCAGAAGGTCCGGGTCCGTGAGTAGGGCAAGCCCGGCATACACGGCGGGCCACCCGGAGACCTGTACGTGACCGTTCACGTCACCGGCTACGGTTCCCACGGGCGCGCTGTACGCCCGGCAGCAGCATCGGTCGCGCCCCGGGCATGCTTTTCACACGTCGTGCCCGTCAGCCGTGGGCGACGCGCCCGCCGATGCGGACGATAACGCGGACCGGTTTCTCGGGGGTCGCGCTACTCCTCGCAACCGGGGCAGTTGGCGGCACGCCGCTGCGTTACGGCGCGGGGTGTTGCGGCAGGGCGAGTGCGGCGTGTTCCCGTGTCTCGTGCAGGGCCTGGGTGAACGCTTCGGTGATCGCGGCGGCTTCTTCGCTGAGAGCGTCGAGTTCGGCGACGGCCAGTTCGTCGCGGGCGGTCCGGGCAAGGAAGTCCAGGACCTGGTCGTGGTCGCCGAGTTGGTGGAGCTGTTCGACTTCGCGGTAGCGGGCGTCGGCGACGATCGTCTGCTCGGCGTATGTTTCCAGTGCCTCGACCCGCCGGATCAGGGGCTTCAGTCCGTTGTCGAGGCTCTGGCGGCGCCGTGCCACAAGATCGGCGACGGCCTTCCCGTGCGGTTCCTCGGGTGCCGTGCTCACCAGGCCGCTGTACGTGCGCAGGGCGACCGCGATCTCCCACTCCTCGTCGGGCAGTTGTTGCACGTTGCGTTCCCGGTCGATCAGGCCGTGCTGGTGGACCTGTGAGGCGCGGATCCGGGTGCAGGCCTGCTGTGTCCGTGCGAGCAAGACCCCCGCCTCGTCGGTCAGCTCCGCTGCGGGGTCGACACGGTTGCCGGGGTTCGCTGCGGCTTTGCGTGCTGTGTGGGTGGTGGCCGTGGAGCCGGCGCCCAGGGCGACGCCGGTGAGGGCGAGCACTCCCAGGGCGGCGCCGAACAGCGGCAGGGCCTGCTGCGTACGGTCGAACCCGTCGGGATCCCGGCGGAGCAGGAGATCGCCCAGGGTGGTGTCACTGAGCATCAGCAGGAGAAACAGGCTGGCCACGAGGAACCCGGCGAAGACAAGTGCCTGGTAGTACATACGCAGATTCCCCGGGACCTGGCCCCGGAGGATCAGGTCGCGGGTCCGGGCATCAAGCCCGGGGCGCAGCACCGGGGCCGGGCGGTGGGACGGTTTCGCGTCGTCCACAGCTCTCTCCTGAACGTCAGTCGGTGGCAGGGCGGGCTTGTTGGTGAGGCCGCCTCTCGTGCGTGTCGGGCTACGGCAGACGGCGCACGACGACGCCCTGGGCGTCGTCGGCGGCGAGGCGGGTGATGTCCACACTCTCGCCGGTCTTCTCGTCGGCCAGGTGCAGGCTTGCGGCGTCCAGCCGGCTTTTCGCGTCCGCGAGAAGGCTCAGCCGTTCGTCCCGTGGTTCGTCCTCCCACACGGCCATCAGCTGCACGGCCCTGTCCTGGCCCCAGGTGACGAACAGGGCTTCCGACTGGAAGAGAGGTTCCAGGGCCTGGGCGGTGTCGTGCAGCAGGAGTTCAGCGGACAGGATCTTGAGGGTGGTCGGTCTGCTCTGTGCGTTCTGAGCGCGCCCGGCGATCGTGTTCGCGCTGATTTTCTGCTCGACGCTGTCGGCGACCATCGCCTTCGCGAGCCGGGACTTCGCCTCGAAGACCGCCAGCGCGGCCGGCGTCGTATGGTCCCTCCCCCCGCCCTCCAACGGCAGCGGCCACCCGGCCTGGGCACACAGCTCCTGAAGACGGAAACGGTCCTGCTCCCCGGACGAACCCACTGTCCCCAGCGGTCCGCTCTCCGCACTGTGGCGGAACGTCTTGGCGGGCACCTCCCGGTGCATGCCCCACCGGGCGACCGCACCAAGGTTGTTGATCACGTCGTCCACGGTCAGCCAGGTCAGTCCCTCCTCGTGGAGAAGGGACAACAGCTGGTGAAACGTTCGGGTCACGCTCCGGGGGAACTTGACCACGGGATGGGGGGTTTCGTCGCTACTCCACACAGAGGCCTCCTCGCTCACCACCCACCCTGCCAGTCAAATACCTGACCAGTCAAGTATTTGACCAGCTACGGGCGGAGCGGCCGCAGCAGCACCTGTCGACCGCCCACGGCCACACAAGGCGACCGAGGAGCGCGCACCTACCCAGGGAGCGCCCCACCCCGGCGTGTCACCCCACCGACCTGGCGCAGGCCCACCGGGCGCGGCCCCAGTCGGCGCGACCGCATCCCGCTTGAACTCGTCTGAATACCGGGCAGTACCCACCAGAACACCTCCTGACCGGATCCCACGATCCGACCCTCAAGAGATGTCCACAAGCTCGCTGGCCTGGGCCCGGCGTTGGTTGGACCACGCGCCGTTGGGCCGGCTATTCGAAGGCCGCGAGGGTGCATTGGTCCTGGTCAGTGGTGTGGTGGACGCGGTGTTGTTCGCGAGTGAGGTGGTAGCGCTAGTAAGAGTTGAAGTGGCCGTTGCTGTTCAGCGCCCGGAGTTTCAGGAGATCTTCGGCGCCGGCGAGTCCCCAGCGGGCACCGGTGATATCGAGCCGGTCGGCGATCATTATCTCAACCACCGAGGATCCGGTTCAGGCGTCGGGAATGCCCCCACGCCGCAACAGGAAGAACCAGCACGAGGCCCTGACTTGACCGGCCCCACCCTTCAGGGATTACAGCTACTGAACGTAGCCGCTGCTCATGATCACGCGGAATTGCTCGAACGGTGCTCGTGATCACGCGGAATTGCTCACGAAACCGCGGAACCTACAGCGTTGGTCAGTGGGCCCGTTCTTCCATGAGTTCGGTGATGAGGTGCTCGGTGTCGGGGTCCATGCTGATGTCCAGGTTCCGGTTGACCTTCTGGATGAGGGCGATGGTCGCGTGGACCCCGGCCCGGTTGCCGTGCGCGTGCTCCAGCAGGAGCAGGTCGCGGTAGAGGAGTTCGGCGGTCTCGTCGACTTCGAGGCCGATGGCCAGTGCCTGGCGGGCGGCGGGGTAGTTGCCGTGGTTTGTGTGGTGGCGGGCGCTGGTGTGTGCGACGTCGATGATGCGGGTGAGCATGTCCTGCTGGAGGGCGTAGGCCCACTCCGGGGGGTGGGTGCCGAACGGGCGGCCGCGGACCAGGGCGAGCGCCTGGTCGAGCGGCTCCACCGTGTTGTCGGTCAGTGCGTGTTCGGCCAGGGCGAGGAACTGGTGCCAGTCGCAAGGGAATTGCGGGTGCAGGGTGTAGGGGTCGCCGGTCTTGCGGCGCGGGATGTAGGGGGTGCCGTCGGGGGCGGAGCCCAGCTGGCTGCGCAGCCCGGACAGGCGGGCCATCAGGGTGCCGGGGCTCCACGGGGTCTTGTGGTCCATGGCGGTGCAGATGCTGTCTCGGTCGCGGCCGGGCCTGAAGTGCAGCAGGGCGGCGAGCTGGGCGAGTTTGGGGCCGTGTCCGCTGGTGCTGATGCCGGTGACCTCGATCGTCCCGAGCACCCGCAGACGCCGCGTGCCCGCCTCGTCCCCGGCTTCCGGGGCATCGTTCGAGGCTGGTGCGGGGCCCGCTGGGCAGGCCCCGGCGGTGGTGTGCGGCTCGGCCGGTGTGGCAGCCGGGTCAGGGATGTTGGTGGCGTCGTCCGGGGCCGGTGCGGGGGTCGTGGAGGTGTCGGCGGGGCGGCGTGCGGCGGCGAGCAGCGAGGGGAACGCCCCCGGCCCCTGCGCGGCGTCGCTGTCGCCGTGGACGAGGACCACGGGCGTGCCGTCGATCCTCGGCTGCGGGCCGGCTCCGGGGTGCGGAGCGGTGGCGGCGGGGGTGTCCTCGCCCGGGACGTGCACCCATGCGCCCTCGGCCTCGTGTGCGGGTTGTTCGGCGGTGGCGAGCGCGCTGAGGACGTCCTGGTAGGCGTCCGGCTCCATCCGCTGGAGACGCACGTCCAGGCCCAGCGAGGGCAGTGGCTGGGGCTCAGTGTCGTCGAGGTCGGCGTCCAGGACGTCGGCGTCGGGGAAGTGGGCGCGGGCATGGGCGGCGGGCAGCACTACACAGGCGGGTACCTCGCGGGCCTTGTCGAGGGCGTCGGCCAGCGCCCACGCGTCCTCGCTGGACACCTGCCCGGCGATGATCAGTATCCACGGCCCGGTGGGGGCGTCTTCGGCGTCCTGGTGTGCCTCGATCGCCCGCTCGGTGAGGTCGCGCACCGCGTGTGCGGCCTGCTCGACGTACCGGATCCGGGTGGTCGGCAACAACCGGGGTAGCTCCGCCCCGAACCCGACGACCAGCACCTCGGAGTTGGCCGCCCACGGGCTGGAGCTCAGTTCCAGTGCCAGGGAGGTGCCCACCTGCTCGATGTGCGGGATGCTGCCCTCCAGCAGCAGATGCCGGGCCGACGGCAGGTTCAGCAGCAGCAGACTGCCCTGCGAGCAGGAGCCGAGCGTGACCAGCCCCGGGCACGGCGGCACCGTATCGCGGGCCTCGTCGGGCAGTTCGGCACGCTCGTCCAGCTCCCACCACCCGCCCGTTCCCGCAGTGAACGGCCAAGCGGGCTCGGCGGACAGGTCATCGGGCAGCACGGCCACGGTGCGCGAACCGACACGCGCCGCCCGCAGGACCGGCACCGGGCTCTCGGTGCTCGCGGCCCGGTGGGCCAGGGCACGCAGGGCGTGGTCCAGCAGGTCCGGACTGGCCTGCGCCGCCGTGGCGGCCAGCGCCTGCTCGGCCTGGCTGGTCTCCGCGATGGCGATGCGCTGCCCCGGCTTCCGCCGGCGCCGCTGCAGCAAACGCTTCAGGGCGAGCGCGGTCACCGCCGACCCGGCCAGCAACGCCCCGGTGCCCGCGAGGGTCTGCAAATCCAGCCCCGTCGGAGCGGCGGCAGCACCACCGGGAGCAGCGGCCGGCGGCGGGGTGGTGGTGGTCGGGGAAGGAGTCTTCACGGGCACCTCGGCTTCGCGGTCGGGCGTCGCGGACGGAGAGGGGGACGACGGCGTACTCGGCGGGGACGCCGACGGCTTCCCGTGCGCCGTCGTCGCAGGCTTGGGAACGGAAGCGGACGGTTCCGTCGGCGCGGGCTTCTGCGGTGCGGGCGCGGAGGGCGTGGGGGTGCTGGTTGTGCTCGGGGTCGGCTGCGCCCGGTCCTCTCCGGGCTTCTGCGGTGTCGGCTGGTCGTCCGGCGTCGGCGGGGTCTCCTCGGTGCCCGGGGTGTCCGGGGGGCTCGGTGTGGTGGGCAGGGTGAGGTGCTGGCCGGCTTCGATCTCGTCGGGGTCGGTGAAGGTGCCGCCGCCGGGCAGAGGCGTGCCCTTGTTCGCGGTGAAGAGTTCCTCGTATTTCTCCGCGTCGCCGAGCTGGTCTTCGGCGATGCCGGTCAGGGTGTCCCCGGCCACCACCGTGTACGAGGCGGCCGCCGGGTCGGTGCCGGTGCTGCCGTGCGGGCGCGGTGCGGGCACGTTGGGGGTGGTGGGCGGGGCGGGCATGCGCAGCTTCCAGCCGGGCTGGATCGGTGTGTTCGCGTCGAAGTCACGTCCGTCGGTCATGGGGCGGCCCTGGTTCAGGTTGGCGATCTCCGTGTACCGGGTGCCGTCGCCGAGCTGGTGTTCGGCGATGGACCAGAGGCTTTCCGCGGGCCGCGTCTCGCGCACCGTGTATGTCGGCGCCGCCTGCTCCTTGGCGGTCGACGCCTTCGCCCCTGGGGCGTTGTCGGAGGGGGCGGCCTGGGGTGTCTGGGGTGCGGTGACCGCGACGGGAGCGGCCTGCGCGGGGGAGGCGAATGCGCTGCCGGCGGGCAGCAGGATCAGGATCCCGCCGACCAGGGTGGCCGCCGCCCGCTGCCCCGCCCCCAGCCCCGGAAGGCGCGGGGCGCGCAGCCCGCGCAGCTGCGCGGGCACCTCGACGGCCAGCGACAGCGTGAACGCTGCCCATCCGGCCCAGCCGAGCGCGGTCAGGGCCAGGAGGAAGACCGCGCTGGTGTCCTGACGGGTCAGCAGGTGGGCCAGCGCCTCGACCCCGGGGTCCCAGACGGCGGTGCTGGCGTGCCACAGCAGTACCGGCAGTCCGCCGACCAGGAGCAGCACGGCCGCGAAAGACAGCAGTGCGCGCACCACGGCAAGGGCACCGCGCCGGGCGCGGGGACGGTGGGTGGGAGCGGTGGGGGTCACTGGTTGCCTTCCTGGGGGGTGAGCACGCCGTGGAGCAGGTTGGCCTGGCCGTGCCCGCTGACCGCCAGGGAATCCACCCCGGCGATGCTCATGAACTTCGTCGCGTAGGTGTCGGCGACGGTCACCTCGATCCGCTTTCCGCCACCCCCGATGCGCACCGTTCCGGTGACACCGGCCCGTGCGAGGTAGGCGTGCGCGGCCGCGGTGGCGGTCTGCGGGTCGGCGGCGACCTTGCCCTCGCCCAGGACGGCGGCCCCGTCGATGGCCTGCGCCGCCGCGCGGGCGGCTTCGATCGCGACGGCGTCCGCCCGTGCGGCGGCGCGGAGTTTCCCGGTGGCGTCGACCACCAGCAGCCCGCCGAGCAGCAGCATCGGCACGGACACGATCGCCACGAAGAGGGCCACGCTGCCCCGGTCGGCGCCGGCGTGCGCGTACCGGCCGACCAGAGAGACCCACAGCCGCGAGGCGGTGTTCTTCAGGGTGGGGGTGTTCACTGTCCCTCCCGCTGGCGGTAGGCGTCGACCACGGACGTGAACTCGCCGTTCAGGGTGCGGACTCCGGGCCCGCCGCCGAAGAAGAACAGGGCGCCGAGGGGCACCGTGCAGGACACGGTGACGGTGACGGTGGCCGCCGCCCCGACGGCGGCCGCCATGCCCTGGGTGTCGGCCTTCACGGTGGTGGTGGTGCAGGGCTGGTTGTCCCCGGCCAGGGACTGGGCGGCGGCCCGCTGCGCCTCGGCCTGCGCGGTGTTGGTGGTGCGGGACAGTGAGGCGGCGCGGGCGGCGTGCTCGGACGCCGCGTCCACGGCCTGTCCGGCCATGGAGAGGCGGGCGGCGGCCACGAACAGCAGCCCGAACGCCAGCAGCACCGGAACCACGACCACTGCCTCGATCGGTGCACTGCCGCGCTCCGCGCCCCCGCCCGGACCGCCCGTGCGGGCGGTCCACCAGCGGCCCCACCAGCCTGCCCGTCTGTTCATGCTCTGCCTTCGTTTCGTCAGTACTGCTACAGGTGCTGCTAGTTGGGGAGCGTCCAGCGCTCGACTTCCCCGGAGGCCTCGGCGGTGACCGGCCAGTCGGGGATCCCGGGAATGAGTGACTGGGCGCGCCCGGTCACCGTGATGCGGATCAGGTCTGCTCCGCTGCCCGCAGTGGAGACGGCCCGCCCGGCGAGGTTGTTCCCGGCGTTGCGGTCCAGGTGACTGCGGGCCTGCGCCGCCCCTGCCCCGGCACCGGCCCCGTACATCCGGCCCGCCGTGACGCCCTCGCGGGCGGCGGACTGGGCGATGTTGCGGGCGTAGCCGTACAGGGCGGCCTGCAGGGCGGCGATGAACACCATCAGCACCACCGGCACGACGATCGCCGTCTGGATCGCGGTGAACCCCCGGTCAGCCGCCTGTTGCCGGCTGCGCACGCTTACGCGCCGCCCAGCTTGCCGCCGTACTTCGCGTACACCGCCGCGAGCACACCGCCGATGAGCAGGGCTCCGGCGACTCCGGCGAGGATGATGATGACGGTCTGGATCGGGGACTCGCCGCGCTCGCCGTCCTCGGCGGCCCGCTGGCGCACCTCCTCCAGGTGGGCGCGGACCCGGCGCCCGGCAACCTGCGCCCGGACAGTGTTCTTCAGCAGCATCTCTTGCATGATTCTCCTTGAATGTGGTGGTCAACAGTGGTGGTGAACCGGCTGGTTCGGGCGGCGCCGTCTACAGGTTGAAGATCGACAGGACGCCGGGGAACGCGATGGCGAACATCACGACGGTGGCCAGGAGGGCGCCGGGAGCGGACATTTTTTCGCTGTCCGCGTTGGCGGCGGCGGCCTCGTCGGTGAGGAGTTCGGTGCGCAGGCTGTTCGCGCGGGCGCGCAGCGTGGCGTAGACGGCGGCGCCGTCGTCACTGGAGCGGCGCATGATGTCGGCGGTGTCGGTCAGCACCGGCAGCCGCAGCTGGGTGCCCAGGTCCTCGACCGCCTGCCAGGGGGATACCTTCTCCGACCGGGCCCGTGCCAGGGCCTCCTGGATGCGCAGGTAGGCCCAGCCCCGGCCGACGGCCGCGGCCTCGTCGAGGGCGGTGGAGGCGCCGACGTGGGAGCGCATCCGCAGCGCCACGAGTTCGAGGAACGCGGCGGCGGCGTGCGCGAATTCAGTCCGCGCCTTTTTCGCCTGGTCGTTCACCTGCCAGTCGGGCACGAACCAGAGGGCGGCCGCGGCCAGGATGCCGAAAGCTCCGGGGACGACGAACGGCAGACTGATCCCCATCAAAGACCAGGATCCGACCACGATCAGCGGCAGCAGCAGCCCGCCGAGCGCGAACGCGATCTTCTGGAGGAAGAACGTCTCCGCGGACTGCTGGAGCAGGTCCAGGTCGGCGCGCGGGAACGGGCCCGGGGCCCGCTCGGCGAACCGCTCCCACCGGCCCTCGGAGGCGGACTGCTGCGCGGACTGGCCGGGCCGTACCAGCGGCGGGTTCAGCCGGCGCAGCGCCGGGCCCAGTTTCGGTGGTGCGGGCACCAGTTCACGGGCCAGCAGGGCGGCCCCCGCTCCGGCGGTGCACCCGCACAGCACCAGGATTCCGGTCACGCTCATCGCACACCCACCCCTTCCACTTCCGTCTCCTGCGGTGCCTGCTGGGCTTGCTTGACCCGGCTGCGGGGGTCGGCGATCAGGAAGCGGGCGACGGGCCGGTGGGTGGCCAGTGAGCGCATCCACAGCAGCACCCCGATGAACGCCAGCCCCAGCAGCGCCATCACCAACTGGCCCAGCAGCGTGGCGTAGGGCGCGGTGTAGGAGGGGATGAGGAACCCGCACGGCACCAGGGCAACCGTGATGATGGTCATCCACCGCACCGCGGTGCGCGCCTTCTCCCGGTCCGCCTCGATCCGCCGCCGGGACGCGACCTCCTCACGCACGGACGCGGCCAGGTCCTCCAGTGCCTGCGCCAGACCAGGACCCGAATCCCGGGCCGACAACGCGAGCGAGGCACAGACCTTGTCTGCGGTGATGTCGTCCAGCTCGTCCGCGAAGTCCCGCAGCGCCTCCTCGGCGGTCCAGCCGGCCTGGAGCTTGTCCGCGAGCTCCGTGACCTCTTTCGCCAATGCCGGGGGTGGGTTCTTCCGCCCGGTGATCAGAGCCTGCTCCATCCCGAACCCCAGGATCAGGACGTCGGCCAATCGCTGCGCCCAGTCCGCCAGTCCCTCCAGCTTCCCGATCCGCGCCTTTGTGGACGCGGTCGGGGTGAGCAGCCACGGCACCCCGACAACGGACCCGCCCAGCAGCAGCCCCGCCATGAACACCCCCGACAGCAGCCACACCGCGACGAACACGCCCACGGCGGCCAAGAGCAGCACCCGGTAGGGCATCTGGCCGTTGGTGCCGGCGGAATCGGCCACCCGCACCCGCCACCGGGCCAGCGCTCCGACGCGCCGGGGCTGCGTCGTGCCGACCAGGCCGAGCACCACGGCCAGCAGCCCGCCCGTGAGGAGGGCGCCGCACAGCGCCCACCACAGCACCCCGTTCATCCGGTCGCCTCCTGGGGCCAGGGGTTGACGGCGTGCCGGTGCAGCAGCGTCGTGTCGAACCCGGCGGCTTCGAGGGTGCGCAAGGTGGTGGGGGTGGGCGGGGTGCGCGGCACGGCGTACGCCTCCGGGGCCTCCCAGCCCTGCCCGGTGACAGGCGGCGGCCCGAACACCAGGTTGTACGCGGGGCGTCCGCCCTCGCCGATGCCGGTGATCTCCAGGACGTGCGAGACGTACCGGCGCTTGCGGGTGCGGGTGGTGTCGACGTCGACGAACACGATGAAGTGCAGGCCGTTGGCGATCTGCCGGTAGGCCAGCGCCTCGGAGAAGTTCTGCTGCGCCAGCAGGTAGAGCTCCGCGATGCGGTCGAACACCACGTACGGGGACGAGGCGTGCATGGTGCACAGGTTGCCGGGGCGGCCGTTGGTGAGGGCCTGCATCATCGCGGTGATCTCCGGGCCGCGGACCTCGCCGACCACGATCCGCGTCAGCGACATGCGCATTGCCTTGTGCATGAGGTCCATCAGCGTGATCTCACCGGCACCCCGGCCGTCGACCCGCTCCCCGTTGGACTCCCGTGCCTCCATCGGCACCACCTGGGTGTGGTGCCCGTTGCGGTGCGCCCACAGCTCGAACTCGGTTTCGAGCGTCCCGTACCGTTCGTGAGCGGGGATTTCCCGCAGCAGCGCGCGCAGCAGCGAGGTCTTGCCGGACCCCTGTTCCCCGACGATCATCATGTTGCGCTTGCCGCGCACGCACGCCGCCAGGAACGCGGCCAGGGTGTCGTCCATCGTGCCGTAGCCGATCAGCTCTTTGAGCGAGGCCTTCTCTACCCGGTGGCGGCGGATCGTCACGAAGGTGTGGTCGCCGGTGATCTCGTCCGAGAGAGCCTGGAGACGCGACCCGTCGGCCAGCCGCAGGGCCAGCATCGGGTTCGCCGTCGACAGGGTCCGCTCGCTCTGCCCGCTGGTCCGCGCCAGATCCCGCAGCAGCTCCTTGAGCTCTTCTTCCGAGTCGGCGACCGGCTCCACCGGTACGGGGTCTTCGTCGCCGTAGTCGAGGGTGACGTTGTCGTGCCCGTTGATGAAGATGTTGTC
Organism: Streptomyces sp. NPDC051561; assembly: GCF_044454195.1. Classification (NCBI taxonomy): domain Bacteria; kingdom Bacillati; phylum Actinomycetota; class Actinomycetes; order Kitasatosporales; family Streptomycetaceae; genus Streptomyces; species Streptomyces sp. NPDC051561. The sequence goes on along the minus strand of NZ_JBITDM010000033.1, from coordinate 43,336 downwards.
GACCTGCGGGTCGTCCAGGTAGCGCTGGAGGCGCCCGGCCCGAAACAGCATGTCGAACACCATCGCGGCCAGGGCCTGTTCCTCGGCCGGCTGGACGCCGCCCGCCCGGTGCGCGGCGGCATCCGCCCACACCGTGACCTGCTCGTTGATCAGCGCCCGGCCCCGCTGCTCCCGCACACCGCCCACCAGCGCCGGATTGACCTTGTGCTCGGCCAGCAGCTGCTCGGACACCCGCCGCTTCAGCTCCTGCGCGGCCTGGTGGTCGATCCGCACCTGCGGCACACCCGCCCCGAGGGCGCCGGGCGCGCCCGCACTTCCCGCCGCCGCTGAGGGGCGGGCCTGGGGGATCCGCAAGGGCTCGGGGTAGAGGAATTCAGCGTCCACCGCCTGCCACCTCCCGCAGCTTCTGGTGCAGCGGTGACGTGATCCGCGGCCGCCGCGCGATGCCCTGCCCGCGCACCGCCGCCGCTCCGGAACGGGCCGCGCGCATCAGCTCCGAGCGCCCGAACTTCGCCCCCTCGGGGGCGCCGTCGGAGAGCACGGCGGCCTCCTTCGGCGCGTACGGCAGCGTCAGGATCACCGGTGCCTCCAGCTCCTGTTCCACCTCGCGGGCGGTGTAGGCGCCCTCGGTGATCAGAAGGATGCCGAGCCCGGACGTACCGCGTCCGTCCACGCCCTCCATCCGCCGGCGCAGCGCGGCCACCCGCGACGACGCGGCGTGCAGCCCGCGCAGCGTGCCGCGCACCACCACCAGCACTGTGTCCGCCTTCAGGGCCAGCACCCCGGGCGGGCCGAACGCCCCCGCACGGCCCAGGTCCACGAGCACGTCGGTCTGGTGGTCTTCGATCGCCGTGAACAGGTCCGCGAGCTGCGGCCACACGGCGGTCAGGCTGGCGGCCTGCGCCAGGTCGGTCAGCCCCGGCAGCAGCATCCGCCGCCGGGCCCCCAGCGCGTCGCTGGGGTCGGACAGGGCGACCAAGTGGGTCCAGAACGCGGCCACCAGGTCCTGGCCCTGACGGCGGGAGGACACCGCGAGGTGCCGCAGCCCCCGGTCCGCGGGGAGGCGTCCCTGGAGCGCGCCGGGCAGGATCGCCCCGCCGTCCGGGTCGCACTCGGCCAGCAGCACCCGCCGGTTCTCCTCCAGCGGCCAGGTCCGCAGCAGCGCGAGCGCGCTGCTGGTGACGCCCGGGGCGCCGGGGGTGCCGATCAGTGCGGTGACCGCCATCAGGAAGCACCCCCGGCGTCCAGGGTGAGCGCGACGTCGCCGGTGGCGGCCTGCGCGGCCAGCGACGGCCCGTTCGCCGCGGGCACCGCCACATCCACCACCACATCGCCGGTGTTCGCGGCCTTGTCACCGACGCGCACCACCCGCGCCTGCACCGTCGGCGGGGCCTTCGGCACCGTGGTCTTCGCACCGGTGCTCTGCGCGGCGCGGGCTGCCTCGGACGGCGTGGACACCACGAACACGGTGTCGCCGGGCGAGAGTCGGCTCGCCGGAAGCTGGGCCGGCTTGAGCCCGATGCCGACCAGCTGCTCGCCGGGGCGCACCAGGGCGCGGTCGGTGACCTGCCCTTGAGTGAGGAGCGAGCCGGGCACCAGAGCGGCCGCCGCACGCTTGCCGACGATCTTCGCCCGGTCTGCGGCGGGCACCGGCTTGAGCGCCGGGTCGAGTGCGACGGAGGCCACGACCAGGTCGGCGTCCTTGATGGTGTCCCCGGCCTGCACCGCCTGCGCGACCGCCAGGACAGGGGTGCGGTGCCCGGTCTCCTGGTAGGCCAGGAACCCGCCGAGCCCGCCCGCCGCGATCAGCGCCACCCCGAGCGCGGCCATCGCCGGACGGCGCCGCCGCGCCTTGAACCCCACCGACACCGTGGGCGCGGGGGTGTGCTGCGCGGGCACGGCCGGCGGCGTCTTGCTTGCTGTCTTGCTCACGAACTTGCCTCTCTGATGGGGCGGGGCAGCGTCAGCTGCCGACCGCCTGGGCCTCGCCGATGGCCAGTTGCTGCGGGATTGCGGTCCGCGTCTCGGTCAACTCGCCGCCCAGCGCGGTGCCCTGGACCTGCCACTCGATGGCCCACGTCGACGTCGCGGTCAGCGTGTACGTGGCGCCGGGCTGCTTGCCGGAGGTGCGGGTGTAGGTGTGACCGCAGGTGGGCGACGGCTTCTTGCCGTAGGCCGCGGTGTACGGGGTGCCGGGCCCGGCGCAGGTCACCGAGGCGCCGTCACCGGTCGACCACTGGATCGACGTCACCGTCGCCGTCGCGGTCACCGTCACCGCTCCGGCCGTCGCCGACGCCGTGTTCGGACCGGTCGTCGTGGGCGAGACCGCACTCCACATCCACACCGGCAACCCCACCAGCCCGGTCGCCCCCTTTTTCGGCGCGGTCTGGATCGTCGGCCCCTCCAGCAGCATCTGGTCCACCGCCTGATGGGCCAGCACCACCGGGTCGACCGCCGGGACCGGGGCACCTCCGCCCGCGCCGCCACCACCCACGAAGTCGATCGTGGTGGCAGGGTTGCCCACTTGCTCCGCGCACTCCAACTGATAGACCGTGCCGGTCACCCCGCCCCGCTCTGCACTGCCGGGCGGCGGCTGCGGGACCATCGGCTGCGACGTGCACACCGGCGCCTTCGGGTCCGGCTTGCCCCCGCCTGCGCCCGGACGGGAAGACGCCGGCTTCTTCCCGGATGCCGCCGGACGTTTCTGGCTCTTCTTGACGTCCTTGGCGGTCACGCACTTTGCCCCGAAGCGGCCCGCACAGTTGCCGAACGAGCCGTCGTTGGGCAGGGGCACCGCCGTTGCCGGACCGCTGAGGAGGACCAAACCCAGGGCGGCCGCGACGGCGGCGGCCCCTACGCGCCCGGTGCGCATGCGCCCTCCGGCTTCTCCGCGATGGTCATCCAGCCATTGGGCCACTTCTCCAGGCTGCTCACCATGACGAAGCGGTCGAGCGCCCCGGGCACGGGAGGCAGTGCCTTGCCGGACTTGTCGAGGGTCTTCCAGCCCGACACGTCCATGCACGAGGTGATGGTCGCGGTCGGAATCCGGCCACTCATGGTGATCTTCGTCACTTTCGAGTCGTTCTTGGGTGCTCCTTGAGCGTGGTTGCCTGCGTTCTTGAGTGACTGCACGTCGTTGTGGACCTGCTTGAGTGCGCGGCCGCTGACGTACTGGCGCACGTCGGTGGCCTTCCAGTCGACGATCTCGTAGGCCCTGGCCTGCTCCCGCAGGAAGTTCCCGTACGACGTGAGCACGGCGGTCTTCTCGGCGGCGAGCGGGTCGGCGCTGGTGGGCGGCGCCGCCGGCGTCTTGGGCGGGGTCGGCCTGGAGCTGGCGGTCGCGGCGGGCTTGGCCTCGGGCTTGCCGGACCCGGTCGAACAGCCGGTGACGGTGAGCGCGACGGCAACCCCCGCCACGCTGAAGGCGATTCGGTTTCGTGTGCGAAGTGCAACGGGAAGGCTGGCTTGGCTCATGGGGACCCCGGGTCGGTGGCGGTGGAGGGCTGCAAAAGGTGCGGCGGCACGTGTTCGGGCTGGTGGAGCAGCAGATTTGATCGTTCTGTGTAGCCGGCACGTTACGCAACGGACGGTCAACTGCCCACTGCCGTCAACGATTTGAATGGGACATACTGCGCTTAAGGGGATGCTGTGCCTGCGGAAAATCGACATGTAGTCGTGTGCAGACGCGACCGTCCGGCGAATTTTGGGGATATGCGCGCTCACAGTTCGGCCCATCCGCACGGCCCGGGACGCTCTCCGAGCCGGGTCCACACCGGGGCGCCGGGCCCCTGCTCCTCGATGTCCTCCAGCACCGCCGCGCCGAGCGGTACCTGACGGGCCATCGCGGCGACCTGGGGGTGCTCGGCGGCCATCGCCCGCAGGTCGGCGATCCGGTTCGCCAGCGCCCGACGCCCGCCCCCGGTCAGGACGAACAGCACCCTCGGAAAGCGGGGGTACCAGCGCTGCCAGGCAGGCCCGGTGACCGCCTGCGCGGCCTCGGTGCTGCGCCGCCCGCCCGGCGCCACCGGCTCATAGGTCCGAAATCGGGCGTACTCGATCAGCTTGCTCGCCAGGCGCTCCGCGCTCATCGTGCCCCGGTCGACCTCCACGAACGCCCGCAGCTTCGCACGCACCTCCCCGGTGGTGAGGGTGTAGCGCAGCAGGGCGTCCGCGATCAGCCGCTCCCCGTCGGGCAGCTGATGGGACACCTCCGGCGTCCAGTCCAAAAACCCGTGCTCGTCCTCGCGTGCACGGGCGTCACGGGCGAACGCGAGGTGGGTGCGGACGACGGTCAGGGTGTGGGCGGTGCGCAGGGACGCGGCGGTCGCGGTGGTGACGGGGTAGGCCGGGCGGCCGCGCAGCTCCGGCCAGTCCCGGCTGATCCGCACACCCTCCACGTCCAGGAACCAGGCCCGGGTTCGCCCCCCGGGCAGCTGGATGAACCCGACGAGTTCGGCCGTGCGCAGGCGGTTCACGGCCTCCGCGACCGACTGCCGGCTGACGCCGAGCATCTCGCGCAGCTGGTCGGTGGTGGCCATCCGGTGCTGGCCGAGCGCGGCCAGCACCTGGTGCGCCAGGGTCTCCTGAGTGGCGGGTACGTACCCGGTCTGCGGGCGGGCTGTGGTGGTCACGTGTACTCCTTGCTCGGGCCGTTCCCGGCGGGCATGGTGCCCGCCCTTTGCGGCGCGTTCTTGTTGAGGAAGTCCTGCACGGTGGAGGTGTGGGTGAGCGCCTGCTGGGCGAGCCGGTCGAGGGGCTGGGCGCCGGCCAGGTGGTCGGCGGCCCGGGTCAGCGCGGCGACCTCGGCAGGGTTGGCCCCGGTGCCGAAGACGTCTTCGAGACGGGGGCCCTCCAGTAGCAGCGGGCCGATGCGTTCGCCCTTGACGGTGAAGGTGGCGTAGTGCTGGTAGCGGCCGAGCCGGGCCACTGCCTCGGGGGCAACACGCTCACCCCACTCACCGGTGATGTGCCGGATCGCAGCCATCGACCCGGCCGTCGTCGTCAGCGTCGAGGAGTTCTGGAGCAGCGAGGCCCGCACCGGGTCGGAGAGCCGTTGCAGCAGTTGCGTCATCCCGTGCAGCCGGACCCCGAACTTCCGCAGCTGCTCCAGCATCGCGGCCAGCGATTCCGACGCGGCCCCGTCCAGGGTGATCAGCTCGTCCAGGTAGCCCTTGAAGGGGACTCGGCGGTTCTCCGGGAGGTCACGGCGGGAGAGCCCGGCGCGCAGCAGGTCCCGCATGAGCAGAGAGACCAGCAGCCGGTCGGTGGGCCCGTCCCCGGCCGGGCAGATCCACACCACCATGCGCCGGTCCATCGCCGTGCGGATGTTGTACGCCCCCACCGGGTTGCCGAGGAAAGCGCGGGCGGTGGGGTCGGCGGCGAGCCGGTCCAGCGGGTTGAGGACGACGGGCAGCGCGTCGGCGGGCAGCGTCGCGAAGGTGGTCCGCCACCAGGCGGCTGCCTCCGGCCTTTGCCCGAGCGCGCCGAGGACCGCCTCCCGGAACCCCGGGTCCGACAGCAGTGCCCGGATCTGGAACACGGTGGCCTGCGCCGTCGGCTCGTTTCGCCAACAGGCGAGTTGGTTGACCGCGACCAGCGCTTCGGCCGCCTTGGTGAAGATGGTCAGGGCGCGCGGTGCGCTGACCGCGTTCCAGCCCAGCGCGGCGGCAAAGGCATCGACGACCTGGGCCACCACCTGGTGGTCCTGCTGTCCCTGGTCCATGCCCAGCGGGTTCCAGCAGCCGAGCTGGGCCTGCCCGTGGGTGGTGGACAGGTCGATGCGGGCGATCCGTCCTGCCAGTGCGGGGTGGGCCAGATACGGGGCTGCCCGGTGCCAGGAATCGCCGTGCGGGTCGGCGAACAGCAGCCCGCCGCCGGCGCGGGCACGTCCGACGGCCTGGCACAGGGCGCGCTCCGTTTTGCCCCACCCGGCCTTGCCGACTGCGACCTCGAAGAGAGTCTCCGTCTCGAAGGTGGCGAGCAGCCGTCGCTCGCCGTCGCCGGTGCGGTGCCAGCCCTGCAATTCCAGCCGCGGGTTGCCCGGCTGCCAGGTGGGCACGGCGGTGGCCAGCAGGGGCAGACGGCAATGCATCGTGGGGGGCTTCAGCATCCCGGCCACCTCGCCCAGTGCCGCCCAGTTCGAGCGCGGGGCTCGGACCTGCCCCGTCTCCCACCGGTGATCAAAACTCTTGGAAGCCGGGCGGCTGTCGCTGGAGTAGCGCCAGGGCCCCAGGTGCCAGCCGCGCATCTGCCAGCGGGCCTCCCCACCAAAGACGTCCAAGGCGGCTTCGAGCTGGCGCAGTCGGGCACGGGCCCGGCCCTCGATGTCGGAGGTGCACCGCACCAGGACCTGCACGCGCACCAGGTGGGCGCCGGTGAGCTTGCCGAGAGCCTTGTCCCGGTCGATGCGGCGCGGCGAGGGCGGCATTACCCACCGCCGCCCGTTGCCCCGGTGGTCACCGCTGAGCATCTCCCGCAGCACGCTCAGCACACTGTCCTCGGCGCGCTCGGCGTCCCGGCGTACCCACGAGGACGCGCGGCCGGCTTCGCGCTGCTCGCTCCGGCGGGCCTCCTGGACTGCCTGCCAGCGCCGGGCCCGCAACTGCCACGCCGGGGCGCGCTGGAGGTCGAGGCAGATCTCCGCGAGGTCTCCGAGGTCGGCGCGCAGGTCGGCCACTGCGTCGGCGAGCGGCTGCAACGGGTCCGGGTCCAGCGGCACCTCCCGCAGTGCGCCGACTGTGTGGCCGCGCAGGACGAATTCCGCGCGCACCGTGTGCCGGGCCTTCCCCGCCTTGAGCGGTGGCGCCTTGCGGCAGGTGACTGCCGGGGAGTACGGGCTGGTGCGCAGCAGCAGGGAGGCACCGGCCGGGCCCTCGATGCGGTAGGCCAGCGGGGTGCGGCCGTCCGAGCGCATCCGCACCCGGACCGCCTTCGCCCGGCGCGGCACGTACCAGGGGCCGCTGCCGGAGGCACGCACCAACTGCACGCCGTAGCGGAAAATCTGCTCCAGCGACGGCTCGAACCCGTCGTGCGGCACGAGCTCCACGGCCATCCGTGACTGGCTCGCCTGGTCCGCGAGGCGGCGGGCCAGGGCCTCGCCGCCGGCGGCGAGGAGCACGGCGAGGGGCAGCAGCCACCACAGGCTGGCGGCGACCCAGCCCGCCAGATCGGCGAGCAGCCTCACCAGGGCGAGCGCCCCGTCCATGACGGCCGCGCCCCCGGCCAGCGTCAGCGGGTGGGGATCCATGACGTCCACACGTCTCCTTCAGTCGTGGCGGTGGTCTTCTTGTCCGGGTGGGGCGGGGTGTGCTGGAAGCGGAGAGTGGCGGGGCGGCCGTCGCGGTAGGTGCCCGCCGGGTCGGCGCCCGCCCACACCAGGTGGACCAGCGCCCTGCCGGGTCCGTCCGCACGGGCCGCGGAGGCCTGGATGCGGACCCGGGTGTAGGCCCGCACCGGCTGATCGGGCGGAAAGTACGCGGGCCACAAGTGGCGTCCCTGGCCGGTGGTTTCAGCGATCTGGACGGCCTTGCCCAGCTGGGCCAGCACCTGCCCGGTGTCCGGTGGGAGGTCGTCGGGCACGGCCGCCCGCACCGCCTTCTGGATGGCCGGATCGCCCCGCGGTCCTTCCCCGGAGACCGGCAGTGCGTTCGGCCGTCCCGCAGGCGCGTCCGGCACCGGATCCGCCGCCGACTGCTGGGCAGGACCAAGGCCCGAGCGTGCCGGGCCCAAGCGGGCGGTCGCGCCGTCCTCGGGCCCCCGGGGGGTGGGGGAGAGGACGGCGGGCGGGCGGGGAACGGGCTGGGGTGGTGCCGGCTCGGCCAGCAGGAACACGCCGAGCACGGCGAGCAGCACGCCGGCGGCGAGCAGCACGAGCGGGGAGCGCGGAGCGCTGCGGGTGCGGGTGCGGATGCGGGTCACAGCAGCCTCGCCCCTCCCGCGTAATCCGGCATGGAGGACAGGGCATCGATCCGCACCACCGTGCCGGGCCGGGCGGCGTTGATCATGCGGCCCTCGCCGAGGTAGATCCCGACGTGGTGTATCGAGGAGTTCTGGGTGGCGATATAGCCGTAGAACACCAGGTCGCCGGGGCGCAGCGCCTTTTGTCCGGCGGAGGCGGGGATCCGCGTGCCCTTTCCTGCCTGCGCGGCCGCCGTCCTCGGCAGGCTGATCCCTACCTGCGCGAACGCGTACGTCGTCAGCCCTGAGCAGTCGAACCCGCTGGTGCCGGCCCCGCTTTTGCCGCTGGGGGAGCAGCAGGAGCCCCGGCTGGGGCCCTTGGCGGTGCCGCCGCCCCACGAGTACGGGGTGCCCCGCATCGTGAGCGCCGCGTCGATGACCTTCTTCGCCCGCCCCGTCGCCGTTCCTCCGGCACCGGCTCCGCCGCCGGAGGTGCGGGCGGCCTCGGTGTAAGTGTCGATCCACTGCAGGACCTCGTTGCCGTACGCGGTGCTGCGGTTGTACTGGAAGAGGGCTTTGCGCAGCTGGTCACGGGCGGTGAGGTTGCGGCCGTTCCCGCACAGGTAGACCGCCGCCCCGAGCGCGGCGTCGTCGGCGTTGTGCGGGTTGCGCTGTCCGTCGCCGTTGCCGTCACGTCCGCTGCCGTTCCAGGTGGCGGGCATGAACTGGAAGGGCCCGACGGCCCGTTCGCCGGTGGCGGTGCCGTCCCACTTGCCGCCGTCGGTGTCATTGAAGGCGGTGGTGTTGCCGCCGACGCCGGAGCCGTTGAGGAGCGGGCCCAGGATGCGCGGGCTGATGTCCCCGCCTGCGGCCACCGCCTTCCCCTGGGCGTGGTGGGACTCGATGCGGGCCACCCCGGCCAGCACAGGCCAGGTCAACCCCCTGCACGTGGGCACTTCTCCGCCGATCTTGCTGACCGCGTTCTTATACGCGCTGAGCATCCGGGCGGGGATGTCCGCCGACGTGCCCTCGCCGCCACCCGCGCTGTCGTCGACTGCCTGCTCCGGCTGGGCGGCCAGCGCACTGAGCGCACTGAGCGCGCTGGAGACCGGGGCGGCACAGCACACCATGCTGACCAGCAGCAGCACCGCGAGGCAGCCGAGCTTCCGCTTGGCCGTCACTCCCCGTCACCACCGTCGAGACCGACGTCCCACGCGTCCCACGTCCAGTTGACGGGGTCCCCACCGCCTGGCTCCGGCTCCGGCTGGGGCCTGCGCCTCGGCTCGGACGTCGGCGGGGGCGTGGGCCGGGCGGCGGCCGCCCGGCAGGTCCCGCAGAGCGGGTTGCCGCCGATCCCGTACTTGCGGGTGGTCCGGTGGCACCGCGCGCACGGCCCGTCCTGCGGAGAGAGGGGAGTCGCCTCGGCGGGATCCAGCACCGGCTCCGGCGCGGGCTGCGGCCGCGGCCTGGCTTTCAGCGGGGCGCCCCCGCGGCCTTCCTCGGCGCGGCGGGCTTCCCAGTCCTCCCGCTGCGCTTCGAACAACGCGTCGTTGACGCGCTGACGGGTGTAGGAGGCGCCTTCGGCAGCCCGGGAGACCGGCGTGGGCGAGGAACCGGGTGCCGTGGAGGAGGGGCGGCGTGCCGGTGCGGAGAGGATCGCGCCGGCCACCGCCGTGTTCACCGCCGCCTGATGGGTGGCCTGTCCGGCGGCCTTCAGCGGCCGTCCGACCGGCTCCCACTGGCGGCCATCCTCTCCGAGCTGCGCCTTGGCGACCGTGACCTGCTGTTTGGCGTCCGCCCACAGGTCCGAGCGTGCCTGGTTGGCCCGGTCGACGGTGGCGGCCAGCCCGTAGGTGGCCCGGTAGCCGGTGAGGCCCGCCCGGCGGGCGACGCGGTAACCCCGCAGGCGCACCAGCCGGTTGTGCGCCCGCACCCCCAGCAGTGGCCGGTCGGTCGCCGGGTCGTGGAGGACCTCCCCGTTTTCCCGGATGCGTACCGGGGCGTGGGGGCCGCGCTGCGGGCCGTTCTTCCCGCCGCCGGGGGACTGCGGGCCGTTGGGGCCGGTGCCGTGCGGCCCGCTCACCGACGCCTCGTCCTGCTCGCCCGGCGGGAGTTTCGGGTCAGTGGGCACCCGCCACTTGGCGAGCTGGTCGTCACCGGGGCGGCTGCCGACCAGCAGCGAGTAGGCGCCGCGGACGGCCAGCGCACCACCAGCAGCGGCGATCATGCCGGGGGCCAGGCCCCGGCGGGCCTCGGCGCCCGCGTCCCGCAGGATGCCACCGCCGTTCACCGGCATGCCCGTGCCGTCCGACAGCGCCGCCAGACGGCTCATCAACCGCTGACGAGTACCGAGCAGCCCAGCCCTGAAACCGCCCTTGCCGCCGACGAGGAGCATGCCGCTCGACACCCCGCCGCCAGTGCCTCCGCCGGCTGCGTAGGTGGCCAAGGCTGCGCCGAACTCGGTGGAATCGCCCGCCAGATGGGAGCCGCCGACCTTCGAAAACCGCATCTGGGTCTGGAGCCGGTCGGCGAACCCGGTCGCCGACGCCAACAGGCGGCGGTGGAAGGCCAGTCCGAGCACGGCGACCGCGTCGACCAGCAGCAGGCGTTCCAGCAACAGGTCGGGCCCGGACACAAGGACCACGTCGACGGCGATACCAAAGAAGGGGATGAACGCGGCGACGGCGAACATCAGCAGCGTGGACGCCATGAAGATCATCAGCCATTTCCAGACCGCTGACCGGCTCGGGCCGGGCAGCATGCCCCAGACCAGGGCCACCCCGCCGACCGCACTGGCGCAGACCTCGGCGGCCTGGGTACCGAGCATCACCAGGACCATCGCCACGATCATCGCGGCGACCAGGACGACCGCGATGAGCAGCGCCAGCACCGCTCCGACCCGCTCCCACGAACTGTTCTTCGCATACGCGGCGGCCTTCGCGCCCGTCTCGCCGGCCTTGCCCAGTTCCTCGGTGAACGCGTTGAACTCGCGGGACTCCGGGGAGAGGTACTCCATGACCGCACCCGGGCCTAGCTCGTCGTCCGCTGTTGGGGGGTTGACGGGCGGCCCGCCGTTGCCCGCCACGCAGTAGTCGTGTGCGGGACCGTCGACGACGTCGCAGACGTCCTCCGCCTTCTTCTTCTGCTCCCCCTGCGCCGCACTGCCGGGCGTGTACGCGCCGTTGATCCACTTCAGGTGCACGGCGTAGGCCTTGGCATCCTTGGCCGGGTCGAGGATCTGCCCGTACTGGAGCAGCATGTAGGGCTTGACGATCAGCGCGTTGGTCAGCACATCCTGGAGCGGCTTGGCGATGCCCTTCACGCTGACCTTGTCCGGGTCTGCCTTGGCGCCCTGCCGCTGCTCACACGCCGCTACCGCGGCCCCCGGCAGCCCGGTGCAGGGCTCCTCTCCATGGGTGTCGAAGTCGTAGCTGTTGACGGTAGTGGCGGCGACTTCGGCGGCGGCCTGGTGGACCTGGTCCAGCGGCCCGTCCTTGGCCAGCAGGTAGTCCGGGCGGATCAGCGCGGACGCGGCGAACGCGGCGATGATCAGGGTCAGCAGGATCTCGCCGAGCCCGCGCGCCGTCTTGCCCCGCATGAACAGGATCAGCCCGAAAATGAACGCCCAGCCCAGCAGCAGCCCTTTGAGGCCGAGGGTGTCGACCACGAGACGTTTGTAGGTGTCGGCAAGTTCCTGCGCCGGGCCCAGCAGCAGCCCCAGCAGCGGGAAGCTGAACACGAATTCCACCAGCCAGCCCGCCAGGCCGACCAGGAGGCGCACGGCGGCGAACAGGCCGCTGAGCAGGAACGCCCGCGCGTTGTCGGCGACATTCAGGACCACTCCGGGGTTGGAGCCCATCCGGTAGCCCTCCAGCGGGGCCCCCTCGGAGGTCGTCAGGTTCAGCGGGGCCAGCAGCCCTGTCCCTCCGCCGCTGGTGCCGTCGGCGGCGGCGGCGACCTGGGTGTCGACCACGGTGAACACGACGGCCAGCAGCACGACGAATCCGGCTGCCCGCAGGGTGCCCCGGTCGAACCGGGCGGGCACCAGTCGGCGCAGACGCCCCCTCATACCTTTGCCCCCTGAAGAGACTTGGACAGACTCGGCCGCGCCGCCCCCGGGGTCGTGGAGATCCCGGAGCGGATCCGGGCCAGCGCCGGGATGATCACCTTGACGCGGCAGGTGTTCTGCCTCGGGGCGGTGAGGAGCATCTCGCCCTCGCGGCCCTTCTGCCCGACAGGGGAGAGGTCGGTGGTGACGGTGCGCAGGAGGGATTCGTCGGTGGGGTCCTGGCCGAGCCACTGCAGACCCCGGGCGGCGCGTGCGCGGTCGGTGGTGCGGGCGAGCACCCGGTAGGCCAGCAGTCCCAGGTCGGGACCGAGTTCCTTCGCGTCATGGCCGCCCATGAAGATCCCGGCGGCGTGCTTGCGGCCGTCGTGCAGGATCTCGTGGACCAGGGCGGTGCCCTCCGCCGAGCCGGTCAGCCAGTAGCACTCATCGGTGACGACCGTGCAGAACTGGGAGGTGTCGGCGAACGCGGCCTGCCGGGCGATGGCGGCGATCAGGTACAGGACGGCCCGCCCGATCAGGGCCTCCAGCGGCTGCTGGCGCAGGACTTCGGGCTGGGCGAACGCTTCCTTGGGGGGCAGGGTGAGGCCGGCGGTGGTGACCACCACCAGGTCCGAGCCGGGGGTGTCGGTCAGGGTGAGGGGCGGCAGCGCGGGGTCGAAGATCATCGCGGCCAGCGGGTTGCGGGCCACGATCTGCAGCAGGTCCGTCAGCGTGGCGGCGGCGTCCCGCCGGGCACTGGCCCCGCTCTGCGCGGTGGCCATCTCCTCCAGCGCGGTCAGCACCCCGGCCATCGACGGCTCCGCCGACGCGGTGGCCTCCTCGACCGCCCGGTGCAGCACGGAGCCAGCCGTCGACATCGCCCCGATCCCCAGCTGCAAGGTCAGATAGGACAGGGCGTAGTGGGCGCCGGTGGCACCGCCGAAGATGCGCAGCGGGTCGATCGACACGGCGGCGGTGGCCGCGTCCACGATCTGATGCCGCCCGGGGGCGGCATCCTGGGCGTAGGCGGCCCACTCGCGGACCGGGGTGCGGTCGATGACGATGGCCCGCCCGCCCCGGTCCACCACCCCCGATTTCAGCAACTTCAGCAGCACCGACTTCCCCGACCCCAGGTCCCCGACCACTCCCAGCGATGCGGAGGCGTGCTGTGCGGGGGCGTCGGCCGGGTCGATCAGCACCGGCCGGGTGGTGCCACAGTCCTGGTCGTAGCCGATGAAGATCCCGGTCGGGTCGCCGGACTCGCCACCGGTGACCGCCCCCATCAGTGCCCAGTCCTCCGAGACGTGCAGCTGCACGAACTCCCGGAGCGAGGCGGGGCGGGCCGTGCCCGGCAGGCCCAGAGCGAAGAGGACCTCCTGGCGTCCGGTGGGGCGCACCGCCCGGTAGTCGGCCTGCGTCAGCACGGCGGCCAGGGCACGGGCCCGGGTGTCGCACTGGGCCGCGGTGGCCCCCCACACCGTCAGCACGGTCACCGACTGGACCTCGACCTCCACCGAGGTGCGCGACATCCGCGCGTCCATCTCGTTCAGGTCCCCGACCGCTTCGGGCACTGAGGAGGGCATCCCGGTGACCTGCGCCCCGTACTGATCGGCCTGCTCGTGGAGATCCTTCTTCTTCTGCTGGATCTTCCTCCGGGACTGCGCGGCCGTCAGGATCTCCATGTCGACGGTGAAGTCCACCGGGAACGGGAGCGTTTCGAGCTGGGTCAGCAGATCGGCACTGTCCGCTGTCACCGCCGGGGGCAGCTGGGACAGAACGAGGTGGGCCTGGAAGCCGGTGCCGTCCTCGGTCTCCACGGCCAGCCACCGCCGCGCCAGCGGCGAACCCGCCCGCGCCGCTCGTCGGGCGAACCTCGCCGCCAGCCCTCGCGCGGTGTCCTGCTCGTCCTCCTCCTGGCCGTCGTCCTCGGCACGGATGGCGTCCTGCCCGCCCTCCGTCAGCCGCACCTGCCCCAGGTCCGCATAGGAGGGAGAGCGCAGCACGCCGCCGCGCACCCGACCCCCGTACAGACCGCAGGTCGCCGCCTCGGCGAGGAGCGGCTCGGGCTGGCCGCGGTGCAGGGCGTGCTGAACGATCCACACGATTTCCGCCGGGGTTGCCGCACGCAGTTCCAGGGCGGAGCCGATCGCGGCGGCGATCCGGTCGGCCTGCTTCTGGCACGCCGTCACCTCACTGCGCCGAACCGGGGCTGCCTGCATGCCGAGTTCGGCGGAGACCTCGGCCCACAGGGAAGCGAGCGCGGCCCCGGCCTCGTGCCGGCGGGAAGCGGCATCAAGCGGCACGGCCAGCCAGAGCGTCCGCTGGTGCATCTCCTGCCCGTCCAGCAGATCGAGCGCGGCCTCCGTGGTCTGCGCCCACGGGTGCTGCTCCCCATCGGGGCCCGGTGGCATGGCCACACCGTCGATCATCTGGAGGGCGATCTCGCCGGGGTCGGTCTGTGCGCACAGTCCGAAGAACCGGGGCGCTCCGGACAGCGAGCGCACCAGCGAGGTGACCTTGGCCAGGGTTTCCTCGCGGACCTGGCTGCTCAGGTAGCGGCCCCCTTCGGGGCTGATCCGCCACACGGCCCAGGTGGTGCCCTGCACGGACCACAGCAGGTGACCGGCGATGTGTCGGATGGGGACCCTCATGACGAACTCCTGGACGTGGAAACGGAAACGGCGGCAGAGGCGGCGAGCCGCTGGTGGAGCGGGGACAGCGGGGCAGCAGCCCGGCGGTCGGGACGGGACGGCGGGCGTGTGGCGCTGGGGCGCGGGGAAGGGGCGGCCCGGGAAGGCCGCCGCCGCGGGGCCGGGCTCCGCCGGGCGGCCGCCGCCCGCTGGGCCGCGGGAGCCGGCTTCGCTCCCGGGACAGGGGCGGCCTCGATGACGAACCCGCCGTGCAGGGTGCGGGGGGCCCGGCCGTGGGCGGCGCGTCCGTTGATCCGCCCGGCGTGCGGGCGGAGCAGCATGCTGCTCCAGCCGAGCAATGCGGACAACGGCTCGCGGCCCGCTATCCGTGCGCCCCGCACCGCCCAGACCGCGACGGCCCAGCCGACGATCGGCAGGGGCCCCAGCGCGGGCGCCCACCAGCCGACGGTCTTGATCAGGGTGAACGCACCGAGGAAGGCGACCGTGAGCTGGATCGGCGTGTAGGGACCGAACGGCAACTTCCACTCGCCGACCCGCCCGAGCACCCATGGGTGGCGGCGGGCGGCGGTGTACGTACGGCCGACCCGCGCCGGTGCCCCGCTCACAGCACCGGATCCTCGGGCCGCACCCACATCACCGCAGCTGCCTTCGGCTTGGTGCCCGGGTTGTTGACCTCGTCCTCGAACTTGTCCGAGAGGGCGTTGCGGGAGTCGTAGAGGGCGAGCGCGATCACCATCAGCAGCAGCGCCCCGATGCCCGCCTTCAGGCTGGCGCGGCGGATGACGGTGATGACCACGATCACGATGAGCGCGGCCTTGAGCCCCTTGTCGCCCCAGTCGGCCAGGGTCGCGATCCACGAGTCGCCGAGCACACCGACCTGCCCGGCCAGAATCAGTTCATTCACCGGGCACCCCCGGTGAGGCCGCTGGCGGTGACGGCGGCCACTTCCCACCGTCCGGCCCGCGCGGTCAGGTCAAGGCCGTAGTCCAACGGCCAGGCTCCGCCCGCCGTGTCCTTCGCCCGCACCTGTGCCCGCACCCGCACCCGTGTGCCGTCGGCCGCGACCGTTTCGACGGCGGCGGCCTGCTGATCGGCGCCGAGCTGCTCCACCTCCACCTGGTGGTAAGCGGCCTGAGGGGCACTCAGGCTCACGCCGGGGACGGCGTAGCGGTCGATCTGCCCGCCCGAGAGGTACGCGGTGAGGAACTCCGCGACCGTGGTGGACAGCGGCTGCCCGGTGGTGGGCACGGCGACCGGGTAGCTGGACTCGGCAACCTCGGCGGCCGGGGTGGGGGCGGCCACCTGGGCAGGCCCGCCGGGGACGGCGAACCGTCCGTCACTGCCGGCCGTGACCGGGAGGGCGAAGTACCGCACCGACCCGCCCCTGCCGGTGGCCGCGACGGTGACCTGCCACCGGCCCGGGGCGGTGGCCGTCGCGCTGATCGCGCTGACCATCGCGGCCGGAGCGGGCGTGTCCGGCAGATCGGTGCCCGGCGCCATCGCCTGCACCCGGCGGGACGCCTCGGACACGACCTTCGTGCTGCTGGCCAGCCAGGAGGACACGAGGAGTTCGGCGTACCCGGACGGGTCGGCCACGGGGGCAATGGCCACCGTGGCGGGCGCCTCCTTCGGGGCGGCGGCCACGGTGCGCGGGGCGGGCAGCACGGCCAGGACCAAAGCGGCCGGCCCTGCGGCCAGCGCACCCCAGACGGCCATCCGGCCGGTGGACACCCGGCGCCGGGCAGCACCGAGCGCGGCCCCGTCGGCGACGGGCGGGGACGCCTCGTCGGACGCAGTAGTACGAGCGGAACGTGGAGACACCGGCACTCCCTGGGAGTTGTCTGCGGGGGATGACACCTGCAGACAACCCACCCGGGCTTACCGGTTCGCTTACCGAATCCGCCTCACCACGATCACAAGGCGGTCTCGTTTCTCCTGGTCAGTGTCATGGTCAGCCCGGCGGCAGACTGACCATGACACTGACCGCGCCGCTGCCCGCATTCGTTCGGCACGGACCACGCAAGGAGGGCGGGGCAGACACTGACCACGGCACTGACCATGACGTTCACTGAACTGACCATGGTACTGACCACGCCTCTTTCCGCTCCGGCACTGGCCACGAGGGCGGCCAAGCGTGCACCGGCAGGGGGACCGGCCACGGCTGGCGGCCGCACTGACCATGGCCGGTGGCCACCTGACCATGGGGTAGGTCCCGCAGGAGGAAGCGGCCGCTGGCCACCGCGTCCGGGGTGGCCACAGTGGGTTGGCCGGAGGCCGCCGGGCTGCTGCCACTGGCCGGTGGCCACTCGCGCTGGCCACCGGGGCGCGCGGTGGCCACCGCGCATGCCCAGTGACCAGCGGACGCGGGCGCCTCCCGTGCGGAGCGGGCGCTGGGTCGCAAGGTAGGGGATGCCAACGGCACGGCCTCACAACTGGTCAGCGGGCTGCGGCCCCTGCGTGACTCGGATGCCGTCGACTCGACAACGATGACGGCGGCGGGCAGGAGTGGACCCCCGGAAACCAGGCCGGCCCCCGCACTGCCCCACGGGGGAGGACAGCGCCGGGGCCGACGGTCCGGTCAGCGTAGCTGGATCTCTCACCGGTCCTGGGAGAGTTTGTACAGCTCGGCGAAGAGTCCGCCCGCGTCCAAGAGCGCCTCGAACGTGTCGGACTCGGCAATGCGGCCCTGGTCGAGGACGATGATGCGGTCCGCGATCCGGGCGTTCTCCAGGTTGTGGGTCACGAACACGGCGGCCTTGCCCGCGGCGAGTTCCTTAAACCGGCGGATCACCAGGTGCTCGGCGCGCGGGTCCATCGCGGAGGTCGGCTCATCGAGCATCAGCATGGCGGCGTCCCTGTAAAACGCTCGGGCGACTGCGATGCGCTGCCACTGTCCGCCGGACAGGTCGGTGCCGCCCCAGTTGGAGCTCGCGACCAGGGTGTCGAGCCCGTAGGGGACCTTGTTGATGACGCTGTCCGCGCCGGCCGCCTTCGCCGCGTGAAGGAGCAGGGCGTCGTCGTCGGTGCGGGGCTGGCCGAGGTGGATGTTGGCGCGCAGGTCCATGGGCCAGCGGGTGTAGCCCTGCGGGACCAATCCGACCTTGGACCACACGCTGTGCGGGTCGGCCTCGGCCAGGTCGGTGCCGTCCCAGGCCACCGTTCCCCCGGTGTTCGCGACGCGCAGCCCGGTGAGCAGGGCGGACAGGGTGGTCTTACCCGACCCGTTCTCTCCCACCAGTGCGATCAGCTCGCCGCGTCGGAGCGTGAGGCTGACGCCGTCGACCGCCGGGGCGTCGGAGCCCGGGTAGGTGTAGCTGACGTTCTCGACGCGGATCTCCGCGGGGGCGTCGGCGGGGATCGGGATGGTGCCGCGTACGGCGCGCAGGGCTTTCGCCCGGCGCAGGAACGCCTGCCAGTCGTCCAGGTACAGCGACGTGCGGAAAAGTCGGGCTGCGGCCATGACCAGGGAGGTGAGGGCGCCGGTGGAGGTACGGACGGCGATGACGGCGGTGGCCGCGATGGCCAGGTCCATCCGCCCGGTGGCGGTAAGCCAGCCGAGTGCGACCCAGGTTGCCCCGAGCATTAGCCCGCTGATGGTGGAGCCGAGCAGCGTGACCCGCAGGACACGCGGGGCCGCCGCGCGGTGGGTAGCCTTGATCCGGTCGGTGATCTGGCGGTACCAGGTCGCCAGGAAGGTGGCCATGGTGGTGGCGCGGACCTCGGCGGCGGTGCGGCGCTCGGTGGAGTAGTACCGCAGCAGGTAGCGCAGGTGGTTGTCCGAGATGTTCTGGTAGTCCGCCCGGTGCTGAATCCGCGCGGTGGTGATGGCGGCGGCGCCCTTGGGGACCACGGCCAGTACGAGCAGGGGCAGCAGCAGGGGGTGCAAGACCGTCAAAACCGAGGCCGCCGCGATGAGCTGGGCGAGTGCCGAGACCAGGGCCTGGGCGTCGCCGATCAGGTTCTCGGTCGCCTCGGCGCCTTTGCCGGCGGCCTGGAGGCGGTCGGTGAAGCCGGGCCGGTCGTATGCCTCCAACTCCACCTCCGGGGCGGCGGCGAGGATCTGGAGGTCCGCCTCGGTCGCGACCTCCGGTGACAGGCGGGCCGAGGCATAGACGGCGAACGCATCGGCTCCGGCCCGCACCCCGGTGGCCACCGCGACCACGATCAGCGCGGGGGTGGCCGCGCTGACCCGGTCGGCGACCGCGCCGCCGGCGAAGAGGTGGTTCATCGCGCCGGGCAGTGCGCCGAGCGCGACCGCTGCGGAGGCGGCGACGACCAGCTGGCACAGACCCAGCCAGAGCATTGCCGGGCGGTCGGCGGCCCAGCCGAGCCGGGTAGCGGCGGCGAGCGTACGCGGCAGCCGGGCGGCCATTCGCCACCAGGAGGCGTTGGCGATGTCCTCGAAGTGCGGGTCGCTCTGGTAGCCGACCTGCTGCGGGGAACCGGTGGTCGTGGGGGCGGGTGAGGACTGTGTCACCCGCCCCATCCTGGTGCGCCCGCCGGGGTGGCCGGGGCCTTTTGAGCCGAACTCGCCCGCCTGGTGGACCCGGTGTCTACAGGGCCCGCAGGGCCAGTTCGACGGCCGTGATCAGGAACAGCCCGGTGCGGTACGGTGCCGCCTCATCCGGGCCGAGCGCGGCACGCTCGATCGTCTCGCCGAGCACGGCCGGATCGAGGTAGCCCTGCTCGACCAGGTACAGGTCCTTGCCCCAGCTGCGGAGTAACCCGGTGCTGTATTCGTGCACGGCCCGGTTCATCAGGTGCCCGAAGTTCTCCCGCATCACCGGGTGCACCACCGCATCGGGCAGACCCCGGACAGCGAACCGTGTCGTCAGCAGCTTCTTCTCGCGCTTCCACTCCAGTGGGAGACGCTGCCCGAAGCGGACCAGGTCGGGGTCGGTGAACGGGGCGAGGGCCCACAGGCCCCGGCGTGCGAGGAGCGGGGTGGCGACCTCCAGGGCGACCAACGCGGTCTCGGGGGCCACGGTGGCCGGGGAGATCCCGGTGTTCACCTCGCCGAGCAGGTCACGGACCCGCTCACCGCACCAGGTGGGTGCCTCCGGGGCGCGTACGGGCGCCCCGTCAGGGCGCCGGACGCGGGCGACTTCGTCGCCGCCGAACCCGGCGACCACTGTGGTGATGCCGCGCGCCATCAGCGCCTGGGCAAGCGCGTCGGCGGCCTCCAGGTGCGGCTCGTCCAGCGGGCTGATCGCCTCGGGGTGGGCGCGGCGCAGGCCGCCCGGGGCGAGCGGCGGATACTCGGCAGCGGGCACCGTAACGTCCGGGGCGAAACCGGTGTGGTCGATGACCATGCGGCGACGGGCGATCTGCTGCGGTCCGGCGTCGCCGCCGATCAGCAGCGCGCACGGCGTGATCAGGCCCGGGTGCGCGAGTGCGAGGGAGATCGCGAGGTTGGTGGAGTCCTTGCCCCCGGAGAGCTGCGCTGCGGTCTGGGCGGGGGTGAGGGGGCGGCGGGCGTAGATGTAGTCGACGAGGGTTTCGAATGCGCCCACCAGAGCGTCGCTGTCGGTGCCTTCGGACAGTTCGGAGGGTTGGGCGTGCTCGGCCGCGGCCGGGTAGACCAGGCGCAGACCCTCAGCGTCCGCGTACGCCCCGGAGCGTTCCGAGAGCCGTTTGATGCTGGTGAACAGGGTGTCGTGCCCATAGCGGGGGTGCCCGGTCAGCAGCCGCATCACCTCCTTCTCATCCAGCTTGTCCGGCGCCTGGCGGGCCTTCAGGTCCATCAGTTGCCACGAGCCGACGAGCCGCCCCGTGTCGTACGCGAGGTAGAGCGGGCACACCCCGCCGAGCCCGGTCTCAAGGCGCAGCCCGTCCGGGCCAGCCTCAATCCACACGGACTGGAGCGGCCATTTCTCGCACTCGGAGACGGCGCGGGCGTACACCGCGGCGTCGACCCGTACCGGCCCCGCCGCCCTGAGCAGGGAGGCGCGGCCCACGGCCCGCTCGCGCACCACCAACAGCGTGGCCGTGCCGTCGGTGACCGCCCGTGCCTCCAGTGCCTCACTTGCCAGTGGCCGGATGCGGTCCCCACCGCGTCCCCAGCAGCCTCCGCCCTGCTCACACCACTGCCACGGCCCCTTACCGGCCCGCAGATCGACCGACAACGTCAACATCCCTGAACTCCCCTCGCAACGGCCTTCGGACATGCGACGGGGCCCGCGCGGCACAGGTCGGGCGCGGGCCCCGGTGGTTCTGGTGGTGCCGGATGGAGCGAGGCGGTCAGTCCTCGAACCGGCCCTGGTCCGAGCTCTCCTGCGGCTTCTCGTCGAAGCGCGCGGTGTCACTGGGCACAGCGGTGATCTCCGGTCCGGCAAACACGGACTCCCACGGACGGCTCTGGTCCTGCATGGCGATCCCCTTTTCACTGGGCGAACCCGTTAACAGAACGTCATCGGGCTTCGTCAATCAGTGAACTGGGCAGGGGAGTTCACGGGTACCGTACGGACTGCGCTAAACCGTATATCGGGTATATAGAGGGTAGGGACCCCATGACCCAGCGCACTGCGAACCACCAGCTCAAGAGGCTGATCGACGAGTCCGGGCTGCCGTACGACGGTGTCGCGCGGGCCGTGAAGGCCATCGCGTCGGAGAGTGGCCAGCGGCTGGGGACGAACAAGTCGGCCGTCCATCACTGGACCCTCGGCGCAACACCGACCGGCCAGACCCCTGGATACCTGGCCGAGGCGCTCTCCCGGCGCCTGGGCCGCCGGATCACCCGCGAAGATCTCGGACTCGTTTCCCCCACGGGCTGCGAAGATGAAAGCATCGGTCTGACGCTGGACTTCGATCCCATCGAGACGCTGACCGCCATCGGGAGCGCAGACGTGAACCGACGCCGTTTCCTCGCCGCCTCCGCCTACTCCATGGCCGCCGCGACGTTGCCGCTGGAGAGCGTGCAGGAAGCTGCCGCCCGGACCCGCACCGTCAGCAGCGGAGCCGTCGCCGGGCGCGCCGACGTCGCGGCGGTACGCGACATGGTGAAGCTCTTCATGGACATGGACGAGCGCCACGGCGGGCAGCATGGCCGCTCCGCGTTCGTGCAGTACCTGGTCACCGACATCGCCGGCCTGTGCCGGGGCCGCTTCGCCAATGAAGAGATCCGCGCCGAGGCGCTGTCCGTCGCCTCGGCCGCAGCACACCTGGCGGGCTGGAAGGCGTACGACAGTGGGGAACAGGGGTTGGCGCAGCGCTACTACGTCCAGTCGCTGGCGCTCGCGCGGGAGTCGGGCATTCTCGGCCAGGACGGCTTCGTGATGCGGACCATGTCCCAGCAGGGCATGAAACTGCACCGGCCCGAGCACTGCCTCGCGCTCGCCGAGACCGGCTGGGACCGGGCCAAGGGCCGGGTCGGCTCCCAGGTCGAGGCGCTGTTCGCCATCACCCACGCGCATGCCCTCGCCAAGACCGGCCAGATTCCCCAGGCCCTCACCGGCGTCGACCGTGCCCACGCGGCGCTTGTGGCCGGCGCCGCCGACGACGTCCCGTTCTGGGCCCTGGTGTGGGGCCCGCCCGCCGCCACCGTTCACAGTCGCAGCGCGAAAGTCTTCGAGACGCTCGGCGACCGGCCCAACTCCGCCCGCAGTTACGCGACCGCCGCAGCGAGCCGGCCGGGGACGACGTACGCCAGGATCATCGCCCTGGACCTCGTTGCCCAGGCCGAGCAGCAGGCCAAGCAGGGGCAGATCGAGCAGGCGTGCACCACCTGGGGCCAGGCGATCGACACCATGACCGGTGTGAAGTCCACCCGCACCCTCAAGTCTGTCCGGACCCTGCGCTCAGACCTACGCCCGTACCGGTCCCGCGGCGTACGGGTAGCGGCCGAACTCGACGAACGCGCCCGCGTCTTCCTCGCCCACCACCGGTGAGGACCGTGCCGCACCCGCTGTAACCTCAGCCGGACTGAGCTCTGGGGCGGGCGGCGAAAGCCGTGACGGACGCCCCGGTCCGCTTCGACTCCGGAACTTCCTCCTCGGACGTACCGAAGGGGCCCGCTGCCGGGCTGATGGTGGAAGTGGCGGCGGGGGCCACCCGGCACGCACCGCCACCGTGACTCGCGTCCGCGCCGAGTAGCGGCGCGGGTGGGGAGTGGACGGGGGCTACGGCTTGGGCCACTGCTGCAGAAGACGTTCGCCCGCTGCGCTGACCTCGACCAGCCGGATATGCGTTTGGGGGTGGGATCCGTAAAGGCCGATCCAGGAGGTGAGGGTGCGGTCGGCGGTGGCCCGGTTCTCCCAGAAGCCGGCCACTTTCGGCCCGCCGAGGGTGAAGCGCAGCTCGGTCCGGTACGTCGTGACGGGGCCTGCTGCGCGCGCTTGCCGGGGACGGTCCGGTGGGTGCGGGTGCGGGTGCGGGTGCGGGAGGGTCACCGGGCGATGCGCAGGGAGCAGGGGACGCCGGTGCTGATGGCCTGTGCCTGTTCCTGGAGGTCGGTGTCGCGGAAGCCGAGCAGGGCCCGGTCGGCGGCGCGGCGCAGCAGGGGGACGATCGTGGCCGTTGGCCGGCCCCGGTGGGTGGCGGCGAGGGTGTCGAACGTGTCCTGGTAGGAGGGGGCGG
The DNA here is from genome assembly GCF_044454195.1 of Streptomyces sp. NPDC051561. Taxonomy (NCBI): domain Bacteria; kingdom Bacillati; phylum Actinomycetota; class Actinomycetes; order Kitasatosporales; family Streptomycetaceae; genus Streptomyces; species Streptomyces sp. NPDC051561. Next base: position 20,167 of record NZ_JBITDM010000033.1, on the reverse strand, counting down.
TCCGGGGGCGGGGGGTGTCGTTCATTGGTCTCTGCTCCTGTGGGCGAGGGGTGTTTCCGGGCGGGGGGTCCGTGGGCCGACGCTATGGGCCGCCTCTGACAGCCCCGCCCCGGCAGGGCCTTGCGTCCGCATCGGGTGGCGGCTGGCGGCCCGGTCGCGGGGGGAGGTGGTGCGGCCGGGCACGGCGAGCGACGCGGCGGTGAGGGCGGCGGGCCCGAACCGGGCGCGGACCCGGTCGGCGGCGGCCTCCGCAGCGTGGGCGCGGTCGTCCTGCGGGTCCAGGGACAGCTGGTGGGCCACCGTGTCGGCCGGTTGCAGGCTTTCCGCGCGCAGCGCGAGGGTGCGGACGCGCGCGCGTTGCAGCCCGAGCCGGTCGTACATCTCGTAGGCGGTGGCGGTCAGGGCGGGGGTGTGGTTGCTGGGCACGGACAGGGCGCGGCTGCGGGTGGTGGTGGAGCGGTCGGCGTAGCGGACCTGGAGGGACAGGGCCGCGGCGGCGTCCCCGGTGGTGCGCAGCCGCTGCCCGAGGCCCTCGGCCAGGGCGAGCAGCGCGTTGCGGTGCGCGAGGGCGTCCAGCTCGTCTCGGGGACAGGCGTGCGAGGCGGAGAGCGAGCGGGCCGGTTCGTGGGGTTCGACCGGGCGGGGGTCGATGCCGCGGGCCCGCTCGTGCAGGAGTCGGCCGGTGGCCGCGCCGAGGATGCGCTGCACGGTCAGCAGCGAGGCGTCGGCGAGCGCGCCGATGGTGTGCAGCCCGTACCGGGCGAGTGTTCTCGCCACTGCCGGGCCCACGCCGGGGAGTGCGCCGACCTTGCAGGGGCGCAGGAACTCCTGGACCGTCTCCGGGTCGGGGCCGACGGTGGTGATGCAGCCGGGCGCCGTCCTGTCGGCGGCCATCAGGGCCAGGCTGCGGGTCGGCGCGATCCCGACGCTGGAGGACACCCCGTGCAGGCCTGCGGCGCGCAGCTGGATCATCGCGGCCAGTCCGGCGGCGTCGGTGTCGTGGTAGCGCAGGGCGCCGGACACATCGAGCTCGGCCGCGAACGGCGGCAGCGCATGCACCCGGGGGGTGGCCTCATGCAACAGCGCCAGGAGCCGCTCGTACACCTCGCCCTCACCGGAGAAGTGGAAGTGCACCCGCAGCACTGTGCTGGCAGGCGCCTCTCGGCCCGTCTGCTCGCTCACGAGCACCTCCCACACCGCGCTAAGTCGAACCTCTGTTCTATTTAGAGTACGTCGCGGGGCGCTGTTTTGCGACGGACGGGTGCGGCCGGTGGGTGCGGATGGTCCTTGACGAGGCCGTTGCTGCGGCAGTGGCCAGGTGTGACGCCTGTCCTGCGCTGCCGGGGCGGGGTCAGCGGCTGCTGGTCCGCTCTTCGCGCTGTGCGCGGGCAGCGCGGACGGCCCGGTCCCATTGAGGCAGGGAGCCGCCTTCACGCTGGGCGAGTTCGCCAGCGGCGCCGCGGCGCCAGCCGCCGATCTCGTCCAGGTAGGCGGCGGCGACGGCGATCCGCCGCTCGGTTTCGGCGTTGGCGCCCCGGGGCGGGTTGGCCGTCCTGCGGGCGCCGGTGGCGATGTTGTTGCCGGTGCGGCGCTTGTCGAAGTCCTGGAGGTCGCGACGGCGGAAGACGCGCGCCTCCTTGCCGCTGTCGAGCACCTCGGTGCCCGCAGGCTCGGGGAAGTAACCGGGGTTGTCCCGCAGGTACTTGCGGATCACGGCCGGCTCGGCGAAGTGGAAAATTTTGGCGGCCTCGCCGATCGGGATGAGGTCCTCGGGGTGGCCCTGGTAGAGGGCGGGGTCGGTGGGCAGGACCTTCTTCTGTTTCTTCTCCTGGTGTGCGGCGAAGAACCGCTCGAACTGCTCCTGGTCGAAGTACTCGACCCGGTTGACCGTGGCGGTCTTCTCGGGGAAGCGGGTGGCGGGGTCGGGGTTGTCCAAGCGGTGCTTGTGCCAGTAGCCGACGGTCACTTTGCTGGCGCCGGAGCGCTCGGCCATCCAGTCGCGGCTGACCAGAGTGCGGCCGCCGACGGTGATTTCGGCGGGGTGGGCGGTCTCTGTCATGGCGGGCTTCTCCGGGGTGCGGGCTGGCGGGCGGGCGGGGGTGTGCGAGGGGAGTGTCCGGCGGGCCTAGAATGTCAGCGTTCCTTTCCTTTGGTGGGTTGGAACGTCGATGGCCGGCAGGCGTTCGGCCGGGTTGCCGCCCGGGTCGACACCCCTAGGGGTGCCTCTGCCGGCCATCATCACGACGTACCGCCAATGTGGACACTTTTAAGTTTGCTCCCGCTCGGTGTGGGTGTCAACCGTGCCGCCGGCGAAATGACCGCAGCCGCAGAGCCCGCCCAGCCTTCCCGGGGCCTTCCCATGGTGCTGTCCGGTCCCGGCCGGGACCGTCCCCAAGTCCCTGAACAGCTCATTCGCTTCCGGCGTACCTGCCCGCCGCGCCCGCGGCCGTGCCCTGCGGGCAGGGGGTGCGGCCGTTTAGCTTGCGCATTAACCTCCGGTCGCGGGCTGGGTAAGTAGTTGGGATACCCGTTGGGGCGAGACGCCGAGGATGTGGGCGATGTCCCGGCCGGTCATGTCCTGGCTCTTGAGGGCTGACGCTGTTCGTCGAAGCTCCGCTGCCGCTTGTAGTTGGGCCTTGTGAGCGTCGACGGTTGCCTGGGTTGAAGCCTTGATGCGTCGGTTGAGTTCCTTGCCAAGGTCGACCTTGAGTTGAACACCCTGATCGGCCCCGGGTGCGTCCGCGGCTTTCATGAGCGCACGTCCACACTCGGCTGCCTCACTCAGTCGGCGCACGTAGGCGGGGGCGAGTCCCTCCATTTCGAGCATCCATCCGCCGTCGGCGCGACGGGCGATGATCCTGGGCAGCTCCATACTCAGCACCCTCCTCGGGACGAGATGGAAAGTCTATCCCCCCTAGAGGGCTATCTCTAGGGGGGATAGACGAAATCCGTGGTACGGCTTCTCCCTACCGTTCGGGTCTTCAGTCGAACCTGACCAGCGGCGGGGGGGCGGGTCTCCCATGACGGCATGTTCCCAACTGTCAAAGGCACTTTGCGCCGCCCGTGCCACATCGCGAAGGTTCTCGCATAGCTACCTAGAACAACGTCCCGGGCACCCATCCGGGCGCCGTGTCCTCCTGGCGGGCGCCTGCGGCAGCTGCCGCAGGTGTCGGCGGCCCGTCCTTGGCCGGAGCTGCTGCCCGTGCGCCAGCCGGGTGCTCCGTACGCCGCGGGCGCCCCCGGCGGGGCTTGGCGGCGGACGGTTCCTTCGGGCAAGGGCAGCGGCACCACCAGATGCACGGCGTACCGCCGGCGCGCAGCAGGAGCGGGGCGACGGCCTGCCCGTGATGGTTGTGCACCCAGTCGGTGCTGCTGTCCACGTGCGGGCCGCCCTTCTGGCGGTGCACGCACCACTCGCAGCGGCTGGCCAGGCAGTTCCAGCACGTTCCCCGTTCACAGGTGCTCCACCGCCAGAACCCGAAGGGGTATTTGCGGTCGATCTCCAGGTAATGCTCGGGCCAGACGCGCCTGCGCACCCATTCCCCCTCCGGCTCGGGCATCGGCGACGGGTTGGGCACCGGGTCGGTGATGCCCATGAGCAGCGCGCCGTGCAGATTCAGCAGGGGAGTGCGGCGCACCGCCGCGAGTTCACGGTGGGTGAGGGTGCGCTGCGGGCGCCGGACAACCGGCCAGCGGTGAGCCGTTGCCGCTGCCGGTGCTGTGCGGGGGGCGGCTTCCGGGCGGGCCGCTGCGGGCGGGCGGGGAGCGGCGGGGGCGGCGACGGGTGACGGTGTCGGCACGCCGGGGCAGTACCCGCCCTCGTCCTCCCACTGCTCCTGTGCCTCACGCCCGGCCCGTTCCTCCTGTTCGGCCAGAGTCACCGGCCGCCGGTAGAAGCGCAGCGCGAGATGGTCGAGCGGGGGCAGACGGCGGGCCGCCGCCTTCTTCTGGTCGCTGCTCATCCAGCGTTTCGCCGAGAGGGTATACCGGGCCTCGTACGCCGCCCGATCGTCCGGGTACAGGCCTGCGGGGTGCAGGCGGACCAGCGCCAGGGCGCGTTCGCCCATCGGGCTGAGCGTCAGCTGCCGGACCCCGTCGTCGTGACCGGCGGCGACCAGGAACCGGGCGGCATACAGGGGCAGCGTCCGGTCCTTGCTGACCAGGCGCCCGCCGTCCCGGACTCCGGGCCGGGAGGCCAGGCGTGCCCGGCCGCCGCGCCAGAACAGGCGCCCGGTCGCCGCCGCTTCCACCACCCGCAGGTGGCCGATCGTCCAGCCGAGCGCGCTCACGAAGTCCTCGGCCAGATCCCGGTTGCGGGCCTCCCGGTCGCGGTTGTCGCTGTCCATGCCGGTGACCGCGCGCGCCCGCGCCTCCTCCTGTGTCTCCTGGGCGCGCGCGGCGCTTTCCCATTGGGCACGCCATGCCCGTTGTTCGGCGGTGGCGGGGCGCTCCGGGCGGGTGCGCAGCGCGGCCGCCGTCGTCTCCGTGCCGGCGGCGGTCTGGGCGCGGACCGCGGCTTCGACGGCAAGGGCCGCGTACCGGGCGCGCCGGTGCTCGTCGCCGGATGGGTCCTGGGCCAGGCGGGCGTACCGCTCGGATTCGCAGGCTTCCTTGTGGGCGGCGTGCATGGCGTCTTCCCGGTGGGCGCTCTGCCCGCACGGTGCGTGGGATGCGGCGTGCATGGCGGTGTCGGCGGCGGCGACGGCGAGCGCGGCGGCCTGCCGGGCCGTCTCGACGGCTGTCGTCCGGGCTGGGGCGACGGGGCGGGCCTGGTGATGGTTCTCGGACACGGGCATGGGAGGTCCCCTGAAGACGTGAGGTGTGCGGGGTGGGAGGGGCGGCAGGGGTGGGGGAGGGGGGCGGGATCCGCCCGGCTTCCCCACCGGCCGCTGGGGGTTCAGGTCTGTGCAGCGCGGGGGGGGGCGGGCCGGACGGCTCACCGGGGCTGCACGAGGGGCCTGGCGGGTCAGAACCAGCCGCGCCCGGCGTTGTACTGGGCGATGCCGCGCCGTGCGAACGCCACCGCAGGGGCCGAGAGTTCGTCCAGTGCGCCCACGGTCACGCTGACCAGGCCCGGCCAGTCCCGGTGCACGGACGTGTGGAAGGCTTCCGCGTCTTCGCCCGGCACCGGGCCGCACCAGTGGTGGCGCAGGGTGCTGGTGTCCAGGACGACCAGATAGGGCTGGAAGTCGCGGGTGTTGTGCGGGCGCGCGGGCTGAAGCGTGGTGTCGGCGAGCTGCGCGCGGGCGTCAGCGAGGAACTCCGTCACGTACTTGCGGGCCTCTCGGGCAGAGCTGCTCGCGTTGCCGGAGTGGTTCCAGGCGGCTTCCATCTCCTGGTCGGTACCGAACTCCACGGGGCCGTACTGGCTGATGATCCGCCGCGCCCACGCCTCCCTGCGTTCCGCGTGCATGTCGGCCTGGCGGGCGGCCAGGCCGACGGCAGCGACGGGCCGGTGCAGGACGGCAGCCGCGCACCGGGGGCCGAAGTGCACCGCCGGGCCGCTCTCGCCCCCGCCCGTGTCCAAGGGGGCCAGGGCGACGGTGTGTTCCAGGCCCTCGTGTCCGCAGCACACGCACGTGGTGCGGTGGCGGGCGGTGCCCTTCACCGCCCACCGGGGGAAGTGGGCGGTCAGGGCAGGGTGTGAGTCGATCATGGTGGTGCTCCTGGTGGGTCGGACCCCGGTTGCCGCCGGGGACGGAAGAAGGTGGACAACGGTGTGCCCGGCTGCCCCTGGCCGTCCCGGGGCGGCGGGCCCCGGGACAGCCAGGTGGGCGGTCAGGCGGGTGGTGCGTGCAGGCGCCGCGCCGTCAGCGGTCGGCGTCGGCCGTGGTGTGCAGGTCGATGACCAGCGTTTCGCCGTGCGGGCCGTCGACCTCCAGTTCCGGCGGCCATGCGTCCGTGCCGTACGTGGTGAGCTGCTCGTACGCGAGCTCTGCGGCTTCCTGCGGGCTGGCCGCCTCGAAGTCGGCGCGCCACGTGACCTGGTAGGTGGCCGGGCGGCCGGTGGTCGGCGTTTCGGAAGCGGGCATGGGTTGCCTCCTATTCAGGGGGCCGGGCACGGGGCCCGGCCGGTATGGGGCGGGGTCAGCGGGGGCGGTTGTCGGGCAGTGTGCCGACGGCGGTGGCGATGCCCAGGCGCCACCATTGGGCGCGCTCGGAATCCCACTCGGCGCGGACGAACTCCGGCACGGGGAAGCCCAGGTGGGTGCGCGGCGCGCGGGGGTGGGGGTCGGCCGGGACGGGCTGCGGCTCGGGCGCGGGGGCGGTGATCAGGCGGGCGGCCTCGGCGGTGCCGACGGCGACACCGTGTTCGTGCCCGGGGCCCTTCAGGCCCCACACGGGCTGTCGGCTGTGCCGTGTGAGGTAGGTGATCTGCCACGGGGTGCCGTCGAGGCCGGTGGCGGTGTGGGTGGCGCGGGGGCCGGGCTTCAGTCGGCTGGCTCCGGTGTTGCCGAGCGCGGCGGCGAGCTCCTGGAGGAAGGTGGGCGGGGTGGTGCGGGGCAGAACGCCCATGGGTTTCTCCTCTCGGTGCCCCGGACGGGGCACCGGATCCAAGGGGGGGCGTGCCCGGCCGGCGGGGCGGGGCGCAGACGCGGGTCCGCTGCCCGGTGGCCGTGCGCGGTGTGGGGGTGCGGGGCGGGCCGTGGGGCCCGCTCCGGGAGGTCAGCGGCGGATCTCGGTGCGGACGGCGGCGGCGCGGGCCATCACGAGGTCGGCGCGGGATGCCTGGGTGAGCTGGCGCATCCAGGTCACGGTGGCCCCGGCGAGGTCCCGCAGTTCCCGGACGCCGCCGGTCCGGCACTCGCGTGCCCGGCTGGCGAGCCGCTGGTGCTCGGCGGTGATCTCGTTCTCGGTGTGCACGAGCGCGGCGTGGCATCCGCGGAAGGTCTCGGTGCGGGTGAAGCCGCAGCGGCCGGGCTCCATCTGGTGCAAGACCAGGGAGACGCCAGGCCAGCCCATCGAGGTGGCCGGGGTGAGGGCGACGTCGATCAGGCACGTGACGCTGCTGTCGTGCAGCGGGGCGTGCGGGTAGGGGCGGGCCGGGCTCGGCACGGCGGTGCGGGCGCGCGCTTCCAGGTGAGCGGTGAAGTCCTCGGGGCGGGGGTGGTCTCCGGTGCGGTGCAGGCGGTTGAGGTAGGCCGCGACGGTGGGGAGCTGCCAGGCGGGGGAGCCGAAGGGGGCTGCGGGCATGGCGTGCGACGTGATGGTGGCGCCGGTGCGGTCGGCGGACACGATGGTCGCCTGGACCACGCACAGGAACGGCTTGTGGGGGTTGAGCACGGAGGTTCCTTTCACGCACCGGAGGGTGCGTGCGTTGTGGTGGGTTGGAGGAGGGGTTGCCGCCCCACTTCGTTACAGTTGTAAGTATACACTCTTTTTGGGTGTGGGGCAACCACGCACCACGCCACCGGGACTCCCCGGGGCGTCCCGGTCAGCCTGCGATCCGCAGGTCCGGGCGCGCCTTCGGGGCCGGCGCGGGCTCGCCCCCGTCCGGGTCCGGGTCGAACCGGGTCCCGGTGCGCGGGTCGCTGCGGCGGGGCGGCCGGATGTCCCCGGAGGGGAAGTGCAGCGGCCAGATGAACGTGGCCGGGTCCTCGATGTGATTGACCATGTGGGCGAGCGATTCATACCCGGCGAACAGCGGGTGGATGAGCACCCGGCCGTGCCGGGTGCGGCCCTCGATCAGCCCGGTGTCCCGCAGCTCGGTCATCGCCCGGGAGATCGCGCTCTGCGTGGTGTCCAGCCGCGCGGCCAGGTCGGCCTGACGCACCCGCACCTCCCCGCCCGGCGCCTGGCGCGCGGTGAGCACGTCGAAGACGTCCCGCGTGGTGGGGGTCAGGCGGGCGTTCGGCAGCTGCTCCCATGCGGCGGGGTTGTGGAAGCCGGGGATCCCGCTCATCAAGACCTCTTCTCGGGCAGGGGGATGACAATCTTGTGCCTGGTCAGTGTGGCGCTTCCCAGCCGGGCCAGCAGCAGCGCGTGCTTGCGGCTGCTGAACCGGTAGGCGTAGGTGGGGTTGAGCTGGTATCGGCCGTTGCGCACCTTCCACACCAAGTGGTGGCGGGACAGCTGGGCCAGTGCCCGCTGGATCCTGGTCTGGCTGCAACCGAAGTACCGGGCCAGGGAATCCTGGGTGACGCCGACGGTGCCGTGGTCGTCGTGGGTGACCGTCATGTGGTCCAGGAGGTCGCGCGCCATCGCCGACAGGCCGAAACGCCACAGGTTCAGGTGAAGCTCCTGCGAGAGGTTCACGTGCCGCCCGCCCGGGAACCCGTAGGGCCGCGGCGGCGGTGAGAACTGCACCGACCCGCCGTGCCGGCTGATCCGATCCAGCGTCTCGACCAGGCCGCGCTCGGCGGGCTCGTCCCGTCCGGTCGGCACCGGTGCCAACGGGCGCTCGGCGGGGCGCGGTTGTGCTGGCTGTGCCACGGTGACCTGCTCCTTCTTGGAAAAGCAGACGCGTAATATAGCGTCCAAGCTATTTTTTGCGGGTTTTTATGCGCCTGAGAGCGCCGCATTTGACGGGGGGATTTATTCGGGTACTGCGCATAAATCTCGGGGGCCCGCAGCACCGGTTTATGCGTGCAGGCGAATAAATCGGCGGCAAACATGCAGGTCAGAGGGCTGCCGTTATCTCTTAAAGTGGCCGGGGTGCCGGGCCGGGGCCGGGCGGGGTTCCCTCCCGGCCGTCCGCGCGTGCCCGCCGGGCCGTGGGGGCACGGGTGGACCAAAGGCCAGCAGCGGGGCCGGGGACGGTGGTGGGCTCGGGTGGTCCCCGTCCACGCCTGACCGCGTGCCGCGCCGTGCCCCCCGTCCCTTCGTTGGGCGCGGGCAGTGAAGGCGGTGGGAGGACTGGTCCGGCCGTCAGCTGCGGGCCTGAGGCCGGGGAGCCGCCCCGTCGGCAGCACGCGGAGCGCTGCTGTGCGCGGGCAGCGCGCGGGAAGCGGGGGCATGGCGGACTCCTCGGTGGTCGGCGGCCGGTGACGGCTGCTCAGTGAACGCACCCGGGCTGACCGGTTCGCTGACCATGCAGGGGTGACCACGATTACGAGACGGACACACTTGCGTGGTCAGTCGCCTGGTCAGTGCCCGAGGGGATACCGGATGGGCCTCCAGCGCCCCCGGGGGCGGGATCAGGCCCCTCGGGGGCGGCCTACCAACGCCTGGACCCGGACTGTCACTGTGCTGGGCCTCGGCGAGCTGGCGGCCGGCGCCCCGGGCGCCGCAGTACCGGTCAGGGGCGACCCGTCGCGTGCCGCGTCGTCCTGACCTCGCAGGCGAACCATGCGGCGGACTGGTGCTCACTCATGGGTCCACCCGTAGGAGGGCGCGGCAGACCGCTTCGGCCTGATCGGGGGTCAGGTAGTCCAGCTCCATGCGGACGCTCTCGCCGTCGTGGGCGACAGTTGCGCTGATCCGCGGCTGGCCGTTGCCGTACGAGTGGCTCGTGACGGTGACGCGGTCGCGGTCCTGGTAGGACTCCGAGACGTGGGCGCCGGGCAGCATGTCCCGCAGGTGTTCGGCCACGGCATCGCGGGTGTCCCTCTCGCGGGCGTAGCGGGCCCGGTCGTCGGCCAGTTCGGTCAGCGCCGCGTCGTAGAGGGGGAGCATCCGCCGCCGCAGGTGGGATGCGAGGTGGTACGGAATCCGGCGGGAGGGCAGGTCGGCGGTGATGGTGATCTGCGGGGAGTCGGCGCTGTAGAGCAGCCAGTGGTCCGCGCTGCGGTCCATCTGCCCGTACGCCATGATGCGCGCCCCCTCGCCGGTCAGCCGGATGCGGTAGGGGTCACCTCCCCGGCGGGGGGCGGTCAGCAGAACGGCACCGGGCCACGCCGCCTGGTCCTCGGGAGCGGCCTGCCAGCCGCGTCCCAGCAGAGCGGCGGCGCGCCGCGCGGTGGTGAGAAGAGGGGGTTTCATCGGGGCCTTTCAGGTCCTGGGGCCCCGGGCCGGGGCGCTTTGTGAGCCCGCGGCCCGGGGGCGGTGCGCAGGTGGCTACTGCGTGCGGTAGGCCGGGATCAGCGCGCGGACCTTGTCCTTGCCGATGCAGCCGCCCGCGTGCCGGTGGGGGGAGGGCGGGTTGCCGTTGCGGCCCCGGTGGTGCGACCAGTGCCGGATGCCGACCCAGCCGCACAGCATGCAGCGCAGGTACCACCCGTTGTCACTGCCGGGGAACCCGGTGCATACCGGGCGCCAGAAGTGCTCGGCCAGACCGGCGAACGCCTTGCGGGCGTTGTCGCGGTTGGTCGGGTTGTCGGGCATCCGGGGGTGCAGCAGGGGGAGTTCGCCGAGGATCTCCCTCGGCGCGTCGGTGGTCAGCAGCTCCTTCAGCGGGATGGGGGTGAGCTGTCCGGTGCGGTACTGCGTCAGGAGGTGGGTGGCGGCCATGTCGATGCCCTTGGCGCCTGTGAGCGGGCGGCGGAGATTGGTCTCCTGTCCGCCGGAGAGGACCAGCCAGTCGCGATGCCACCGGAATGCCTGCCCGAGCGCGAGGTCTTGTCCGTCCTCGGTGATGATCACCGGCTGGCGGCAATCGAAGTCGGGTTCCCCGATGCGGTAGGGGAGGGGGGTGGTCGGGGTGGTGCTCATGGATGTGCTCCTGGTGGGTTGGTGCCGGAGGGGTTGCCGCCCCGCCGTAACTACAGTTGTAAGTTTACTCCCATGTGTGGGGTTGTCAACCCCGCACGGATCGGCGAACCGGGCCAGCCGGTGCCCGGCAGCGTCGGCCGCGGTAAGAACCGCGTCCAGATACAGGCCCTTCAGCACCCGTACGGGCAGGCCCTGTTGGCGGTGCCACCGGTAGGCCATTGCCATCCGGCCCGCAGCAGAGATCCACACCTCATCCGAGTGCGATAGCTGCGACAGCCAGCCCCGGGCCAGGAGGATCGCGGTCTGCGTGCGCGGGATCCGGAAGAAGCCCGCGTCGACTCGGCAGGGGGCACCGGTGCTGTCCCGCAGGATCCGGGCGCCCTTCTCGCACTGCTCGATCAGTAGGAGGTCGTCGAACTGCCGCTGCGTGAGCTTCTTCGGGTGGGTGACGGAGGTGAGCTCCACCGCCCGCCGGTTCCCGCGCGGGGAGATCCGGACAGCGCCGTACTCCGCCACGTGGAGGCCACGGCGCCGGGCGGCCGACCGCCGGAAGAGGCAGTCGGCCTCGATGCCGGTCACGTATCCGGTTGACCATGTGCTGTCCGAGAACACGGTCTCTTTGGAAGCGGCCGGGGTCATGCCGCCGGGCAGGTAGGGGCGGGGAGTCAGGATCCCGCTCTTCAGGTAACGGGTAGCGGGGTGGGGCACAGTGCACTCCTGAAGGAAGAAGGGGGCGGGGGCGGGCAGTTCCGGCGGGCGGGCTGAGGGCCGCACGGGATCCCGCCCCCGTCGGGGGGGGCTATGCGAGGCAGGCGCGGCAGTCGTCGACCGTGAACGGGGTCCGGGTGGTGAGCGGGAAGACGATGCATGCCCGGGGGGCCGGCTGGGCGTTCCGGGCGTCCTCGGCGTCGGCGTACAGCCGTCCGTCGCTGCTGCCGTCCGTGTTTCGCACCGCCACCCACCCCAGCACCGAGCCGCCGCGCCATTGGCGCGGCGCGCTCTTCAGGTGGCGGTTGACCGCTTCGGCCATCCGTTCCGCTGCCAGGGTCCGCGCGTGGTCCTGCCGGGCCATGGCGGCGGCCTGGCCACGGCTGGTGGCCGTGTAGCAGTGCATCCTCAGCGGCTGGTACGTGAGGTAGAAGTTCGCCAGCTGGGACAGCTGGGCCTCACGGGCGGCGTCGGTGTCGTGGTCCGTCTCGCGCTCGACGTGCACCACACGAAACCCCTCGTGCCCCTCCTGGAAGAGGTCCGCTTCGACAGGGCGCCGGTCGTCGGTCACGACGAAGTACGGGGCGCGGCGCTTGAGGAGATCCGGGCGGTACTCCTGGAGCTCTTTCAGGGCGGCGGGGTTGCTCTCCGGGTGCAGCGTGACCCGGGTCCCGGCCGCGTTGCCGAGCGTGGTCAGGTACCGGTACACGGCCTCGCAGGCGCTGGCGGCGTGCTCGGTGACCAGCGTGCCGCATCCCTGGTCGGCGTGCGTGGCCAAGCTGTCGAAGAGTGTGTCGCTCTCCTCGGCGTCCTCGGGGGCGGCGCAGACGTGCCAGAGGGTGAACGTGTCGACGTTGGCCTGCCCGAGAACGAAGAACTCCCGGACGGCGGGCGTGTTCTGCTGCATGGGTTGCTCCTGTGATGGGGGGAGGGGTGGGCCCGGTCGGGCCCACCGGTGGGCGGCGGTCAGGCGGTGCGCTGAGGCGGGACGCGGGGGCCGTCGACGGGGCGGCGGGGGCCGGGGATGGGGCGGCGGGGGATGACCGGCTCGTTGTCGGGGTGGTTCGGCACGGTGGTGCTCCTTGTGGTGGGTTGGGCGCGGATTGCCGTCCGCACGGTCAGGGGCACGGTGGGGGCCGGGGGAGTGCGGTCCCCACCGGGTGGCGGTGCTGGAGGCCTAGTACCAGTGGCCGGAATTGTTGCGGCGGCGGACCAGGGTCCTGCCGTACTCGGCGGGGGCGGAGTAGGGGTATTCGACCCACGCCCCGGCCCGCCAGGTCGCCAGTACGGTGCCGGGGCCGACGCTGGTGACGTGCTGGACGGTGAGGGTGTCTCCGGGGCGCAGGCCGAGGAAGTCAGGCGTGGTCACGTGGGCGCTGTTCCTCCACCACCGGCGGTACGCCTTGGGCTCGCACGGTGCGGCCGGCATCGGTTCGAAGAGGTCGCCGGGCCGGTAGTCGTAGGCGTAGCGGTCGTCCAGAGAGAGGGCGGTCTGGGCGAGCGTGGGGCTGTAGAGGTGACCGCGGTCGAATGCCGCCGGGACGCTTGAGCGGGGGTACTCGGGCATGGCTCTCCTGAGGTGCTGGTCTGGGGGTGTGGGGGGCCGCCCGGGGGCCGGTCGGGGCCTGCGCCCCGGGCGGGAAGCGGGTCAGGCGGGGAGCTGGTCCGGGGTGATCTGCCGCTGGGAGACCACGACTCGGACATCCCGCACCCGGAGGGTGGCCGGGTCGGGGTAGCTGCTGGACCCGCTGCGGCGGGCTCCGGCGGTGTGGCGTTCGCGGACGTCCGCGACCCAGGAGAGGAAGCTCCGCACGTGGTCGCCGGTGGGCAGGGCAGGGGGCCCGTAGTTCTCGCACCGGAAGTAGCGGCGGACCTCGTGGGCGGTGGCGGGGAGTGGGGGCAGGGGGGTCGGCTCACCGGGTCCGGGGAGGTCCGCGACCGTGATGGGGCTGTCGGTCTTGGTCATCACGTGCTCGGTGAGGGTGACGTCGGTGCGTCCCTGCGCGGTCATGGCCGCGTGGTGGCGGCGGACTGTCGCCGGGCTGGTCAGGGGCTTCCCGGTGCGCGTTCCGGGGCGGGTGCGGTAGGAAACGGTCCAGTACCGCAGGTGCGTCTGCATGGGGTTCCGATCTGTGGTGGGTTGGTGCCGGGGGGAGGGGTTGCCGCCCCTCCCATGCCAACAATTGTAAGTCTACTCTCATGATGAGGGGTGTCAACCCCCGTGATCTACCAGCGTGTTGCCCGCAGCATTCCTACCGGCGGGGGCGGGATGTGCCCCCGCCGGGGGCTCAGAAGGCGTACGCCGCACGCTCGTCCCGGTACTGCGTGAGCCAGTAGCGCAGGCGGGCCACGTCCTTCGCCGCTTCCTCGTCCAGCGCGTACACCGTCACGATGTACCGCTCCCGCCACCGGGGATCCCGGCGTACCGACTGGTGGAACTCCTCCGCCCCCTCGACCGGCACGGCGCACGCCATGTACACGCGCGACGCATCCCGGTCCGTGACAACGACATAGGGACGGAAGTCGGCGACGGTGTGCGGCCGGACGGGCCCGAGCGTCGTGTCAGTGAGCTGGGCCCTGGCCATCGACAGGAAGTGTTCGACCTCTTCCCGTGCGCCCCGCCCGGTGTACTCGGGGTTGCAGCTGTACCAGGCAGCGGCCATCTCGCGGGTCGTGGCGAACTCGTACGGCCCGTACTTACTGATGATTCCCCGCGCCCACTCGTCGCGTTCGAGCGACTGCCTGCGGGCGGCACTGGCGGCGTTGGTGACGAACGTGGTGGTGCGCCGCATGGCGGCGGCGGCGCACGCGGTGCCGTAGTAAACGGCGTCGCCGTCCTCGTTCCCGTCCTCGTCCAGCGGGATCATGGCGACGGTGCGTTTCAGGTTCTGGCGGTTGCAACAGTCGCACGTGGTGCAGTCGTCCGTCACTCCCTTGATGACCCAACGGGGCAGGGACGGGCGGGGCATGGTGGTGTTCACGTCGTACTCCTTGAGGTGGGCTGGTGGCACCGGGCCGGTTGCCGCCGGTCCGGTGCGCAGCGGGGCGGGGCGGCCGGCCCACCCACGGGGGTGGGCCGACTGAGGTGACCGGGGGCGCTGGCGGGCAGCGCCCCCGGGTGCTGCTACTCCTGCGGCGCGTCCTGCGGCGGGCCGTCCTCCTGCGCCTCGTCCGGCTCCTCCTGCGCGCCGCCGTCCTCGGGGTCCACCGCCGGGGGCTCGCCGGGGAGGGGGCCGTCGTCCGGGTCGGCCGACTCCTGCGGGGCCTCCTCCTCGGGCTCCTCCGCGTTGGGGGCGTCGGCCTGCTCGTCGCTGCCTTCGGCCTGCTCGTCCTGGCCGTCGTCGGCCTCGGACTCCTCCGGCTCCCCGCTGGGGTGGAAGGTGACGTTGTCCACGATGGCCTTCTCCACGGGAGACAGGGTGTAGCCGGTCGTGGAAAGGAAGGAAAGGTAGGTCCGGGCGCCGTCCCGGATTTCCTCGGTGTCCCAAGAGGGCTTGTCCGTCCGCCACGTCTGGACCTGGTCAAGCCGCTTTTCGTGGCTGGCGGCCAGCACCGCGAAGTTCATCAGCGCGAGCTTGCCCGGGGAGGCACCCGCCGGGATCCACTTGGCGCGCTCCTTGGCCTTCACGCTCTTGTTCTCACCCAGGAACTCGGCCAGCAGCGCTACCCGGGGAACGTCCCCGGCCCACTTCTCTACCTCCGGCGGGCAGATGAACAACTGCTCGGTGACCCAACCGGCCAGGGTCTTGGGGGCGGTCTTGCGCTGCAAGAACTCCTTGACCCATGCGCGCCTGGTCTTCAGTGCTGCCCGGTAGGCCTTGTTGCCCGCGAGCTTCACCGCGTGGGCCATGCCGTCCGGCTTCGGCTTGACGGGCGCCGGTGCCGGTGCCGGGCGCGGGGCGGGCGCGTCGTCCTCGTCGTCCTGGTCCTCGTCGTCGTCCTGGTCGTGGGGCGGGCGGAGCGCGGACTCCTCCTCGGCGTCGTCAGTGGCCTCCTCGGTCTCCTCGCCGTGGGGGTGGTCCAGGTGACCGTTGCCCTGCCAGTCGGTGCACCCGGCGTACAGCTCATCGGGGGTGTCGCTGACCTCTTCCCAGGAAACGGCGTGCCCGGGGCAAGCGGCGTGGCCGTCCTCGGTGAGCGGGTTGCCCTCCTTGTCCCAGAGGAATTCCAGCGGTTCGAGCTCCACCCCCTCTTCCAGCTCTTCGGGCTCGATCAGCCGGATACCGGCCGTGGCCAGCTCCTCGCGCACCACGTTGCGGGCCTCGCGCTCCTCGATGGCGTCGCGCTCGGCCGTCACCTGGTGCTCGAAGAGTCCTTTGCCGTGCGCGTCCAACAGGCGGGCCACAGCGTCGGGGTCGTCGTCGAACTCGCCGAGCACGGACAACACGGCAAGATCCAGCTCGTAGGCGTCGGACTCCGCCAGTGCCTCGCGGGTGCGGTCGCCGACCGTGCGGGCGGCCGTGAGGGACTGGGCGACCTGCTCCGCGCTGCGGCCGGAGCGCCGGACCACGGCGGCTTCGGTCATGCCCGACTCGGTGGCCAGGAAGAGGGCGTCCGCCTCCTCCAGCGCGCTGAGCGACTTACGGCCCTCCTCGGCATTCTCAACGATCATTTCGATGTACTGCATCCCCGCCGTGCGCTGCGCCGGGTCGACGACGTACACGGGCACTTCGGTGAGCTCTGCGGCACAGGCGGCGGCCAGTCGGCGCTTGCCCTGGATGACGTCGAAGACACCGGGGGCGTCTGCGGCGGGCTCCACCACGAGCGGGGAGATCACCCCGTTCTCGCGCACGCTGTTGATCAGCCATCCGTCCCCGATCTGCAAGTGGTGGCGGATGTTGTGCTCGGTGCGCAGCGCCGTGAGCGGGAGGGTCATGCGGGCCACCGGCGCGGCCGGTGCGGTCTTCTTCGGCATGTGGTTCCTGTTTCTGGTGGGTTGGTGCCGGAGGGGTTGCCGCCCCTCCGTTCTTACGGTTGTAAGTGTACTCTCTTCGGGGTTGTTGTCAACTCCCCTCTACCGGCACGGGCTCAACCACCGTCACCGTCGCGTTGTCCCGCGTCGGCCCCTTCACCTGCGCCGCCCGGAGCAACATCCGCGCCGCCACATGCGGCGGCCCCGGACAGTTCATCCCCGACCACAGATCTCCCGGCGTCACCGCCTGGTAAAGCCCATCCGTGCACAACACAAGCCGATCGACCGGCCCCAGCACCCGCACGGAAGCGGCCGGCTGCCCCCCGAGCACGCTCCGCGTCACGATGTGGTCATACCCCGGGGCCAACTCCCGCCAGAACGCGTCGGCCGACCCGCGCATCCGCTGCCCCTCGGTGTGATCCTCGGTCACCTGCTCCACCCGGCCCTCGCGCAGCACATACGCCCGGCAGTCACCCACCCAACCGATGTCCCACCCCCCGCCCACCCGCTCACTCATCGGCACCGCCACCACCAAGACACAATCCCCCGGGCGGTAACGGCCCTCGGCCTCCTCCCGGAGCGCGGCACGGGCGGCGTGCACCCCACACACCGCCCCGCCACGCACGGCGGCACGCACGGCGCTCCGAGCAGCGAACTCGGCCGCCTCCGCCGCATCGACGTCATCGCCGATCCCGTCGGCAACCGCCCAAGCCCGCTTGCCCGTCGCCGGGTCACGCTGCCAGTCGGCAGCATCCGCCATTTCATACCGGCGCCCTCGGGCGGCCACCGTGGCACTTGTCCAACGCATCACAGAACTCTCCTCACGAAACGGGGGTGCGGGGCGGGCGCAGCACAGGGCGCGCGCCCCTCTCTCTTGTCTTGCGCGCGCTCTGCTCCGCAGAGACGCCGCGCCGCCGCTACGCGGCGGGAAAGCGCAGCGCTCCGCGCTGCGGGGCCGGTGGGCAGCTGGCGTACCTGCGCGCCGATCGCTACGCGATCGTCACGCAGGCGGGCGCTCCGCACCCGAGAGCGCCGGTTGCGCCCTGCTCCGCAGGCCCCGGGGGCCGGTCCGGGGCTGGCTGCTCCCCGGACCGGCCTTCCATACCGGGCGGCTCTACCAATCGCCGTCGAACACGGGCTCTTCGTCCTCGGCGATATACGCCATGGCCTGTTCAGTCATTCCCCCGGGCGGGATGAACGTACAACCGGGGCGGCCGTCATCTTCCGGGCACGAGAAGAGGCCGTCCTTGCACGTGTGGCAACTACTCATGGTGCGGCTCCAATCCGGGGCTAGGACAACACGCCCGGCAGCACGGGGAAAATGGACTCCGCATGGTCGCGCTCAAGGGCGCGCCACTTCCGCGCGTCGAACGGGGCGGAAAGCGGGGTGTCACTTCCCCACACGCCTTCGGCGTGGTTCCACCAGTAACCCCAGAAGGTCAGCCCCGGGAAAATTCCATTCGCCGGTTCCGTCGACTCACGGACAAAGAAGAAGCCGTTACCGATGGCAAGCACCTGCCCGCCGAAAACCTCGTACGTCTCAAGCTCCATGCCAATTCCCTTCACGCTGTGGTGGGTTGGGGCTCCGTGGCCTTGCCGGACCGCAGAACCCTGGAATGGGGAGGGGAAATGGGCACCCCCTCCCCATTCCAGAGTCCTACCGGCCCTGCAACTGGGCGATAAGAACAGCGCGACGCATGGCGCGGTGAGCGGAGTCAATCAAAAACCCTCCGGCCCCTGCTGCGGCCTCCACCTCGGACTCTCCGCGAGCAATGCGGCTGAGGAATTCCAGCTGCACCGCGTCCAGGGTCGAATCCATCGTGAAACGGGCCATGAAGAAGTCGACGGAAAAACCCGTCTTCGTGGCGCAGGCCGTCGCGCTCGTCGCGATGACCAAACCGAGTAGCTGGCCCATACGCTCGGCGTCCTCGGCCGTCAGCGGGGCACTGTAGTGGTAAGACTCGGCCATGGGTGGTACCTCGTTCCTGGTGGGTTGGGCGCCCTTCCCGCCTTGCCGGACGGGAAGGGCACCGATAGCAATGAACGGACCGGCGGGGATACCCGGCCCCACGCCCCTAGTACGCGTGGGCGGGAATGCGGTCAATCTCCGTCGCGGGGGCGGGGTCGAAATAAAGATCCCGCTCCACCACAAACAACCCCCGAACCGAAATGTTCTCCATCTCCGGAAGAGAGAACATCCCCCATTCACCGTGAGTGATATGGGCCCATCCGAAAGCCAGACCGCTTTGCGGGTCCAACTCAGCCACATACCAGTCACAACCACCCACGAAGAAATGCGCGTGGAGAACCTTCTCCGACAACGGCACATCTTCATTCGCGTACAGGGCGGGGATTTTCTTCAGGGTGCTTTCCGGCGGGTAGAACTTGTGGCCTCGGCGCGCGCTGTTCTTTTCGGCGGGAAATGTCATTCTCGTGTGTTCCTTTTCAGACCGGTTCTCGGACTTTGGTGGGTTGGTCTGAGGGGAGGGTGGTTGCCGCCACCCTCCCGACAGTGCGTCAATTACGACTCAGGCTGCGAGAGTGAAAACCCTGCCGCGTAGATAACCCCCTCTTCCGACGGGATGGGGTCCCCGGTGACCGCGTCCGTGGTGTAAGCCGAATAGGTTACCGACTTGCTCACTGGGGCAACTCCGGAAGAGGTAACGGACCATCCTCGAACCGTTTCCTCATCCTCAGCATGGGTGCGCGCTACCAGCCCACCAGCACCAATTGCGATTACGCAGGCAAGGTTTTCAGTGAATTCCATAATGCAGTCCGGACAGATGGCGGAAAGGCCAGCCAACGTACTGAATTCCAGCGTGCACATGTACTCGGCTTCCTCGTCAGCGCACACCACGCTGTGCCGGCCGTCGGGCAGCCCTTCGATGAGAGCCGCTGTTGCCGTGTCCGCCAGGTTGAGAATTTCCGTGACATTCATGTTCATGCGCACGCTCCAGGTGGGTTGGTGGGGGTTGCCGCCCCCCTCGTCCTTACAGTTGTAACTGTACACTCATGGAGTGGCTAGATCAACCACTTACCGACCTCCGAGCCAAGTCCCCTTCGTAGTCCCCCTCGAAGCCTCCTTCGAAGTCCCCTACATAGCCCCCTTCAACGCTCCTAGCCCCCAAAGCGACATCCCCCCTGGTCAAGCCCCGTGGTAAGTCCCCTGAGAAACCCAGACAACCCCCTCACAGCCTCCTGTACCGCCACCCCTGGGAAAATAGGGCGGGGCAGCAGTACAGGACGCTGCTCGGGGGTTTTGGGCGGCTTCCTGGGTTCGGGTGCGGTCGCTGCGCTCCCGCGACCACCTAGACGCCGTGTGCGGCGTTCTGACGGCTTGTGACCCGTTGCCGGTCTCCTGCACTGGTGGGGCACTGCGGGCCCCTGAGGGGCGTTGTGGGGCTTTCTGGGTGGGTAGGTGTCGGGGAGGCGAGCGCGGGTCACGGGGCGTGGCCGGGCGGGTCGTGGTCCGGATCGCCGGGCTGCCGCTGAAGCCGGACGGCGAATACCTACCCCGGAGTCACCGGGCCGCCCAACTCCCCTACACAACAGGGGAGTTGGGCGGCACAACCCCGCCGGGGGAGGGGGTGCCCCCGGTTCTCGGATGTCGGGTAAGTTTTGTGCGTCCGATGTGGTTGGACGCAGGGGGCCCCGGGGTACGGGATGTAGGGGAGGGGTGTTCCTTCGGCCCTCACGGTGTGCAGTCGAGTTACGGGGGATTGGGTGGGCCACCCCGTAGCCAGCCACCCGCGAAGCGGGTCAACTCCACTGCGGAGCAGGGGAGTTGCTGGTGCGGAGCACCAAAGCTGAGGTCGGCCAGCCGACCTCAGCCCGGAGGCCGCGAAGCGGTCACCGGGCACACAGGGCCACGGAGTGGACCGGTGTCAGGATCGCGGAGCGATCCGTCAGAGGGCCGCGTAGCGGCCCCGCGTCGTCCTCGCGGAGCGAGGCGCGCGC
>NZ_JBITDM010000032.1:0-69319 GCF_044454195.1 Streptomyces sp. NPDC051561 | reverse complement strand
GCGCGCGCCTCGCTCCGCGAGGGCGACGCGGAGCCGCTACGCGGCTCTTTCCCGTATCGCTCCGCGATACGGGTTGCCGGTCGGCTCCGCCGCCCTGCATTGCGGCTTCGCCGCATGAATCCGGTTCGCTCCGCGACCCAGGGCCGGCGCTTCGCTCCGGCTGGCCCGATCGCTCCGCGATCCGGCCTTGCAGCCCCCGCTTCGCGGTGGCCTTGGCTGGCTACGGGGAAGGAGGCGGGGCTTGTCGTGGGCCTGCGGCCGAGAGGGGGAAGGAGGAGGGGGACCCCGGGTGGAAAGCCGGGGAAGAAGGGCCGGAAAACCGCCCTATCCGCTGTTGACTTGAGGTTCCACCGTACCAGAACACACCCTCGCTGCACCACCTTCCGCGAACCCTGTGCGTCAAACTGCCTGAGCAGGTAGCCTCTGGGAACAGAGCCCACCCCCGACACCGCCAGGGACGGGTGCCACTGGGAATCTGCACTGCATGACACGGAACATCGTCACGAGAATGACACTAACCACACCTAGGCCCTTTCTGATTCAAAGGAGAAGCGAATGCCCGACGTGAGTTTCTACGGACACGGATACTGCGCGGAATTGCGACACGACATGGGAGTTCGGTCCGGTTGAGAACGGGACAGTCCTGGAGTCTGACCACGAGTGCGTTTCCGTGCAGGACGACGAGTAAAGGGGTCTGGTCATGTCGGTGAATTCGCTTTTCCCGCACCAGAAGGAAGCGGTCGACGCCGTGCTGCGAGTCTTCCAGGTTCCCGCCGGCGGCACGCTGCCGCCCGAGGGAATGCGGGCGCAGGTGATCGCGGCGACCGCGACCGGCAAGACCCGCATCGCCGCCGTGGTCGCCCAACAACTGCGCGCACGACGGGTGTTGGTCCTGGTGCCGTCGCTGGATCTGCTGGTGCAGACGGCGAAGGCGTGGCGGGCGGCGGGCCGTACGGGGGCGATGGTGGGCGCCTGCTCGCTGCGGGCGTCGCAGTCCGAGGGCATTCCGTGCACGACCGTCGCGGCCGAGCTGGCGGAGTGGGTGGAGTCGCTGGAGCAGGTCACGGTGCTCGCGACGTACCAGTCGCTCGGCAAGAAGCTCCTGGAGCGCGCGCACGCGGCCGGGATGGGCACGTGGGACCTGGTGGTGGTCGACGAGGCGCACCGCACCAGCGGGGACGGGCTGAAGCCGTGGGCGTCCGTGCACGACCAGGCGAAGATCCCGGCGGAGCGCCGGCTGTACATGACCGCGACGCCCCGGGTGTGGGAGACCACATTGGACGCGCAGCGCGATGGGCGGGCGGCGCCGCGGCTGATCGCCAGCATGGATCCGGACTCGCCGATCTTCGGGCCGGTGGCTTTCGAGCTGCCGCTCTCGGAGGCGGTGAGCAAAAACCTGGTAGCGCCGTTCCAGGTGGTGGTGGTCAACGTGGACGACCCGGTGCTGCGGATCGCCATGGAGGAGGCCGAGAACGGGTCCGGCGAGCTGCGCGGAACGCGTCTGGCCGCCTTGCAGGCCGGGCTGGTCAAGGCCGCCGCGAAACACCAGATGCGGAAGGTCTTGAGCTTCCACAGCCTCACGGCGGACGCCGAGGCCATGGCGGGCGGCCTCGTCGACGTCGCGGACCGGTTGTGGCGGGACGATCCGGAGACGTTCCACGCGCCGGAGCGGGTGTGGGCGGACTGGCTGTACGGCGAGCACGCCCCCGCCCACAGGCGGGAGATCCTGGAGGAATTCGGCTCCGACGTCATCGACCTTGGGGACGGGGTATATCCGGCGGCATTGCGGGTGCTTTCCTCGGTTCGCGTTTTGGGCGAAGGCGTCGACACAGTGAATTGCGACGCAGTCGCTTTCTGTGACACCCGTGGTTCGATGGTGGACATCGTGCAAATGGTAGGTCGCGCCCTGCGGCTGCGTCCCGGAAAAGAGAAACTGGCCAGTCTCGTCGTCTTCACATTCACTCCGGAAGGCGAAAACGGCAAGGGGAAGCTGTCATCAAAGGGGCATGAACCCCTCGCGAAGATCCTCGCCGCGCTCCGTGCCTACGACGCACGCCTGGTCGAGGCCCTCGCCGATCCCCGTGTGCGCAGCGGGAGTTGGAAGGAAGACGAGGCCGTCGAGACGGGCGGTACGGACGCCGAGGGGGAGGACCAGGAGCAGCAGGAGGTTGCCGAGGACGCTCTCCGGGCGCCGGCGCGGGAGGTGCTGCGGTTCGCGGAGCCGTGGGACCCGGCTGAGCTCGCGCGGTTCGTCAGGTTGCGGGTGATCGAGCCGGAGAACGAGTACTGGAGGCGCGGCATCGAGGCGTCCGTCCAGTACGCCGAGGAGGTCGGCGGCGAAGAGCTCCTGGTGCCGTACGCCTTCGTCACCCCGGACGACTGGATGCCCGGCAACTATCCGCTCGGGGTCTGGCACGCGGACCAGCGCCGGTACTACCGGGCCGGGAAGCTCGATCCCGCCCGCGTCGACGAGCTCGACGAGCTGGGCATGGTCTGGAACCCGCTGGAGCTGGAGGAGGCGTTCGAGGGGTGGCTGGAGTGCGCGCGCAGCTGGACGGCCGTCCACGGGCACTTCCTGCCGCCCGCGACCGCCGTATGGGAGGGACGGCAGTTGGGGGCGTGGGCGAAGAACATGCGGAAGGCCGCCAAGGTCGCGGACACGATCGCCGAGCGTCGCGAGGCCGGTCTGTCTGTGGAGTCGGAGGCCGGGGCGCTGACCGAGACGCGGCGGGATGCGCTGGACGAGATCGATCCCGGGTGGTGCCCGGCGTGGGACACGTCTTGGCAGCGGCGGCTGCGGCTCACCCAGCAGCACCTGAAGAACGGCGGCACCGTGCCCATGGAAGCCGGTGAACTGGTCGTCCAGGGGGAGGACTTGGGGAAGTGGGTGCAGACATGCCGGTACGGCTGGGACGAGCTGGCGTACGCGCAGCAGTACCTCCTGGAAAACGCCCTCGGGCTCGAACCTGCCGGTGAGGGCGAGCGGCCGGTGAAGCGGACGCAGGACGACAAGTGGATGCTCAACCTGCGGGCTGCACAGGCGTTTCACGCCCGCGAGGGGCATCTGCGGGTGCCGAGGACGCATGAGGAGCAGCTCGAGTCCGGTGAGGAAGCGGGAGGCACTCAGGAAGCCGCTGAGGGCTCCGGCTCCATCAAGCTGGGGATGTGGATCGCGAACGTGCGCAAGCGGGCCGACAAGCTCAGCCCGGAGCGGCGGGCCGCGCTGGACGGGATCGGCATGGAGTGGACGGCAAGCACCGCCAGGAGGAGCATGAACGTGACCGTGCACGGGCGCGGTCGTTGAGAGGGCCGGAGCCTCACTCCACCGCGAGGGCCCCGGTGTCCGTCCACCCGGGGCTCTCACTGCCACCGTCCACCCGTACAGCTCGACTCCGGCAACCCACGGGTCAGGGCGGCAGGCTCGTGCCCGTGTAGAAGACGGTCCCGTCGGGCTCTGTGACGGTGAGCTGCGCGACCCCGTCGTCGCCGACTTCCTCAGCTACACCGCCGGCTAGAAGATGCCGAGATGGTCGGCGATCCATTGCCAGGGCGTGTCCGGGGGGCCGATCCAGGGGATACCCAGCCCTGCCAGCAGACCGAGGATTCCTAACAGTGCTCCCGTGACACTGGTGCTGTCGTCGTCTCGAAGTTCGAGCGCCGGGATCGAGAGCAGGAAGGCGAGGAAGGCGGTGGCGGGCACGGCGACGACGAAGTAGATGATCAGTGGTACGACGGATGTTTCGGGGAGGGCTTGGATGCCTGCGGTGAGGATCGCGGTCGCGGTGTAGCCGAGTACCGGAATCAGCAGCAGGCAGCAGACCTTCGCCCAGAAGCGCTGGGCCGCAGTATCGGGCGGCCGAGGGGGAAGCGGTTTGCCGGCCCAGCGGTCGGGGTTGGTGTTGGCCTTGGCCTCTTTGCGGGCTTTGCGGGCCGTTGCTGCATCGTCCAGTCGGCGGTGCCAGATCGGCAGACTGGTGGGATCGAGGTGGGTGATCACGGCGGTGAGGCACTGCCGTGAGGGAAGCCGCGCCCGGGTGAAGGAGTTCGCCTGGTGCTCGGTGGGGGCGAGTGCCAGTAGTTCGGTCCAAGTGGTCTGGTGGGTGCGCAGGAGGTTCTTGAGTTCGGCCCAGAACTCTTTCTCTTCAGGGCTGCCCTTGGCCTCCGGAATCTTGTCGACGGCCAGGTCGGGTGTGTTTTGGCTGGTGGGAGCGTTGTCCGGGTTGTCCGCGGACAATGGGGCGGGGGTTTGGGCCAGGTAGTTGTTCCGGGCCGCCTCCCGGCATTGTTCCCACCAGGGCGCCATAGCGGTGGCGTTGCAGGAGTCCAGGAAGCGGCGGGTGGCTTCTTGGGTGGGCAGGGCTGCTGCTCGTTCGTGGTCGGGGGCTGCCGGATCGGGTTCGGGCAGCAGGAGGGTGTCGTTCGTGTCTTCCCGGCTCTTCGCATGGTCCAAGAGGCCGTGCAGGTCGTCGTGGAAGTCCTCGGGCCGGTAGGCGGCCAGGTCTGCCGACGTACGCGGCGCGGGCAGCAGGGCGCCCACCTCGTCCGCGCGGCCGGTACGCAGTGCCTGGAGCAGTAGGTCGTGCAGGTCGTCGAGAAAGTCAGGGATCTGGTAGTCCGCCAGGGCTGTCCCGGGCCGGGGAAAGTAGGGCCACAGCGCGGCGTGAGGGCTTTCGCCGGGGTGATTGTGCCTGGTGGAAGGATTGTCCGCGGTGCTCGCGGACAACTGGGCAGAGATTTGGAGTGTAGGGGTGTCGGTGCGGGAGAGCAGCGTGCCCTGGAGGACCTGGTGGTCCTTGTCGTGGGCGCTAGGTGGGGCGAGTCCGGTGTGTGCGGCAAGGTCGGCCAAGTCCTGTTCGTGGTCCTGGCGGTCTGCGGTGATCTTGTCCAGAGCGTCGTCGAAGTCGCTCTCCTCGTCACCGAAGGACGCTTCCTCTCTGACAGAGAGAGCCGCGTTCTCGTCGGGGAGCGCTTCGTCGTTGTCACCGAGATAGGCGCTCTGGCGGCGAAGCCGTTCCAGTTCCTGGCGGGCTTCGTGGGCTTCGCGGATGAGGACCTGCTGGGCTTGTTCGGCAGTGAGCCGGTTCTGCTGGGCCAGGGCGAGTTCATGCTCGGTGCGCTCCAGGCGCAGGCGGGCTCGCGCCAGGCGTTCGCCGGCTTCCGCGCGTTCCCGTTCCCGGGCGTTGTCGCGTTCCCTGCTGATTTCGGCGACCTTGGCATGGAGTATTCCGGCCATGGCGCCCAGCACGGTGATGATGCCGCGGGCGTTCTCGGCGTGCTCCTTCGCGCGCATCAGGCGTTCGGTGGTGTCGGTGAGGCGCTCGTGCAGTGCCGCCGTTTCCCGGGCCGCGAGCTGCTTCTCGTCGTGGTGCGCGAGGGACGTCTTGGTGTCCCGGAGCTCTGCGGCGGCGGCGTTCCACAGCTGGTTGGCCCGGAGTGTTCTCGCGGCGAGCAGTTGGCGGTCGGTGCCGCACAGGCTCTGGACGACTTTGGCGAGCTCTGCCTTTTCGATGAGGCTGCTGCCGTTGAGGTATTCGGCCCAGACCGTCTTCTTCACGCTGGGAAACCGGGCGGTGAAGTCCTCCACCTTCTCCAGGCCCCGGCGCTCGCCCAGGTCCAGGAGGAATCTTGCCAGCGCCTCGGCGTCCGGGCCGCACTTGAACGTTCTGCGGCGCCCCACTCGATCATCCCCCCGTTGGTTGTCCGTCGCCATCCGGCGTTGTCCACGCCCCTACCCCGCTGCCACCTGCGGCAACAGGCGTACGGTCGGACGGACAATCAGACCACCGGGCACCTTCGATCTCAACCCGCCCCACACCACGGGCAGTTCGAGACAAGGACCGATCACATGTTCCTCACCACGCTCTGCGACTTCTTCCTCCAGGACGTCCTCGGCAACCTCACCGCCGGACTCCTCACCACCGCCACCGCCTACGCCCTGAACACCCTGCGCCGCCGCCACCGCCTCAATCGGGCAACCGCAGCGGACACCACCGACACCGACACCACGGAAGGAGAACGTGTGCAGTGACGCCCGGCGGGCAGCGCCCTCGCTCTGCCTCCGGCCTCCGCTGGCCCTCTGCCTCTTCCCCGGGCTTTCGGCCGCCCAGTGCCACCAACGGGCGGGGGTGCGGTCGGGCTCGGGGCCGCCGGCCTCCTCGTGGACGACCCGGCCACCGGTCCGCACGACGACGTGCACCGGCTCCTGGGGGCCGAACACCCGGACTTCCCCGTCGCGAGCAGCACCACCCTGGCACTGGAGCGGAAGCCGCCAGGCCAAATGAGACGATTTGAAATGGAAATGGTGCCGGAAGCACGCAGGCCTCCGCTCACCTCCCGGCCTCTGCGCGGCCGAGGTGGCGGACGGGAACGCGGGCACCGACGAGACGCCCGTCGGCGGCGGCTTCGCGCAGGAGACGGGTCCGCGCCTTCTGGTCGCCGGCGGGCAGTCCGGCGAGCCCGATCTTCCCCACGTACAGCACCGTCCACCCGTACAGCTCGACTCCGGCAACCCACGGGTCCGGGGGCAGGATCGTGCCCGTGTAGAAGACGGTCCCGTCGGGCTCAGCGATGGTCAACTGCGCCACTCCGCTGGTGTCCGGGGTGGTGTAGGCGGCTGTCCACCGCTGTGCGTGGGCGGGGGCGTGCCGCAGGCGGCCGACGGGTGAGAACCCTTGGGCCAGGACGTGGGAGGCGAGAACGTCGACGAGATCGCGGGCGTCTGTGGCGACGAGGAAGACCGGGGCTTCGAGCTCCGCGACGAGGGTCGGCAGGACGGCCCCGCCGTGGTCGACCGTGGCGGCGGTCACGCGCATCGCCGCTCCCTGGTCCGGCGCGGCCGGCGGCCCGGCGGGCGTTCGGGGTTCGGGGATTTCCACGATGGTCGACGGGTGGCAGGCGGCATGGGCGTAGCGGATGTGGGCGACCCTGCCACCGATGCGCAGGACGACGTGCACCGGTTCCTCGGGGTCGATCTTCTTCTCGCAGCCGAGGCAGATGGCCTGGTTGAGCGTGACCGCACCGGCCCGGGCGGCGCCGTCCTCCCCCAGTGCGGTACGGACGTCCTCGCTCATACGGATGTCGGTCACCGAATCGCCCTCTCCGGGAGGTCGTGCCCAGTGCGTACGGAGGCGTCCCGCCGCGCCGTGCGGTGCGGCGGGACCCAAGGGACTCACATCCCGAAGTGCCCCTCGGCCCGGGACGCGAGTGTCCGGGCCAACCGGGTAAGGTCCGGCTTCATCTCCGCCAGCTCCTCCTGGTCGGCGAGCCCGACCTGGTGGAGGAACTCGCTGACCTCCGCCAGCATCGTGGCGGCGAGGTCTTCCTCGTCATCGAGGGGCGGGTTGTCGTCGTCCCAGCCGGTGACCGGCTCTTCCACGCTCATGGGGGCCGACCGTAGCCTTCGGCCTCGTTGACCTGGGCGGGTTTCAGAAATCCGAACTCGTCTGAGGCCCTCAACCCGGTGGCGTACCGGCTAAAACGCTCCGCCTCCAGCCGCATTTCGCAGGGGAAACCGCTGGTCAGAGCTGAAACGCTGGTGAAATGCGTTGTCGCGTTTCACCGTGCGTTTCAGTTGGCGTTTCACTCCTCGTCGGCGGTGTGGGTTCGACGGCGTGACGGCACGACGGTCTGCCGTTGTGCCGTCACTGTCGCTCTGAGCTGCTGCGTCGCCGGAAGAACCGGCGGCCTTGGGCCTCTTCTTCGGCGGCGGCCTCCTGGCGCAGCCGCTCTTGCTCCGCCTGGCGGCGTGCCGTCTGTTCGGCGTCGCTGGCCCGCCAGGCGCAGGCCACGCACAGGGTGGGGTGCGGGTCTGCGGGGGTGTTCTCGACTGCCTCCCAGCGGTCGTCGCTGAACGTGTTCTGGCAGGAGGTGCAGCGGGGGCGGCGGGCGTCGCGTTCGGCCTTGCGGCGCTGTTCCTCGCGCTGTTCGGCGTCCCGGACGGCTTCTTCTTCGCGGCGGCGGGCGAGGTAGGCGTCCCGGTGGGGGTTGCCGACGGCGTGGTGGAGGGTCTGGTGGCCGGTCCGGCCGAAGCGGCGGAAGACCTGTCCGGCGGGGCCGTGTGCGCGGAGCTTGTCGAAGTCGACGGTGACGATGGGGAGTTTCTGGTCGTACGAGAAGTGCTGGTGGCGTTCGTGGCCTGCCCAGTGCCGCCAGGTGAGCTTCTCCAGGGCTGGGATGACGGTGTCGGGGTTGCGTGCCC
This sequence comes from Streptomyces sp. NPDC051561, assembly GCF_044454195.1. Taxonomy (NCBI): domain Bacteria; kingdom Bacillati; phylum Actinomycetota; class Actinomycetes; order Kitasatosporales; family Streptomycetaceae; genus Streptomyces; species Streptomyces sp. NPDC051561. The sequence goes on along the minus strand of NZ_JBITDM010000032.1, from coordinate 61,122 downwards.
CGAGCCGGTTGAAGACGAACAGCAGGGGCGGGAGCGGGTTCTCCCCGTACTCCGGGTCGGGCACCGCCCACCGGGTGCGCCACATCGGCTGCAGCGTCTCGTAGGCCTCGCGGCCGCCGACGAACACGATGGCGGGCTGTGGGTCGCAGTTGTCCCATAATTTGCGCAGGAACTCGAAATTTTCCCTCCGGTACTGCTGGGCCTCGTCGCACACGATCACATACGGGCGCCGGGGCAGGGCTTCGCGCAGCAGCTTGTCGAACGCGGTCGCGGTGCCGGGCATCTTGCAGTTGAGCCGCATCTGGTGGAACAACTCCTCGCGCAGGTCCTTCGGCCCGGGGCGGGAGCGGGCGAAGTCGAGCGGGAGGATGAGGTCCGGGTTCATCTCCTGGATCGTGGCGCGGGTGGAGAAGCTCTTGCCGAGTCCGGGGTCGCCGTAGATCACGGACATGGCCTTCGACTCGACGGTGTCGATGACGGTGTCTTTGATCTGCAGCAGGTTCGCTGTGGGGACCAGCGTGGAGTCCTTGAGGCCCAGGAAGTGCTGGGGGCGTATATCGGGGCGGCGCCTCGATGCCTCGCCCGGCGATGCGGTGGCCGGCTGGCGGTGCTGGGGAATGTGCTTGCGTTTGGGGGCAGTTGTCATGAGGCGTCATCCTTGGGTGCGGTGTCGGCTGGGGGCGGGGAGTGGCGTTGCCACGCAGCCGGAATCGGGGTCAGAGGCCGGTAGGGCTGTGCCCGCCGGCGAGGCGGCGGGGGCGCAGTGGTGCCTTCGAGTTCGGCGCGGGCCTCCTGCTCGGTCATCCGCAGGGCGCGGACAGGAATCTCGGGCTGGGTGGAGGGCAGGTGGCGCTCGTGCCGACGCTCGCCGGAGCGCTTCAAGGCCTGGCGCAGGGCCTTGCTGTGCTCGTCGCGTTCGAGGAGCACCTTGGCGCGCAGTTCCTCGCTGGCTTCGTTGCTGAGGAAGGCCCGGCCGAGGTAACGGTTGCCGCGGAAGGTGTACAGGTCGATTGGGCTTTCCCCCGCGAGAGCTCCGCGACCTGCAACTCCGCATCCGTACCGAGCAACAGACACCCGAGTGGAAGGCCCGCTATGCGGTCCGCTCCGGAGTGGAGGGCACGGTCAACGAGTTTGCCCACGGTCACGGCATGCGGCGCTGCCGCTACCGGGGGCAGGGGAAGGCCCACATCCAGCACGTCCTGACTGCCATCGCCGTCAACATCGAGCGGCTCAGCGGACTGTCCCCGACCGAGGAAACCCCCGCGCCCCGCCGACCGACCGCCTTCCAGGGCTACCTCGACCGACGGGAGAATCCCCGGCTGAAATCCTGGCGCACCCTGGGTAGTTGACATCGGCGACTCCAAGATCCCCGACAGAGTCAAGCTCAGCCAGCCATAGGTCCGTTCCACCGCCCAGCGTTTCGGAATCGGCGTGAACCCTCTCGCTCCTGGCTCCCGTTGAACGATTTCTAGGTCGATGCCAAGAGTGGCGGCGTGGTCGACGAAGTCGTCGGCATGCTCAACGGCCTGCTGGCGGACTGCCCCTGGTCGTCGGCATCTCCGCCGCGAACGTCCACGACAGCCTCGCACTGAAGCCCATGGTCGCCGGTCACCAAACGCGACACGACCCCCACCGCGGTCGGCACTTCGAGCCCCAGCGGCTGCACGCGGACAAAGCCTATGACGTGCCCCACCTGCGTAAATGGTTATGGGGCAAGCACATCGGCGTCCGCATCGCCCGCAAGGGCATCGAGTCCAGCGAACGACTCGGCCGACGCAGGTGGGTTATCGAGCACACGATGTCGTGGTTGTCCGGCTACCACCGGCTCAGCCCACGTTACGAGCGCCAACCCTCCAACTACCTGGCATTTCTCGGCCTCGCCGCAGCCCTCTGCTGCTACAAACGATTCGTCCGACTCATCAGATAGGACACCGTCTTAACCAGCACGGACAGAGATTTCGACTGGCGCACCGTCCGGCTCGACCTCCCCCTCCGCCGCCGACAACTCCGCCAGCACCTTCGCAACGGCCTGGGAAAACCGGGTGTGGAACATCCACGATTTGCCGTTATGTCGCATTTCATTCCCCCCCAGGATCCTGCAAATCCAAGAAGCCCGCCTCCCTCTCCGGCTGGGCCGTGATCAAATAAATGTGCCTGAGGCACGCGTAACTCGCGACATCAAGCCGCAAAGGACACGGGGGAAAAATCTTCATGGAAGATCGTCCGAGAAATGCTGAATGTCTACCAGTCAGTCACCGCGACGCCTCACCAGATGTCTCCGGGTTTTCCATCCCGCATACCGGCGCAGCCCTCCGCACGATGGAGCAGCGCTCAACAAGGGCGGCATCGGGGAGATCGGGATTCACGCCTGTTGGGTTTCAGCGACCCCAGCGACACATTCCACACTGCGGCTTAACCGGCATGCCCGGATATCTCATCCCCATCACCGAAGCCCTACTGTCAGGGCAGACGGATGAAGCAGCCAGCCGGAAGCTGGACATCTCACCGCGAACGTACAGCCGGCGTGTTGCGGAACTACTCGAGCACCTGAAAGTGAGCACCAGGTTCCAGGGCGGGGCGGAGCTAATGCGCCGATGCCAACCCGGCTGCCAGCACAGGGCAATGGGAGCAATTCGGCCGTGATGGGCCAAATGGGACGCACGACGGGCACAGGTGCCACTGCAGAAGATTCGCCAGGATCTGCCCCTGAGACCAAGAAAGCTGACTATGGACTTCAGCCTCCTCTATTTCGTCAATCGCGAGACTGTAGACGCCTCGCGGGAATATGAGCTCCTGTTCGAGACCGCAGAATTCGCCGATCAGCATGATTTTACGGCGGTGTGGCTTCCTGAGCGACACTTCCACCCATTTGGTGGAGCGTATCCGAATCCTGCACTTGCCGCCGCAGCAGTCGCCATGAGGACGCACAGAGTACGGCTGAGGGCCGGCAGTGTCGTCATGCCATTGCATGACCCGTTGTCTGTCGTCGAGGACTGGTCCTTCGTGGACAACGTCTCCCGCGGGCGGGTCGACATGGCCCTGGCCACCGGATGGAACCCCAACGACTTCGTCCTGGCTCCGGAGCGTTACGAAATGCGCAGAGATTACACATTCGAGGCGATGGGCGAGATAAGAGATCTATGGGCGGGAAAGAAGGTGAGGCGGCGTAACGGACAAGGGGAGGAGGTGGAGGTATCGACGTACCCCCGGCCGGTGCAGCCGGAACCCCGCCTCTGGTTCACCTGCTCCTCGAACCCGGAATCGTATGAGGAAGCGGGGGCCCGCGGCCTCAACGTCCTCACCGCCCTCCTTTTCCAAAGCGCCGACGAACTGGCCGCGAACATCGAGAACTACCGAACCGCCCGCGAGCGGAACGGGCATGACCCCGCCACCGGCGTGGTCACCCTGATGCTGCACACGTTCGTAGGGGAAAGCGACGCCGCCGTCAAGGAGCTGGTGCGGCAGCCCTTCATCGCCTATCTCCTCTCTTCCATCGACCTATGGAAGTCACGGTGGAACAACCTCGGCAGGAGCCATCCAGAGCGAATGGCCAACATGGCCTTCGAGCGATACTTCCACCGGGCCGCGCTGTTCGGGTCCGTCGAGAGGTGTACGGCGTTCGCTCGCGATCTCCGGGCCGCCGGGGTGGACGAGATCGCCTCCTTGGTGGATTTCGGGGCCCCCGATTCCGAGGTGCTCGCCATGCTTCCCCACCTCAACGAGGTACGGCTCAATCTTCGGACACAAACCCTCAGGGGGTAGTCGGAGCGTGATCGTCGCGGCTGCTGGTGACGGCCTCAGATTCTGGTCGGGCGCGAGGCAGTTATTGAGCTTTTTCAGCGGTGCTGCTCCAGGGTGAGGACGGCCTTGGCGATTGACGTCATTCGATTCGGGCTGCAGCGTGATCTGCGGAAGATGCGCCAGGTCTTGAGCCGTGCCATGCCGCTTTCGACAGGTGCTCTTGCTCCGGCCAGGGCTCGGTTGACGGTGCGTTCGGTCGCGGTCAGTTCTCCGCCGGGCGGTCGCTTCTTCCCGGTGGTCACCCACGGTCCGGCACCTTGGTAGGCACGGTCGGCGAGGACGGGAACCCCCTGCCGGGTGCAGATCTTACCGGCCGGGTCAGTGACGACCTGCACGTTCACGCCGTGGCGGCGGTGCTTGGCGGAGTAGTCGGCCGTGCTGTCGCCAACGCGGTCGCACTCCGCCAGGGTGCCGTCCAGCAGGACATAGTCCGGATCGTTCGAGCGCAGGACCTTCAGCAGGCCCGGGGCGTTCGGCAAGCAGAGCGATGACGGCGCAGGTGTAGGTGTGGGCGGTGCCGACGGAGATGCCGAAGCCGCCGGCTATCTGCGCAAGTGTGTCGTGCTTGCGTAGGTACACCAGGCCGACCAGCGCGCGCTGGTGCGGAGGGAGCTTGCAGCGGCGGTCACCCTCGCGGGTGAGGTGATCCCTTTGGTGTGGACACACCTGACAATGGATCTTGTTGATCCTGGAAGGTGTAGAGCACGTGGCAAGGCCCTCGAAGTACAGTGCGGAGTTCCGGTCCGACGCGATCGCGTTGTGGCGGGCTTCGGCCGGCCGGCGGACGTTCAGGGACGTCGCGGCCGATCTGAACGTCAACCCCGAGACGCTGCGGACCTGGGTGCGTGACGCAGACGGCCGTCCGGCCGCGGCCGGCGCGCCGCAGGACACCGAGGCCGAGCTGACCCGGCTGAGAGCGGAGAATGCCCGGCTGGCCAAGGCCGAGAAGTAATGGCAGCTCGAGCGGGAGATCCTGCGACGGGCGGCCGCCTATTTCGCCCGGGAGATGAAGTGAAGACCGCCGCTTGGGACTTTGTCTCCGCCCACGCCGGGATCTTCGGCATCAAGCGGATATGCCGGACGCTGGAGGTCTCCCGTTCGGGCTACTACCGGTGGATCGCCGGCGCCGAGGTTCGGGCCGCCCGGCAGGTGGGCGAGGACGCCCTGGTCGCCGAGATCCGCGATATCTACGCCGAACACCATGGCAACTACGGGGCACTTCGCGTCCGTGCCGAACTACGCAGCTTCGGTCACACGGTGAACCGCAAGCGGGTCGCACGGCTGATGCGCAAGCACCAGATCGTCGGCCGCCACCTGCGCAAGAAGAAGCGCACGACCGTTTCGGACCGGCTCGCGCCGCCGGTGCCCGACTTGGTCCAGCGGGACTTCACCGCTGGCACGCTGGATGAGAAGTGGTGCGGCGACATCACATACGTGCAGGTCGGAGCCACATGGCTCTACCTTGCCTGCGTCATCGACATCCGCTCTCGCCGGGTACTCGGCTACTCGATGGCCCCGCACATGCGCGCCGGACTCGTCATCGACGCGCTCCAGGCCGCGATCGCGGCCCGTGGGGGTGACGTCACCGGAGTGATCTTCCACGCGGACCGCAGATCGCAATATACGTCCGCCGCGTTCGCCCAGGTATGCGACCAATACGGCATCCGTAGAAGCATGGGCAGAGTCGGCTCGAGTTACGACAACGCCCTCGCCGAGAGCTTCTGGCAGGGCCTGAAACGAGAAACGATGAACGGGAGGCTGTTCTCGACGATGCGGCAGGCGAGGCTGGCGATCTTCGAGTGGCTCATCTACTACAACGCCCGCCGCCACAGCGCGCTCGGCTCCGGGGGTCACCTCAAACAGGTCCGCGCCAGCGTCGAGCACACCTTCGCCCGCATGAAGACCTGGAAGATCCTCTGAGACTGCCGCCTCAAAGGCGACGGCGTCCACCACGCCATGCTCGGCATCGCCCGGATGCACAACCTCACCCTCGCCGGATAGCCAGACGCACCACACTCGACGAGACCCCTGCCCCGCCAACCCGAAGATCATTTACGGGACAACCCGTAGCCTTACGAAAATCCACCACGCCAACCAGGCCCGGGCGCGCGGATCAAGGACCTGAGGTACGCAGCTGCGCGCCGCCGCATGGATCGGCCTCGGGCACACCGAGCACCTCCATGACGACCGGCCCGGCGGCCCCCCAAGGCCCGCCGGCTTCTGGGGCCCTCCGCGAGCGCGGGAACGACTTGCTGCGCTTCATCACCGTGGCGAGTGCCCGGTCATAGCCGGTCCAACACCTCGGAAGAGTCAGCGAAGTCGCAGTACGGTCCGGGGACGGAGCGGAGCGTATGATGGCGCCCGCGCTGCACGATACGCCCGGCGTCTACGACGACGATCTCGTCCGCGTCCACCGCCGCTGCGACCCGGTGGGTGATCACGACCAGAGTGCAGCCCAGCTCGCGGATGCGCGCAATGACCCGCTCCTCGGTCAGCCGGTCCAGCGAACTCGTCGCCTCGTCGAGGATCAGGATCCTCGGGCGGCGGATCAGTGCTCGCGCCAGGGCGACGCGTTGCCTCTGCCCACCAGACAACCCGCCCCCTCCTGAGCCCAACAGCGTCTCGTACGCCATCGGCATCCGCATGATGTCGTCATGGATGTGCGCCACATCGGCCGCCCATTCCAGATCGGCTTCCGTGGCGTCGGGCGCCCCCATCGTGATGTTCTGACGTAGCGACCCGGCGAAGATCCGCGCATCCTGGTTGACGAACGATATAGACCGTCTGAGTGAGGCCCGATCGATGTCGGAGAACGAATCCGAACCGATGAGAATCTGGCCTTCGTTCGGCGCGTACAGCCCAGAAAGGATCATGGCCAAGGTCGACTTTCCGCATCCGGAGGCCCCGAGCACGGCCACGAAACCGCGAGCCGGTACGACAAGGTCCATGCCCGACACGGCTGCCTCGGCCGCACCCGGGTAGGCGAAACCCACTCCTTCCAGTCGCAGGTCGGCCCGGTCCGAGAACGAAGCGATGCCCGCCGGGCCGTGCTGGTCCGGCTCGGCGTCGAGAATGTCACCCATGCGCGTCAGCGGAGCTTTCACACCGGCGACTTGGAGCCCTGAAAGCACCAGATTCGTGAGCGGCGCGAAGACACCGATGGACAGGGACGTGAACGCCGTCATCGCCCCCAGCGTGAGATCGCCATTCGCCACCTTGGCGGCGCCGACTGCCAGCACGCACAGAGGTGCCGTGAACTGCGTCGCGAGGACGAAGGATGAGATGAGGGTGAAGTGCCGACGCCCTCTCGTCCGGGCATTCAACTCTTCCATCAGAGAGTTGGCCCACCGGTCTCCCATGACCTGGTCAAGGCCACCGCTCTTGACTGTACCGATTCCCTCGAGCACCTCGTTCAGCTCGCTGTCGGCCGCGGCCTGACACTCCAGGGCGTCGGCGGAGAGATAGACCTGTTGCCGCCACGCCACGGCGAGGACTCCCGTCTGCACCACAACAAGCCCCAGGACCCACAGAGCAGTGCCGAGATCCGCCACCATCAGCGCGGCCAGATAGGAAAGGACCAACACGCCGTCGAAGGCCGCGGAGACCATACTGTTGGTCAGCACATTCCGGACAGCACTACTCGTCCTCACCCGCAGGGCCAGGTCGGCAGGGGCGCGCCTGGAGAAGAAGGCGTACGGCAGGGACAGCAACCTGTTGAAAATTCCGAACGTCACCCGTTTTTCCGCAGCAGTTTGCAGCTCAAGGATGACAATTCCACGGAGGAGTTGAAGTACAAAAAAGGACGTTACCGATACAGCCACAGCCCCAATTGCCTGGCCGGGACCGAGACTCCCTCCAAATCCGTCATTCTCGACGGCATAAGCGGTGGCCAGTGGTGTGACCAAACCGAAGAGCAGGACGCCCAACGACATCGCGGCCAGGTAGAACCACTTCTTCGACCGGGGGAAAAAATAGGTGAGATGCCGCCAGGGGCTTCGAATCCTGTCATCACTGCTCTTGCCCACCTTGGCGGGGATGGGCGATTCGAACTCAAGCGCTACACCGGTATACAGCCGACTGGCATCCTCCATGCGCAGTCGCCGACGACCATGGGCTGGATCGACGACGTAGACATGGTCACGTACGGAACGTTCAAGGACAACAAAGTGGTTGAACTTCCAGAACAGGATGCTGCCGGACGGGAGGCTGCGCAGCCCTGCCAAGGACGACCGGACCCCGCGGCCTGGGAGTCCATAGCGTCGGGCTGTAGTCAGAAGCCTCCGGGCGGACACACCGTCGCGACCGCAATCGGTGTCGATGCGCAGCTGTTCCAGACTCACGTCGATACCGTGGTGGCGCAGTGTCATGAAGAGAGCGGCAGGGCCACAGTCGCTCATCTGCGACTGGAGTTGCACCGGCACGGCACGTTGTCTGCGGATGGTCGGCACACGTACCGTGCGCCGGGAGGGCAGATGGAATCCGGGGCGTTCCATCGTCGTGCCCCATTCCCGGTCAGCCGCCCCGCTCTCACGCGCCTGCTGCCGAAACCGCAGGTCTCGCACGTGGTTTGGATTCACCGAAGCGTCGTGCCGCTCGTCTGCCAATGTCTTCTTCCTCTGGAGGATGGCTCTCTCGAGAGCTGCTGCGGCTTTCATCACGGTGAGGGCAGGATCGAGATCCTGCCGGGCGCGAGCACCTCGGACGGGTGGGCGCCGAGCTTAAACCAATCGTCGCGGAGAGAATCCTCGGTCAACCATCCGCACGCGCCGACCTCCGCGCGCAGGTACGTCTCACCAACTCTTCCGGTTTCGCGGAACACGGAAGCCGTCCTGATGAGTGGGTGCCGGAGCAATGCCTCCTCCACCTTCGCCGTGTCCGCCGAGACAACGGTGGCCCCGCTGGTGTCTTTGAGTGCCACCACCTCTCCTGGCAAGGGCCGGACGCGGCTCCTGGTCCAGTGGTCGGGGGAGATGAGGTTCTGCCGGAGGGCTTCGATGAGATCCTTCGTAGTGTCGCCCGAGAACAGCTGGGAGTTCAGGACGGCGTCGACGTCCACAGCGTCCTCGAAGCTGAAGATCCGCAACCCCACGCCCGGGAAGGAGTAGTCAACCCGGGCCCGGTACTCGCTCCAGTCCAGGCTGGCGAACGAGCGACGGCTCATTCCCGACACTCTTCGGTAATTGACGGTGAGGTCGTGCCGGCATGGGGCTCCCCACCGCTCGCTCTGTGCCGCCAGCGACCTGTCAAGGAGTTCCGGGCTCCCCATCCGGTACATCGTGGTGGCGCGAAGCACGGCGGTTCCGACCTCTCTGGGATACCTCCGCATGTCGTCCGGGAGCATGGGTCTGTCAATCACCACGGGGACAGCGACGACGTACATTCCTACGACGTCGCGATCCGCCGTGCCGCGCAGGTTCACCGGAATGGAGATCTTCAGTCTGTCCTGCCAGGTCACCTGAAAGATCGTCATGGCGAAGGCGGCCAGGATCCAGTGGAATTCGGTGCATCCATGCCGATCGGCCAACTGCCGCAGTGCCGCGAGCTCTTCTCCGGCGAGCGAAAAATCGGACTTACGGCTCAGCGTGCCAGCGTCTTCTGGCCGCGCCGGAGAGTCGACCTGAAACTGGGTGACCGGGGGCACTCCGGAGAAATCGTGCTCCCTGACTCTGTGTGCCCGTTTTTCCATGACGGCGGCCTGGCCCAGCGCGGACTCCATGAACCGCCAGCGCGGCGGGCCGGAGGGGGTGTGTCCCGTCGTGGTCTCTCGATGGATGCGCATCAGACTGCGCATCAGAACCTCGATGCCAACACCGTCGACCGCCGTGTGGGAGAAGCCGACGACGAACGCGTGCACAGTGGGGGTGTATCGAACGAGCCGGAACCTGAAGGGCAGCGCGCTCGCATCCCACTGCTTCGTCTGCTCACTCGCCACCAGGTGCCGGATGTAGCGGTTGAATTGGTCCTCCGACCTGCTGAGAACCCTCTCGCACGTGATCAGACGGGCTCGATCCGGCGGGTCCACGACCCGTTGCCGCAGCTCACCCCCGGGACGCTCAAAGATCTGGATGCGTAGGGCTTCGTGACTGGCAACCAGGGCTTCGACGCTGTCGATGAACCGGTCGATGTCCAAGGCACCCGATATTCGATACGACGACCAGATCGCCGTACGAAGTTTCGGGTTCTCCTTCGCCATGCGGTAATGCTGCAACTGTCCGGAAGTCAGCGGGAACCCATCCTGATCATCGGCGCTCAATTTGACTCCCGTGACCGTCGGCTGCGAGTGGCGGAGGAAGCTATTGGGCGGTATGGGGACGTTGAATCCGCCCTCATACCGCCCAACTGGTTAGATCGGCGACTTACCGAATGGAGCGACCGCGTCAGACCCGCCGACAACGTCGTCCAGCTCGACGTCGTCGAGAGCACGGATATCTACCGTCTCAAATTCTTCGTTACTCATCTCGTCACCTCCCTTCATTTAGCAGAGGTTGATCAGCTAAGCAGTCACGCCAGGGGAAGGCAAGATACTTCCGGATGTGGCGAAAACTTGCCAGAGCGCGTGTGAAGTGCGGAGAGTAGTCTGCGTTCGACATCCTCGCCGAGCGGACCGAGCGATGGCGAAAACTCGCCAACCGTCTTTCACACCCGAGAATCAGTAGCTACCTTATGCCCATTATGAAGCCCCTGGAAATCCCCTTCGCCAGAGTGTCCCCGACGCGCTGAGAAGGTTTCGCGACGATGCGGTTGGGAATCAATGATGAGTAAGCATTCTGTCACGCTCGGCCCCATAACCAAGGGCGACTGTGAGATCATTTCCCAATGGACTTCCTCGAAGGCCTGGGTATACGCTTCCGGAATTCAGGCGTACATGAGCCCGATCGATGTGGAGAGTTTCTTCGATCACGTCGATGACGAGTTCCTGTTGGTCTGCACGGATGACGGGCAAGCAATCGGCGTCGTCAGCTGGAAACAGACCAACACCCCGGGCAACTACGTCGTCGGATCAATGATCGGCGACTCCGAAATGTGGGGGGCCGGCTTCGGACTGGAATCTGTGATTCATCTTGTGGGGATGTTGTTCGACTCAAGAAATGCTCATAGAGTCCAGTTCAATTGCGGTGTGTTTAACAAGGGTGCCGTCGAAAATTTTTGCTCCGGAATCATGCGGATCGAAGGCATCCTCAGGGATTATTACTTTCTTGATGGGCAGCACTACGACGCTCTCATCGGTTCCATACTCAGAGACGAATACTATGCGATGAGGGAACCGTCATGCATCGTTCCGCCTGCCGAAAAGGCTGCGGCACGGCTCGTCCTCGAAGAGTTCATCAAAAAGAACCCGATACTTCCGTGCAGCGAACCGGACGAATGAGTTCTTCCCGATGAAGGAGACCCAGGAATGCAAGCCATCGTCAATCCGACCGGTTGCCTTCGGCAGATTTTCCCAGAAGGTGACATAGTTGCGGTCACCGACGATGCTCCGCTCGGCTCGGAGGCGGCCAGCCACGGACTGAGGTACGTGTCGCTCGACAACGTCGCCACGCTGCCGGCCGGTTCGAATGTGGTCCTCTTCCTCAGCCATCACCTCATCAGCAAGAAGATCCGAGCCCTCTTCAAGCACCACCGGGTTCTCGTCGTCCCCATCGCCAGCTTCGACGGCACTTCCGAAGCGGCCAGGTACACCCTGAGAATGACCTTGCTGACCGACTACCTCAAGGCCGCAGAGACTGCGACGTATTGGATCGACGGACTTCGGAGCAAAGCCAAGAAGATTGTCTTCGGCTCTCTTGACGCTCTTGGTGAAGGCTCCGAGGCCACAAACCTCGTGTGCTCGCTCGGCCCCTCCCTCACGGTGGATGCCTGGCCCCACGCAGAAATCCGTGTCGGCGACTGGGTAAGCATCGGCAGTTGCTGCGAGCTGTCCATCACGAAGCAGCCGTCCTCCATCGGTGACGACATCTTCAGTATGGAAGGAACTGTCCACGCTTCCGGCGTTCTGGCAGCAAGAGATCCACGCTGCACCAAAGCGGGTGACGCGAGGATACGGCGGGCCCACCGGCTCCGTGCGGAGATGACGGACCTCGGCTCGATCACTCTTTCCCTGAAGGGAAACGTGCTCGTCAGTGCCCGTGCTGGAGGCAAGGAATTCACCGAGGAACTGCTTGACGTCACCAATCCGGATCACAACCTCCAAGCCCTCGAACTGGGTATCGGGACCAACCTGGGGCTGCTGCCGAACGTGGACTGGCGCCACAACTCGCAACTGAATGAGGGTGCGGGCGTCATGCACATCGGTTTCGGTGAAGGCATCACCGGGGCCCATATGGACTTCATTATCCCAGAAAGTGATCACTACTTTCTTCCTTGATCTCGAGTCGCGCGTCCGCTCGGCTCGTCATGTTTTTCCACCGAGGAAAGGGGGTGTGTGAAATGCGGGATGTAAACGTTCAGTCTCAGTCCTGGCTCCTCGACGAGGAGCTCGTCTCCGTCGATGAGGCGGAGGAGCTCGAGGAGACGGAGACCGCGTACAGCTTCAGCTACGCGCGGATCTGATCAGTCGGTTCAAGAGCGGGGGCGACGCAGCTCATCGGGCTGCACCGCCCCCGCTCATCAAGGGCGAGAAAGAGACTCGTATGGCGAGCGACAACCGTCACATAGTGATTTCCGCGGACTGTCACGCGGGGGCAGACCTTAAGCAGTACCGGGAATATCTGGACCCCGCCTACATCGAGGATTTCGACGACTGGGCGAAGAGCTTCGTGATCCCTTACGAGGACATGAAGGGTCCGAATGCCTCCCGAAACTGGGACTCGTCGCGGCGCCTGAGCGAGCTCGAGTCGGACGGGATCGTGGCGGAGGTAATCTTCCCCAACACGGTTCCCCCGTTCTTCGCCTCGTCCTCGTTGGCGAGCAGCCAGGCAGCGGTGGCGAGTGCGCGTGATCTGGAGTACCGCTGGGCTGGCCTCAGGGCGCACAACAGGTGGCTCCTAGAGTTCTGCCAAGACGCCCCCGGGCGGAGGGCCGGCGTGTTCCAGGTCATGTTGCACGACGTCGACGCGGCCGTGGCAGAGGTGAAATGGGCCCGCGAGGCCGGTCTGACGGGTGGCGTGCTGCTGCCGGGTGCACCGCCCGGTTCGGGCGTTCCTCCGCTCTACCGTCACTCCTCCTACGACAAACTGTGGGAGATCTGTGCGGATCTTGGAGTCCCTGTCAACTGCCACGGCGGGGGCGCGGGTCCCCGGACAGGAACTACCGAGCTCGACGACATGTTCTTCCTCCTGGACCTGCGGTGGTGGGACATCAGCAGATTTCGTCATCTGCTGATGGGAGGCGTGCTGGAGCGGCACCCGGAGCTGAAGGTTGTTCTCACCGAGTCAGGCATCGGTTGGATTCCTCGAGAGCTCAGGAAGATGGACCTCGTCTTGGATTCCATGCGCAGCAAGGGCGGAAACGCCGACATGGCCTACGACGCTGACAGTGCGATAGACGACCTATCCCTGCGACCGAGTGAGTACTGGCACCGCCAGTGCTACGCGGGCGCCACCTTCATGCACCCCTCCGAGGTCGATATCCGGGATCAGATCGGCATCGACAAGATTCTGTGGGGAAGCGACTACCCGCATCTGGAAGCCTCATATCCGTACTCCAAGGCTGCTATGCAGACAGCGCTCAAGGGCATTCCGGTCGCCGAGGCGGAGAAGATCCTCTCCGGGAACGCAGCGCGTCTGTACGGCTTCGACCTGGCTCACCTACGCAATTTCGCCGAAACGGTGGGAGCCGGACACGACGAGGTGCTCCTGGGAGTGGACCCCTCGGAGCTCCCGGCCGACGCCGCAGGATGCCCCGCGTTCGCTGGTCTCGTAAGCGGATCCGCGAAGACGCGCATGGGGGACAACCGCGGGGCCGGCAAGTAGTACCTCTGCGCCCCGCGCCGTGCGGACGCCGTGCCGGCAGATCATCCAGTATGTGCGCGACTTGAGAAGTGGGGGCGCTGTGACAGGCGGAAAAGAAGAGCCGATCGCCATCATCGGTATGGCGGGCAGGTTTCCCGGTGCCGGTGATTTGGCTGAGTTCTGGAGCAATCTGCAGGCCGGTGTCGCGTCACTGGCTGAACTGACCGACCAGCAGCTCCTTCGTTCCGGGGTTGCGGAGCAGTACTTGACGGATCCCGATTACGTCAGGGTCGCCTCACTACTCGACGACTTCGACCACTTTGAACCCGCCTTGTTCGGCATCACCCCGCGCGAAGCCGAGGCTATGGACCCGCAGTTCCGTGTCCTGCTGGAGGTCTGCCACACGGCCCTCCAGGACGCGGGATACGACTCGGTCGCCTTCCCAGGCCGCATCGGCATGTATTCCGGCGCACGGAGCAACGACTACCTCGGCTCCAACGTCCGTGCCAACCCTCAGTTTCTGGCGGCGCTGGGTGAGGCACGTGCTCGCCTCACCAACGACGCCGACTTCATGACGACGAACGTCTCCTTCCGGCTGGGGCTTCGAGGCCCCTCCATCCACAGTGTGACCGCCTGCTCAACTTCTCTTGTCACAGTGCACATGGCCTGCTCGGCGCTGCTGAACGACGAGTGCGAGATGGCCATCGCCGGCGGCGTGGAGATCCCCATCCCGATGACACTCGGCTACCGGTATAGCGAGGGCGCGGGGTTCTTGGCCGCCGACGGAGTCATCCGCCCCTTCGACGCCAAGGCGTCGGGGACGGTGTTCGGGGCCGGCGCCGGCGTCGTGGTCCTGAAGCGGCTGAGCCAAGCCGTCGCCGACCGTGACGCCATCCATGCTGTCGTTCTCGGCTCGGCGATCAACAACGACGGTGCCGGTAAGGCCGCCTACGCGGCGCCGGACGAGAACGGCCAGGCAGAAGTCGTGACGGCTGCCCTGCGCCACGCGGCCATCGATCCGCGGTCGGTCGGTTACGTCGAGGGGCACGGCACGGGCACCCTGGTGGGCGATCCCATCGAAATCGCGGCACTCAACCGTGTCTACAGTGCCGGTCGCCGGGGCAGCCACGACTGCGGTCTGGGGTCGGTAAAGGGGAACGTAGGACATCTCGGTGCGGCCGCCGGGATCTGCGGTCTGATCAAGGCTGTGCACACGGTGCGGGAGGGGATCATCCCCGCCAGTCTGAACTTCACGAAGCCGAACCCGCGTATCGACTTCAACGGCGGCCCCTTCTACGTCGTGGACGAGACGACGACATGGCAGGAATCCCGGTCCCCGAGAAGAGCAGGCGTGAGTTCCTTCGGGGTGGGCGGCACCAACGCCCACGTGATTCTGGAGCAGCCGCCCGTGGCCGCTCCCCGGGAGTCGAGGCGCCCGTACCACCTGCTCCCCTTCTCAGCCCGTACGGTCGCAGCCGTCGAGTCCATGGAGGACAGGTTCGATGAGTACCTGAGCCAGACCCAGGACTCACTCGCCGACATCTCGTACACCCTCACCGAGGGGCGCGCCGATCATTCGCTGCGACAGGCCCTGGTGGTGAGAACACGGGACGACGCCGCACGGCAGGTGCGCGAAGGGCAGCTGAGCGCTTCCGTGCACGCGGTCCCCCGCGGCCTCACGCCAAAGCTCGCCTACGTGCTGCCCGGCCAGGGTTCCCAGTACGCGGGCATGGCGCGGGGTCTCTACGTCCATGAGCCCGAGTTCGCGGCTGCGATCGACCGGTGCGCGGACGTGCTCCGCGCGTCGCACGGGCTGGACCTCTGGGACATCCTGTTCACCGATGACTCCGACACGGGCGGTCGCGGCCAGATCGACCGTACGTCGATCACCCAGCCGGCTCTCTTCTCGGTCGAGTACGCGCTCGCCTCCCTCCTGCGGTCGTGGGGCCTCGAACCCGGCGCGATGCTGGGTCACAGCATCGGGGAGTACGTCGCGGCGGCTCTGGCGGGAGTGATGGAGTTCGACGATGCGCTGCGGCTGGTCGCCGACCGCGGGGCGCTGGTGGAGTCGTTGCCAGCCGGCTCCATGATGGCCGTCTTCCTCCCCGAGGCCGAGCTCCTGACCCTGCTGACCGCCGACGTGGACATCGCGGCCGTCAACGCCCCGGGCATCTGCGTGGTCTCCGGCCGGACCGACGCCGTCGAAAGCCTGCGGGAATCCCTGTCCCTCAGGGGTGTCGGCACAACGCGGCTGCGCACCTCGCACGCCTTCCATTCCAGGATGATGGAGCCCGTCCTCGAGGAGTTCCGCGAGCGGGTCAACCGGGTTCCACTCCGGCCGCCCACGATCCCCTTCGTTTCGACCGTGACGGGAGATTGGATCACCGCGGACCAGGCCACGGACCCGGCGTACTGGACGCGCCACGTCCGCGAGTGTGTCCGCTTCTCCGACGCCGCACGGGTGTTGCTCGCTGACGGTGCATACTCCTTCGCGGAGGTCGGCCCCGGACACGCCCTGACGAATTTGATCAGCGAGCTGGCCAAGGGCGAGGCGGCTCCGGCCGTGGTCGCGCCCATGCTCGGCGGCGGTCAGGACGGGCGGGACGATGTGCAGGTGCTGTTGGAGGGCGTCGGAAGGCTGTGGTCACACGGCGTATCCGTGCGGTGGGAGCGCTACTGGTCCCACGAGCAACGTGGCCGGGTCCACACCCCGACGTACCCCTACGACCGTGACCGGTTCTGGGTGGATCCCACAGTTCCCCAGGCCAGCGCGGGAGGCGGGTCCGCGCCCGAGGACAGCGGCACGCTCTTCGTCCCCACGTGGACCGAGACGGTGCTTCCGTCCGCACCCACCGCGGCGGGCGGGCGTATGGAGGACGAGGAAAGTGCCTGGATCGTGTTCGCCCCTCCGGGCGACACCGCGGCCGCTGGCCTGCTTCGATTGGCGCGGGAGACGTCCCGGAACGTCGTGGTGGTGAGCCCCGGCAGGGAGTTCACACAAACAGGAGACGGACGCTTCACCATTCGCCCCCGAGAAACGTCCGATTACGCACGGTTGATCAGCGGCGTCCTGGAGGCCGGGCCCTCCCAGCTCCATGTCGTGCACGCCTGGCTCTTGGAGGACCGCCCCTCGCGTACCGAGCAGGCCACCGTCCGCACCCTTCTCGACCAGGGTCTGTACAGCCTGTTCGCGGTGCTTCAGCAATTCGCCGGTCGGACCTCGGCGGATGGTCTGGAGTTCTCCGTCGTGACCCGGGGCATGCAGGATGTCCTCGGCTCAGGAGACGTGCATCCAGTGAAAGCCGCAGTGCGTGGGCTGATCAGGACCGCGCCCCGTGAGATGCCCTCCATCATCATGAGGGGCATTGACGTCGGGGCAGGGCACGCGGACATCGTCGCCGGCCAGCTGTTCCAGGAGCTCGTGGCAGGGGCGAAAGAGCGGGAAGTGGCGTACCGAGGGCGCAAGCGGTGGGTGGCTTCCCACGCCCGGATCGAGGCAGACGGAGGAGAGGGCGTTCCGTCCGTCCTGGAGGAACAGGGCGTCTACCTCATCACGGGCGGCCTCGGCGGCCTCGGTCTGGAGCTCGCTGCGCTGCTGGCGCGACTTGTACGGGCTCGGCTCGTGCTGGTGGGAAGGTCAGGGCTGCCGCCCCGCTCGGAGTGGGCCTCGCTCGTCGAGGACGCGTCGGACGAGACGCTCGTCCGAAGGATCCAGGCGGTCCTTGCAGTGGAGGAGGCCGGCGGTCAGGTGATGGTGTGCGCTGGCGACGTGTCGGACGAGGCACGGATGCGCGCGATACGCGCGGAGGTGATGCACACCTTCGGCCGAGTGTCTGGCATCTTCCACCTCGCAGGTGTAGCGGGGGGCGGTCTCATCGGGCTGCGTTCCGCAGAGGAGATCGGACGTGTCGTCACGCCGAAGATCCACGGCACCTACGTCCTCGACCGCGTGTTCCGGCCCGGCCTTCTCGTGCTGTACTCGTCCATAGCAGCTATCACGGGCGACTACGGCCAGTCCGACTATTCCGGCGCGAACGCGTTCCTCGACGCCTATGCACAGGCCAATTGGGCCAGCGGTCGCCATGTG
This sequence comes from Streptomyces sp. NPDC051561, assembly GCF_044454195.1. Lineage (NCBI taxonomy): Bacteria > Bacillati > Actinomycetota > Actinomycetes > Kitasatosporales > Streptomycetaceae > Streptomyces > Streptomyces sp. NPDC051561. Next base: position 43,344 of record NZ_JBITDM010000032.1, on the reverse strand, counting down.
GTCTCGGTCAACTGGCCGCAGTGGTCGGAGACGGGCATGGCCCTGCGCTCAAAGCAAGTGCTGGAGGCCTATGGTGAGGGCGCCCTTACCTCCGTCGAAGGAACCGATGTCCTGCGTTCGATCCTGGCGACCCGCTCGGGCCCGCAGGTGATCGTGAGCCCTGGCGGGTTGCGTAGACGTGAGAAGCAGGCGGATCGGGTCGCGTCCACGGTGGCCAGCGGGCCCTCGTTCTCCGTGGGCGTGGGCTCCCTCGGCAAGCGGCAGGTCGAGACGTCCTACGCCCCACCGAGGAGCAGCGTCGAGAAGGCACTGGCTTCGCTGTGGCAGCAGGCGGTGGGCGTGGACCGGATCGGTCTGGACGACGACTTCCAAGATCTGGGCGGCAGCTCCATCGTCGCCGTCCGCTTGGTCCTCCGTATGTCTGAGCTGTTCCGGGTGGAACTCTCCATGGCAGAGATCTTCCAGTGGCGCACCTTACGCGCGACAGCCGCCGGCATAGAGGCCGTAATCGAAGAGCGGGGCCGGCAGGACACGCGTCCATGAAGGACCGTCCCGCATCGCCGCCTGAAGCGCTGACTTCGGATGTTAGACCGCACCCCTGCTGGTCGGGAACCCGACCGCTGATGGATCGCGTGCCTGAGAGAGCGTGAGCACTGGATCCACCACGCCGCAGGCTGCGCCGCTGTGCCAAGTGCTTGATGAAGAGGGCTAGCCGGGCGGCCACTGTCGGCCATGGAGTCGTTCTTCTGCAGCAAACTGAAGAACGACTCCATGGCTGAATTTTCGCCAGCCGCCCTCGGACCTCAACGAATCATTAGACCCTACCCCGGTCGACCTTGTCAGCAGTGCCGTTGCCGAAAAGAGCACTTCGCCCAGCAGGTTCACGAATTTACCCTTACAGGTTCCCTGCCTCCACCTACACGATAAACTAATTACCCTATCCATCAGTGCACGTGATCTCACTTCTAGGGGCGACAGTGTTTCGACTGGCAGCAATCAGTGTATTCGGTGCCATATTCGCGGGACTCAATGCACCCGCCGCGCTGGCGAGCGAGCCAGATCGCAAATGCACGGAAAGCGGCTACTGCCTGTTCGCGCAAGCGGATTACTCGGGGAGTATGGTCGTTGTTGCGAATCAGGCAGGGTGCAAGAAAGTGATCGAACTCGGAATCTCATCGGCACGCTCCGTTGCGCGCGGCTACGGCGACAGCGAAGCCTTGCTTCTATACGTCGACGAGGCATGCACTCAGCCGATCGCGAATACGGCAAGCGATAATCCGAACCTCGACCCTCCAGCACGCTCCTATTCACTCCGAAAGCTACCGGGTTAAATCCCAAGGCCGCCAAATGCGCCTTGATCGTTCATGAGTCCCCGTCAGTTCACTGACGGGGACTCGGCGGTTATGAGATTTTCAGGGCTGGGGCAATCCGGGTGGGACGGATAGGGTCGCAAAGCGGAGCGCGACCATGCAGGCGTCGTCACCGATCAGGTAGAGAGCCTGGAGAGAGCGTGGGCGGTAAGCCCAGCGCAGGACACCGGCCTCACGGCGGACAGGGCGCGGGTCAGATGTCAGGGGCACGCCATTCATATACATGGGGCGGTCGCCTTACGCGGCGGTGCCATCTGCTCAGGGCTTGAACGGATAGCCGTACATCTGGAGCTCGACGTGCTCGCGTCTCTGGCCGTCGCTGGACTCCTCCGATGCACGGCTACGCGCCGCCCAGCGGTCGGAGAACGCCGCGGCCGGGAGTATTCAATCAACGGCGGATCTGATGATCAAGGAGACGCCTAATGAGTGAGACCGCCGTAGAGACCGAGGCCGTCGAGGAGGCGGCCGTCGTACCGGCTGCGGAGGCGGTGTCGGACGACCAACTGATCGGGATGCTGGTCGAGCGGGCCCGGTCGGAGGGTCTGCAACTGACCGGTGCCGGTGGGCTGTTGCAGCAGTTGACCAAGCGGGTCCTGGAGGGAGCCCTCGACGGGGAGGTAACCGATCACCTCGGCATGATACGGAGGGCCGCAACAGCGGGAACAGGCGTAACGGCACCCGCGCCAAGACCGTCCTGACGGACGTCGGTCCGGTGGAGGTGAAGGTTCCCCGTGACGTGGCAGGCACGTTCGAGCCGCAGATCGTCAAGAAACGGCAGCGCCGCCTGACCGGAGTGGACGAGATGGTGCTGTCGCTGTCCGCGAAGGGTCTGACGCATGGGGAGATTTCCGCGCACCTGGCGGAGGTCTACGGCGCGGAGGTTTCCAAGGGGACCATCACCACGATTACCGACAAGGTCATGGACAGCATGGCGGAATGGTCCAACCGCCCGCTCGACCGCGTCTACCCGGTCCTGTTCGTGGACGCCATCAACGTCAAGATCCGCGACAGCCAGGTCGCGAACCGCCCGATCTACGTCGTCATGGCGGTCACCGCCGAGGGCCACCGCGACATCCTCGGGATCTGGGCCGGCGACGGCGGCAAGGATGCCAAATACTGGCTCCACGTCTTCACAGAGCTCAAGAACCGCAGGGTCGACGACGTGCTGATGCTGGTCTGCGACGGGCTGAAGGGCCTGCCGGAAGCGGTGGAGACCGTCTGGCCTGGCACGATCGTACAAACGTGTGTCGTTCATCTTCTGAGGAACAGCTTTCGTTACGCGGCCCGTCAGGACTGGGACAAGGTCGCCAAGGCGCTCAAGCCCGTCTACACCGCCCCTAGCCAGGAGGCCGCCGAGGAGCGTTCCTGGAGTTCCAGGAAGCCTGGGGCAAGAAGTACCCGGCGATCGTCAAACTGTGGTCGGACGCCTGGGCCGAGTTCGTGCCCTTCCTCCGATTCGACGTCGAGATCGGCAAGGTCATCTGCCCAACGAACGCCATCGAATCCGTGAACGCCCGGATACGCAAGGCCGTCCGGGCCCGCGGGCACTTCCCGAACGAGGCCGCCGCTATGAAGTGCATCTACATGGCACTGATGTCCCTGGACCCGACCGGCAAGGGCCGCAAGAAGTGGACCATGCACTGGAAGGCACCCCTGAACGCCTTCCAGATCGAGTTCGAAGGCCGGCTCACCCCGGCCGGACACTGAACCTCTCAACAACCAAGATCAGCCGTCAATTTGACACACCCGTACTCGGCGAGCTTGCGCAGGTGGTAACTGACCAGCGAGACCGGCTCGTCCACAATCTCGGCGAGCTGGGTGGCCGTGGCCGTCTGCGCGGTGATCAACGCCCGGTCGAGGCGAATGCGCAACGGGTACTACAGCAGGAGATCTTGAGGGTCGGTGATCGGTGGTATCGGCTGGTGACGGGACCAGGCGTGTAGGTGGGGCGGGCGCGGGTGGCAGCGTCGTCGGTAGTGACTGACGAGAGCGCGGGTTTGGTGGAGGCGCCGCCTGGACTCGCAGGTCAGGATGGTCTTGACGAGGTGAGGTGTGTGGCGGCCAGGCAGTGTCGGATGGTGTGGACGGAGGGCCGCAGCAGCGGCCCGGGGATCGGCCGATGATCTTGCTCCCGGTCGTGGCCTGGTCTTTTTTGGGGCGGGGCTCTCGTCCGGCTCCGGTTCGGGTTCGGGGAAGGCGGCGCGCTGGACGGCGAGGAAGGCGGTGGCGAGCATGCAGGCGGTGACATGCCGATGCCAGGGCGTCCATTTACGCACCTGGTACTGGGCCAGGCCGACAAGTTGCTTGTTGATCTCGCTGTCCTCCTCGACCTGCCAGCGGCCGCCCGCCCTGGCGATGATCTCGGAGGCGGTGGTGCCGTCCGGAGCGTGCACGAGGAAGTAGGCGATCTCGCGGTGGAGTTCACCGTTTTTGCCGCGCCGGTTGGGGTGCGGGGCTTGCCCGGCGGACCGTCCAGCGGGAGAACGACGGGAACGCCCAGCACGTAGGGCAGGGCGTTGTGGTGGCAGAAGGCCCGCAGCCTGGGGTCGCGGCCGTAGCCGGAATCGGCCAGCACCCAGGCGAAGGGAACCCGTGCGGCCAGGGCGTCGGTGAGCATGGCGATGGCCAGCTCGGGCTTGGTCGCGAACCCGGTCTCGTCGGGGATGCCGGCCTCCCGGCAGCGTGCCCGGTCGGCAGTCCATTCCTCGGGCAGGTACAGGCGGCGGTCGAGGAAGACGTGCCCGACGCTGGTGGCGTAGCTGAGCATCACCATGGTCTGGAAGTTACGGACGTCCCCGGTCAGACCGCAGTGCTGGAAGGCCACCCGACCGGCTTGGTGCCCTTCTTCTAAAACCCGCGCTCACTACGCCGAAGCGACCGCCTGGTCACACCACACCCACACCCACACCCTGCCGCCTGATCGGCGAGAGGGCTCCCCACACGGACGGCCAGCCCTGTCAGCCACCCCATATCGTTTGAGGTCAGGTGCCCGATTGCAGCAGGGAGCGGGCGCGGGCGCCGAGTGCGAGTCGGTCGGTCTTGCGGTTAGCGTTGAGCGGCAGCTCGTCAAGGTACACGAAGTGACGCGGAATCATGTAGCGCGGAAGGAAAGATCCGAGTTCCGCCAGAAGGACGGAACTCGGCTGTTCCTCTCCTACGTAGAACGCCACCAGCCGGCCATCGGCGGCCACTGCTACGGCATCCCGCACTTTGGGTAGGCGTCGCAGCCCAGACTCGATCTCCGCCAGCTCCACTCGTACGCCGCCGATGCTGACCTGGTGGTCACGCCGTCCGATGTACACCAGTTCTCCGCCCTCGGTGTGCCGGACCAGGTCGCCCGTTCGGTACCAGCGCTCCCCGTCGTGATCCACAAATCGGTCGGCATCGTCAGACGGGTCGAGGTAGCCGGGGAACATCTGGTCCCCGGTCACGCACAGCTCGCCGGTGCCATCGACGTCTTCGTCCGCGCCGAGCAGCAGGTACCGGTGATCCGGGTGGATGGTTCCTATGGGGACGATGCCGTTCACCGCACGCCCCGGCGACGTCGCTGGGTCGAATCGGTGCGCGGTGCACGAGATGGTCAACTCCGTCGGACCGTAGAGGTTCTCCATGCTCGACCGCGGCGCGGCGTCCTGCCATTGGGCCGCGTCCGCCACCAGCAGGGGTTCGCCACAGAACAGGCTCCACCGCAAACTCGGGAAGGAGTCGGGCTCCATGCCCCGTGCCTGGCGGGCCAGGGAGATCATCCGGGGGGTGGAGAACCAGACGGTGATGCCGTGCCTGGCGACGAACTCGGGAAGGGACACGTAGGCGTGCGGCGGCACGCTGACCACGGTACCGCCGCTACCCCATCCGACGAAGAGGTCGAACATGGCGAGGTCGAAGGTCAGGTCGTACGTCTGGGAGAACACATCATCGGGGGTGAAGGGGTACCGGTCCTGGACGTGACGGAGGTATGCGACCACGCTTGCGTGCGGCACCGGCACGCCCTTGGGCCGTCCGCTGGATCCGGACGTGAAGAGGATGTAGGCGATATCCGCTGGCGAGGAGGGGACCGGTTCCTCCAACGCAGGGCCGACGGGTTCGGTCACCACCCCGACACCATCCAGCACGTCGGCGAGCGCGGCCAGGGACTGCTGGCCCCTCTCGTCGACAACCAGGCCGTCGAGTGAAGCGGCGGTCACCATGTACCGGAGCCGTTCCGCCGGGAAAGCCGGGTTGAGCGGCACCACGGCTGCACCGGTATAGAGCGCGGCCAGCAGTCCCGCGTACGCATCCTCGCTGCGGGCCGCGAGCACTCCCACCCGACGCAGTGGTCGCGGGGCGGCCGACACCAGGCTGCCGGCGAGGGCCAGCGCGCGGTCGTGCAGGCGCCGGTAAGTGATGCGTTGCGCGCCGATGCGCAGCGCTTCGGCCTCTTCGCCTCGTTCGAGGCTTCGCAAGAAGCCTTCATATAGCAGTCGCTGGGGGGATTGATCCGTCACCATAACGTCACTCCTAGATTCGGACATCGGTCATGTGCAGTAGATCCGGCCGGACCGCCTCGACGTGAACCCAGCCCTGCCTCTCCCTGCCCACGGTCTGAAGCAGAGCGCTTTCGCCTCGCTCGACCGCACCGGATTCCAAGGCCGCATACAGTTCAAGCCACGCGTCGCAGGGGCCTGTACCGGAGAAAACGTGCGCGTACGGCTCGGGCTTCGGTCCAAGGGGTGGTCTCCCCTCGTCACAGGCAAGGATCCGCAGGGCGCCCGTGGGTGCGAGCCTCAGGGCGACGGCAGCGAACGCCGGCTTCTCGATCGTGTCGTCCACGTAGGCCGGGTCGTCGACGATGATGACCGTCGCCCCGGCGTCCGTGGGGACCGCCCACGCCAGCATGTCGAACACGAGGGTGCCGCCCTGCTCCTCCAGGTGACTGATGCCGACCTCATCGCCGGGCCAGCCCATGGTGTGCACCGTGGCCGTCAGAGGGGCCACCATCGGATCGAGCAGGGGGCCGGAGCGCACGAGGTAGAGCGTGTGCGGTTGCTCTGGCGGTGGGCCGAGTGCGGCTAGGGCCCGTTGGGTGATGAGGAAGTCGCCCGCGTCCGCGGGATCGTCATCCGCAGGCTGTCGCACCTTGATCCGCGCTTCTGGTACACCGTGCCGCATAGCGACGAGGTGCGCGACCTGCCGTTGCTGGTGCGTGCGGTGCATCGCGGTCGCGGGTTTGAGCCGAGGGAGCGAACGAACTGTAATCGCGAGGGCATCCACGTAAAGATTGGTCACTATTCCGTGCTTTCCTCGGGGGCAGATTCCCAGCTGAGGTCTACGGACGACTCCGGCGTAAATTCGACGAGCACGACCTGGAAGTAGGCACCCGGCCCGAGCGCGACAAGCGCGATGCGGTCGCCAGGCTGGAGCTGGCCGGTCATGTCGGCGTGCTGGAGCGCAGAGAGCGCGTCGACTCCGTTGTTATGGCCCCGCTCCGGCAACAGGTCAAGGCAGATCCGTTCTTGCTGGATGCCAGTTTCTCGGCAGAAGTTGCGCCAGAACAGGGCACTAGAAAGGTCTGGCATGATCCAGTCGATGTCTGGAAAGCCGATCCCTGCCCCGTCCACGGCTTCTCGCATGGCCGTAACCAGGTGGCCCACGCAGCTTTGGGAGAAGAGGGACAGTTCCTTGGGCGTCATCCGGAGAGTCCGGTGGAAGCGGCCGTCCCGCAGCGCGCCACCCGACAGGTAGCGGTACCGAGGGACGTCGTTCACGTCAGAGCTGTGCACGACGACGGCCACAGCGGCATCGCCAGCGACCGTCACGCGCGGCACTATCCGTGCTGCGTCGGCGACGCTGCCGTGGTCCCCGCCGAGCACAAGGACCCGTTCACCGGGCCGGGCGGCCGGCCTGGAGTGGTAGCTGCGGGCCATTTCCAGGGCGCGCAGCACAGAGACGCAGTTGATCTGGGACACTCCGTAGAACCCCGCGTCTGCCAAGCCGAGACTGCCCCGCAGACGCTGGGCGAACCCGGGGCCGCACGCGAATCCCTGCACGCTCTGCGAGTGTCCGTAGAGAACGACGTCGGCGCGACGCCCTCCAAGAGCGTCGCGCCCGGCCCCGACGAGGAGTTCCTCCATGGACTCGTCCGGGGCCAGGGTTGGGCTGTCGCGCAGACCATGGAACTTCGCGAACATCCGTCGCTCCAGCAGGCTGGAACCGGCCCGCTCCAGGATGCGGTCCACCGATTCGCTGCCCCGGGGAAGACGTACTGAGACGCGGGAGAGTCCAACTGCTCCGCGCCCGGCTATTCCATGCTCGGTGTCCGATGACGGGGTAACGGGCATGCGGGCCTCTCTAGGGCGCGGCACTGCGTCAGACCCGGGTCGTCTTGGCGAGATCGGACTCGACGTAGTCGGCAAGGCTGCCGACCGTTTCGAAGATCTCCGGTTCCAGCGCTTCTGGATCGATCTCCAGCCCGACCAATTCCTCCAGTGTCAGCAACAGCTCCAGCACGCTGGACGAATCCACGGCCAGGTCCTCGAAGAGGGATGTGGTCTCGGATAGTTCGGTCACCTCACGGCCCAGCGCCGAACAGAGGGCAACCCGTATCTGTTCAACGATGTCAGCGCGTTTCAAGGGATTCCTCTCTTCGACAGCGTCTGAGCTGATTCGGAGATTGGCCGTCGAGCGGTCCGCAGACCGCACGCTGGGGTCGAGGGAGTCCCAGACCGTTCGAGAGGCCGTGTCGTCGGACATCACGAGCTCCTGCCACATGGCCCGGCGCCTAGGTTTGCCGCTCGTCGTGCGCTGGAGCGTGCCGTGCGGGACGAGCAGGACTATGACGCGCAGCCCCGGTAGCCGGGATGCCACAGAGCTCCCCACCACGCACGCCTCACCCTCAGTGCAGTCCTCCACGACGATGACAGCAGCGTTGGCACCCGACAGCGCGCCGAGCAGGGCAACGGTCCGCTGCGGCTTGGGGGATACTGCAGCGGCCATGACCTGGACGTCCTCCGCGAACAACGGGCGTCCGTTCTGCTTTACGCTGTCGCCGGCACGGCCTACGACGTAGAGCTCGTTGTCGACCACGAATCCCATATCCCCCGTGGCATGCCGGTCACCGAAGGCGGTGAGTCCGCCCTTCCGGTATCCCGTCGCGAGCGAGTACCCGCGTACGGCGATCTCGCCGAATGTCCCCTCCGGTAGCGGGCCGCCATCGGCGTCCAGAATGTCTACCCCGATCCCGGTCAATGGCCTACCGCAGGAGACCAGCCGGGCAGCCGAGGGAGATTCGGCGGCGTGGAACGGTACAGACTTGCCTATCTCCAGGGTGCTGGTGTCCACAAGCTGAGTGTGGATCTCGTCGGAGTCCGGTCTGATACCCGTGACTGCGAGGGTTGCCTCGGCCAGGCCGTAAGCGGGTAGAAGGGCATCATGGGCCAGGCCGGTGGGGGCGAGCAGCTGGTGGAACGCGCTCAGGACATCCGGGGCGATCCGCTCGGCACCGATGATCATGCTCCGCATGCTGCTGAGGTCGAGCCCCTCTAGCTGCTCCGGGCGCACCCGCCGCAGGATGTGGCTCAAGGAGAATGCGGCAATGGCGCACGCTGTTCCGCCGCTCTCCGAGATCTCCCGGAGCCATCGCAGTGGGTGACCGATGAACTCTTGCGGGGGCATGAACGACGCCGATCCCCCGATGGCCAGGGGCATCAGTAGACAGCCCACGAGCCCCATGTCGTGGTAGAACGGCAACCAGGACACCACCCGCGAATCCTCATCTATAGACAGCCACTCATGGATGCCGAAGACGTGGGTGTTCAGCGCCGACCATGGAATCTGAACCCCGCGAGGGTCGCTGGTCGAGCCCGAGCTGAACTGGATTAGCGCGGCTTCGGGCTGTTCGGGTCCACTATCGTCCATCGGGCCGTCCGTCGATTCGGCCAATACCCGGAGGCCGATCGAGCGGGCGACGCCCTCAAGGATCGGCGCGTGGTCGGCCGTCGCCAGGAGGGCGGCGGGACCCACGGAGTCGATCACGCTCTTCAGGCGACTCACCGTCATGTCAGGGGCAACAGGTGCCACGATCGCAGGTGTCGCCCCGGCGTGGAGGATTCCGAATAGGGAAGTGACGAACCCGATCGTGTTTTGTCCGAGGAGAAGTACGACGTCCCCGGACCCGATGCCCTCGCGATGAAGCCGGTGGGCGTTGCGGCGCACCTGTTCCGCCATGGCCTTGTAGGAGTACGAGGTCCAGGTCCCGTGTCCGTCGGAGAAGCGCAGGCTGTGCTCCGCCGGAGGGGCCTCAAGCCAGGACATCATGTGCGGGGGCAAAGCCGGCGTCGTCACGAGGCCCTCACTTTCGGAGGAAGCGTACGGAGAAGTTCGAGTTGTTCCAGGTGGCTACGTACGCTTGGGGTCAGAAGGCCCACCTTCGCCAGCGAGGTCACAATCTTCGTGAACATCAGCCGTCGAAAGTCGATCATCTTCTGGTCCTGCAGCGCGTAGTTGGTGCCTGCCTCCACGTCCACGTCCAGGCGGGCCCAAACTTCGCCCAAGCGGAACCTGCGGGACATGAGCAGCGCTGCCTCTTTGACGAACTCCTCCCGCTCGGCACGCTCACGAGAGGTGAGCTCCCCATAGATCTCCTGGAGTGTCAGCAGGCCGAACGCCACATGCCGGGCCTCGTCCTTGGCCACGAGCCGCGTGAGCTGGGCGATGACGGGATCGAACGACCGAGTATGTTCGAGTCTGAAGGCTGCCAGGGCCAGCCCTTCGACGATGATCTGCATACCGAGGAAGACGACGTCCCAACGGCTCTCGGCCACCACCGTGTCCAGCATCCGCTTGAGGGACGGGTTGATCTCGTAGCTATTCCCGAGTAGCTCGACATAGCGTGCGTACGCTTCAACATGACGCGCTTCATCGGTGACCTGGCCAGCCGCGAACATTTTGGTGTCCATGTCGGGAGCCATCGTCACGAGACGGCTCGTCGCCAGGAGCGCGCCCTGCTCGCCGTGCAGGAACTGACTGGTCATCCAGGAATGGAACTCCCAGTGGAAAGCTCCCCATTGCTCGCGCGGTACCGGGCAGTTCTCGCTCCACCCCAGAGGGGACTGGGTGCCGAGGGGGCCACTTCGGCTCGGCACGCCGACACCGGCGCCCCAGTCGATGTCCGTAACGGCATTCCACTGGGCCGCCTTGCCCCTCTCGTACAGGGCCCGTAGGCGTTCGTCCGTGGTTCCGTAGTCCCACACGAACTGCACTCCAGCGTCGCCTACCTCCGCCGGATTATCGGCGACCGTCAAATCCGGCATTCTTCTGACCTTCTCTCGCATTCCGTCTCAATACCACGGAACCCGTCGCGTGAAATACATCCCTCTACCAAGCACGGCAATTCGTGGTTCATTCTGATCGGGCCGGAATGAGCTCTCTGACGCGGTCGATATCACTCTGCGACGGATTCTTGGCACGCCCCTGGGAAATCATATCCAGGGTGAAATCCTCCAAGTCACCCACGGTCTCCATGAAAGGCGCCTCCTCGATTACCAGCGAGTCGAACCCGAAGAGCTCTTCCAGAAGGAATGTGAGTTCGACTTGACGAACCGAGTCGTACCCCAATTCATCCCTCAGTATTTGATCAGATCGAACATCCGGAAATCCGGTCACGAGAGAAAGCTCGCCCACCAACTTCCGGATGAGGCTCCGTACCGTGGAATCCACACTATCGTCCTGCTCTTCGATTTCACTGCTCATCTCGAAGCCTCTCTTCTCCGTACACACTTGCCCACAATTTCAGTCTGATTCGAAAGAGGAGTGCTCCGAGGTGCCGAGCATCCCGCGTTTGGCTCCGCTCAAGGGGATTGAATCAGGATTATCGAGAGGCTCTGCAGGATTGGGAAGCGTGATGGCGAGAAATCGCCATCACACCGGTCGTGAGCCCAGCAAGGATTACTGTGGCAAAACTTCAACCGCCCAGACACGCGAGGGCGCGAGAAGCCCTGACCCGGGTTCCGAAACCCGGCCGATCGAGACATCCACACCCAGTTGCGAGTTGGTGGACCACCCTTGCTTCGCTTGCAGACCACGGAGCCACGCCGCCTAATGTCGCTGGCCCGTACGGCACCCGACCGCCCCGCGCTCAGCGTGGAAAGTGCTGCCGGGGAATGGGCCGTCTATACGACCCGCCAGCTCTACGAGAGGGCCAGTGCGACGGCCGGCTACGCGCTGGCATCCGGTCTGCAACGAGGGCGGCACACCCTCATCGCGCTACCCAACGGCGAAGGCCTCATCCGGGCCACCCTTGCGTCGTGGATGCTCGGCTGCACGCCGATGATCATTCCTCCGCAGGCGACCGATTCGGAGAAGCAGGTCCTCTTCAAGGATCTGGGTGAGGTTGCAGAAGAGGCGTTCCCATGGAGTGAGTCCGAACTCGCCACAGCGCTGGAGCCGGACGCGTCATGGTCGGCGTTCTCGCCTCAGGGCGTGGAGCCGAGCATCACCTGGTATCTGCCGACCGGTGGCACCACAGGACTGCCCACCCTGTTCCCCGTCAGCCCCCGGCCGAGTACAGCGCTCACCGGTGCCCGTCGACTAATGGAGAACGCCCGCTGGTCCCCCGGCGCCGTGCAGCTCTGCATCGGACCGCTCACCCACGCGGCACCGCTCATGATGTGCATGGCTGGCATCGGTGGCGGCTCCCATGTGGTGATGCCCCGTAGACTCGATCCAGTCTCGCTGAAGCGGGCGATCGACCGCTTCACCCCGACATGGTGTCAGCTGACGCCCCATCAAATGGCTTTGATAGATGCCAACCAGAACCTCTGGGACGCTCTCTGCTCGCCACTGACCGGCATGCTGCACACCTCAGCGCCATGCCCGGAGGAGGTGAAGCGACGATGGATCGCTCGGCTCGGAGGCAACCGGGTACATGAGACCTACGGCTCCACCCAGGCGGTGGGTACGACGATCTGCGACGGCAATGAGTGGCTGGCACACCCTGGCACCGTGGGCAGACCCTTCCTGTCCAACCAAGTACTGATAGCCGACGAAGAGGGCCGAGCATTGCCGCCAGGCGAAGTCGGCGAGGTGTTCATGAGGAGCGAGTGGACCGAGGTGTTCACGAGTAACGAGCCGCAGAGACTACGCAAGGACAACCACGACTTCCTCAGCGTCGGCGACCTTGGATACACGGACAGTGACGGCTACCTATACCTCACAGGTCGCCTCAACGACGTCATCCTAGTGGGCGGAGCAAACGTCAGCACGCGCGAAGTCGAAAGCGTACTACTGACCCACCCCGAAATTTCCGAGGCCGTGGTCGTAAAGCGCCCAGATTCACTGATGGGCGACGTCGTCCACGCGGTGGTGGTCCCGTCCGACATGAAGAATCCTCCTGACATCGAGAGGGTGCGAGAGCATTGCCGCGGAAAGATCTCCCAGTACAAGATCCCTCTCACCATCAACGTTGTCGAAACGCTTCCGCGCTCCCACTCCGGAAAAATCGAGAGATTCTTGCGTCGTATTTAAAGAATCATAGAGAAGACGGGAAGTAATGCCGACCGAGCGCGTGCACACAGATGAGAAAATAATATTCACGCTACTGAGCCTTGCACATGAAGTGCTCGGGATCGAGTGTGATCCACATCGTAATTTCTTCGAATATGGTGATTCACTGGCGGCTACACATATGTGCACCCTGGCGGCTAGCCGGCATGGCTGGCAAATTTCCGCCCGGGACGTATACGCATGGGAGTCATTCACTCTCCTCGCTGATGCGATCGAGCGCGACAAATGCGACCAATAGGGGCACTGAATAGGAGGGGCTCATGAGAATCGGCGTAGATATACTCGAAAAGACCCGGTTCGAACGCATAGCCGCTAACGATCGGTGGATCCGTGCAATCTTCACGGAGCGGGAGCTCGAACCGATCAGCGCCTACAGCCCCGAGCGGACCAGTGAATACCTGGCGGGGAGATTCAGCGCAAAGGAGGCAATCGCAAAGGTTCTCGGCATCGGGTTCATGGGGAAAATGAAGTGGCGCGACATCGAAGTGTTGCGTTCATTGCCCAGCGGGAAGCCCTATGTCCTGCTGCATCATTTTGCCCGTACCCGAGCCGAAGAGATTGAGGTCGGAACGGTGCAGGTGTCCATCTCTCACCAGCCGACGGTGGTTGTCGCCTTCGCTATTGGTGGACATGAGTGCTTATCTGGCCGGCATGCCGAACTCCGAAGCGACTTGGACTTCGTCGCTCCGGACGCCTAGGGTGATTCGGGATATGTCTCAACAACACAGAGATACAAGGGGATTCAGATGCTGGCAGTTGAAGTGGAAGGGCTGCGCAAGCGATACGGCGACACGCTGGCCATAAACCACTTGAGCCTGACGGTGAGGAAGGGCGAGATCTTTGGGATCCTCGGTCCGAATGGTGCGGGAAAGACAACAGTTGTTGAGTGCATAGCCGGGCTCCGCAAGCAGGATGCCGGCCGAATCCGTGTCGCAGATCTCGACCCACAGTCACAACGGTCGAAGGTGCGGGAAATCCTCGGCGTACAGCTGCAGGAATGCAAACTCCCGGAGAAACTCCGAGTGGAGGAGGCGATCCGCATCTTCTCATCCTTCTACCGCGACCCCGCTGATCCCGAAAAGCTCCTTGTCGACGTAGGTCTCGCAGACAAGAGGCGGGCCTACTTCGAGAACCTCTCAGGGGGACAGCGGCAGCGTTTGTCGATTGCACTGGCTCTCGTCGGGCAACCACAGATCGTCATTTTCGATGAGCTGACCACCGGCCTCGACCCACAAGCTCGCCGCCACGTCTGGGAGTTGGTCGAATCGGTTCGAGCCTCAGGCACCACCGTTCTCCTGGTGACGCACAGCATGGAAGAAGCTGAGCGGCTCTGCGACCGCCTCGCGCTCATCGATTCCGGCCGGACCGTCGCGTGTGACACCCCGGCCGAACTGCGAGCCACGGCCATGCAGGCTCTGGGGCGAGACAATGTCACCCTTGAGGACGCCTACCTGCGACTTACTGGAAAGAACTTCGAGGTGGCAGAATGAATCGGATTTCTGCGCTTTCTCAGTTTACTGTCATGGAATTCAGGCTGACCCTCCGAGAAAGCTCGCGGTTCTACCTACCACTGGCACTCCCCCTAATCATACTCGCGATGAACGGGATGGCGGACGACGCACAGAAGCCCGTCGCCGAGTTCAAGGGACTTAGCGCCCTGGATGCCTATATCGTTCCCCTCTCCGCGGTCATGATTGTCACCATCATCGGCTTGATGCACGTACCGTCCGGGATAGCACAATACCGCAGAATGGGAATTCTGCGCCGAGTGTCGGTCACGCCAGCCAAGCCGTTGATGATCCTCGTAGCCCAGGCCCTGATTCTGCTCATTGTTACGGTGTTGGGTGTGGCGCTGGCGCTCGCGCTGGGTTTCCTCGCCTTCGGCATCGAGGCTCCCAGAAACCCCGGAGGAGTGATCACGGCCTTCGTCCTGACACTCTGTGCCATGTTCTCCCTCGGCTTGCTGATCGCGGCACTCGCTGCCTCTCCCCGAACGGCCAGCGTGATCGGGCTGGTGAGCTTCCTCGCCCTCATGGCAACAGGCGGCGGCTTCTCCAATCGGAATGAATACCCCGGTTGGCTCGCCACCGTGGCCTCCTACACCCCCTTCGGGGCTGCGCACGAGGCCATGGTGAACTCGTGGAGCGGAGGCTCTCCCACGATGACCAACTTTCTGGTTCTCCTGGCGGTGACCCTCATTGCCGGAACAGGCTCTATGTTCGCATTCCGGTGGGAGTAAGACCGTGAGTCTGCTCTCGTATTGATCAGGAACTCAAGGAGTTCTCGTTAAGGATGTAGCGGCGGGGGGCCGCGGAAAATCGTGATAGGTGTCCCGGTTTCCTACCACAACACTTTCCGGCACCGCTTTGAGAACTGCACTCGAGCCTTCTGTGTGTTTCAGGGGTCGTCGGAAGCGCAGACCCGGCGGGCAGGCCCCGATCCCGCTGTTCGTCCTGGCCTATCCGAACACGGTCATCGCGTACGCCGTGTGGAACTGGCTGCTCAAGGAGTACCCGGTCTCCGCCGTGGCACCGCTCTCCCTGCTCGCCCCCGTCTTCGGCCTGCTCGGCTCCGCTGTGATCTTCGACGAGCGGCTGTCCACGCCGAAGCTGCTCTGCCTCGCCCTGATCGTTCTCGGACTCATAACCAGCCTGTACGGGAAGCGCCTCGCCAATGCGGTCGCCACACTCGTACGGCCAGCGAGTACGGACACCCTGACAAGGAGCTCCTGATGCGGAACACCCTGATACCCGGCGTCGTGGACGGGACCGTCACCCGATCCGTGGACGACGAGGGCCATGTCTCCTTCCACGTCCTGGTCCCCGGCGCCAAGGGCCATCCCGACAGCGGGGACCGCATCGAGATCGTCCTCGTCGGCACGGACGCCGAACAGCTTCTCTCGGCGCACACGTCGACCCCCACTGTCCCCTGCTCGGTCGGGGTCCGGTTCGGCTCCCGCTCCCCGCTCTCCACCGCTCGCTGAATCACCGGAATTCAGGAGACTTCCCGTCCAGTCCGGCCTGCGCGAATTGGAACGGCTCTCCGCGAGCCTGCGGCTTCACCGCCTGGACAAGGGTCAGGATCTGCGGCGACTCGGCCGCACCGACATCGTCGACGTCCTGCAGCGGATGGCCTACCTGCAGGAGCAGGGCAGCCTGTCGGTGGACGGTCGCTACAAGGCGGTCACCCGGTGCCGACAAGTCCTGCGCCGCATGCGCTCGCTCGGATTCACCGGCTCGGGCCACCTCCTGGACGGGCTGGCCGGTGACTTTGTCCTGCGCAGCGAGGACATCCCCGGACGAGGTGGACGACTGTGAGGCAGGGAAAGTGGGACTCCGGTGTCCATGACGGGGGAGGTCGGCCTTGACAGCGTAGGAACCACCAGATCCCGCGCAGAAGGTCCGCTCGTCTGCGGGGGCTACCTGCAGCTGCGAAGGGCCACTCATGAGCTACACCCTGCTGTATGACCCCCGTGGGAAACTGACCTCCAGCATTCCGCTGGACCGGGGCCGCTATTGCGCCCTCGCCCGTGCGGTTCGTGCCCGGCCGTCGAGGCCCGAAGTGTCCCGGGGGGACTGGGCTCAGCACGCCTGCACGCTCACGGATCACGCCGCACTGGTGATGCGCGAGATCGAGAAGATCCTTCCCGCGCTGCGTGCCGACGACGTACGGCGCCCGACGGCGCAGCAGCTCCTCGCCACGGGGAGAACAATCGTCGCGAACGATTGGGAGAGCAGCGTGGAGAGCGCGTGTGAGCGGGCCGGTCTAGTACTGGACCTGTACGAAGGGCTCGACGCCCTCGGCGGGACGCCCTCGTGAGTGCTGGTGTGCTGTGCCCGGTCCCGCTCCAGGGGGTCATCCCGTCGGTGCACGCGACGTGGAAGCTGATCGGGAACGACGCGGACAGCGCGGAGATCGCGGGCACCCAGGTCATCATCAGGACCACGGCCTGGCGGGTCGCCCCCAGCACCTGCGTCCAGTTGGGGGCCCTCGCCTCCGACCTCGTGCAGCACGTCCAGTCGGCCGCACCGGCCTCCCCCATGGTCGTCTTCGTCCACCTCACCCCACACGTGGCCAGCGTCGCCGTCGTCGTCCCCGGAAGCACCCTCTCGGCGGCACAGATCGGGACGCCCGCCACCTCTGTCCCCGCCGACCGCTGCGGGTGCGTCCACAGCGACCCGGCCGGCGGGCCCGTTCTGGTCGCGTCCGTCCTGCCGTCCCCGGAGTCCCGCGTGAGCGACACCCCCGCCCCGCCCCTGCCTCTCCCCGACCCTCAGCAGGTGCCCGGCCTGCCGGTGCGGCAGCGCGCCACGGACCGGCAGGCCGAGGGCCCACAGCTGTCCGCCCTGTGGCTGACCGCCCAGGAGGCTGCCGCGCAGCAGCGTGCGAAGGAGGGGCCCGCACGAGGATCAGGATCCCGTCGCGGAAGACCCTGATGGTCTGCTACCTCGTCATGCTCGCGATGCCGGTGCTCGGGCTCCTCGTGGCCATCGCGACGGGTGCGTAGCCGTCCGGCCCGCTGCCGTCCCGCACCAGCCGCCGGGATGGTTGTCGGCCGCACACCCCCGTGTGCGGACCGTCCGCCGTACAGAGGAGTCGGGCACCTGCGTGTCCAGGCGGCGGGGGTTACACGACTATGCCGCTGCCGGTGGCCTGGGAGCGGGACGTTTTGCGTCCAGGGTCGCCCGGGGCGATGGTCGCGGGGTCGACGGCTTCCAGCGGTGACCCCACCCGGTAGGGGCACGTGGGGTCGTCTGGGAGGTTGGGGCGGTCGTGCGGGAGGAGGTAGAACGTACGGCGGGGGAAGAGACCGCTGTCCGCGCTCGGTTTGGCCTTCGGCTGAAGGTTGACGTATCCGACGAGTCGGCCGTCCCGTTCGTAGCGGGGGCGGCCTCTGCGGGTGGGAACTTTGTCGAGGGACTGGCGGACATAGTCGAAGTCTGCGGGGTCTTCCAGCCATACGACCTCGGACTCGTGCACGAGATCGCCTGCGTTGGGCGTCGCGCTCACGAGGTCTCCTGGAGGTCGGGGGCCAGATGTTGGCCGTGCTGGGGCTGGGTGTGACAAGGATGGGATCTGGTGTGCCCTCGGGTCTCATGGTAGGTCGCATGAGAGGGCGATGGGAGAACGCGTGAGGTCATCCGGCGTTGTCCCGGGGCGGCTCTTGTGCAGTGAGGTCCAGCAGGGCGAGCCGGGGGTAGTACTTCGTCGCGTTGTTCTTGATCATATCGGCGGGGGACGCAAGTCCGAGTTCCTGACGGATCCGGCTGGCGAAGGCCCGGCTGGAGGAGGCCCGGATCCCCTCGTCGGAGCACCAGCGGCCGTAGGTCTCATAAAGGGCTTTCTGCTCGACGCGCAGGTCGGTGCTGTCCCCTTGGAGGCAGCATTCTTGGAGGAAGCGACCGACGTGGTCCTCGGTGGTCTGATATGCGGCGGTAGCCACCCTCACGGAGGCCGGGCCGGCCAGAGGGTCCCGGGTGGCCAGGTAGCGGGTGGCACCCTCGATGAGCCAGTGCAGGATGCCGGGGCCTTCGTCGCGGACGAGTTCCGCGGCCAGGTTGTCGATTTTGCGGGCGTCGGGGACCTGCCGCTCGAACGGGATGATCCGCATGCGGCGCCAGAAGGCGTGCCCACCGGTGCCAACTTCGGGGCGGTGGTTGCCCAGCAGCCACAGCTTATGGGTGGGGGTGAAGTTGAAGAAGTCCTGCCGCATCCGGCGGGCGGTAATCCGGTCGCCACCGGTCAGGAGCTTCACCCTGGCTTCGTTGAAGGTGTCGTTGGGCTTGAGTTCGGAGCAGACCACGATCCGCCGGCCGTGGAGTTCGGTCAGCTCGGTGGAGTGCTCGGAAAACTTGCCCTTCTCCATCAGGAAGCCCGGCGGGGCTGCGTTCGCGTAGTCCCCGAGGAGGCTGGTGAGAACTTCCAGGAGTACCGACTTGCCGTTCGCGCCAGAGCCGTAGAGGAACGGCATGACCTGCGCGCCCACGTCTCCAGTGATCGAGTAGCCGAGCAGCAGGTGCAGGAACCGGATCGTCTCCAGCCCCTTCTCGTCCTCGCCGAAGGTGTCAGCAAGGAAGCTGTGCCAGCGCGGCACGTCCATCGCGATCGGGGCCACCGTCGTTGCGCGGGAGTGCATATCGGTAAGCGGGTTGGGCTTGTGCAGCTCCCCCGTCTTGAGGTTCACCACGCCCGACGGCGTGCACAGGGCATAGATGTGGCCGTCGAGCTTGTTGGGATCGAGCCGTAGGCCAGGAGCTCCCTGGGCCTGGCGCAGCAATGCGGTGAGGCCTGAGGTTGAGGCGGTGTGGCGGCGATGGGCTGAGAGTTCGCGGTCGCTGAACAGTCCGCGGGGGTCCTTGGCAGGGATGCCTTCGGCCATGTCGCCAGCGGCCCACATCGCTTCCTCGATGCCTCCGACGAGCTTCCAGCGGTACTCGTCCCAGCTGTGCCAGCCCATCCCGATGACGTAGCGGAAGCGTTCGCCGAAGAGGCGGGCGAACAGTTTGGCGTTCCCGCGGTCGGTGAGCGCGTCCGGCATCCAGCGCAGGTCCACGCCCTCGGGGACAGAGGCCTCGGCCTGCTGCGCTGGGAGGTTCGGCTGCATCTCCAGCACATGCAGGTCGGTGCTGCGCATCGCCTGCGCGGCGCGTTCGGCGTCGAAGCGGCCGTCGGCACTGGCGCTCATGAGCGTCCTCAAAGGGTGGAGCGGATCGGGAGTCCCCGCAGCGGGATCAACGGGACTGACGGGCCTGAGGTTTCGGGATAGCGAAAGGGATCGTATCGGATGGTCACGGCTGGGACGGCAGGCCCTTGGCGTGTCGCAATTGTTCAGTCCCGTGAGTCCCGCCCGGGCGGTGGGCCTCGGAGGCGTTCAGACCCGCAGAGGGTCAGGGGGTTCAGTCCCGTGAGGGGAAAAGACCAGTTCAGGGGCATGTTGCTCCTGCCTGCGGGACTGACGGGCCTGAACAGTGCAGTTATGAGTTGCACTTGCATTTCCTTTCCTGACGCGCGGGCGCGTACAAGAGGATCTTCTCCACACAGTTCATAACTACGTGCTTGAGTCCCGTCAGTCCCGCAGGAAACGAGGTTAGGCCGCTGACCTGCAGTTTTCCCTGCTGCGGGACTGAAGCCCGTACCGCCCCCGACGGGACTCAGACCCGTCGGACCGCCCCCACACCGTTTTGCGGTGCCCAACCTGGAAATTGAGTCCCGCCAGCCCCGTGGGCTCGTGATGCATTAGTCGGCGGGACCGAACGGGACCGAAGCTGAGGCCAGTCGAGATGCTGGGCTCAGCGCTGAGAGCCGAGCAGGGCGCTGTGCAGGGCGTTGAAGTGGATGAGGTTGAAGGTGGGCAGAGGGACGTCTTCGCCAGGGACGGGGTATTTGGGTTGGCCTCGCAGGTGGAGTCCAAGCGCGGGGGCGGGCGTTGGCGAGAAGTGCGAGGAGGCGGATGTGTTCGTTGAACTCGGGTTGTGGAAGCGGCAGGTCGAGGTCGTCGTCGACGTAGGCGAGGGCAACCGGCATGTAAGCGAGGACTTCGGCCACCGGGTCAGGGATGTTGCGGTGGTCCTTTTTGAGCAGGCGCAGGATCCGGAGTGCTGCGCTGACGGTCCCCTCCTCCGGGTCGGGGGTGGCGGCTTGGGCGAGCCAGAATTTGGCGGCGCTGTCCTCGCCGTGGGCCAGGTGGTGCAGGAAGAGGCAGTAGGCGGCGGCGAGATCCTCGGCGCCGGCGGCGAACTGCCACCAGAACTGTGCGGCTTCTTCTTCCTGGGCCAGGTACAGCAGACACCCCAGGACGCGGGCCCCGGCCGGGGCGGGCATCATTCCGGTGGCGAACTCTTCGCGGTCCTCGTCGAGTTCCAGCTCGTCCAGGGCGCCCGGGTGGCCTGCGACCGCCTCGCACAGGATCCGCAGGTCTCGTGCGGCCTCCCCCTCCGGGCGCCCGGAGGGGGAGGCTCCCCCGGTGGGGCCGCTCTGTCGGGCGTTGTTGCGCAGGCGGGAGGCGAGGCGGGCTTCGGCGGCGTCGACGTCGCGCTGGGGGTAGGGGGTGGTGGCGAGGCGGGCCCGGTTCAGGAGGTCCTCGATGCGGGGGGTCATCCAGCAGTCCCTTCGTTCTCGGTGTCCAGGTGCAGCAGTTCTCGCAGGCGGCGAATGGCGTGCCGGGCGTTGGAACGCACACTCGCGGGGGTGAGCCGAGATGTTCGGCGACCTTGGGCGCGCTCATGCCGTGTGCGTGCAATAGCAGGATCACGTCCATCTGCCGCGGCGGTAGTCTGCGAACGTGGTGGAACAGGTTCAGGCTCTCCTCTAACTGGCCGACCGGGTTAACGGCCGCGAGGAGGGCTTCTGTCTGGAAGGCGGCGGTGTCAAAGGGCACCGGGCGGCGGGCCCGCGCTTTGCCGGCGTCCGTGGTGCAGTGGCGCAGTACCGTCCATGCGTACCCAGCCGGATTCTCTTTGGAGAGCACCGAGTTCCAGGCACGCAGCAGTTTCTCCCCGCCCCCCGCGACATCGCCGCCCTCCTTGAGCTCCCCGAGGGCGAACAGCAGGACGTGCTGGTGCGCGACCGCCTCATGGGCGACCCGGCCACCGGAGCCCCGCTCCAGCTGGCGACCAGCTACCTGCCCGCCTCCCTGGCCCGCGGCACCCAGCTCGCGCAGAAGGACACCGGCCCCGGAGGCATCTACGAGCTCCTTGAACGGATGGGCCACAGCCCGCTGTCCTGGGAAGAGGCTGTCAGCGCCCGCATGCCTACCCCCACCGAAAGTGAGCGCCTCCACCTCCTCGAAGGGGTCCCGCTCCTGCGGATCACCCGCACCACTACGGGCCCCGACAGCACCATTCTTGAAATCAATGACACCCGTATGTCAGCCGAGACCTTCGAAATCGGCTACACCCTCACCCGGCACCCCAGCGCCCAACACCCATGACCGTCAGCGCAGCGCACGGAGCGAGGTGTCGACTGCGGAGCGCTTCAGACCCCGGTCCCCAGCGGCACCGGACCGGATGTCGCCCGGCGGTGCCCATCTCCTGGAGCCGATGCTGCCGCCGGACCGTTGCCCCGTTCATACCGATCGGCATGCCAGGGGCTCAGGAGAGGGCGCCGGGTTTGCGCGGCCGGGGCACGGCGGGAAGCAGATCCCACAGGGGTCGGGAGCCGGAAGCCCAGGCGGCGAGGGTGTGGTGCTCGACGACGTGGAGCCGCTGCTGCTGGGCGAAGGCCACTGCGGGCGCGGTCACTCGCCCGTTGGTCACGATGACCGCAACGTCGGCGTGGTGGACCGGGCGCGCGGTGCCGTTGAGGACCTGGAGGTCGGGTGTGCCGACGGCGGAACCGGCGAGGCCCTGGCGACGGTGTTTGCACTGAATGACCCACAGCCTGCCGTAGGGGTCGGTGGCCTTCACGTCGGCGCCCTGGTCCCCGCCGCCGCCCACCCGGACTGCGTCCCGGCATCCGTCGCGGAACATCAGGTCCCGCACCGCGTCCTCGAACCGGGAGTGGTGCAGCGCATCCAGCTGGGGCATCGCGTACCGCAGCGCCCGCGCCTGCACGGCGTCCCAACGGGCCCGCTGCTGCCTCTGGTGCAGCCAGAAGCCCCCGGCTCCCGCCGCCGCCACTCCCAGGACGACGAGAATCCACCAGTTCGCCAGCAGCCAGTTGACGGCCGACACCACCAGGCCCACGCCCACGAACCCGGCCACGACGACACCGATCAGCTGGTCGTTCTCCCGCTGGCGCCGTTTGCCGGACGTGCGCGGCCGCGGCCGTGAACCGGCCCCTCGTTTGCGTGTCGGCCGTCGTCGTCGGCGGCGGGCGGGAGTACTCACTGGGTGCTCTGTGCGATGGACTGCGCGAGCTGCTTCAGGAAGTCCCCGATGCCCTGCCCGACCGGGGTGGGCGCGATCAGGATGCCCAGGACCAGCACGATCAGAGCGGTGTTTCGTTCCTCGACCCGGCTGCGGGCCTGAGTGCGCCGTTTGAGCCGGAAGAACACGACGACAGCAAGCAGCACCGCAAGGTTGATGGTCAGAATCACCAGGCCCTCCCCCAGAACTGTCCACCTCTGCCCCTCTGTCTAGTGAGACGAAGCGCGTTGTGACGGTGAGTTGACGGGAAATGGCACAAAGTCATATGTCGGGCGTCTCAATACCCCCCCGGACACTTCGCGAGCCCGGGGCCGATGCCGAAGGAATTGACCTCGCGCAGGCCGTGTTGACCGCCCGCCCTCTCCATCCGCCCACCCGTAGCCGTCAGCACCACCGAAGTCCCGCACCCCTGTCCGAGGGCAGAAGGAAGCGCTCCGTCGCCTGGCGCCCAAACTGAAAAGAGACCTGACAGCCCCAGTCGAGGGGAGCAGACCAGCAACGGCACCTTCTCCAAGAACTCCAGCAGACCGTTGAAACCCTCGCGGCAGTACTCCACGCCAAGATCGAGCAGGCATCGCGGGATCTCGGTCAACTGCTCCCGCAGTCAGCAGCCCTGGCCAAATGGCTGAAGGAGTTTCCTCTCCAATCCGGAGGCCAGGCTCAGGGGATCGAGAATTCGGACGCCCCCGCGCATGATCGATGTGGTCATACTGTGGAGCGGAGCCACGACCGTTGCGGGAGCAGCATGGCGACGCCCGGCTGACGGGCAGCTCGCCCGACGCAGCGCGGCCGCCGCGGCCTGGCGGCGTCGCTGGAGCCGGGTCTCCGTGAGCGGGTCCGTTGCCGCCGGGTCCGGTGCCGGGAATGCGCGGGCGCTGAGCTCGCGCCTCATCTGGGTGCGCCGTTCCACCGAAGCCCCCGCAGGATACGTACGACGGTGCGGCCCGCTGCCTTGTTGACAGCCGCGATGACGCGGGTCCGCTCCAGGCGGGTCTTCGGCGCCCGCTCCGGCGACGTGCCCGGCGAAGTCCGGGGCGATGGCCGCCCACCGCTCGCGCAGGGTGGCGCCGGCGGCCGGGATCTCCCACGCCCACTCGGTGACCAGTGCGCCGATCGCCGTCCGCAGGCCCAACGGCTCGCGCCGTGCGTTTTTCGCACACAAAGGAGTCTCTCAAGATTCTTTGACCCAACTCCCTTATGATCAAGGGGAGTTGATGTCCTCAACTCCGTCTGAGCGACCGTTGGGAAGCAGCGCAGACAACCACACGACGACTGCTTGGAGTGCCAGTGCGGGATCGCCTTGCCGCTTTCGGGGGCAACAGCATCCTTGCCCGGCGCATTCTGCCGACCTGGACAGCAAGAGCGGTCCGCCAGGACCAGCCGGTGCACATCTACGTCGCCGGCCCGCCGGGCAGCGGCAAGACCGCGGTCGCGGACCTGGTGCAGACATCTCTTGACCAGCGGGGCGGGGCCGTCCGGATCTGCAGCGACCTCTACAAAAGCGCCCACCCGCACTACGCGGCAGCCCTCGCCGACGATGTCCGTACCGCCGGTGCTCGGGTGCGGGCCGACACCCGCCGCTGGCAGGCGGCTGTCCTGGCGCACGCACGGTCCCACCGCCTCGACGCGGTGATCGAAACCGCCCTGACCGACGCCGACGTAGAAGACCTGCGGGCCGCAGCAGCGGCGGCCCGCAGGGACGGCACCCGCCTTGAACTCGTCACCGTCGCCGCCTCGCTCGCCCACTGCCAGTCCGGCATCCTCGCCCGCTTCCTCGACGGCGCCCTCCACCAGCAGGGTGGGCGGTTCGTGAGCTGGGACAACCTCGACACCTGCGCTCAGCGGCTCCTGCACAACCTGACGGTGGTCGAGGACGAGCAGCTCGCCCACCGGATGCCCGTGGTGCGGCGGGACTGCGCCCTGCTGTACGACAACGAGCTGACCGTCGAGGGCACCTGGCGCCGCCGGCCCGCGGCCGCGCAGGCGGTGGCCACGGAACAGGGGCGGCCGTGGACTGCCCGCGAGACGTCTCAGTTTCTGCAGGACCTTGCGCTGAGCGAGCGCCTGCTGCACACAGCCCCGCTCCCCGAGGACAGCCGCCTCGCGGTCCAGCGGGACGTCGCCCGGGCCGCGGCACTCGCCGAACCCCTGCGCCGCCGCGCCCAGGCGACCCGCACGGCACCCGGCGTCAACTACCACCGGCTGTCCCCCGCCGAACACGCGTGGACCTTCGAGAACCTGATCGTGCCCGGCTACCTGGACGACGTCCTTGCCCAGGAGCGGCCCCGGGCCGTCTACGTGATGGGGCAGCCCGGGGCGGGCAAGACCCGTGCCGCCCGGCTCGTGCAGCGGGAACTGCGCGGTCAGGGACGCCGTCCGGTGCGGATCGTCGCCGACCGGTTCAAGGCGATGCATCCGGACTACCTGCGGCTGCTGCAGGAGGAGCCACGTACGGCAGGGGCCCGGATACGCGCCGACTACAAGGCGTGGCAGGCACAGGCCGAAGCACATGTGCGCGAGCGGCGCGGGGACATGGTCATCGAGATCGCACCGGGCGACGCCGAGCAGTTCCTGGCCGGGGCCGCCCTGCACCGCCGGGCCGGGTACGAGGTCGAGCTGGTGGTGCTCGCGGTGCGGGCGGCCGACAGCCGTCAGGGCACCGCCGCCCGCTGCGCCGAGGTCAGCGCGCGCGGCCTGCCCGCCCGCTACACCGCCACCGGCGGACACGACCAGTGCTTCGCCGCGACCACCGACGCCCTCGCCGCCGCCGAAGACGACAGCTCGGGGCCGGTCGTCGACGAGGTGCGGGTCGTACGGCGCGACACCACCGCCCTGCACCACAACACCCGCACCCCGGACGGCCGGTGGCTGCACCAGCCCACCGGGGTACGGGCGCTGGTGGAGGAACGGCTGCGCCCCTACAGCGCCGACGAGGCCGCCCGCTTCCTGGACATCCACGAGCACCTGCGCCGGGCCCTGCCGCAGTACCGGGCCGAACTAGAGGAAACCCTCCAGCTCGCCGCCCTGCTGATGCCCCGCGTAGAGGCCCGCGGGGTCGCCGCGGGCAGGGTGCTGGCGGCGCTGCCCGGGCCCGTCCCGTCTGCCCCCGAGGCGGCCTACTGGCCGGAGAGGTCCTTGAAGGCCGCCTCGTAGCGTGCGGCGATGCGCGCGATTTCGGCGTCGTCGGCCTCCTCCAGGGCCCGCTGGTCGACCTGGGCTTCCCGCACAGACTCTGCCAGGGCGGCCAGACGCTCCTGGTCCGGTGCGAGGGCCTGGCGCTCGGTGTGGAGCTGCCGCCGGTATGCGGCGGTCACCTGGACCACCATCTCCAGGGCGGCCTCAATGCTGACCGGGTCCGGCACACCGGAACCGGTGCCGGATTCGCGCTCAGGTGTGGGGCCGTGGGGGTTCGAGCTGTTCATCAGAGGTGCCTTCCGGTTCCGACGGGCAAAGAAAGATCATTTTCGGCGTGCGGGGACGAACCCGCCAAGGCAACACGTGCCGACACAGTCCCGGGAAGAGCGGCGTACCAGACCCGATACCGGCAGTGGCTGCCCAACTGCTGCGGGTCGCACATAGGTTGGAGTCCGGTGATCACACACGGGGGTGGGCATGGCAGGGCGGGATCTGCGAGCGCTGTTCGGTTCGAACGACCGGAACTTCACGGCCGGGGAGGCATTCACGAACCGGCAGGGCCAGTGGCAACTGGTCGCGGCCGCGCTCACCGAGCACCTGCACGACCTGGCTCAGCCCGGCTTCAGGGTTGATGACTTCGAGGCACCGCGCCGCAATGTCCTGACCTTCCACGGCGTCGGCGGTATCGGGAAGACCGTGCTCTCCCGCAAGCTGGAGGCCACGCTGAAGGACGCCGCGGACCGCCCGGCGCAGTGGGGCGAGCCCGTGTGGCCCGCGGGGTGGCAGATCCTGCCCGTCCGGATCGACCTCGCCCGGTCCGCCGGCACCGACTTCGAACGCGTCATCCTCACGATCCGCCTCGCGCTCGCCGAACTCGGACACCCCCTGCCCGCCTTCGACATCGCGCTGCGCCGCTACTGGGAGCGCCAGCACCCCGGGGAGCCGCTGGAGGAGTACCTGCGGCGCAGCACGCTTGCCTCGAAGGTCGGGAAGAACCTGCCGCAGCAGATGCAGTCCGCCATGTCCGACGTCGCGCAGGCGCTGCTGCTGCCTGGCACGGTCGGCACGGTCGTCGGCCAGGTCACAGGCTCGCTGGTCGGGGCGCTGCGCGAGCGTCGCCAGTCCGTGCGGGCGCTGGCCGGGTGCGCCCGGCTCGCCGACCTCCTGGAGGCGGAGGCCGACCTGGACGCCCTCTCCTACTACCCGCACCTGCTCGCCTTCGAGCTCTCCCAGCTCCCCGCCGACAAAAGGGTGCTGCCGGTCGTCCTGCTCGACACGTTCGAGGATGTCGGTGACCGCACCCACCGCGACCTGGAGCGCCTGCTGCAACGCCTGGTGTGGCTGATGCCCAACGCCTTCTTCGTCATCACCGGCCGCTCCCGGCTCCAGTGGGCCGACCCCGCCCTGGAAGGGCAGCTCGACTGGACGGGCCCGGTGGCGTGGCCCGGCCTCGCCGCCCACGACATTCCGCTCCCCCGCCCCGCAACCGGCACCTCCCGGGGGCGGCAGGTCCTCGTCGGGGACTTCAGCAGTGAGGACTGCGAGGACTACCTCGCCCACCGCCTCACCACCTCCGCGGGACAGCCGCTCCTTCCTGCGGCACTGCGCGAGCAGATCGCCGCCCGCTCGCACGGGCTGCCCCTGTACCTCGACCTCGCGGTGATGCGGGTCCTGGAAATCCGCCGCACCGGCCGCATCCCCGTCCCCGCCGACTTCGACGGCGGCTTCCCCGCCCTGATCTCCCGCACCCTCCAGGACCTCACCCCGCAGGAACGGCACGTCCTGCGGGCCGCCTCCCTCTTCGACGCCTTCGATACCACCCTTGCCGTCTCCGCCGCCGCGCTCCTCCACGAGAGCGCCGCCCGACGGCTCATCGAGCGCCCGTTCGTCCGCGACAACCCCTTCGGATTGTGGCCGTACTACCTGCACGCCCTGATCCGCACCACGTTGCGCACCGCCGACGACGCCACCGACGACGCCTGGACCGCCGCCGACTGGGCACAGGCAGCCGACCGCGCCCTGACCGCGCTCGGCACCCAGTGGCAGCAACACACCAGGCCCGGCCGCCGGCTCCTGATCGGCTGCCTGCGCCAGGGCCTGATCCTGGCCCGCGACTTCCGCCTCGCCCTCGGCTGGCTCGCCGACGCCGCCTGGATGTACGTCGGCGACTCGGTGTGGGAGCCGCTCGCCCCGCCCGCCCCTCACCCGGCCAGCCCGGTGCAGCTGGAGACGGCCGCCGACGCCCTGGTCGAACTCCTCAGCGCACTCGCCCGCCGCCAGCACCAGCACCGCTCGCACACCGCCGCCCGCCTCACCACGGTCATCGACAGCCACCTGCTCCCCGACGACCTGCAGCACATGGCCCTGTACTACCGGGCCAAGGCCCACCGCGACCTCGGAGACAGCCCGGCCTCCCGCACCGGCATGCAGACCGTCGCCGATGGCCAGGGCCGCCTCGCCCCCGCCGCCCGCCGCGGACTCGCCCATCTCGCCCGCATGGCCGGCGACTTCCCCACCGCCCTCACCACCGCCCGCACCCTGGGCTGGGAAGGCCGACACCACCGTGTCCAGGGCGACATCTGGTGGCTCCACGCAGACATGGACCGCGCCGCCGTCGCGTACGCCGCCGCACGCGACGAAGCCGACACCCACGGCGTCACCGGTGAACGCGGCAACAGCCAGGCCCACCGCGCCTTCGCCCTGGCCTTCACCGACCCGTCCGTCGCCGACAGCGAACTCGCCCTCGCCGAACAGCTGCTGGCCGGTGTGGACCTGCGCGTCACCACCCTGATCACACATATCGCGGCGCTCGCCCGCGACGCCGGCCGCACCGACACCGACATCGACGACCGCGGTCAGGCATTGCGCGCCGAGATCACCGCAGCGGGCGTGACGTACGCCGAACTCGCCCTCGACCTGGCCCTCGCCTTCCACCACGCCGTCCAAGGCGACCAGGACCAGGTAACAGCGACCATCGCCCGGCTCCGCGAGAACACCCGCGACGGCGACTTCGCCTACTACAGCGACATCGCCGCCTTCATGGCCGCCCTGCCCCTCGACGAAGCCTCCCCGGCACGCTGGATCGACGGTGCCCAGCACACGCGGCGACGATGGCGCAGCCTGGTCACTACCCGCCACAACACCCTGCAGAATGCGCTGTGACCACGGCATCGGTCCGGGCGTCCAGCCGCCCGGGCCGGTTCAGCCCATCACGGACAGAACGAAGGCGACAGGGCCCGGGTGTCCGGCCTGCTACGGGCGGGCCTTACGCAACGCAGGCTCCCCATAGAGGAGCTCGACGAATTCCTTCGTGGGCGGATACCCGCCGGAACGCTCCTGCACGAAGGCCCGGATAGTGCTGCGCCGGGCAGCGGCGTTCGCCGCCGGATCCAGCCGCCCTGACTCCATGAGCTCGGTTGCCAGCTTCGGCAAGTCGGCTGAGAACTCTGTGTAGATGCGTTTCGTCGCCTCGGCCACGCGCAGCGTCGCCTCAGTCATCGCGTCGTGCCCGAGCCAGCTCAGGCCGGTACGCCGGACTGACTGCAGCTGGGGCAATTCGCGCAGGACGATACGCTCCCTTTCGGCGTTCTTCGTGGCTTCCCGGAACGACGGAAGATCCTCCAGAAGGCCGGCGAGGCGGTTGGCCTCCTGCGGCGTGGACCGGGGATCCTCCGGCGGGGTCGTTGCCTCAGTCGCCGGTCGCTGCTCGTACTTCTCCTCCAGCCCGGAGAGTTGGTCAGTGATCTCAACCCACCAGGCGGCGTCGGCTCGCCACACGTGAAGGACTCCGGCGACCACGAAACTCAGAGTGAGCTCGCGGCAACGGCCCTGTTCCCCGGAAAGCTGCTCGACAAGGTTCTCCAGCAGGGCGTGGTCCGGGCGGGAGAAGCGTGTGCCGAGGTCCTTGAACTCCTCGTCGGCTGGCAGATCGGCACCCGCCAGTATGTCGGGCCCGCAGTACAAGATGGGTGCGCCCGCGCGGGCGGCCAGGGCAATGAACGCGGGCGCAGCAAGCTGTGCTGGGGTGGTCGTGTGGACGAGGGACTCCCCTTCGGGAAGCCCTTGGAGGAGGACCAGGGCGTGCTCCTCTGCCCACTGCGGTGTCTTCTGCAGAGTGCTGTCCAGCTCCGGGACCACCGTCGGGTCGATGTCCTCGATCACGCTGTTGCTTCGTGTCGTAGTCACCACCGCACCGTAGAAGCCGGGTCTGACAACGCAGCGTCCTCCGTACGATGGTGACGCGGGGTTGCCGCCGTTCCCTGGACCTCGGTGCAGGTCAGCGGGGTTTAAGTGAGTCAGGCAGGTGCGCAGCGCTGGATCGTCGGCCGAGCGAGGTGTAGGGCCGTCGTGACGCTTGCCCGTGTGCCCTTGCTTTCTGGGGCTGCTGGCTCCAGGATGGGGCGCAGATCCGGCGTGCCCAGAAACGCACCGGATGAGGACAGGGCGAAGGGGCAGGTTCTTCGCCCCTTTTTCATGCTCACGCCCGGCACTGGACTCCGAGCGGGTTCCCCAGTGCCGCTCAATGTCCTTGTTTTCGGGCTCTGTTACTGCCAGGATGGGCCGCGTCTTCGGCGTGCCAGAAACCGCCGGCCAACACCAGGGTGAAGGAACTAAGTTCCTCGCCCTTTTTTCATGCCCGCACGTGCCCGGCTCCCGTCAGTGAGCCCCCAGCGCCCGTTCCTTCACAAGGCCCCGTTCTTCCGGAACGGGGCCTTCTTCATGTCCGGAATCATTCGAACCAGCCGGAAGGCAACCTCATGCACCCTGACTTCGGTCACGACGAAGAAGCAGCCGCTCTCTACCGCTACCTCTGCAGGAATCGACCCGCCCCCGCTGGGACACCTCCGACACCTGCTCATATGCCGCAGCGTCCGACCCGGCAGCTGTCTCCCGCAGAGATCGCCCGTGCGCATGGGCTCCGCCTGGGACCCGATCTTCGCCGTTCGAGCCGCACCGCAACTCCCTTCCGGCGCAACGGATCTCAAGCACGATCGGGTACGCAGGGCCTCGATGTCTTCGTCTTCCGTCACGTGCTCGACACCCTGCCCAGGTGCAGCCGTGCACAGGCTTGGGAGCTCGCGCGGGACTGGTGTCAGCGCGTCACGGATCCGCAGGAGTTCCTCCACTGGTCCTCCGTTACGGGCCTCCGCCGTCCAGAGGCCGCGCGCGAGCTACTCGACCACCACTTCACCGCAGACGTCCTGGAACGTACGGCACCCGACGGTGTCCCCGTCCGCAGCCGGCTGCGCAACGGCGATGACATCGAAGTCGTGATTGCCGCCATCTACCGCGTCGCGGCGGTGAAGTACCGCTCCCACCGGTAAAGCCCTCGGACGGGGCAACCGCCGCACTCCGCAGGCCGTCCAGGAGCTGTCCGTACGCCCTCTCCGCTTCCCGACAGCACCCGTGGGCCCGGGGGTGCACTGCCGACCGATCTCGTCTCGACGGGAGCCGGCGCGCGGCCGGGCCCCTTCGCCGCGCGCTGCAACCACCACATGGCCGACGTACTTACCCAGGCCCTGTCCGAGTTCCTTGGTGGTATCACCACCATCGTTTCCGTCACTGTGACCACTTGGGCTCTGAAACGGCTCCGTCGCCGCACCCCAGACGCTCCACCGCCCCTGTCTCCGACCCGCCGCGAGGACGATCGCCCCTCTGACAGTCCGTGAAGCCCCGCGTGCTTTGCGCGGCCGGCGGGTGAAAGGTCTGGGCGCTGGAGAGCGCCGCCCTGCGCGACCAGCACCTCGTCGTCAGCACGCCGCACGGAACGAGATGTCGGTGGCGAGGCGTTTCCGACCCCCGGCACCGGCGGCATCAGGCCGGGGTGTCACTCTGTACGTCGCCCGGCGGTGCCCATTTCTGAAGCCGATGCTGCCGTCGGGCGAACGCATAGCTGAAACCTCTGACGTCCTCAGTCAAGGCCCTGCACGGAACGCACTTCAGCGCCCGTCCAGGTGACAGCCCGGCGGGCCGCCGCACTCTTCTGCTCAACTGCTGGATAGTGGGCTCGGAATGGCCCGAGGCGGGCCGCGTTCCCTCGCCGCCCGATCCGGCGTAGCGGAGCGCAAGGAGCGTGGTACTGCACCGGCCTGCACCACCCACAGCACAAAACGTCCAGCTCATCAGTGTTTAACTGACGCCGGGATCGGGCCGCATGCGTCAGGAAGGCGCTGTTGTGAACACCCGCTCGTCGTGGACGTCCCGCAAGCTCCGGTACTGGACTGAGTGCAGTGGGAACTCCCCTCGCTCCGGCCTTCCTTCCACCCACCCGGCGCCCGAGGCCACGGGGGCGCAGCAGAGGCTGGAGAGCCTCGTACTGGAGCAACTGGGCACGTCTCCTGATCTCTGCGCCCATCCGCTGGGAATCGCGTCGGTTTCCTGCTCCCCCACGTCCCTCACCCTGCACCTGGATGCCTTCCTGGGAGGACGGCAGTACTCCTTTCCGGAGCACTGCCTCAGCCGGCTCCTTCCCACCACTCCCGGACCGGAAGGGGGACTCGAAGTGCGCGGCATCCCCGGCCTGCGGATCGACAGGACTGCGGCGGACGGCAGGCGGCTCCGCTTGCGCATGGTCCAGGACCCTGAGCAGACAGAGCTGACGCTCGTGCTCCCCGGGGAGGTGGAAGAGGACTGGGTAGACATCGAAGGCCGGCACCGGCGCTGGTGCGAGGACAACACGCTACGGCCTCTGTGGGCGAACGGACAGTTGGACGCCGTGGAAGCCGACTACCTCGGTGCCTACCCCCTTCTTGAGCGCTCACGATCGAATCGAGCAGCTGTGGGCAGCGGGCTGCTGCGGCGTAGCGCGCTCTTCCACACCGTTGCCACCTTTTACCGCGTGCAGATCTGGGACGACGGCGACAGCTGGAAGATCGACGCCCGCACTGCCTCCCCGCGGGCCTCCGGTCACGATCGGTTCGTTGACCGGTTGTGCCACCCGCGCTGGGGACTGCCCGTACACCTGGCCCACCGCTTCTGCTGGTGCGCGCCCGAGGGCGCTCCTTACCAGTGGGACCACACGTGCGCCTTCTACTTCGGCCACGCTCCCGACGATGGCCCTCTCTACCTGCGCGTTCACGCCAGCCCTGAGGGATACGACTATCGACGGCAGGTCGCCACCCTGCGCAAAGCTGGTGCATCGATGAGGTGGATGGCCCGCGCCCTCCCCCGGCAGGCGGTTCAGCAGTACGAGGAGCTTTGGCGGGAGTCGAACCGGTGACGTCAGGGGGTGAGGTCGAGCACGCGGACCGCTTCCTTTTCCCATCGGCTGGGCAGGGTCGTGGCGATCACGGCGCCGTCCGGGCGGTCGGGTGTGGGCTGGGCTGCGTACTGGCTGTGTGCGGCAGCCCACGTCTCCCGCCTGGCCATGTCGAGTACGGCGGCCAGGTCGAGGTCCAGGACCGTGATGCCAGGCATCGCGGCCAGGTGTTCGGCGGTGCCGGGGCGTGCCCGGTCGGCTTCGACGAGAGCGCAGGCCGGGGCGTAGAGAAACCACTCGGCTTCGGCATGGGCGCGGTGGATGAGTCGGGAGGCGAGGACGTTGCCCTGGCCGACGGCGGCCATCGCGCTCTCGTCCAGGACGATGTGCATCGTCCCGCTCACCGGGGCTGCACCCGGGCGAGACGGCGGTCGAGCTCGCTGTCGAGGTCTTGCTCCTCGACCTTGGACGGGGCGTACCCGTTCCATTCCTGGAGCGCGGCCCGGGCCGCGGCCGCGCGGTCGGCTCGCTCCTGCGGGGTGAGCAGGGTGTCGGCGAGACGGGCCAGGTAGGCGCGCAGCGAGAGTCCTTCGGCGGCCGCGATCGCGGCGAGCCGGTCCTTGGCTTCCTCGGGGATCCGGACGTTGGCATCAGACATGGTGGAGCTCCTTCCCATGACGCCAGGGTACGGGTACGTACCCGTACCCGTACCCGTACCCGTCAGTTCTGGCGCCGTCTGGCGCGCTCCACTCTGCGCAGCAGAAGGTCGGCAAACTGAATGATCTCGGCTGCCTCGATCGGATCTTCGAAATCGACCGTACGGTGACTGGCGGGGTTCTTGTACACGCCCATGGCACCGGCAAACAGTGCGGAAGCGGCATCCTGCTCGCCTCCTTCTGCTCCCTCATCGGTGAGCGCCCCACCCACCTTGCCATTTTGGGCTGGCAGAAATGCGGCCCTCATCAGCTTCACGCCGACCAGGGAGTTATCGAGCCCGGCGGCGTCGCGGACAGCGACCTCAACCGCTTTCATTGCGGCGAAGCACGCTGTCTCGAAGTCACCCAGGTCGTAGTTGGTGCGAACCGTTCCCTCCAGGGCGGGATGCAGGGCACCGGACAGCCGCTGACGCGCCTCGAATCGCGCTATCCCCTGCGGATCCTTCGCCAGCTCGCGGCCCTCACGGGACAGGCGGCGAAAGTTCTCCGACTGACCGTGCACCCGGGACAACAGTGCATGCGCTTCCAGCCAGGACCAGGCGTCGGACAAGCGTGCAAGGAGAACATCGACATCCGGCTCATCGTGGAATGCCTGGCGGGCCCCTCCCATCGTTCCGCCGTACTGCTGGAGGTCGCCGCCGCTGGCGAGATGCTCCAGCAGGAGAAGGGCCACGTTCCGGGTGGGCAACTGCCGAATCTGCTCTGCCGGAACCGGCGGTACGTACGTAAACGTCATGCATGCACGCTACGGCGTAACGCCGGCACTGCGCGTTGATTTTCCCGTTGATCGCTAGCCTTCGATGAGGGCAGATCACTCGGTGATTTTCTGGCTTGGGCCGGGGCTTTCGGGCATGGGTGGACTCCTGATCCCAGCTCAACTCATCCTGGCAGCAGGCACGTTGGCAACGCCACAGCGCGCCTTCGCAACGCCAAGGATCGATCCCGGCGGTGGTCGCGGAAGGGGAGAACCAGAACGGCGCTACAGGGAGCGCAGGACGGCTACGACCTTGCCCAGGATGGCCGTGCTGCTCTGCAGCGGGATCGACTGGAAGGCCAGGTTGCACGGCATCAGCCACATCCCGTCCTCGGTGATCCGCAGCTTCTTCACCGTGGGGCTGGATCCTTCGCCGGCGGGGAGGGCGGCGACGATGTCGCCGTGTGCGGCCGTCTTCTGAGCGCGGACGGTCACCACGTCACCCTCGTATATTCCGGCATCGATCATGCTCTGGCCGGTCACCGTCAACGCGAAGAGCGTCCCGTGGCCGACGGCCCGGCGCGGCATCGCCAGCAGCTCCTGGACCGGCTCCTCGGCCAGGTTCAAAGTGCCCGTGGTGATCGGGCTGAGGAGCGGGACGCGGGCGACGGCGGCCTCGCGCTCCGCTTCCTCGGCCCGCTCCGCCAGGTAGTCGTCCGAGGGGGTGGGCACGGGATCGCTGACCAGGGCCAGGGCCCGGGCGGCGAGCGCGTACGCACGCGGCCGTTGCGGGTCGCGGTGCAGGAACCCCTTGCGTTCCAGCGCCATCATCTGGTGGGCGACCGAGCTCGTGGAGGAAAGATCCACGGTGTGCCCGATCTCGCGCATGGATGGGGGATATCCCCGCGTGCGCACCGATTCGGTGATGGCCTCCAGGACGGCTCGCTGACGGAGGGTCAGCCCATCCGCGTCCTCCCAGATCCCCGGCGGCCGTCCGGGCGCAGTGGTGCTGGTGTGCATGAGAATCCCCCTGCTGAACGTGCGTGCAACTGACCGTAATGCCCGCATCACGGAAAGGGAACGCAAATTCGATCAAGAAGGGGGGCATGCCACATCCGGTGCACGCTGCCACGGCTCGAACGTCGGCGACGCCGCCTGCGTGACACGAGGATTTTGGTCCACTTGATCCGCGGACAGCATCGATACGACTCTGCTCAGGGCGCTCAGGGCAGGGAAGGGGCCGATGCGAAGCTGTGCGTGCCCGGCAGTGCCCATCTCGTGAAGCCGATGCTGCCGCCGGGCACACCCTGCCACCACGCCCTACGCCTCGAACAAGTAGCGGTGCTCACCACTTATCGACGAGGCCCTCGAGCGGGTCCACGGCATGGGCCCGGTTGATGCGGTCTGCTGCCGCAATGGCGTCGGTGATCCAGGAACGTGCCCGCATCGTGGTGCCGAGATGTGTGGCGAGGACTTTGGTGATGTCCTTGAGCTGGTCCTCGCGGTTGAAGACATCCATGACGAACGCGGCCAGCGGCTCGAAGTCGCCGTCCTGCGCCTCCTGCACGGCAGAAGCCATGGTGGAGCGTATGCGGTACAGGCCGGCGGATTCTTTCAAGTCGCGCCAGAAACGGGCCTCGTGATGGCCGGGCAGATCGTTGAGCAGGGCCGCGAGCTGCTGTTCAGCGTCCAAGGTGCGGGCTCCTTTTGTGTGACGTTCCGCCAGTATCGAAGCTGGCGCTCGCGCACCGAGCGGTTTTCCCCGAACCGCCTTCCGGCGGGGTGCCGTACCGGGTGTTCTACCAGCGGTGCAGGTCCTTGAGGAGTTCCTTGTGCCACTGGTGCCGGTGCTGGTCGGCGGTGTCCGGCTGGGGCCCGAGTGCGAGGACCTGGTCGTTGATGGCGTAGGTGAGGCGGTACAGCAGAACGCGGGTGGCGCGCTCCAGCCACTGCTCGGTGCCGCGGGCCGGAGGCGCCGGGCCGAGAACGGTGACGAACCAGGCGGGCAGGAGCAACCGGTTGCTGACCGCCTCTGCCAGTCTGCTGCGCAGAGCCAGCGTCAGCCGCTTCTCCGCCCGGGCGCCCGCGGCGAGCGCCGGCTGTTTGTCGGCGCGGGCAGCGGTGTCGGCTGCCAATGCGGCAGCCGCAGTCTTTGCCTGGCTCGACTGCCGGGGCAGGCCCTGCTGGAGGGTGGCCTCGCTGGCGATGGCACTGCGCAATTGCGTGGCGGTGTCGGTGTGGCCTTGTGTGCCGTACCGGCTGTCGGTCAGGGCGCCGACCAGTTCGACTACTTCCCCGCGGGCCCCACGGTGCCGGGCCTGTGCATCCTGGAAGCGATTGACCTGTCGTCGGTGCATGTCGCGGACATCCTCACTAAGCAGGGCGTCGGCGGCGTCCCACCCGGACTGCAGGGCGCCGGCCAGGGCACGCTGGTCAGTGGTGAAGGTGTCCAGGTCCGCAGCGGATGCTCCGCCGGCAGACATGATCTGGCCCTCCAGCAGCCGCACATGCTGGGTGAGTCGCCGGACAGCCTGCTCCGCCGTCGTGACGCGGTCTCCCAGTTCCTCTTCGATCTCATCGACCCGCTCGACCTTCTCCTCGCATTCGGAGATGTCGCTGCGGATCTTGCGCAGTTCGTAGTCCAGGTCGTCGGTGTACCCGAATCGACCCTTCAGGCTCTCTTGCTCGCTCTCCAGGTCATCCAGGCGGCTGTCCAGGTCCCTGACCTGCCGGTCGGTCTTCTGCATCCGGTACTCGAAGTCGTCACTCATTTCGCCGCCTCCTGTCCGTCTGCGGACAGCACTCCCACGGCAGCCCAGCCGACAAGGACTGCGACGATGAACCAGGCGGACAGCACTCCAAGGACGACCAGCACCAGCAAAGCCCCCAGCAGGTGCAGGCCGATGGCTGCCGCACGACGCGCCCGGTGGTCCTTGGGTGTCGCCTTCAGCGACCACCCGGCAACAGTGGCCACGCAATGCGGCACAGCCAGCACCAGCCACCACCCGGTGTAGTCGAAGAAGAAGACCGCGGCGATGAGGACAGCGGCCACACCGGACTGGAGGCGCCAGGACCAGAAGATCACCTTCTGGCTGCGCAGCCGCTGCGGTTCGGCAAGCCGGCCCGGTAGCTGCTGCTCAAACGCCAACAGCTTCTCCGCGCGTTCCACCAGGATCGCGAACGCCTCGTCAGGCACAGTCCCTTCGAGCCCCAACGCGACAACGCGCGTGTGCTGATCTGCTAACTCACGTGTGAGAAGCACATGCCGTGCGCGCAGTTCGTGTTCCGTCTCGGCCACTTTCTCCCCCGTCGCAGATGATCCCGGCCCCCGCACGCGGCGGGTACGCGGCTTCGAGTATCGCGACCGCGCCACCGCCCCACCGGATCTTCAAGAAGGCTGGCCTGAACCAGTCGACCGCCACCGGACGGCAGCCTGGTACGGCCGCCAAATAACGGAAGCACCGGGCACGCCCGCTCGATCAGGGCGGGCGCGTCCGGGGGCCGGCCAACTTCCCGCTGCCGGAATCTGCTGCTGTTCGCCGGTACTGCGCTACTGCTCTTCTGACGGGCAGTACGGGCAGTACCGGTTTGTCGGATGCGGGCCGACCAGTCCCGCCAGATGTTCCCAGGGCGTGCACTGCGGCACGGAACGCAGCAGTGAATCCAAGGCGTCGTTCAGAGCGCTGTTCGTGCTGGGAGCCAGGCCGACGGAGAGCACTCGGGTTCCGGGGTGCCAGACGGTGTGCTCGACGACTGCCGCGAGACGGTCAGCTCTGCCGTACTCGGGCAGCACGACGACCTGGTCCTGATCGGTGACAACGAGCGCCACACCGTGCGTACTGATGTGTCCGGCCTCCGCTGCGGGGTCGACCGCGGGGAGCACTACCGCCTCCAGATAGGCGCCTACGGAAGGGCCGGGGACGGGCAGCTCGCGGGGGACGTGCAAGGCGATCAGGGGGGTGCCGGGTGCGGTCGCGCACCAAGCGGGGCCGGCCGGGGCGGGCCAGGTGCCCAGCCGGGTGCCCGCAGCACCGAGCGGGTGGGCGTCGAGTGTCTCCAAGACGCACTGTGCGCGGTGGCTGGTGCTCGGGCCGGCCGGGGCGACGGCGCTGGTCAGGTGCGGTGCTGCCGGTGCCGGCAGGAGCGCGGTGTCGAGGAGGACCGTGCGTGCGCTGTTGGGGTCCCCGAAGACGCGCTGGGCGTCCTGGGCCAGCCGACGGGACGGGGCCTGCTCCATGAGCCAGTCCAATCCCTGCCAGAAGTCGCCGGTGTACGGGTGCAGTTCACCGGACAGGCCGAAACGCACCGCGGGCTCCCAGACGCGGGGATCGCACGCTGTGGGCAGGCTGCTGTGACCACCCTCGTAGCCGGGACGCCAGTCGCCGGTCGCCTGGCCCCAGCGGGTCTCCCCCAGCTCCCGTACGGAAGCCGCGAGACTGCCCTCCAGCTTCGCGGCCACCGCCAGACATCGCTGCCGGAACGCGTCAGCTTCGGCGAGCGCGGGCGGGATGTCCGCGGCGGCTGGGGCTCCGGGTTTCCAGGCGGTGGCCAGCACCGGTGTGGCACATCCCGGTGCCCACCACGCCAGACGGTGCCCCAGAGCCTGCGCGAGATCCGCCATCTCCGGTGCGGATACCGGAAGCGTCCGAAGCCGTCGGTCGAACCGCTCCGCCTCCTGGCTCTTCCCAGCCCGCACGGCATCCACTGCGAACAGGTCCAGGACGCGGACCAGCCCGGGAAGGGATCCGAACTGGTCCCTGCTCTCCGTAGGCGCCACGACCACAGTGCCCAGCAGGCCACCGGGCCCGGCCGTCATGCCCTCCAGGCCGTCGAGAACCTCGTGCACCAGGTTGTTCAGCGGGCTGCCGTGCAGCCAGAACGGCGGCCACCCCCACAGGCGATTGCTCTCCGACGGGGTCAGCACGGTCGCCAGCCACACTGACGGCCCCTGCGTCTGGGTATCGGTGTAGCGGTCGAGCTGGACGTCGATGGGCGGCCGCCGCAGATCAGCGCCCGTCTTCGCTTCCTGGCGCAGCTGCACCGTGCGCCGCTCGGCCAGCCGCAGGCGAGGCCCGTCCGGGCCGGGAAGCAGCCACGACGCCGTCCGAGGATCCAGGCGGCGTCCGGTGGCCGCGCACCAGCGGGCGACGGTGCTGCCGCGCCACAGGGGCCGCTGGTCGGTGCTCGCTTCGGCGTCCGGCAGGGGCAGCGGGTCGGTGGCGCCGGGCGCGCGGAGCTGTGTGATGCGGCCGCGGGACAGCCCTGCCAGCCGGGCGATGTCGGCGCTGCTGACGACAGCGGCGAGTGAGGTGCTGCGCGATGGGCGAAGTAGGTTCACCCACCCCACGCTAAACGAAGTGTTTAGTCGCGTGGGGTGAGTTCGTGAAACACACTCCAGACGAACTACGCCGCCGCACGCCGCCGTCTCCAAACGGG
Organism: Streptomyces sp. NPDC051561; assembly: GCF_044454195.1. NCBI lineage: Bacteria > Bacillati > Actinomycetota > Actinomycetes > Kitasatosporales > Streptomycetaceae > Streptomyces > Streptomyces sp. NPDC051561. Next base: position 3,391 of record NZ_JBITDM010000032.1, on the reverse strand, counting down.
CGCAGAATGCGAGGGCCGTCCGGCATGCCGGACGGCCCTCGCATTCTGCGCCCTGGGGGTGTGGCCTGGCCTGTTGAAGGGTCTACCAGGGACGATCCCCCTGCGGTGCCCGTGGGCTGTCAACTGACAGTGACCCGCAGGCCGTACGGCGCACCCGAGCTGATGGCGGCGGCCTGCTCCTGGAGGTCGGCCTCGGTGAATTCGAGCAGGACGCGGTCTGCGGCACGGCGCAGCAGGGGGACCACGGTCGCCGCCGGGCGTCCCTGGTGGGTGGCGGCGAGCTGGGCGAACTCGTCCTCGTAGCCCCTGTAGAGGCTGGGCTTTGGGGTCATGGCAACGGCTCCTGGTGCTGTTCCGGTCGGGTGTCTCGGGCGAGTCCTGCGGTCTGGGCTGCGGCAGCCCCGGGCCTGGGGAAACTGTGCTGGCGGCGCGCGGCCGCGCGTGCGCGCGGGGAGCGGCTCCGGTCCACCACCGCGAGCGAAGCGGGCACCAGCGCGGTGCTGCCGAAGCGGGCCCTCAGCCGGTCGGCGACCTCCTCAACGGCGTGGGCCTGGGTGTCGACGGGGTCGAAGGTGAGCTGATGGGCGGCGTCGGCGACGGGCGCGAGTCCTTCCGCGCGCAGCGTGAAGGCGCGCACGCGGGCCCGCTGGAGTCCGAGCTGGGTGTGCATGTCGTAGACGGTCGCGGCCAGGGCCCGGCTGTGCTGGGTGGGTTCGCCCAGGGACCGGCTGCGGGTGGTGGTGGAGCGGTCGGCGTACCGGACGGTCACCGAGAGGGTGCCGGCGACCTGCCGGGTGGTGCGCAGGCGCAGTCCGACGTCCTCCGCGAGGGCCAGCAGTGCCCGCCGCTGAGCGTCCGGAAGGAGTTCGTCGCGGGGGAAGTCGTGCCGGGCGCTGAGGGATTTGCTCAACTCGCCGGGTTCCACCGGGCGGGGGTCGATGCCGCGGGCGCGATCGTGCAGGAGCTTGCCGGTCGCGGTGCCCAGGATGCGCTGGAGGGTGAGCAGCGGGGTGTCGGCGAGGGCGCCGATGGTGTGCAGCCCGTACCGGGTGAGAGTGCGGGCGGTCGAGGGGCCCACCCCGGGAAGGGCAGCGGCCGGGCGGGGCCGCAGGAACACCTCCACCCGGCCGGGTGGGATCAGGGTGGCGCGGCCGGGCGCGGTGACGTCGGCGGCCATCGCGGCAATCAGGCGGGTAGGGCCTCCACCAATGCTGGTGGAAATGCCGTGCAAACCGGCCACCCTCATTTGGATCATGGCGGTGAGCGCGGCGGCTTCCTTGTCGAAATGCCGCAGGGCCCCGGTGATATCGAGTTCCGCGCTGTAGTCCTGCAGCAGCGGCTGGACCCGGGGAGTGAAGCTCTGCAGGAGGTCCAGGAGGTCCTCGTACAGTTCCTCGCTCCCGGCCCCGGGCGGGAGGTGGAAGTGGACGCGAAGGATAAAGCGGTTTTGCACGGGAGCTCCCTCCTGACCGGCGGCGCCCTACCTCGACACATGTTCGAATATTTGTTCGAAGGGTAGCCGGTAGGATTCCCGAGCGCGAAAGGATCAGCAGGCCAGCGAGCTGCTGGCGACCGTCAGTCCCCGTGCCGCAGCCGTACGGAGCGGCAACTGCCATGCCGTCCGTCGACCACACGGAATTCGGCGCCCCGCCCGTCGGCCACCCGGTGGACCGCCCGCCCGTCGGCGGAGTCCTCGGCAGGGGTGAGGCGACCGGCGACGGCCGCGCCGACCTGTACGGCCGCGACCGCATCCAGGCGCACCGTGGTCGACAGCCGGCTGCCGTCGGCCTGCGATGCAGGATCGGCTACCCAGTACGACTGACCCACTCGCACGGGTGAAGTCGCCTGCGATATGGGCATGTTGGACTGCCAGGACCGCTATGCAGTTCTCATGATCAAGAAGCTTGCCTACGCCCTGGCATCGACCGCCCTCGCCATCACCCCACTGCTCACGGCCGCTCCCGCACAGGCCGCTCCCCCGCAGGTCATCTCCCTGGCCGAAGGAATCAGCGCTCTCCCGCTGGCCGCCGAGGCCCGCGACGGCTACCAGCGCACCTCGTTCAAGCACTGGGTCGACGCCGACCACAACACCTGCGACACCCGCGAGGAGGTCCTCGTCGCCGAGTCCCGCACCCCCGCCGAGATCGGCACGGGCTGCAAGGTCCTCTCAGGGAGCTGGTTCTCCTACTACGACGGCGTCACCGTCACCGCCCCCGGCGGCCTGGACATCGACCACATGGTCCCCCTCGCTGAAGCCTGGGACTCCGGGGCCTCCCAGTGGAATGCCGCCCGCCGGCAGGCATACGCCAACGACCTCGGTGCCGAGCGCTCGCTGGTGGCTGTCACCGCGAAGACCAACCGCAGCAAGAGCGACCAGGACCCGGCAGAATGGCTCCCGCCGCTCGCCGACGCACGGTGCACCTACCTGTCCGACTGGGTATCGACGAAGCTGCGCTGGGGGCTCACTGTCGACCGCTCCGAGCAGGACGCCCTGCTCAAGCTCGCGGAAGGCTGCGGATACGCCGAGGTCGAATTCGAGCCCGCACCGGAAGCCTCCGCCGGGCAGTAGCCCGGTGTTCTCAGGCGATGCCTTAGTGCCTGACGCTGTCGGGGATCTTGAAAAGTCCCCCGCTTCTGTGCTCGGTGGCCTCAGGACTCGTAGGGTCCTGGCCATGGTGACTGCGACTGTCCGATGGTGGAGCGATGAAGAGGGGTGGGGGGTGCTCGATTCGCCCGAGACTCCCGGCGGCTGTTTCGGCCACTACTCCAACATCCAGATGACCGGCTTCCGCGCTTTGTCGCCCGGGCAGCAGGTGAACCTCACGTGGGAAGCCCCCGGCTTCAAACAAGACGGCTACGACTACCGAGCGTTGAGCATCGTGGCTCTGCCGACCTGAGCTCCTGACCCGCCACCGTGAGAATGATCAGCTCAGCCTGCGGGGTGGGTGGCGACGCGCCAGGACCGCGATCGCGGGATGTGCTGCCAGTCGAGGAAGCCCTGGAGAGCGGTTGGACGCCGGGGCAGGCGGGCGGGGGCAGGTGGACGTCGATGCGTTCGAGGTTGACCGCGATGGCGGTCAGGACGTGCTGGACGTGGGCCTTGTCTTCGCTGCGGTAGCGGCACTGGCGCATGCCGTGGCCGTTGACGAACTCGCTGATCGTGCCTTCGATGGGGGCCCGTAGTGAGTAGCGCGAGAGCGTTACGAGCGGGCCTGCTCGATCGGGGACAGTGCAGCGGCCAGGATGAATCCGGTCTCGGGCAACGGGCGGCGGCTGAGGTCGCGCGGCGCCAGCTGGTAGATCTGCCGCCAGTTGCGGGGAGCCGTCGGGGCGACGACGGCTCCCCGCGTCCGAAGGATTCAGTGGCGCTGGAGCCAGAGAAGGATGAGGC
>NZ_JBITDM010000031.1:41434-69346 GCF_044454195.1 Streptomyces sp. NPDC051561 | reverse complement strand
CCCGCCGCTACCTTCCCGTGGACAGCATGGACAAGGTCTATCCCCAGGACAAAGAACCGATCGACCCGGCTACACCACTACAAGGGACATGACCCCAGGACGTCGATGCCGTCGCGAAAATGCCGATAACCGGTGGCCTGAGAGTGCCTGCATCCCGCGCCAGGCAGTGGACACATGCACGATCACGGAAGAAGAACACCCACGAGTTGGCTGCCCCAGTGATCGTTTCAATTTACCTCTCCGGGCAGCCGATTCGGTCAAGCACCGTGAACTCAACCAGAGATTGCTACGGATCCTCGGTAGCACCGAGGCGAAGACGTCCATCTCCAGGCCAACTCCGGTCCGAATTGCTCTTTTTGCTAGGGCATTCACCATGCATGGGTAGCGTCGTCGACATGTCACTACGCGTACTTGGATCGCTACGGCTTTCCTCAGACACAGACGACTCGACCGCCATCGCACGCCAGCGGGACCACATCCAGCACTGGGCCGATGCACCTGGCCGCGACGCTCTGATCGTCGGCTGGGCCACAGACACGGATGTCTCCGGCGGGCTGCACCCCTTCAAGCGGCCCGACCTCAGCAAATGGTTCACGGAGGAGTACCGGGACCTGTGGGACGTCATCTGCGTCATGAAGGTCGACCGCTTGAGTCGCCGGGTGGCCCACTTCAGCGAGATCGTCCAGTGGTGCCAGGAGCACGGGAAGATCATCGTGTCGACCCAGGAGGGGATCGACATGTCCACTCCGATGGGGAAGATGTTCGCCCAGATCCTGGCGGTCTTCGCCGAGGGGGAGCTGGACACCATTCGTGCACGGGCCCGGGACGCCGTCCAGACCCGTCTCGCGGCAGGTACCTGGGTAGCGGGTCTCCCTCCGTTCGGCTACGAACTCGTCCATCTGGGGAAGGGCAAGGGGAAACGGCTCAAGCCTCTCGACCACTACAAGGAACTCACCCAGGAGATCGCCGGCAAGGTGCTGGAGGGAAAGAGCCTCCGCTCTATCTCTCGGGAGCTCGAAGCCCGCCGTGAACCCACCTGGCTCTCACTCATCCAGCCCAACAGCCCACGGGCGCAGCGGAGTCGATGGTCCAATTCCTCCATCCGGGGCATCATACTCAACCCCAAAATCGCCGGCCTCTACACCTACCAGGGGGAGATCGTCGAGGACGACAAGGGCAACCCCCGCATGATCACCGACAGTCCTCTCCTGCCCCTGGACACGTGGCACAGAGTGGTGCTCAAGCTCCGTGATAACCAGGCGTTCGGTCCCCGGGTCACCAAGAGCCGCGCGATGCTCGTTGGCGTCGCCTCTTGCGGCGGCTGCCGCGGCCCGCTCACTAAAGCAGAGTTCACCAACCGATATCCCGCCACGATTAACCGCCCGGCACGGGAGAACCGCTACTCCCGCTACAAGTGCAGCAACTACGCGGTGCACGGAAACTGCCCCAGCACTGCGGCCGTCGACACCGTGGACCTGGAAGGGGAGTTCACCAAGATCTTCCTCGAACACATGGGGCATCTCCCCGAGGTCCGTGCCAGGGAGGTCGGCCTCCACGACCCCTCGCGCGACATCGCTGCCACCGAAGCCCGACTGGACCGGCTGAAGGAGGACTTCGCCGCAGGGAGATACGACGGCGAGGAGAAGGAGGCCGTCTACTGGTCGCTGCTCGACTCACAGACCGCGAAACTGTCCCGCCTGCGCACCCGACTGGCCGAGTACCGCAAGAGCCAGGGACAGTTCGTCCTCACAGGGCGGACCTTCGCCGACATCTGGCAGGAGCGGGACGACGAGGGCAAGCAGCTCTTCCTCAAGGAGCACCGCGTCAAGATCGTCGTGTACCGGGACCCGCTCCCCGGCAAGAAGTTTGGCTTCCTTGCCCAGTTGGGCAATGTCCAAGCCATGGCGAAGGCGGCCGGGGTGGAGTTGTCGGACGACGTGGCCCATGGAGTCGTCACCTTCAACCTGCCCACCGAGCGCCATGTGCGCGAGCAGCAGCTCGGCGAAGGCCAACTGCGCATCGGCCACGACGTCATCGAGGCCATCCAAGACGCTCTCCGGTGCGCGGAGGACTCCGAACACCTGTGACGGCACTGGTGCGCAGCGCGTGCGACGCTCGCCAGCCCAGCCCTCTACCGCGCCTCCCCTTGCCTCACCCCGTGAACAGGATCCTCCGCCATGCCTCTCTCCCCTGCCTCCGGTGACGGACCTCGGGATCTCCTTCCCCGAGAATCTGAAATTGGAGCCCGTCTGACGGGAACCCCGGCCTTGGTGTACGCCGTACTCTGCGAGCGTGCAACCACGGCTACGGCCGCTGAGATTGCCCGTGCCGTAGGCGTGGGGAAGACCACCGCACGGGGTGCGTTGAACGCGCTTGCCAATGAGGGATGGGTGGTCAGGACCCGGCCGGTGTCGGGCCGGACAGGCCCTTCACCGATTCGTTGGGGCCTGTCCCCTCATACCGCCGTGCAGCAGGGCAAGGTGCCGTGCGGCACTGCCGTGCACTATGGCTCCCCATCGCAGGAAGCATCCGAACTCCGCCTCGACGGGGCGCGTGCTGCCGTGTACGCATACCTCGCGGCACAGACCGAGCCTGTCACTGCCCTCGACGTTGCCGAGGCCACCGGCCACGTGCGGCCCACCATCTGGAACGCCCTCAAGCACCTCGAAGAACGAGGGCTCGCCGCCCGAAGCTACAAGCAGCTCAGCGGGCACGGAAGGACGCCCGATCTGTGGTCTGTTACCGATCCTCCTCCCCTCGGTTGATCTCCTTTTCGATCCAGCAATGGAAGCGACGCAGCTCGTCACCGTCCGCACGAGGACGGCCGTGAGGCGTGATGAGGTACTTGATGACGCAGTCGTCATCGTCCGCGAGTACGACGACCATGAGCCACGGCGGACATCGAAGCTCGTGCGGGGCGTCGTCAGCGGTTGGTGGGGCGCCCCCCGCAGCCCCGCCCACGCACGAGGGATCGCCTCGGTGAGCTGCTCTCCCGTGGGCGCCGCAGCGGCTCCCTCGACACGGTTGCCGCTTCGCAGAATCCCCACAAGGCCGGTGTGCCGACGGTGCTTCGGATCGTTCTGCCGGGATGCGCCTCACTGACCATCCTCCCGCCGTACGTAACCCCTGTCCTCGCCCCACCGAACCAGCAGCGCCTCCAGCGCGTGTGCGGCTTGTTGGGGGACAACGCTGTTGCCGAGGAGGTGGAGTTGGGCGGCGCGGGTGAGGCCGTCGGTGTTGGTGACCCAGCCGGTGGGGAGGCCCATCATCCATTCGACGAGGTGGGCGGAGAGTCGTCGGGTGCCGGGTTGGGTGGGTGGTGGGGCGGGGGTGCCGGTGAGGTGTTCCCAGCGGTGGATGGCTCGGTGGTAGTCGGCCCACCATTCGGGAGGTGAGTGACGGCGGTGCGGAGGTTCATGCCGCCCTTGCGTTTGGGGGTGGTGCCCGCGCCGCCGTTGGCGTCGCAGCGGGTCGGGGTGGGCAGTAGCCGTCCGCGCGTCTGGGCAGTTGGGCTCGGGGCGTTCGGCGGGGTGAGGCTGGCTGCGGTGGAGGCGAGGGTGGGGCCGCCGTTGCGGTAGCGCTGATTCGGTGACCCCTTCGCTCCGTCGCTCGCTCTCGGCGTGGGCAGCAGGTGTTCGACCTCGTCGGCCAGGGTGGGGCCGTGGCCGCCGGCCTTGCGTTTGGTGGGGTGCTGGGTGCCGCCGTTGGTGCCGAGGTTCGCGGTGGGGGTCTTGAGGAGTGGGCCGGGCGGTGAGGAAGATGCGCGCCCTTTGGTGCGGGGACCCGACGTCGGAGGCGCGTACGCATGTCCATGCGCTGTCGTACCCGAGGTCGGCCAGCGAGCCGAGTACGGCTCCGAGCGCCCGCAGCGGGGGCAGGCGTTCGGCGTCTCCCAGATGCCGCGGGCAGACATCCACGTCGCGAACGGCACGAGGGCTGGAGCGGGGGTAGGGGGTGGTTCGGGTAGAGAGGATTCCGCGCACATTTTCGATCACCAGGAGGGAGGGGCGAAGGATGGATGTGGCGTGGACGACGTGCTGCCACAGGCCGGAGCGGGTGCCGGGGGCCAAGCCGGTGCGGGGGCCAGCGACGGAGAGGTCCTGGCAGGGGAACCCGGCGGTGAGGACGTCCACGGGCTCGACGCTGCTCCAGTCGACGGTTCGTACATCACCGAGATTGGGTGTGTCGGGCCAGTGCCGGGACAGCACGGTCTGAGCACGGAGATCCGTCTCGGCGTGCCAGACGACGCGTCCGCCGAGGGCCGCGAGTACGCCGAGGTCAAGGCCGCCGACGCCGGAAAAGGCACTGCCGATCTTCAAGTCGTCAGCGGTGGTCATGGCCGGCCGCCGTCCAGGTGCACAGACGAGAGCGGACGGCCGCTCCAGGCCCCAAGACGCCTGACGGGCGGGCCATGCACCTCAGTTCGGCACGAAGACGGGAAGGGGCAGAGCTTGCCGGTTCTCCCTGATCACCCTTGGGTTCGCGGTAACCCACCGAGGTTCCGGGCTTGGTGAGGACAAGAACGTCCTCGTGCTGCACCACGTGGAGGGGGATGCCGCGGTTGCGGGCGTCGCGGGTGTTGGTCATCTGGAAGAAGGAGGGGCGGGCGATGAGTCGGCTGTCGCGGATTCCGGCGAGGAGGGCGACGTTACGTTCGGCGGGGATGAAGCCTGCGGATTGCCCGGCGGCGAGGGCGGCGGTGGGGAGGTCGATGAGCTCGCCGCGTTCGCGCCAGGGGCGGGTGGTGATGACGACGGTGCCGCCGGGGCGCAGGAGGTGGCGGCATTCGGTGAGGATTTCGGTGAAGGCTTCGATGAGGCGGTCGAGGCCGACGTGGGCGAGGTTGTGGGGGTCGCGGCTGTAGCGGTAGTCCTTCTTCGTTACGCCGCGTTCGCCGGATTCGCGGGTGGAGCGGACCTGGCCGTGGACGGCGTTGCCGTACGGCGGTGAGGTGAGCACCAGGGAGATCTGTCCGTGGTGGGCGGTGGGGATGAGGGTGCGGAGGTGGCGGGCGTCGCCGCAGTAGACCTGGGCGGTGCTGGTTCCACCGTGGTGGGGTGCGGCGGCGGCGTTGAGGCCGGCGAGGTGGGCCCAGCGGGGTTCGTATTCGGTGCCGATCGCGTGGCGGCCGAGGTGGATGGCTTCGACGAGGGTGGTGCCGATGCCGCACATCGGGTCCAGGACAAGGTCGCCGGGCTCGGTATAGGTGGCGATGGCGTGGGCGGCCAGCGCCGGGAGCATTTTGGCGGGGTGGGCGGCGGAGCCGGGAACGTAGCGGCCCCGGCGTTGGGCGGGGGCGGAGGTGGGGGCGGTGTTCCACACCGACAGGCGCTGGTGCTGCATGGCGGTCAACTCCCTTGGCCGGAGCGGGCGGGGCGCTGGAAAACGAGAACGTCGGAGTGGATCAGGCCAGGCGGTGCGCCCGGGGGCGGGGTGGGTTCGATGTGGTCGTCGACGGGGTGGCCGTGGATGACGATCAGGTGCTGGAGGTAGGTGAACCCGGCGGTGCGGGCGGTTGCGATGAGGAGCCCGAGCGGGTCGGTGAGGTACCCCTCATCGCGGCGCTGGCGGGTGGCCAGGAGCAGGGTTCCTTCGGCGGGGAGGTAGCGGTGGGCGCGGTAGAAGAAGCCCGGCCAGCCGTCGTCAATCGCGCCGGGGCTGGTGGGGGTTGCGACTACGGGGTCCCAGGGGGTGGGGAGGGTGTCGGGGTGGAGTTCCGCCAGGAGCAGGTACGGCCGTCCGTCCGCCGGGCCGTCGGCGTCGACGGTGCAGGGGGTGCGGGCGTCCATGGCGCAGGCGGTGTCCTCGATGCGCAGCCGCAGGAGTGCGGCAGGCGCGTCGCCGGGGCGGCGGAACTCGGCGCGGATCTTCTCGATCGCCCATTGCGGGAGGACGTCCGGGGCGGCCGGGGCGCTCGTGAAGGTCTCGGGGGTGGGGAGCCAGATGGTGGTGGGCAGCGGGGCCGAGGGCCCGCTCGTACGAGCGGATGCGGAGTGGGAGTGGTGCGGCAAGGCGGGTGCGCCGCCGTGGGCCGGGCTTGCGAAGGTGCTGACTCCCTTTAAGGAGAAATCACCCGCCGATCGTGCCACTCAGGCATAAAGACACTGGTCACGGCCCTATCTGCCATCCGCTGACACTGGCTGGGCCGTACACGGGCGGCTGGTGGCACGGCGAGCGCTTCCAGACCATTCCAAGAACTTTCGCACCCCGCCCCGGCAGGGAGAAAGTCCTGGTCACGGGCCTATCTGCCAGGTACATCGCAGCGGTTGGCTGGGGCACGGCTGGGTGGTGGCGGAGGCATGGCTTCCTGCTGGCGTGGGAGTGGCAGGGGTGGTTGGGGTGATGGGCGGCGTCCGCTTCGTCACTCGCAGGCAAGGAGCCCGCCATGCGCCGTACCACTGTCGCGTCGCTCACCGCCGTCTCTCCTTTCGACCAGCTCGACACCGCACTGCTGCAACTGGCCTCCGAGCCGCGACCGTTGTCCCTCCCGTCGGAGTTGATGTCGGCGAGCGAGCCGGGGGTGTTCTGGCCGGTGGATCTGGTGCGGGCGCGGATGGCACACCCGTCGACGCCTTCGGTGGTGCGGGATCGGGTGTGGGCGGAGATCGTGCGCCGGCGGCTGGTCTTCGGGGAACCATGGGGCACGGTCGGGGTCGCGATGGCATTGCCGTCGCTGCGTCGGGCATTGGCCCGGCTGCCCCGGCTCGCGGAGGTGGAGCACGGGGAGCTGGAGCAGGAGGTCCTGGCCGCGGTGACGGAGGAGCTCGTGGCGGTGGACCCGTACGAGGAGCCGTTCCAGGTGGGGTTGCGGCTGGTGCGGGCCGGCGACCGGGCAGCCCACCGGGTCGTGTACGCGGCGCTGCGGGAGCGGCGGCTGCGTCCGCAGCCGTTGGACGAGCGGTGCGTGGTGCCGCAGCCGTTCGCGGGTGGGTCGCAGGCGCAGGTGTACGCGGTGCTGGAGCGCGCCGTCGCAGCGGGGGTGCTGTCTGCTGCCGAGTCCGAGCTGATCGCCGGAACCCGGCTGGACGGGCAGAGCTCAAAGGCGGTCGCACTGGCCGCCGGGATGAGTGTGCGGGCGATGTTCCGGCGGCGGGCTGCGGCCGAACAGCGTCTAGCGAAGGCCCTGTTCAGCGACACGTGGTGACCGCGGGTGGCACGATCCGCTCCGGTTTTCTCCTTAAGGGAGTGAGAGCACTCCAGGCTGCTGAGGCCTGAGAGGCGTTCTCGTCCCCCTTCGATCCCTCCAGTCCCTGGGGTCGGGGTACGGCGCTTGGTGCTGACACCCCGAACACCCACCCCACGCGCGTCGCGTGCCTCCCCTGATGAAGGAGGTGATGCGCCGCCGCGGGCCAGCCCTGACCCCAGGGGCTCCGTCTCCCTCTCCGTTCTTCGGCTGGTGCCTGGTGTGCCGCCGCCCTGTACTCCCCTGCCCGCTCACTGTGTTGGAGGTGTTCCGCGTGCTCGCGTTGGTGACCTGGTGGCGGGCGAGGGCCCGCCGTCCTCCGCTCCGTCGGCTGGGGCTGCTTGCTGCTCGTGTGCTGTGCGTCGTGGCAGTGGCGTGTGCTGCGGTGCTGGCGGATTCGGGCTCGGCGTGGGCGGTGGCCACGATTCCGCAGGTCATCACGAATCTGACGAACACGATCGTGGGGCTGCTTGCCGGGTTGGCGACCTTGTTCCTGACCTTCGGCGGGCTGCGCTACCTGATGGCCGGCGGCGACCCGGGTGAAGTTGAGTCGGCGAAGCGGGCGTTGAAGGCGGCAGCCATCGGCTACGGGCTGGCGATCCTCGCCCCGGTACTGGTGACCGTGCTCAAGACCATCGTGGGGGCGGAATGACCAGGAAACCCGCCCCGTCTCACTCAACCGCGGCTCTCCGGCAGGTGGCGGCCCTCGTACTGCTCACCGCAGCGACCCTGCTGGTGGTTATCACCGGCGCTCCGCCTGCGGACGCCAGCGTGCCGCATGTGCTCGCCCCAGCCGCCCCTCCACCGCCTCCAGCCCCGGGCCCCGGCCCTCCTCCCGCCAATCCGAACTCCCCGACTCTACCCAGCCCGGAACCCGCGCCCGGCCCAACCCCGGCGCCGGGCCCGCCCTCCCCACCGTCCTCGCCTGCGGTGCCGCCACCGTCGGTTCCAGCTCCCGGGCCGACGCGTCCGGCGTGCGAGGTGAACGGCACCGACTGCGACGAGGGCAACAGCGGCGGCTTCAACCTCAACCCCCTCAGCCCTTTGATCGACATCCCCGCAATGATCGTGAACGCGGTCACCTCGTTCCTCGGCATGCTCATCGAGCAGATCATGAAGCCGGTCCGCGAGCTCCTCGCCAGCACCCTCCTCGCCACCCCTGAGATCACGAAGCAGGCCGACATCCAGCGGCTGTGGGCGGGCTCGATGGCGATCACGTCCGGCATCTACGTCCTGTTCGTCACCGCGGGCGGGCTGACCGTCATGGGCCACGAGACCCTCCAGACCCGGTACGCGCTGAAGCAGATCGCGCCCCGTCTGGTGGTGGGGATGTGCGCCTCGTCCATGTCGCTGACCGTCGTGGGCTACGCCATCGACCTGGCCAACGCACTCTCGTACGCGGTCATGGGCACCGACCTCAGTGATGCGGGCAAGGGTCTCGTCGAGCGGGTCATTCCGTTCGCCCTCTTCGGAGTCAGCGGCCTGAAGCTGTACGGGCTGCTGATCTGCGCCGTGATGATCGTGCTGATCCTGGCCGTCCTGGTCGGCTACCTCGTGCGGGTCGCGGTCATCGCCGTCCTCGCCGTCAGCGGGCCGCTCGCGCTGGCCTGCCACGCCCACCCCGTCTCCGACCCGCTCGCGAAGCTGTGGTGGAAGGCGCTGGCCGGGTGCCTGACGATCCAGGTCGCCCAGTCCATGACCTTCATCGTCGCCCTGAAGCTGTTCTTCGCCCCGGGTGCGACCCTCCTCGGCTTCCCCAAGCCGAACCAGCTGGGGACGATGCTCGCGGGGCTGGCGCTGTTCTTGGTGCTGTTCAAGATTCCTGGCTGGTGCATGCAGGTCGTCTTCCGCTCCACCCCAGTCCCCACCGGGCTCCCCGGGCCATTGCGGATGCTCCAGTCCGTCGCCATGTGGCGCCTCCTCAACCGCGCCGTCCCCGGATCAGCCACCCTCCTGCGCCGCAGCCCCGGACGGCGCGGCGGAGGTGGCGGTGGCAGTGGCGGCTTGCTGGGCGGACTGCGTGGTGGGGGCCGTCCCGGCGGCGGAGGGGGACGCCCCGGTGGTAGGGGCACCCGGGTGCCCCGCCCGACGCCGGGTGGCGTCGCCGGATACGCCCTGCGCCGGGGGCGGTTGCTCCTCGCCCAGCGTCGCAACCGCACCGGTCAGCCCGGCGCCCCGGCCCCCGCCGGTACCGGCGCACCCGCTTCCTCCGGAGCAGGCAGCCCTTCAGGGACGACCGGGACGCCGACACCGCGGCGGCCTACCCCGTCCTGGGCCCGCACCACCCCCACCCCCATCTCCACCTCTACCCCCACGCCTCCGGCTCCCGCACCATCCGGTCCTCGTGCATCGAGCCGGCTCGCCTCCGGGGCTCCCCGCCGACGTACCCCACCAGGGACAACTGCCGTGCCCCACCCCTCCGCCGCACGCCGCCGACAGCAACTCGCCCTCCCCGTCCCGGCATCCCGCGTCCCCACCCGCCCACCGCGCCCCACCCAGACCCACCTCCCCATCCCTGCCACCCGACACCCCCGCCCCACACCTCCACCCGCACAGCCCATACCCCCCGTCCCTCCCGCAGTTCGAGGCCGCCAGACGACGCTGCCCGTCCCCGCGCCACGGGTCCGGGTCCGCCCCTCCCGCCCCGTACAGCTGCGCCTGCCCCTCGAACCACCCCGCTCGCCCTGACCCTGGAGGCTGATCTCCCTCATGAACGCTCCCGCCGATGACGAGATCGTCCACCCCGCCCGCATCCCCGCCGACGTGGCGAAAAGTGATCAAGTTCTAGGTCCGCTGACCGCCCGGCAAACGGCAATCCTCACCGTCTGCAGCCTTGTCCTGTACGGGGGTTACTGGGCCACCCGCACTCTGATGCACCCGCTCGCCTACGCCGCCCTGGTCACGCCGGTGGCTCTGGTGGTGACCATGATTGCGGTTGGCCGGCGCGACGGCATCGGCCTGGACCACCTCCTGCTGGCCGCCGTCCGCTTCCATCGCTCCCCCAAGCGCCACGTCCACGCCCCCGAAGGCCTACCTACCCTCCCCCGCGCCGTCCCCGCCGCATGGCGCACCCAGACAGGCGGCCCGTCGGCAGTACTGCGGCTGCCGTGCCGGGAGGTGTCCGAGACCGGCACCCTCGACCTCGGCCACGACGGCCGGACCGCCCTGGCGGTGTGCTCCACGCTGAACTTCGCGCTGCGGACCGGCGGGGAGCAGCAGGCGCTGACCGACGCGTTCGCCCGCTGGCTGAACTCCCTCACCGGCCCCACCCAGCTCCTGGTCCGCGCGCACCGCCTGGACGTCGGCCCGCTCGTCGACGACCTCACCTCCACCGCCCCAGCGCTCCCCCACCCGGCCCTGGAACAGGCTGCCCTCGCGCATGCCGGCTTCCTTGACTCCCTGGCCGCTGACCGTGACCTCCTCACCCGCCAGGTCCTGCTCGCCACCCGCGAACCCGCCGCCTCCGGTGGCCCCCGTGCAGCCCACCGCCTCGCCGAAGCCGCCCGCGCACTGGAGGCCGCCGAGATCACCGTGACCGCACTCGACCACCTCGGGGCCGGTGAGGTACTGCGGCTGGCCGCCGACCCTGAGGCCACACCGATGGAAGGGGCCTGCTGATGTTCCTTACGATGCGCCGCCGCACCACGCCCGAACGGGCCGCGGATGCGGGCGAGGTACTGGCTGCGATGGGGCCGGAGGCCGTCGAGGTGCACGCCCGTACCCTCGCCGTCGGCGGTCACCTCGCCGCCACGCTGGTGGTCACCGGCTACCCGGCCGAGGTTGTGCCCGGCTGGCTCGACCCGCTCCTCACCTACCCGGGCCGCCTGGATGTTGCCCTGCACATCGAACCGGTCGCCAGTGCCCTGGCCGCCCAGCAGTTGAAGAAGCAGCGGGCCCGTCTGGAGTCGTCCCGTCGCACCGGGATGGACAGGAGCCGCCTGGACGACCCGGACACCGAGGCCGCAGCGGCGGACGCCGCCGAGCTGGCGTACCGGATCGCACGGGGTGAGGGGAAGCTCTTCCGCCTCGGCCTGTACCTGACCATGTATGCGCAGAGCGAGGAGGAGCTGGCCGACGAGGTGGCCTCCGTGCGCGCGCTCGCCGAGTCCCTCCTGGTGAGCACCGCCCCGGCGACCTACCGGGCGCTGCCCGGCTGGCTGGCCACCCTGCCGCTCGGTCTGGACACCCTCAAGGTGCGGCGCACCTTCGACACCGAAGCGCTCGCCACCTGTTTCCCGTTCGCTTCCCCCGACTTGCCCGCCGAGGTGGCGATGGAGACGGGCGGGGTGCTCTACGGGCTCAACACCTCCAGCGGTTCCCTGGTGTTGTGGGACCGCTTCGCGCAGGACAACTACAACTCCGTCACCCTCGCCCGCTCCGGGGCCGGGAAGTCGTACCTGACGAAACTGGAGCTGCTGCGGTTGCTGTTCACCGGCACCGAGGCGATGGTCATCGACCCGGAGGACGAGTACCTCACGCTGGCCGAGGCGGTCGGCGGCAGCATCATCCGCCTCGGCGAACCGACAGTGCGGCTCAACCCCTTCGACCTGCCCGCGCACGCCGATACGTCGGCGGACGTGCTGACGCGGCGGGTGCTGTTCCTGCACACCTTCTTGGCAGTCCTCCTCGGCGCAGAACTCGACGCGGCGGAGCGCGCGGTCCTCGACCGGGCGGTGCTGGCCACGTACCAGCAGGCCGGCATCACCTCCGATCCCGGCACGTGGGCGCGTCCGGCCCCGCTGCTCGCCGACCTTGCCGCACAGCTCGCCGCGATGAGCGAGGACGCCGCCCAGACACTCGCCGTACGCCTCGATCCGTACGTGAACGGCTCGCACCGGCAGCTCTTTAACGGGCCGACCACCACCCGCCCCACCGGGCATCTGGTGGTGTTCGCGCTGCGGGAGACCCCGGAGGAGCTGAAGGCCGCGAGCATGCTGCTGGCGCTGGATGCGATCTGGCGGCAGGTCGCCCACAGCGGGGTACGGCGCAAGCGACTGGTGGTGGTCGACGAGGCGTGGACGCTGATGCGCTACGGGCCCGGGGCGCAATTCTTGTTCCGGATGGCCAAGGCCGCCCGCAAGCACTGGGCCGGGCTCGCCGTCGTCACCCAAGACGGCGACGACGTCCTCGCCACCGATCTGGGGCGGGCGATCGTCTCCAACGCCGCCACCCAACTCCTCATGCGCCAGGCCCCGCAGGCCATTGACACGATCGCCACCGCCTTTCACCTCTCGTGCGGCGAGCGTCATCATCTGCTGTCCGCGCCGCGGGGCTGCGCGCTGCTGCTGTCAGGGCGTACGAAGATCTCCTTCACCCCGGTCGCCTCCGAGGTCGAGCACGCACTGATCACCACCGATCCGGCCGAACTCCAGGAATCCGCCGATGCGGTGGAGAGCAGTGCGGATGATCCATTCGGGCTGCCGGATCTGACGGGCCTCGAACCGTGAGTACGGGTGGGCCGCTCGGCGGCTTCCTCACTGACCCGGACCTCTTCTGGGTCACCCTGTGGGAGAGCGGGGCCGGGTTCGCAGCCGAGGCCTGGCCATGGCTGACTCCCGCCGTCGCCGCCGGTGCGGGTGGGACGGCACTGCTGCGCGGCAAGGTGCGTGCCCATCGGCAGCAGGCCTTCGCCGACGGCGCCCAGCTGGTGACGATCCTGGCCCCTCCCACCGTCCCGCCCAAGGGCGGCGAAGTCCTCTGGGCGCAGCTCTCGGGCCTGCTCCGCCCCTGGCACCAGCGACTTCTCCATGGCCAGCCGCACGTCGGTTTCGAGTACGCCTGGAACACCCACGGCCTAACCGTACGAATGTGGCTCCCCGGCACCCTGCCCACCGCCCTCGTACGCCGCGCGGTCGAGGCCGCCTGGCCCGGCGCCCACACCACCCTCAGCACCACCGCCGAACCGTTCCCCGTCACGTACGCCTGCACAGCCGGAGCGCTGCGCCTGGCCCGCCCGGAAGTCCTCCCCTTGCGTACGGATCACAAGGAAGATCCGCTGCGCCCGCTCCTCCAGGCCGCCACCGGCATGGCCGACGACGAACATGCCCTCGTTCAGATACTCGCCCGGCCCGCGACGGGTGCCCGGCTGCGCCGTGCCCGCCACAGCGCCCGCCGCCACAAGGCCGGCCACACCGGACCACGCCTCTCCGCCCTCTTCCGGCTGTTCGCCCACGCACCGCAACGCACCGCCCCCACCCCCGTCGACCCCTCCCACGGAGCAGAGGTACGCCAGGGCGTCGGCAAACTCACCGGCCCACAGTGGGACGTCCAGATCCGCTACGCCGTCGCCTGTCCCGCCAAAACAGAAGGCGGCCCAGCCCGTCTCCGCGGCCGGGCGCACGCGATCGCCTCCGCCTTCTCTCTCTATGCCGCCCGCAACTGGCTGGCCCGCCACCGCCTGCGTACCCCTCAACCACTCCTCACCGGACGGCAGTTCACCGGACGAGGCAAGCTGCTGTCGGTGCCCGAACTCGCTGCCCTCGCCCACCTCCCCTGCGACGCGGACGCCCCCGGCCTCGCCCGTGCCGGCGCCCGCTCGGTGGCCCCGCCCCCGGCCGTGCCGCAGCCCGGCCCCGGCATCAAGCCGCTCGGCCACTCCGACACCGGCACCCGCCGCCCGGTCGGCCTCGCGGTCTCCGATGCCCGCCAGCACCTGCACCTCATGGGCGCGACCGGCTCCGGCAAGTCCACTCTGATCGCCCACCTCGTCCTGGACGACGTCGCCCACGGGCGCGGTGCGATCGTCGTCGATCCCAAGGGCGACCTGGTCACCGACCTCCTGCAGCGCCTCCCCGCCTCCTGTGCGGATCGCCTGGTGGTCATCGACCCCGACGACCCGCACACCCCGCCCTGCCTCAACGTCCTGGACGGCGAGGACATCGACGTCGTCGTCGACAACATCACCGGCATCTTCCGCCGCATCTTCTCCGCGTTCTGGGGCCCGCGCACCGACGACATCATGCGCGCCGCCTGCCTCACCCTCCTGCGCCACGCCCAGGCCACCAACCGCCTGGTCACGCTCGCCGACATCCCGCGACTGCTCGGCGAGAGTGCGTACCGCATCCGCATGATCCCCACCATCAAAGACCCCGTCCTGCGCGGCTTCTGGACCTGGTACGAATCCCTCTCAGAACCCTCCCGCGCGGCAGTCGTCGGCCCGATCATGAACAAGCTCCGCGCGTTCCTGCTGCGCTCCTTCGCCCGCCAGGCCATCGCCTCCGGCGAGTCCACCTTCCACCTGCCCGACGTCCTCGACGGCGGCATCCTCCTCGCCCGCCTCCCCAAAGGGGCGCTCGGCGAGGAGACCACGCGGCTGCTCGGCTCGTTCATCGTCGCCAAGACCTGGCAGGCCGCCTCCGCCCGCGCCCGTACTCCCGAAAAGGACCGCATCGACGCCGGCCTCTACATCGACGAGGCGCACAACTTCCTCAACTTGCCCTACCCCTTGGAGGACATGCTCGCCGAGGCGCGCGGCTACCGCCTCGCCATGAACCTCGCCCACCAGCACCTCGCCCAGCTCCCCCGCGACCTGCGCGAAGGCATCTCCGCGAACGCCCGCAACAGAGTCTTCTTCAACACCTCCCCCGAAGACGCCAACGCCCTCGAACGCCACACCCTCCCCACCCTCGGCGCCCACGACCTCTCCCACCTCGGCCCCTACCAGGCCGCCGCCCACCTCCTCGCCGACGGCGCCGAATCGAGCGCGTTCACCCTCACCACCCGGCCCCTGCCACCGGCGGTCCCCGGCCGCTCCACCGAACTGCGCGCCGCCGCAGCCCGCCGGGTCGGCGGCACCACCAGCCGCTCCACCTACCTCCCCCTCTGACACCCCAGGGAGTTCAGGTCATGCCCACGACAACTCCACAGCCCAACCCGGGCTACGTTCCCCGGGCCGCCACCCGGCGACGCCGTCCCCCCCAGCCCTCCCGGGCGCGTACCGACCTCGCCCAGCTCGCCACCCGCCTCACCCCACGCGACCTCTGGCTCATCCGCATGCTCCACGAGCACAAGGTCCTCACCTCGCGCCACATCGCCGCCCTCGCGTTCCCCTGCCAGCGCACCGCCAACCGCCGCCTGCGCGACCTCTACTTCATGGGCGTCCTCGACTCCTTCCGCCCCCTGCGCACCCGCGGCTCCGCCCCCGAGCACTACACCCTCGGCAAAGCCGGAGCCGAACTCCTCGCCGCCCAGGCCGGAGTCGACCTCCCCGCCACCGGCTGGCGCAAAGACAACTGCGCCCGCACCGCCTTCTCCCCCACCCTGGAACACACCCTCGGCGTCAACACCCTCCTCACCCACCTCGCCACCCACACCACCCTCCCCGTCTGGCTCTCCGAACGCTCCGCCACCCGCCTGTGGGGCGACTGGGTCCACCCCGACGCCTACGCCCACACCACCGCACCCGACGGCAGCCGCCTTCTCCCCTTCTTCCTGGAGTACGACACCGGCTCCTACAACCTCGCCCGCCTGGAAGCGAAACTGCCCGGCTACGCCGCTCTCGCCGCCACCACCGGAACCCGTACCCTCCTCCTCATCCACACGGCCGGCGCCCGCCGAGAGACCGCGATCCGCCAACGCCTCGCCGACTCCGCCGACCGCCTCGACCTTCCCGTCGCCACCACCAACACACAACTCGGCTCACCCACCCACCCCATCTGGCTCCCCCTGAACCCACCCCCCACCGGACGGCTCACCCCGACCCAACTCGCCGCCCACTGGCCCGACATCACCCCCGCTCTCACCGACACCAGCCTTCTACCCGCCCCCGCCCCCGCTCCCGCCTCCGGCCGCCACGCACCGCTCCCCTGGCACCCCACACCGCCCCGCCCGCCG
The DNA here is from genome assembly GCF_044454195.1 of Streptomyces sp. NPDC051561. NCBI lineage: Bacteria > Bacillati > Actinomycetota > Actinomycetes > Kitasatosporales > Streptomycetaceae > Streptomyces > Streptomyces sp. NPDC051561. The sequence goes on along the minus strand of NZ_JBITDM010000031.1, from coordinate 53,331 downwards.
ACACCCGGCACAGCATGAACGCACTCGCCAAGACAGCGGGAGGCATCGGCTGCGCGGTCGTCGCCTTGCCGCTGCTCGCCGCGCTCGTCATCGCCGCGGCCTTCGGGTCCCTGCTCCCCGGCGGGGGCGGCGCATCAGCCGCACCAAGTGCCCATGCCACGTCGGACATTCCGGCACCGATGCTGGCCCTGTACCGGCGGGCTGCACCGGAGTGCCCCGGCCTGTCCTGGACGGTGCTCGCCGCGATCGGGAAGGTCGAGACGGACCACGGACGGCACCCGACGATGGTGTCCTCGGCGGGGGCAGTGGGGCCGATGCAGTTTCTCCCCTCCACGTTCCCGATGTACGCGTACCCGGTGCCGCCGGGCGGGAGGTACCCACCCACGCCCTGGGACCCCGTCGACGCGGTGTTCGCCGCCGCCCGCCTGCTCTGCGCGAACGGGGCCAAAGACGGGAAGAACCTGCGGAGGTCGATCTGGCACTACAACCACAGCGACGAATACGTGAACCAGGTCCTGAAAATCGCCGACGAGTACGCCGCCACGGCTGTTCCGGCAACCGGTGCGGCCGGTAAGGCCGTTGCGTTCGCGCGGGCCCAGCTCGGGACCCCGTACGTGTGGGGCGGTGACGGCCCGGCCGAGGGCGGCTTCGACTGCTCGGGGCTGACGAAGGCCGCCTACGGTGCCGCCGGCATCACCCTGCCCCGCGTCGCCCAGGCCCAGTACCAGGCCACCCCCAAGGTCCCGGCCGGGCAGCCCCTGCTCCCCGGCGACCTCGTCTTCTACGGCACCCCCGGCCGCATCCACCACGTCGGCCTCTACATCGGCAACCAGCAGATGATCAACGCCCCCAACCGAAGGTCCGTCGTCCGCACCGAGGACTACCGCTGGAAGGACTACCTCGGAGCCACCAGACCGTCTAACCAGGGCACTTCACAATGAGCGCACCCACCCCAGCCGAGGCCCAGGCCCTGCTCACCGCGCTCACCCGGGCGCTGGCCGGGGTGGCCACGCTCGCCCTGGTGTTCACCGCGGTCAACGTCACCCTGTTCGCTACCAGCCGGGGTGTGCCGTGGCCGATCGCGCTGCTCCTGGACCCGATGGTCGCCCTGGCGCTGGCCGCGGTCCTGTATGCAGACGCCCGCCTCGCCGCCTGGAACCTCCGCCCGCCGGCCTGGTCGGCCGCCCTGCGCTGGTTCACCGGTACTGCTGCCACCCTGATGAACACCTGGGAGTCGATCTGGCCGACCGACCCGACCGACTCACCGACCGGCCACGTATCGGGGGCGTTCGGCTGGCCGACCGCCCCCGATACGGCCGGGATCGTCCTGCACGGAGTACCGACCGTGTTGCTGGTACTGCTGACCGAAACCACCGCGGCTTACCGCCGTACGGTCGCTCCGCTGCTGACGCAGATCGGCTCCGCCGATCCTAGCGCCGCTCCTGCCCCGTACGGGCCGAAACCGGACAGATCCGACCGATCCGGTGAACTCTCCGCACCCGCTTCCCCGTTGCCCGGCCCCGCCGTGCCGGGCCCGCCCCCGCATCCGGCCCGTTCCGGCACGTCATCCGAACCACGCGTACCGGAGCCCGGGCCGGGCGGCGGCAGGTCCCCCACGGGCCCCGCCACGCATCATCACGGCCGCCCGGCCGACCGGGACCGACCGAACGGCGACGGGCCGACCGACACCGATCTGTGGGAGCGCGCCCGCGCACTCGACACGGCGGCACGTGCCGCCACCGGGCGGCCGGTGAGCGCATGGCGGCTGCGCACCGATCTGCACATCGGCCCGGCCCGCGCCGAACAGCTCCGCACCCAGCTCCTCACCGACCGGCCGACCGACCCACCGCCCGCCACCGGCCCGCCGCCGCTCTCTTGACCAGCTACGACGCATCTGACCGGCCCGTATCGCAACCCCCGCACACCGGGCTTGACTTGCGGGTGAAGCGGAGCGTCCATGGTGGTCGTTGGACGGGCACACACCGCGCCGTACACGCCGCCCGTACCGGCAATCCGTGACCACGCTCTCTCTACGCACGGTCACACCCCCGGCCGGGGACCCCCTTCCATCCGCACCACCGGGAAGAACGAGGCCCCACCATGTCCAAGACCACCCACCCCGCTCCCCGCCCCCTCCGCGCCATCCCGGAACCGGCCACCGCTGCCGAGCCGTTGAGCGGACTCACCGGCGCACCCGCCACCCTGTTCACCGAACTCACGGCCCTGACCGAACCGGCCACCACCGCCGCGCTCGCCCTCGCCGCCGGCCTCGGCCGCTCCACCGCCGGAAAAGCCCTCGTCACCCTCGAAGAACACGGCCTCGCCACCCGCATCCCCGGTGGCCACGACGGAGCCCGCCGCACCCCCGACCGCTGGCAGCCCGCTCCCACCCCGGCCACGGCAGAACCCCTCGTCGCGGAAACGGCCGTGCCGCCTGCTGCCCTGCCCGAGGCCAGCAGCGCACTGGACTCCGACGAGAACGCCGACGCGGCCCCGCCTGCCCCGGGCACGGGCAGCAACGCAAGCGAATCCCCCGCCCCGGAATCCTCCACCAGCACGCCTACAGAGACCCCGGACACCGCCCATGCCGCCCCGCCCCCCGGCAGTGAGGCCAGCGAAGCGCCCCCGGCCGGGCCGACCACCGGCCCGGCCGCGGTACAGGCCGACACCTCCGTCCCCGGCCCCGCCTCGCCCGCACCCCCGGCAGCGAGTGCCCCGGTCATGCCGGAGCCCGCACCCCCGGCGGTACCGACGGGCGGTAAGCGGCTCGCGCCGGGCGGACTGCGGCAGATGGTCATCGACCACCTCACCGCCCACCCCGACGAGGCGTTCACCGCCACCGGGATCAGCAGGGTGATCGACCGTTCCTCCGGAGCCATCGCGAACGCCCTGGTCACCCTCACGAAGCAGGGTTTCGCCGAACAGGTCAGCGAACGCCCCCGTACCTACCGCCACACCACCCCCGGCAGCTCCCAGTAATCCGCCCCCGGCCGCCCACGGGCCTTGCACCCCCTCCCTCGGGGGTGCAAGGCCCGCTCTCATGCCCCCGGTCCGCCGCCGGGCGGCCATCCCGGGGCCGGGGCGGCCTGCATGTGCCCCCCGACCGGTGCCCACGAGAGCGAGAGGGGGCCGGCATCCGAATTCGTCCCGGAATCCGGAGAGTTCAGGGAGCCAGCCCGGCCTGCGTAGGCGGCCCGCCAGGATGGCGGCATGAATCATGACAATGCGGGACCGGCTGGGGCGTGGCCGGTAGTGGTCCGATTTCCGGTGGAGCCGGTGGAAGCGGCGGTGGAGGCCGACGCGATGGATGCCGCGTCGCTGACCCGTTCGCTCGGGGTGCGCGGCCCGCTGTTCGGAGTGGTCGCACAGCGGGTGGAGGACGGTCTGCGGTGGCGGGTGGTCGTCGAGGTGACGCAGGGCTGTCCGCAGCAGGCCCGGGACGGGCTGAACTCGCTGCTGTGATTTCGGGCGAAGGACGACGCCCGTGACCGGGCGGAGCGGCGGGCACTGCTGGCGGCGGTCGCCCGGCTGGAGAGCGAGCGCGTCGACGAACTCACCGTGGCCGGAACCCGCTATCGGATCGTACGAGCGAAGGAGTACGTCGGCCTGGACGTCCACGGCGACGTCGAGCAGCCCCGCCCGACCGACCGGGAGCCCGTCACCCCCGACTGGGCTCGTGCGGTTGCGAGTCCGAGGATCGATGAGGGCCTGGTCCTGGACCCGGACGCGCCCGTCACTCCGGCCCAGGCCGCGGAACGGCTCGCGCTGCGCACCCTCGCATACACGGGCACCCGGTTCCCCGACGCCGTCCTCACCGAATCCCACCGGGCGCTGGAAACCCACCCCGAGGTCCTGCTGCTGCCCGCCGCGTTCGCAGTCGTGGAGCGCGAAAGCGGCGGGAACTGGTCCCCGGGCAGTTCCCTGCACGCCAGTGCGCACGACGCCCGCCGGACCCTGGACTTCGCCCTGACCTGGTGGGAACCCCGCAAGCGCGGCCTCATCCCCTTCGAAGTCGACCACCAGACCGATGCCCGCACCCTGACCGCCAAGGGCACCGACCCCGCCGTCACCGAACTGGCGGCGCTTGCCGAGGCGGTCGACCGGCTCCGCGCCGGCCGCCTCAACCAGATCGAGGTCCAAGGGACCGTGTCCCGGGTCGCCCGGATCCGCCGGCTGCTGCGCTGGGGGCCTGACGGGCCCGAAGGCCCGCGCCCTTCCGACGTCAACCAGAACGAGCCGAGCCAGATCCGCCCCTCCCTCGGTGAGGACGGCAACATCCACTTCGAGGACGGCACCATCTAGTACGCCGGTGAGGAAGCCACCGGCTGACCCACTCCGCCAGGACCCCGCACCGACACGGTTCCCTGGGGGACGGTGTCTCCCGGAAGCGCCCGCACCCGGTCGGTCAGGGGCCGGTGGGGGAGAGCTCTTCGCGGTCGGTGCTGACGAGGGTGTGGTGGACCCACCCCGTCAGGCCGGTCTTGTTCATCTTGACCTTCATCCAGGTCACGGTGCGGTCGTAGTCGTAGCCGGTGCACTTCGCGCCCCGGTAGACCACGCCCAGGGCGGTAGCTTTCGCGTTCGGCTTCGCGCGGACGATCGCGGAGGAGCCGGTGATGTGGCACCACGGGTCCCCGCCGCGCACTGTGTGCACGCCGTCCGGAGCCTGGGCGGGGGCGGGTGCCGCAGTGGCCGTCCCGGCGGTCAGCAGGGCGGCGGCGAGCGTGGCGGCGGCCAGTCGGGTGACGGTGGTGGATGGCATGGGCGGTACTCCCTGGAGCTGATCTGGGGCGAGTAGTGCCCGGTCCAACGAGGCGCCCGTACAAACGGGTTGAAGATCTACACCTTGGAGGGAGTACCACCCACCCGGGTGACGACGACGTCTGTCGCCGGTCGTCGCGCTTCTGGGGTGTGGAGCGGCTGTGTCCCGCCAGTCGTGACGACCGGGCGGGTCACAGCGAGCGGGGGTAGGGGTCAGTGGGCGGGGCCCGGACGCTGGGCGGGGGTGGATTCCGAGGCGGTGTTGGTGTGGTGGTGGGCGCGCAAGAGGTGGAGTTCGCCGAGGTAGCCCTGGGGGAAGGCGTGGAGGAGTGTCGCGATGGCGTTCCGGTACGCACTGGCCTTGCTGTGGGCGGCGCGCAGTTGTTCGGTGAGGCAGCTCAGGTGCCGCAGCCCTTCGTCGTCGAGGCGGAGGCCGGGTTCGGTGAGGCGGTGGACTCCCGCCTGCTGGTTGGAGAGGTCGGTGGTGATGCTGGCGAGTTCCTGTCGCAGGCGCAGGACGCCGGTGAGTACGGGGTCGGGGACGGTACTGGCACGCAGCTGGTCCAGGGGCTGGCTCCAGGCTTCGGTGATCAGCCGGTCGGCGTCGGCGAGGTAGTCGGTGCTGGTCATGGGGCAACTCCAGTCGGGTCAGTGTGGTGCGGTGCGGGGGGGTTATCGGCGTCGGCCGCATCCGGCGTGGCCGCAGCCGCCGCAGAACCCGCCTGTCGTGCACGCGCACCCGCAACTGCCCGCCGCACGGCGGCCTGTGGTGCGTGCGGGTGCGGGGGTGGGGAGGGTGATGACGAGGGGGCCGGTGCGGGCGATGGCGGTGTCGAGGAGGCGCAGGCGGGCGGGGTGGGGGCGTTGGTCGAGGCGGGTCAGGAGGGTGGGCAGGGCGGGGTCGGTGAGGCCGGAGGGGGTGCGTCCGGCGGCGTGGGTGAGGTGGAAGGCGGCCTCGGCGCACAGCCAGGCGGTTTCGGAGGGGTGGCAGGTTCCGGCTTTGCGGGCGGCGGTGGCCGCTGCTTCGTGCAACACGGCGGCGAGGGCGGGCTGTTCGGGGTCGGTGTGCTGGGCCAGGGTGTGGCGGGCGGAGATCAGGGTGTTGTGGACGAGGGTGCGGAAGCGGTCGTCGAGGACGGGCATGTGAGGACTCCTGGTGAGGTGGGGGGCCGGCGGTTCGGCCGGGTGTGCGGGTGGCGGGTCGTTCCGGCGGGGCGGGCGGGGCGCGCCCCGCCCGGGGTGGTGGTCAGGGGCGGGGTTCGGTGGTGGTGGCGTGGCGGTAGGTGTCGAGGACCGCGCCGAGCTGGTGGAGTTGTTGGGCGGTGCGGGCGGCGAGGAGGTCGGTGTGGGTGCCGGAGGTGTTCAGGACGCCGTGCACGCTGGCTGATCCGCCGTCGAGTACGCGGGTGAGCCGGTCCCGGGCCTGGCGGGCGGCGTGTTCAAGCTGCTCGTGGAGGCGGTCGGCTTCCCGGGCGGTGATCCACAGCAGGTCGGCGAGGAGGGTGACCGACGTTTGTGGGACCTGGTGGCGGCGGGTGCGCAGAAGGGCGTAACCGTCGTCCCCGAGGGCCGCCCGTACGGCGCTTTCGCCGGGGCCCGCCGTACGGGGGCGGTGGGCTGGGTGAGTTTGAGGGTGCCGCGTACGCGGCTGGGCGGGCTGTGCATGACGGGGGCTCCGTTGTATGCGGGGGTGGGCCGGGGCCGCGCGTGTGGCGGGGCCCCGGGCTCGGGCGGGGTGGTGTCAGAGGACTTCGCCGTAGCGGCAGGTGTCGGTGTGGCCGGAGTCGAGCCAGAAGGTGTCGGGCAGCTTGTTGGCCTCCGCGATGACTTCGGGGTTGTAGGGGGCGTGGGTGAGGTGGTTGCCGAGGTCGGCGAGGTGGCGGACTTCGGCGAGGGGGACGGGGTTGGTGCATTCGGGGCAGGGGCCGAGGAGTTCGAACGGGTCGTCGTCGTAGAGCGGGTCGCGGGCGCGGAAGGTGTACGTCTCCTGGGTGTCGGGGCAGGTGACGGTGGCGAGGGCCGGGGCGCAGAGGGCGGTGCGGGGGCGGAACCTGTCGGGGGCGATGGTGATGTGGGCAAGGCCCAGGCCGAGGACGCTGGCGAGGCGGATCGCGGTGCGGGCCCTTTCCTCGCCCCGGTAGGGGCCGTACGGGCTGGTGGCGGCGGTGTGGGTGATGAACACGGCGGCGGACTGCGCGCGTTCGGCAAGACTCGTCATGACAGCTCAGCTCTCTTTCGTGCGATGTGCGGGTGGTGGGCTGCCGCCCCGGGGTCGGGGCGGCACACCGGGCGGGGTTGTGGTTAGGCGGGGGTGGTGGCGGTGCGGTAGCTGATGAGGAGGCGGCGCAGGAAGGTTGCGGTGCGGTCACGGGCCGTGCAGGCCTCTTCCAGGCGCAGGGCGTGGGTGCGGGCGGCGACCGGGTCGGCGTACGGGCCGTCAAGGTGGCGGCGTTCGGTGGTGACCGTGGCGGTCAGGGCGCGGAGGGCCGTTTCGGCGTCCTCGTCGAGGGCGTCGGTCTCGGTGATCAGTTCCTGGACCAGGCCGGTCAGCTTGCTCATCCGGTCCCCGCCCCAGAGCCGGGCGGTCGTGAGGTGGGTGTACGGGTCGGGTACACCCAGGAGTTCGCGGGCGAGGCGGGTGCCGAGGTATGCCTCGGGCTTGTACGGGGTGGTGGGCTGCGTCATGGCGGGTGCTCGTTTCTCTGGTGGGCGGGGCGGGTGCGGCCCCGCCCCGGTTTCTGGGTGGTGGGTCGTTCAGCGGGGGTGGGGAACGGTGCGGGCCCTGTGCTCGGGGGCGGGCAGGGTGTGGCGGGGCACCGGGGTCGGGTCGGTCAGTGCGCGGCAGAGGGCGGTGATGAGGTGGGTGGGGGTGTGTGGAGTGGCCTGGGCGTGCCAGAGGGTCACTGCGTCGGTGATCCGGCAGGCGGCGGCCACCCAGTTGCCCTCGTTGCGGTGCTCGGGGTCGAGGGGCGGGGTGATGACGGCGGCCTGTCCGGTGTGCGGGGACCAGGTCGCTTCGGTGCCGAGGTCGCAGATCCATCCGGCGGCGGTCAGCGGCCTGGTGGCCTCTCCCGGTGACCCGGGCGGGGCCAGGTAGCGGGGCCTGCCGTCGGGTGCGGGGGCCGGGTCGGCGAGTGCGGCGGCGAAGGCGGCGGTGAGTTCGGGCGGGGTGGCCGGGGCGAACCTCGCCTGCCACATCGGGGGCTGGCCGGGGGCGGGGAAGGCGGCGAACTCCCAGCCCCCGTACACCTGCCCGGGCACCACCAGGGCCTCGGTGAACGGCTGGTTCGGGTGCGGGGTGCGGCGGCGGGCGGCCCGGCGGGCGTCCGGGGCCCAGAGCACGCCCGGGGCGTGCGGGCGTACGTGCCATCCGGCGGCGGCCAGGACCTCGGTCACGGTGGTGGTGGCGTGCGGGTCGGGCCCGGCGAGGTAGACGGGGGTGATCAGGTACGGGGTGCGGGTGCGGTCGGTCACGGGTGAACTCCCTTGCAGGCGTCATGGGTTAAGGAGGTTTCGGGGCCGGGGTTGTGCCACCCGGCCGTGCCCCGGGGCAGGGGTGGGGGCGCACTACCCCGGGGGCCCGGCCGTCCCGGGTCAGGGGCCGGTTGCGGCGAGGGCGGCGGTGGCGGCGCGGGTGATGGCGGGGATGGCGTGGGCGGGGTCGGTGACTTCGAGGAGGGTGGCTCCGGGCAGCGGCCGGGTGTCACCGTCGAAGCCGATCCACAGCACCGCGCACCCGGCCCGGCGCAGGTGGGTGATGCGGGCGGCGGCCCGGGCGGCCTCGTCGGGCGTGTACCAGCCGTCGGAGGCGATCACCGCGAGTCGGCCCGTGCCGGGGCGGGTCAGTTCGAGTCCGGCGTCGAGGGCGTCGAGGGCGTCGGCGAGGCTGTGTCCGCGCCCGGTGGCCCGGAACTCCGTCACCCTCGCGGGGGTGCGCCCGGGGAAGGTAAGGGCGGTGAGCGCTCGGTCGTAGGCGATGGTCGCGGAGCGGGAGACGGGGTCGGTGAGGGCGGTGGCCTTCGCGAGGATCCAGGCCGCCGAGGCCATCGGGTCGGCCGCCTCCTGCATCGAGCCGGACACGTCGACCGCAATGCCCACCCGCAACGGAGGTGTCGGTGTCGGCCGGTAGGTGGTGCGCACCCAGGGCGTTGCGGTGGGGGTCGCCCCGGCCGCCTTTTGCGCTTCACGGGCGAGGGCCTGGCGCATGTTCAACCGGCCCGGCGGAGACGCCGACATCGTCACCGTGGCGGCGCGCTCGCGGTAGGCGGCGGCCCGCAGCCCCCGCGCCAACTGTCCCGCCGCCGCCTTCTCCTTCGGAGTGGGTGTGCGGGTGCCGGTCACCGGGGACTTCCGGTCCTGCTTACGTCCCCTCCCGGCGGGCGGGCCCGGGGTGAACGGGGCGGCCCCGGGCGCGAAGACCTTCTCCGCCGTACGGGCCGCCTCCCGCTGCTGCGCCGCCTGCTGCGCCCGGGCCCGGGTACGGGATTCCCGTACGGCTACCGCCCTCGCCCGGGCGGTCGCCTCGGCCACTTCCTGCCCGGCGACCTCGGCCACGATCCGACCGATCACCTCACCCAGGCCAACTCCCGTACCCGGGGCGTCCGGTGGCGGGCTGGTCGGGGCCGCCCCCAATACCTGACACCAGGCCTCGGCGTGGCCGAGCATGGCCTGCTCGTCGGTGTCGCCCGTGGCGTGGGCGGCGGCCCAGATGCGGGCGAGGGCGGTGAGGGTCTCCGCGCCGAGGATCGGGAGGAGGGCTTGTTCGAGGGGTTCGGTTTCGTCCACATCGAGGGTTCCGGCGTCGCGGCGGGCCAGGATCAGACCGGCCGCCACCCCGGCCTGCCACCGGTCGCCGCCCAGGGGGCCTTGGAGGTCGCCCATGATGACGTGGTGGATGGTGGCGCGGAGGTAGGGGCGGTCCTGCGGGCGGCGGCCCAGGTGGGCGTGCTCGGCCCGGGATTCTTCCAGGAGTTCGGCGGCCTGGCCCAGGGCGGTGCCCCGTAGCGGGGGCGGGGTGGCCCAGACCGAGTGCCGGGCGTGCGCGGCCTCGTGGATGAGGGCACCCCAGGCGACCGGGTAGCGGTCCTCGTCCCCGGAGTGTTCCGGGTGGATGGTGGCGGGGCGTACCCGGCCGAACAGGTCCTGGGCGAGTTCGAGTTCGGCGGTGGTGGGGAAGAAGGCGGCCGGGGCCCCGGAGCGGGTGACCTCCTCGCAGGTGACCAGGACGTCGTTGCGTTCGGCGAGTTCCGGGAGGCGGTCTCCGAGGGCGGCGCTGATCCGCGCCCAGTGCTCGGCCGCCGGGGTCCGGGTGGGGAGGTGGGCAGGGCCACCGTCGTCCTCCCACCTCGCCACCTCCAGCTCGGCGGCGGTCAGTGGGGGCGGGGCGGGCGGGGTGTGGGCGGGGTCGAATCCAGGCATGACAGACCAGTCCCTTCACGGGGGCGTACGAAATGTGGGGTGGGGGGCCGGGGCCGCCTGCGCAGACGGCAGGCGGGGCCCGGCCGGGCCGAAGTGGTGGAACGGGGTGGGGTGGGGCGGGTTAGAGCTGGCGGCCCAGGGCCAGGGCGGTCACCGGGCGTCCGGTGACGGTGGAAACCAGGTGGGCCACGGTGTCCCGGTCCTCCAGGGGGGCCACGCCGACCAGGTTGGCGAACGCGGCATCCATGCCCAACACGTCGGAGATCTTCTGGAAGGCAATCAACTCGCGCAGCTGCGGTGCCCATCCCACATCCCCGGCCTCCTGGGCTGCGGCCAGGCGGCGGGCGATGCGTACCGCCTTGGGCTGGATCTTCAGGGAGGCGGCCAGGTCGTAGTCGGAGCCCACCTGGATCTGCACACTGAACCGCGAGGACAACGCCTCGGTGAGGACCGCCCCGTGCACCCCCGGGTTGTGCCCTGCGATCACGTAGAAGCCTTCGGCTGCGGTGATCGTCTCGCCCTTGTGGGCCTTGACCTGGATCTGGCAGCGGCCGTCCATCGCCGGATACAGGGCCGCCAGCACCTTCGGCGAGATCAGGGTCGCGTCGTCCAACAACAGGGCTCGGCCCTCCTGCATGGCGGTGATCAACGGGCCGTAGACGAAGGTGTATCCGCCCCCCGGGTCCTGGGTGTACTCACCCACCAGGTCCCCGACCGTGGTGTCCCCGTCCCCCGCCACCGTGACCAGATCCGGGAACGCCGCCTCGATCAGGGAGGTCTTCCCGGTGCCCGGCGGCCCGTACAACAACACCGCCACCCCGGCCGTACGCAGCTTCTGCAGGGCTTCCACATCGGGCAGCTTCGCGAGCGCCCTGGGGTGGTAGGCCATGCCGTTGGGGCGGATCACCGGGTCCGGCCGCCCCGCCTGCGCGGCGGGCGGAGCGGCCTTGCGGGCCGGGGGCGGCCCGGAGGTGCCCGGCGGGGCCGGGGCGGGGGTGTGCTGGGCGGCCTGGGCGGTGGTCGCGGTGGCCCGGTACCTGCGCGGACTCGCCCCGATCTGCTCCGCCTCACCCCGGGCCACCAGGGTCTCGCAGGCGTTGCCGACCGCCCCGCCCGAATGCCCCAGCGCCTTCGCCAGCTCGGTCACCGTGAACGTCATGCGGTCATCGCCAGCGAGCACCTGGGCGATCCTCGCCCGCAGTTCACCCGGCCGGGCCTTGCCACCGGGCGAGGCGGGCGAGGGGCCCGCCTGCGGTGGCACAGGCACACCGGTGCCCGGGGCGGAGGGCGGCGCGGTGAGAGGGGTGGCGGGGGGCGGGGCACCCGGGGGCGCGGCGGCGGGAGGAGTCGTCATCACAGGGCCTTTCTGCGTGCGGGGCGGCGAATCCATTTACCGTGAATTTGGCCGCCTTTTGGGCGCACTCCACCCGTGAGCCTTTACCGGAGGAGTTGCCTTTCAGGTTTCACATTTCCGGGTTTCCCCGGGAACAATTCAAATATAGCTCGACCCAGGCGACGCCTCAATATGAATTCCGCCTTGATAATGCTGGAATTCTCGCGAATTCACGACCGCATTTATCGTGAATGCGGAAATGCGCGACGTGAAGCGTCGTGACCCTGCCCGGCCACGACCGAATCCCAGGCCACGGCACCCCTCGAAAACGCCGGCACCCCCGAAAAATTCGAGCACGCGCACGAATCCAACTCCACCGGCACGG
>NZ_JBITDM010000031.1:0-41335 GCF_044454195.1 Streptomyces sp. NPDC051561 | reverse complement strand
CCGGCCCGGCACGGCGGCCCGGCACGGCGGCCCGGCACGGCGGCCCGGCACGGCGGCCCGGCACGGCGGCCCGGCACGGCGGCCCGGCACGGCGGCCCGGCACGGCGGCACCCTCGGCTCCGCCGGGGCACCGCCTCCCCCGGGATCCGGTCCAAGGCCGGCCGGGGCAGGGAAGGAAGGAGGAAGGAAGGGAGGAGAGGAAAGCAGAGGGCAGAGAAGCAGGAATGCAAGTGAGCGGGCAGCAGGAGATGAGACGTACGGGAAGTGAACCGGGCCGGGGGGTGGGGCCGCCGGCAGATCGGGACACATACCTGTACCGATATGCAGGCTGGCCCGGTCCGCGCTGGCAGACCGGGCCGTGACCTGGGGCGATACGGGTGCGGGGGTGCTCCTATCCAAGCAGGACCCCGGAACGGGCCCCCGTGACAGGACGCCAGGCAGGACGGGGGGGTGGGACAAGACATTTTTGGATCTTCGCCAGACCCCATCACTTTCACCTGCGGAGTGGCCAGCAGCCGTTTCACCTGCACCGGAGCACTCAGCGGCGGCCAGTTCCTCCCCGTGAAGGAGCAGGTTTCGCGGGCGCTGGGGTCTGGAGCAGGGCGAGAGTGACGGGGTCGGGGCTGGCGTCGATGTCGGCGAGGCGGGTGGTGAGGAGGCGCAGGGTGCGGTGAGCTGCGTCGTCGCGGCCGAGGGTGAGCTGGAGCTGGATGATGCGCTGGTAGAGGTGTTCGTTGGTGGGGTCGAGGTCGGCGGCCCGGTTGAGGAGGGCGAGGGCGGGTTCGGGGTCGGCGGAGTGCTGGGCGGTGTGGTCGGCGAGGAGAGCCAGGGCGTCGACGGCACGGCGGTGCAGGGCTTCGCGCAGGTCGATGGCCCAGAGATAGTCGGCGCCGTCGCACAGCGGCCCGGTGTAGACGTCGGCCGCGCGCTGGAGGGCCTCGGCGCGCCCGTAGGGGGAGTCGGCGGCGACCGCCTGCTGGAGGGCCTCGGTGAACAGGGCGACGTCGGTCGTAAGGTGCTGCGGGTCGAGGCGGTGGCGCTGCCCGTGGGGGACCACGAAGGCGACTTCCTGCTGGCCGGTGGCGTCCCGAAGAATCCGGCGGGCATTGCGACGCAGGTTGGCCACCCGCCGGTGTACCTCCGTGGCACTGCCGGAGATCTGCATCTTTTCGGCGATTTCCTCGCCGCGCAGCCCGGCCGGGTGCGCGGCAAGGAGGGCGAGGAATTCCCGGGTTTCTTCTTTCCGGGTTTCGGTGAGCGCGCATTCTTCTTCCCGTACAGAAAGGGAGAATCCCGCGAAGAGCCGAAGGTGAACTGTGCGCGCGGAAGCATTTCCTCCCCGCTCTTGCGGGGGCTCGGAAACCGATGTCGTCACCGATGCCACCGCCGGTGAGGGTGCCAATGCGGGCTGCCGCCCAGTGCCGGTGCTGTGCCCAGGTGCTTGAGCCGCGTCCGGGGTCTCGTCACCGGGGTCCGTCTGCGCCGCGGTGCGGGGGGTGTGGTGGCCGCGTGCCCGGGTGAGGGTGGCCAGCAGGTCGGACGCAGGTTCGGCGGCGAGGAGGAACAGGGTCGCCTTGTTCAGCGGGTTAAGGTCGCCGCTGGCCGTGCCGTCCGCAGCGACAGCGAGGCGGTGGCACGAGGCCCCTGGGCTGGTGTTGCTGCAGGCGACGACGGCCAGTTGGCCGGGTGCGGCACGAGCGGCAAGGACGCCCAGGCGGCGAATGTCCGCGTCATCCGCACCGTCGAGCAGCAGCACGTGGAGCGCGGGCCCGGCGTCTTCCGTCGGCGCATCGTGGCGTTGTTGGTGGCGGGCGTGTTCCAGCAGGGAGTGCTCGGCAGCGTCGAGCGCGGCACCGACCGACGGGGCGACCTCCCACGCCGGGCCCACCTCACCTGTCCCGGGGAGTAGTTGAGCAAGCGCAGGCGCCGGAACGATCAGGCGTACGCGGGGACCTGCGGGCCGTACGCGTTCGGCCGCTGCCGCGATGGCGATCACCAAATGCCGCAGAGCGTCCCGAGCACCGTCCCCGCAGAGGTGCACTCCCCCGGGGATCGCGAGGACGTCCACAAGGACTTCTTGCCCTCCGAGCTCGGCGAGAGTGACGGTGCCGGGCGGCTGGGGTTCGGCGGGGGCAGTGCGGCGGGGCAGGCCGTCGGGGGTGTAGTGGCGGGCGGCCCGGGAGGCGAGGTAGGCCCGGTTGCTCACCTTCACCGACTCGGCCAGCAGCGGCCCTTCGTCCATCACCGGCTCGGCGAGGGCGGTGAGGCTGGGGGTGCGGCGGCGTGCGGTATGCCGCCGCGCGTACCCGAGTGCGGCGGCAATGCCCGCTGCAGTGGTGATGCCGATCAGGGAGGCGGCGCCGAGTCCAATGGTCACCGGTCGGCGCGTCTCCTCCCCTGCAGTGGCGGGCGGCGCCGCCTTGTGCGCACCGCCCTGCCCCGCAGGCGAAGGGGATGGTGCGGGTGGAGGCGCCGCCGGAGCAGGTGCGGGGTTCGGGTCGCCTGTCCGGGGCGGCTGACCGGAGGGGGCCGGTGGGCGGCTGGGTGCCGGGAGGGGTGGTGCGGTCTGGATGGGCAGGTGGAGTTGCCAGCCGGGCAGGATCAGGTCGGGGTCGGAGAGGAGCTGCCCGCCGGGTTGGCGGATGGTGCAGCTGAGTTGATAGATCCTCGGCCATTTCAGGGGGTCGCCGAGGTGGCGTGCGGCGAGGTCCCAGAGGGTGTCGCCGGGCAGCACGGTGTACGAGGTGTACGCAGGCTGCGCGGCCCGCACGGCGGGGGCGGCCGAAACCTCCTGGGGCGCAGTGACCGCCACGGGCTGAGCCAGGGAGGCCACGACGTACGGTTCGACAGGCGCGGCCGACAGACGTCCGATGCCGCACAGTCCGAGCAGGACCGAGCCGACCAGCAGCGCGGCGGCGGCTCGGTGGGCGGGAAGGGTCGCGGTGTGCCGGCGCAGCAGGGTGGCGTCGCGCAGCAGGGCGGGCAACTTCACGACCACCCAGCACAGTTCGCGCACCAGGGTGACCAGGAAGTAGGCCCAGCAGGCCCATCCGACCAGGGCAAGCGTCTTCATGACGAACGGGTCGCTGGCCGGCTGTCCGAGCCGGGTGAGCAGGTCCTCTATCGAGGCGATCTGCTCGGGCCACGGCACACCGACCGCGACCACCAGGACATAGGGGATGCCCCCGACCGCCGCCACGAGGGCTCCGGCCGCTCCCAGGAACCGTACGAAACCCCGCACCCGCCGAAGGACCGTCACGGGCCGCCCTCCCCCGCTTCGCCCCACGGAGTGCTGGTGCCCCGCTGGATATGTGCGGTGGCCGAGGCGGTGGTGGTGAGCGAGCCGAGGCCGACCAGGGACAGCACCTGGGTGGGCTGGACATGAGTGACCGTCACCTCGGCTTCCGCATCCCGTACCGCCACCCGCGCACTGTCCCCGGCCGCAGCGACCCGGGCATGCGCGGCGGCACTCGCGGGGCCGGGTTCAAGGCGCATGCGGCGGGCGGCCCGTAGGTACTCCAGGTCGACCTTCTGGCAGGCGGCGCGGGCGGCTTCCTGCGCGGTGTCGGCGGCTCGTACTTTCCCGGCGAGGGCGAGGCCTCCGTCGATGACGAGTCCGGCGAAGAGGAACAGCCCGGCCACCGACACCACGACTACGGCGGTCACCTGTCCCGAGTCCTCGTGCCGCCGTACCCGCTCTCGCCGCGAGCGCAGCGGGGCGGTGCGTGTCATGTCTCCACTCCTGTCGGAAAAGTCGCAGGTTCGTGTGAGGCCGTTGCGGCAGGCCGTACCTAACTCCTGGTCAGGGGGTTCACTCAATGGAGTGAGGAACATGACGAACCTCCATGAATCATGAAGCGATTCCGATAATCCTGAAACATGGACTCAACTGGTGAACTGGAGCGGTCATGACCTTGGCGGTCGTGCGGAACCTCGCCTCGCCACGGGTCCTGCAATCGGCCGTCGACTTCGAGGATTTCGAGCAGGAGATCGTCGACCAGTACGCGCTGGCTCTCGCGGCGACGGGAGCGGGAGATCGCACGGTTGAGTTCAACTGCCGTGCGGTTGTGGACTTCGTACGGTTTGGTGATCGTCGGCTGTGGGCTCTCGGGGTGGAGGACGCCGACCGCTATCTGGTGTTCCTGCGTCGTGAACGGCACTTGAGGCCCGCCACCGTCCAGTGCTACGCCGGGGCGATGGTCCGGTTCTACGACTTCGCGATCAGCCGCTACCAGGGCGATGTTCACGCGCTGACGGGCTGCGTGATGACGCAGCCGATTGACGAGTTCAACCGTCCGGCGCGGGCCAACCTTTCCCGTGTCCGCGTCCCGCCCAGCAGCACGGACGTGGAGACGCTGTTCACGCAGTGGGCTGGCGCTCTTCCGCAGGCACGGAAGTACCTTCCGGCGGCGCGCGACTACATGGCGGCTTCGCTGTGGCGCCGCGGCGGACTGGGGATTCGTGAGACGGCGATGCTTGACATCCGTAACTGGCGTCCGGACCTCGGGAACTGGGGCAAGCTGCACATCCGTTTCGCTAAGGGAAGTCGCGGGCGCGGGCCGAAGACCCGTCTCATCCCTGCCATCGACGGCATTGACGCGCTGATGAGTTGGTGGCTCTCCGATGTGCGCCACCAGTTCGACGACGACTGGACGAACCCGGACGCTCCGCTGTTTCCCAGCGAGCGGCGCGACGATCTCACCGGAGCGTGCTCCCGGATCGGCACCGATGCCCTGCGCTCGGGTCTGGCTGGCGCGGTGCGTCAGTGGCTGCCCGACTGGAACGGCCTGCTGACCCCGCACGGCCTGCGGCACTACTGCGCCTCGGCGCTGTACGAGCGCGGCGTTGATCTCAAGGCCATCCAGGACCTGCTCGGGCACAACTGGCTGTCGACGACGTCGCACTACATCCATGTGCCGGTTCAGCACATCGAGAACCAGTGGGCACAGGCCAATGACCGGACCGCGCAGCGGTTGCAGGTGTGACCGGGAGGAGTACGCGGTGCAGTGGAATTTGCGGATGACGGCTGCGGAGGCAGGCATCTGGCAGGCGAGCCAGATGCGCCGCCGACTGGCCGAGGCCGGAATGGAGATCAGTGCGGGCAAGATGTCGATGCTCTGGTCCAGGACTCCCACTACCATCCGGCTGGATGATCTTGAGGTGCTATGTGCGGTCTTGGACTGCACGCCGAGCGACCTGCTGGTGCGGACCGGAATCGTGGCCGCTCGTGACGAAGAGCCGTCCGTGCGTGCCGCAGGTGATGGCCCGGACCGTTCGGCAAACGTGGTGCCGGCCCCGGGCAGGCCCCGCTCCAGGCCCCCGCTGTGAGCCGGTCCTTCACCCGTCTGTGCATGGTCTGCCGTGCGGTTCCGGAGTCCATCCTCAACACCGGCTACTGTTTCGGCTGCTGGCCTGGCGGACCGGTCACCCCGCCGCCCTGCCTGGTCTGCGGGTCGCTGGACTACTTCAATACGGGCAAGTGCCGACGCTGCCATCTCTACGGAGATCCGACGGTGGAATCCTGCCCGCACTGCCTGGCCTGGGGCACCACCCGTAAGTGGCAGTGGCTCTGCCAAGCCTGTCACGCCTGGCGCGAGGCGAACCCGGAACGGGCAGCCTGCCAGACCTGCGGCACCGTCGCTCACCTCCACCGGCAACACCGCATCTGCCGACTGTGTTTCGCCCACGCCCGCAGTATGAGTTCCGTACTCGGGCGCTTTGATCCCGTAGAAGCCAACCGCTACGGCCAGCAGCTGTTTCTCGCCGGAATCACCTGGCAGAAGGGTTCCTCGCGCACGGCCCGACAGGCCGAGCAGCGCACCCGCGCCGCGCCCCCGCTGGTCCCCCCGCGCATGACGAAGCAGCACAAGGCGCTGCTCGATCAGCCGCTGCTGTTCCCCCAAACCCTCGACGACTACACCATCTCCTCCCGCTACGAACGGCCGACCCTGTTCCACGCTGAACGGGACTACACCAAGCTGCGGCAGAAGGACTTTCCCTGGCCCGCAGACAGCGCACTGCTGCTGCGGCTGTGGAATCTCGCCGATCAGCGAACCGCACGACTGGGCTGGAGCCCAGCGGTCAGGATGCGCTGCCGCGCAGGCCTCCGCATCGTGCTGGGCATGCAGGACTCTCCAGGCACTCCCATCCCGCTGACCAGCCTGGAGTTCCTCGCTGACATCAATCTGACATCGAAGCACGTCGCTGCCGTCCTGGACGAGGCGGGTTTGCTCATCGACGACCGCGAAAACACACTGGAACGCTGGTTTCAGACACGTCTGTCCGGACTCCCCGAGCAGATGACAAACGAAGTCCGCATCTGGTACGACGTCATGGCCAACGGCCGCAGCAAACCCCCCAGAAGGCGACCTCGCAGCACAGTCACCATCCGACTGCACTTCTCCTGGGCCCTGCCGACCCTCAAGACCTGGGCAGCCGATGGGCACATCACCTTGCGGACCGTCACCCGAGACCTCGTCGCCGCTGCCCTGGCTGCCAGCGACCATCCCTCCCGCACCGGGCAGGGGCTCCGCTCGATGTTCCAACTGCTCAAGCAGGACCACGTACTGTTCGCCGACCCCACCTATCGGATGCACCTGCCATACCACCCCGCGCGCGAGCCTCTCCCGTTGGAGACCGCCGCCATCAGAGCCCTGCTCGATCTGTCCAACCCCGCCCGCGCCGCGGTCACCGCCCTCGTCGCCTTCCACGGACTGCACACAGGCCAGGTGCGCGACCTCAAACTCATCGGCGTCAGCGCCGGGTGGCTCCACATCGACGGCCGCAACATCCCACTGGCCGACCCGGTCCGTGAGCGCATCACGGCTTACCTGGACTACCGCAACACCAGCTGGCCGACCACTGCCAACCCGCATTTGTTCGTCAACCGGCGCAGCGCCATGGAACTGCGCAGCGTCGGGATCCGCTGGATCAAGCTGCTCCTCGGGCCTGGCGTTAGCTGCCGTTCCATCCGCGAAGACCGAATCCTCGCCGAGGCATTGGCAAGCCGCGGCGACGCGCGGCGCCTGCACGACATGTTCGGCCTGTCCATCAGCGCCAGCCTCCGCTACACCAACGTCGTCGACCACCCCGGATTCACCGACCCCACCCCGCCCCCATGACCAAGACCCCTCCCGCCGAACACCAGGCCAGCCCCGTCCCTTAGCCTCACGGCCATGCCCACCGACCACACCGCCTGCCACTGCGTCGTCTGCCAGAACATTGGCGCACTGGACTCCCGCACCCAGGCCACCATCGGCACCGTCGCGCAGTCCGGCTGGCAGATCGTGATGATCCCCGCGGACGAGCAGGGGCCGGGCTGGGCCTTCACCATCGGCCTGTGGCACCGCCACCGGATACCCGAACTGGCGATGTTCGGCCTGGACATCCATCTCATGCAGACGCTCCTCAACGGCCTCGCCCAGAAGGCCGTCGAAGGACAGCCCCTGGAAACCGACCAGGAACGACACGACATCGCCAGCGTCCCGATCGTGCTCAAAACAGTCGACTACCGCTGGTACAGAGCGTTCTTTGGCACCGCGATCGACTTCTACCGCAAGCCCCCGTTCCCGTTCCTCCAGGTCCTGTGGCCCAACCGCGACGGAGCCTTCCCCTGGCAGGACGGCGGAGACGACCTGGCCACCCGCCAGCCCCAGCTGTCCCTTCACCCCGACGAACACCCCGCAGGAGCCTGGACCCAGGACCTGTGAGCCCGTGACCACCTCTACGTCGCGGACAATGACGCCATGACACGCTGGTTCCGCAGATACTGGGCCGAGGAAGACGTCTGGTTCTACTTCGAGGCCAGCGCCGACGGCTGGGTCACCCGTCAGGTCGAATTCCAAGGGCCGTCCGCGAAGGCGATCACCGCAGCCTCGCTGGCCGAGTGGGAAGTTGCCCAGCGGGCCGGAACCAGCGGCGACTACGAGGCAACCTTCGGCACCACCGCAGAGGTCCCCGTCCACGAGTGGGACGACCACGAGCCGCAGGAACTCACCGCCGACGAGTTCGAGACCGTCTGGAACACAGCCCGGGCCGCCCGCCAAGGACGCGACGGAACGTGAACCCAAGCACCCCCACACGCTCATTGCTCACCTCCCGCACTTCGGTTCGCGCTCCAGGGCACTTCAGAATTCGCGAACCCAAGAGCTCTTGCCTGTAGGGCCGTGGGTTCGTTCCTGGCCTCGCGGGATAGCTGGCAAGGGTTCCCAGCTCCTTTGGGGGTCCTGATGGCGGGCACGAGTTTTGAAGTTCCATCATCCACAGTGAAGTTCAGTCGGTAGTATCGACAGGACGTCGCTCTTGGTGAAGGGAGTGGTCGATGAGTCTGGCCGTGGTCCGCAACCTCTCCTCCGCGCGTGCGCTGCGGACGCCGCGTGATGTCGAGGACTTCGAGCAGGAGATCGTCGACCAGTACGCCATCGCCATGGCCGCCGCGAATCTCTCGGACAGCCACATCGGCAATGCACGGGCCGTGATCTTCGAATTCGCGCGGTTCCTCAACGGGCCCATATGGACTGCGTCTTGCGACGATGCGGATCGGTTCCTCGCTCAGCAGCGCCTCGCCGGGTATGCGCACAGCACCCGCGCCGGCAAGGCTGGGCTGCTGGCCTGCTTCTACGACTTCTTGATCAGGCGCTACCAGGGCGATGTCCACGCATTGACGGGCTGCGTCGTCGAGCAACCGATCGACGAGTACAACCGGCCGCGGAGCCCGCTGTACGCGGATGTGCGAGTGCCGCCCTCCGAGACGGAGATGGATCTGCTCTTCGGCCATTGGCGTACGTCGATCACGGAGGCTCGCAAGTATCTGCCCGCGGCCCGTGACTACTTCGCGGCATCCCTGTGGCGACGGCTCGGCCTGAGGATCAACGAGTCGGTCATGCTCGACATCCGGGACTGGCGTCCGGATCTGGGTGCCTTCGGGAAACTGCATGTGCGACACGGCAAGGGCAGCCGCGGCCGCGGCCCCAAACCTCGCCTGATCCCTGCGATCAATGGCGCGGACCACCTGATCGACTGGTGGCTCGGCGATGTACGGCACCAGTTCGGCAGCGACTGGTCCAACCCGGACGCACCCCTGCTGCCCAGTGAGCGACGTGACCCGGACTTCGGCGGTTGCCTGCGTGTCACCGCCGACCCGCTGCGCAAGAGCCTGGCCGCGGTGACGAACACGTGGCTGCCCGGCTGGGCCGGCCGTCTGACTCCGCACGTGCTGCGGCACTACTGCGCCTCGTCGCTGTACGCCGAGGGAATGGACCTCAAGGCCCTGCAGGAGCTGCTCGGTCACGAATGGCTCTCGACTACGACCCGCTACATCCACGTCCACAGCGAGCACATTGAACGGGCGTGGACCGAGGCCAACCAGCGGCTGGAAACCCGCTTCGAGGAGATGTGACAACGTGCGGTGGAACCTGCGCATGAAGGCTGCCGAGCGCGGCATCTGGAAGTCGACCGAGATGCGGCGCCTGCTCGCGGAGGCCGGCGTCGAGATCAGCGCGGGCAAGATGTCCCAACTCTGGACAGGCACCCCCAACATCGTCCGCCTGGACGAACTGGACGTGATCTGCGCCATCTTGGACTGCGAGCCGTCAGAGCTGCTGATCCGCGAACCGAACAAAGTGGCCGAGCGTCGGCCGGACCGGCAGCAAGCCGCCTCCGCCTCCTCCGCGCCACCGGTCGTCGCGCCGCGCTTTGGCAACAGGCGATCGGAGCCACCGCTATGAGCGTCACACCGCCGCCACCCAAGTGCCCGTCCTGCAAGGTCCATCGAGCCGCCTGGACGAATCCGCGCGTCGACTTCTGCTACGCATGCCTTCCCGGCGGGCCTTTCACCCCGCCGCCCTGCCGAACCTGCGGAGCTCGCGAGTCCTACTTCAGCCAGGGCCGATGCGAGCGCTGCCACCCCGGAGCCCCGCTCTACCTGGGTGCCTGCCACGGCTGCCTGGCCTGGGGTGTCTACCGTCGCCACAGTTGGCTTTGCTGGACCTGCCGCTGGTGGCGCGGTCACTACCCGGTGGGCGCCTGTGCCTTCTGCGCACGCGTCACCTACGTCAACGGCTCCGGAGCCTGCCGCCTGTGCTGGGAAAACGCCCGACGCCTCCAGGAGCCTGACCGCGCCATCAACCTCCCCGTGACCAACCAGCATGGGCAGCAACTGTTCTTCGCCAACCTGCAGTACGACACCACCGGTGCTCACCGGCGACGCATCGCCCGCGAGCGCCACCGCCGCAGACTGCCGCCGTCCTCCGAACCTCTGACCCTTGTCAGTCACCGCCAGCTGCTGCTGTTCCGCATGCCGCCAGGCAAAGGAGCGATCAAGAAGCGGGCCCTGGCTCAGGATTCGCCGCTGCTGCGGCACTGTGATGAGATGCTGCGCGATCACGCTCGGCAGCACGGCTGGAGCAAGCGGCTGGTCAACGGCGTCGCCCACACCCTCAAGCTCCTCGACGCCCTCCACGACACCCCGAGCACCAAGATTCGTAGCAGCGACGTCCTGGCCGCCATCCGCTACGGCGCCACCGTACTCTCGACCCTGGAGGTCCTGGACGTTGTCGGCCTGCTTGAGGACGACCGCACCCTGGCGGTCGAGCGCTACTTCGCCCAGCACACCGAAGATCTGCCCGACGCCATGACCGACCAGCTTCAACTGTGGTTCGACACCATGCTTCGAGGCAGCAGCACGGCCCCCAGGCGCCGGGCCCGGAACGTGGAAACCATCCACATCCACATCGCTGGCATGTCGCCGATCTGGCGAGCCTGGGCCGAGCAAGGCCACGAATCGTTCGCCGAGATCACTGCCGAAGACGTCATCAGAGCCCTGCCGGCCAGGGGCTCGAACCGGATCTTCGCCGAACTGGGCCTGCGCTCGCTGTTCACCGTGCTCAAGGCACACCGGCGGGTCTTCACGAACCCGCTGCGCGGGATGAAGGCCACCCGGCCCAACGTAACCGTCCCGCTGCCGCTCGACACCCAGAAGATCCGTGACGCGCTCAACTCCCCGGACCCTGCGTGCGCTCTCGCGGTCGCCCTGGTGGCCTTCCACGCTCTGAACGGGCGGGAGCTGCAGGAGCTGGCACTGACCGACATTGTCGACGGCCGTCTTCGGCTCGGACCGCGCGTCATTCCGCTTGCCGCCCCGGTCAAGACCCGGCTGGCCGCATACCTCGACCACCGCGCGCGCAAGTGGCCACAGACGAACAACCCGCATCTGTTCGTGAGCAACAAGACCCAAGCCCGGACCAAGCCGGTCAGCAAGCAGTTCCCCTGGCGCATGCTGAACATCACCGCGCAGTCCCTGCGCGACGACCGCATTCTCCAGGAGATCTACGCCACTGGTGGCGACGTACGGCGTCTCTGCGACTTCTTCGGCATCGGCATCGATTCCGCACTGCGATACCGCAGCATCCTCGATCAAACCAAACCGGACGACGGGCTGGTCGGCGGAACTCAAGATGCCGAAGAAGGCGGAGTCTGAGGGCATCGTCTCCGAGACCGGCATCGCAACATCGATTTCGGGCAGACCTTCCTCGTGGCGAGCGACTCGGGACGGGATGCGCCGAATGAGCGGGTGAACGATACGTCCGAGTACGTCTGTGAGCTGTTGCGGACAGCTCGTGAATTGATCGCGGAGAGCCAACGGCTCCTTGACGAGAACAGGCGGCTCAGGAACCAACTTGTCAGCACCCGCAAGGCACACGGAACTGGCCCAGGGCGGGGAACCCGCGACTCCACGTAGAGTCATCGCTGCACCTCCCTGCGTTGCATCGGGATTGAGAAAGCGTCAGTTGGGCTGAACTCACTGGGTTTCCCTCGGTACAGGTCCACCACGGAGGTGGATGTCGAAGTGACGTCCATGCTCCGCATGCCGGGTACGTCGAGGTCGGCCCGGCAGGTCACCGTGACCCGCACCGTTCCGCCGGGTTCCAGGCCGCCCAGCGCGGAGGCGATCCGCAGGCCGGTGCAGGAGGCTCCGGCGCCGGCCAGGCTGGCCCGGGCGGCACGCAGCGCATCGCCGCGCGCCTGGTCGGCGGTGCGGGCCAGAGAGGCGGCGCGGGCCGCCTGGTGGGCGGCTTCGTCGGCATCAAGGCGGGCTCCGGCGAGGCGGCCGAAGGCGACGGCCACCAGCGCCAGCAGGATCAACAACGGTGCCATCACGACGAGTTCCGTGGTGGCCGACCCTCGTTCCCGCCATTTCCCGCGCTCACGTGCAAAACGGTTCATGGGGCCACGCTCCACTTCTCAACCGGCCCTGCGGCATGTCCCGTGACCCGCAGATGAAGCCCCGGGACCACCACAGTCACGTCGCCCTCCACCGCCGCCGTCACGCTCTCCGCACTGCGGGTGACCTTGACCGACGGGGCGCGAAGCACCCGGCCGCCGAGCAGGCGCAGCGCCGCCGCCGCGTCGGCGTTTCCGGCGGCCGAGGAGGCTCCCTGGGCACGGGCTGCGGCCAGCGCCCGGGAGGCGGCCGTCTGGGCGATGTGCTGGGCATGCAGCGCGAGGGCGAACTGCACGACCAAGAGCAGCAGCACCATCAGCACGGGCACGGTGAGCACGGCTTCCGTGCTGACGTTTCCCCTGTCACGCATGCGCCGCTTCGTGCGCGTGCGGCGGGTGTCAGCCAAGATCGATGCCGTTCGCCTTGGCCATCACCTTGGCGACGATGACGCCGATCACGGCGATACCGAGGAACGCCAGCAGCGCGGTGACGATGACCGCCTCGGTGGAGTACCCGGCGTCATCGGCCATCCGCGCGCGGGCCTTGCGTGCCCAGATACGGGTGCGGGCAGCAAGAGTGCGGTAAGTCATGTCCAACTCCAGTTTCGTGAGATGGGGGTTCAGAGTCCGGTGAGCACGTTCTGCATCGCCGGGTAGCCGATGAAGACGAGGAAGCCGCCGAAGAGGACGACCACGGGAAGCGACATCCGCTCGGTCGCGGACTGGGCGGCCCCGTCGGCCTCGGTGAGGGCACGGGTGCGCATGGCAGAGGCCTTGGCCTCCAGCGAGATACGGACCTTGGCGCCCTCGCTGCCGGCGAGGGAGATCGTCGCGGCCAGCTCGACGAGTTCGCGCACCCCGGTGCGGGAGCCGAGTTCGCCCAGTTCCTGCCACACGTTCGTGCGGCCGACTTCCGAGGCGGTCAGTGCCCGGCGCAATTGGGCGGCGGCCCAGCCCTGGGGGTTGGCTCCAGCGTCGGCGAGGGCCTGGTGGACTCCGGCACCGCCTGCCAGGGCGATCACGACGAGGTTGAGGAAGACCGACAGGGTATGCCGTAGCTCCTTGCGCCGCCGCGTGGCAGTGGCCCGTACCGAAAAGTCCGGGACGAGGAAGAGCACCGCCCCCAAGACCAGCGAACCAACCCCCGACAGCTGCCAGTCCAACCCGCTCCCCGCCAGCGCCCACACCACCAGCGAGAACACGCTCGGCACGAGGAAGCCGACCACCCCGGCCGCAGCCTTCTCCGCCAGGAACTGCTCGACCGGCACCTCGGCGACGAGCAGGTCCCTGCGCAGTTTCGCGGTCGGCAGCCCACACGCCCGCAGCGCGGGCACGCCCCTACGCCCCCAGCGGCGCGCCCACCCCTCCCCGCCCAAAGCAGCCGAAGGCGGCGGTACGACCGACGGTCGGCCGAGCCGGGCAAGTGATTCGGCGAGGGAGGGACGTGGCGGGTTGAGTCCGTACGCCACCAGCACGAGGAAGCCGCCGAGTCCGAGGCCGAGCAGCAGGGCTGTCATCGGGCCACCACCTCCGTGCCGGCAGCGGACCGAACACCCTTGAGGATGCGGGGATCTTCCTCCAGGGTGGCGATCTTCATCAGCCACCAGAACGCCACCGCGAACAATCCGCCCACCCCGGCCAGTACGATCTGCCCCGTCACCGTGGAGTACGGGTCGAGATAGGCGCGGTTGAGAACGGCCAGGCCGCCCGCCATGCCCAGCGTGGTCACTGTGATCACGCGTACCGAGGTCCGCACCCGAGACCGTCCGGCTTCGGTTCGCAGCCGCATCGTCACCTGCTCTCGCGTCGCCGCCGCCAACTGCCCTAGCAGTGGGGCCAGCTGACGGGCCTGGCGCTCGGCGGCCATCACCAGGGCAGCGGTCACCATGTCGCAGGTCGCGTCGTCGACCTCTGCGGCAAAGGTACGGAGCGCCTCACCGAGCGGCTGCCCGTCCTCGATCCGGGCGGCCAGCCGAGCAGTCTCTTCCTGCACCGCCTGCGGGGCGACAGGGGCGGTGGCCAGGATGGCCTGCTCCAGGCCAGCCGCAGCCGACAGGGTGTCGCGGAGCATCTCCGCCCACAGTGCGAGGGCTTCCAGTTTCTCGGTTTGGGCCGCCGCCTGCCGGTCCCCGACCAGCAGGTTCGGCAGCGTCAGCACGCCGACGAAGGTAAGGATGCCAGCCACCGGCCACCCGGTGGCCGCCCCGACCAGCAGACCCACCACCGCAGCCACAGCCCACTGCCGCCCGCTCGCCCGGAAGGGCAACTGCCGCCTCCGTGCGACCCGTTCCCCACTCGCTCGTGGCTGTACGCCGAGGACGACAAGTCCCACGGAGAGCGCGAGTCCCGCTCCGAGCAGCAGCCCGCTCAGCATGTTCTGGGTCATGAGGTACTCCCCCAGCGTTCGCCGCGCAACAGTGCGACATCAAGCCCGGCGTCCACCAGGTCGTCGAAGGTTTCCGTGCGCAGCGGCGCTGCGGGCACGGCGCGTCCGTCGGGGCCTGGCCGGTAGACCTCGTTGGAGATGATCTGCGTGCCGTCCGCGTCCACGACCTCCCGTACGGAGTCGATGGCACGTCGACCCTCGGCATCCCAGCCGAGGTGGACGACGAAGTGCACGGCAGAGGCGACGAGCAGATTCGTGGCCTCCAGGGACAGCCGCTCCGGGGACTGGGCGGCGTACGCGGCAAGCTTGGTGAACACCCCGCGTGAGGTCGAGGCATGGATCGTGGAGAGCGAGCCGTCGTTGCCCTGGCTCATGGCGTTGCACATCGGCACCACCTCCGGACCCCGGATCTCCCCGACGATCACCCGGTCCGGCGACATCCGCAGCCCCCACCGCACCAACTCCGCCTGATCGACAGCCCCTTCACCCTCCAGATTCGCTTCCCGCGCCTGGAGCGCCATGACGTTCGGATGGGCGACGGTGTCCTCGTGCAGCCCGAGCTCGAAGGTGTCCTCGATGGTCACCAAACGCTCCTGCGCGGGGATGACGGAGGCGAGGCCGCGAGCAAGAGTCGTCTTGCCGACGTTCGTACCGCCACCGACGATGATGTTCCTCCGCGCCAGCACCAAAGCAGTCAAGAACGTCCCCAGCCGCTCGTCGCAGATCTGAAGCCGGTTGACAAGGTCGTCCATGGTGACCCGCTTGAAGCGGTGGCGGCGGATCGTCAGCCCCACCCGGTGCGAAAGCGCCATCACCGCGAACAACCGTGAGCCGTCCGGCAGGCAGATGTTCAGGCTCGGCGACCCGCGGTCGAAGCGCCGCTCCTCCAGCCCCGACCGCGCCGCGATCTGCCGTACGAGATCAATCAGCTCGCCGTCGGAGGCGGCCACCGGGGCCCGCTGCTCCTCCGTGCCGTCCGCGTACCGGACGAAGACCTGGTCGGCCCCGTTGATCTGGATGTTCTCGATCCGGTCGTCCTCCAGCAGCTCCTGCAAGGACCCCAGCCCGAACAGGCCCTCCATCACCTGCCGTTCCAGATCCGCCCGCTCCTCGCCGGTGAGGGTGAGCTGGCCGGCCCGCAGCCGCTGCTGGTTGTACGAGGACAGCTCGTCGGCCAGCAGTTTCCGCGCCAGCGACCTACGCTCACCGGCGTTCTGCACCGGCTGCCCGGCCTCACTGCGGGTGTGGGCGAACCCTGTCAGCGTGGCGGCGATGTTCTCCCGGAAGGCTTCTACGGTGTGTGCGATACCAAGGGCGATCTCGACCGTCACTGTGCCCCTCCCGTGCTGCTCAGTTCCTGCAGCGCACCCGCTCCTGAACCCGTCCTCTCGGGCAGCACCTTGGCCCGGAGCTGAGCCAGCTCTCCGCCCAGTCCCCGCGAGAACGACCTGCTCCCCGTGCCGTCGAGGTGGTGGGCCAAGGCCGAGGCCGCCTGCGTCAGCGACGAACGCACCCACCGTCGCCGCCCAAGCTGCCCGTCTCCACCGAGCGCGGCGGCAGCCCGTACGTCCCACGGCACCTTGTGCACCTGCTCCGGCGACACCTCCAGCGCAGCCGCGATGTCCGCCTCGCTGAACCGGCACGGCCCGACCAGCACCAGCTCGTACGAGGCACCCTCCAGCCACTCACCCCGCGCCGCCACGTGCGCCAGCGCCTCCACGCTGCCCCGACTCACCAGCACCAGCCGGTCCGCACCGCGCGCCAACCCGCGCGACGGACGACCTCCCAGCCGCCCCAGATCCAGCAGCACGGTGCCCTCGTCGTCGACCCCGCCCCGCAGTACGGACGGACGCGCAACCACCTCACCGACGCTGGCCAGCGCCTGGTCCCCGCCGGTCGGCGCGACCACGACCCGCAGCCCGCCGGCCACCTCCTGCACACAACCCCCGAGCTCGTCCTCCTGACCGCCCTGGTGGGCACCCGCGGCCAGGGCGAGCAACCCCTCCATGTCGGAGAGCCCAAACTGGGCCGCGAGATCGCCACCCGCCACGTCTGCCTCAACCACCACCGGCCGCACCTCGCTCTCGGAGGGCCAAGACGCCGCCAGTGCCATGGCGAGCGTGGTCACCCCCGGGGCTCCCTTGAACGCCCCCAACGCCACGACCTTCCGCATCACGACACCTCCTTCACACCGCCACCGAGCACCGCGACTCGCGGCTCGGCCATCTGGGCCGCCCGCCGCACGGCCCCGGCATCCACCAGCACGGTCACCGCGCCCTTCCCCGAGCTCGTCTCGGGCCGGCTCACCGCGTGCACCACTCCCAGCACCGGATCGGGCACCTTCGCCGCCTCCTCCGACGTGGCCTCGCCCGCCCCCGGTGCCGCCCCGGGCACCACCGCAACCCGCTGCCCGGCCGCCAGCCCCGCAGGCAACATCCCCGGCTCGGCCCCGATCACCACCAACGCCTGCCCTGCCCCCGGAAACTCGGCCGCATCCCCGACCTGCCCGGACGCCAGCAACTGCCCAGCCACCAACGGCACCACCGCCCGCCGCCCCACCACCGCACCGCGCTCACCGGCCCGGACCACCTGCGTCGCGTCATCCACCCCGAGCCGTACGACACCCACATCGGTGGCTTCGATCACCGCCCCCGCCGCTACCGGCCGCACCACCGTCAAAACGGGCTGCCGCTCCCCGGCACTGCTCACGACCCACGCCACTCCACCCGCGCAAGCAATCGCCCCGGCCAGTCCGAGCGCGATCAGTCCCGGCCGCCACCTCCGCCGCTCCCCCACCGGCCCACCGGCCGTGCCCGAAAGGCCGCCGCCCGCCGCTCGTGGCGGCCCCAGCACAGCTCTCGCGCCGCCCGCGCTCCCGTTCATGGAAGCCGACTTCGCCCTGGAAGAAGGCATAGAGATACCCACGCTCCACCTCGCTTGTTTAATAGGAATCAGACGGACGCCACCCCACAGGGGCGTCCCACACCCGCCCCTACCAGGGCGGTCAGAAAGCTAGGAAGTGACGAGCGCCTGCGCCTCGGCCACCCGCAACGGCATCTGAGCCTGCGTCTGCATCCCAGGCACCACACCCTGCTCGCCCCCGCCCTGCCACTCCACGTCCCACCCCACGGTCACCGAGACGACGTACGCCTCACCCCGCTTCCCCGCCGATGAGCGCCGATACGTATGCCCGCAATCCGGGGACTTCGCATCCGCCGCGAACTTCGCCGAGTACGGCGTCCCAGCCCCCTTGCACACCACGGTCGTGCCGTCCCCCATCACCCACGTCGCGGAACGCGGCGTCGCCTTCGCCGTAACCGACACCCCCGGTACCGCCACCGTCTCCGAAACCGGCTTCCATGCCCCCCGATCGAGCCACATCCACGTCGGCACCCGCACCAACTGCGCAAACTTCTCATCGGGGTTCATCCGAATCACCGGCTTCGGCAACACCAACTCCTGGACCGCCTGCTGCGCCACCACCGCAGGGTTCGGCGGAGCCGGCGCATCCTCCGCTTCGCGACCCGCCTCCCCAGCAGCGACCTCATCCGGTACCTGGCCCACAAGAGGCACGCCCCGAGGCCCGTACAACTGGCCCGGCTGACGACCCAAGTCCATCGCGCTGCCGGAAGCAGAAGCAGACCCCTTGCCCCCTTGCGTGTAGTCACGCCGGGCCGAAGAACTCGTCAGCGCCTTCACCGCAGGCGAGCGCCTTTTACTGCTCGCGCTCAATCCGCACTTGGCCCGCTGACACTTCATGCTGGCCCGGTACTCCATGAAAGACCCGCCAGAGCTGTCGGCCCAACTGGGCACAGCGGTAGTCAGCACCAGCAGGGCGCCGACTACTGCCACCACTCCGCCGCTCGACCCAGCGCACCGCCTCACTCCGTGCACGTCCCGGCCTCCCCCCAGTAGAGCTTGGAGACCTTCCATGGGCCGGAGCCCCGAGCAACAGTGGCCTCCGTACGGTAGTGAGCTCCCGCCAGGGCATCGGCGACTCCGTCCGCCTTGACCTGTTCCCACTTGGTGCCGTCCACACAGTCCAGCAACTGAACCTCGGCAGGCTGCGACTTCACGACCGACGGCGCGACAAGGACACCGCCGCGGCTCGTGGCCCCGTCCGCCTTGGCCTCATCCATCATGTTCCGCAGCATGTCCAACGCGTCGCCCTGCGCATGATCATCAAGCTGGGGATGCTTGGCATCCGATGTGCGAGACGCCTCCGCGGCATCGGCCCACATCGCTCGGTACGCCGCGATGGCAGCCTGCTCGGTCCCACTGGGCGGGGCCGACGGTTTGCCCGTCGCACTCTTCTCTTCCTTTGAGGAGCTCACGCCCTCCACGCGGGGCGCGCTTTCGCTACACGCGCCCACCCCGAGCCCCAACACCACAGCGGCTGACACAGCAGCCGCTGCCTGGCGCACTCCAGTCCTGCTCATGAAACCCCCGCCTCACCAGCCACTCATCACCGAGAGTGGCTAAACCGTCACTGGTGAACCCGTCATGCCCCAGGCTCGCAGCGACGCAAACGAAATCTGGAACGATCACCTCCTTTTCACTCTTAAGGTGTGAATATCGCCAAGAACAACCGAGAGCTGTCACTCCAAATCACCCGTACGGGCGTGGAGTTCGCGGTTCAGCGAACCCACGCCCCGGGTATCGAAGCCCCCTCACGCCGCTCTCACACACCGTCGTCGCGACGCACCCCTCCCCGCGCACCGCCAGGCCGGACGGGCCCACAAGCCGCACCGCCCGGCGGCAACGGGAGCGCCACCCAGGCCGCCTTCGTACGACGGGCCTTGGTGAACCCCCAGGCCCCCTTGGTGAGTTCCTGCACGATGTGCAGCCCCCGCCCGCGCTCGGACAGCAAGGCGCACAGCGCATCCAATCCGCCCCCGCGGTCTTCTTCCACCGGCCCGAACGGAGCGGCGACCGGGAACCCCGGAAGCTCCGGAATGCGAGGATCCCCGTCCTCAACTTCGCAGATGACTTCGGCCGCCGTACGCCGCAGCCGCATCTCGTACGGGCCCACCGAATGCTCCGTCGCGTTCGCGACCAGCTCGGACACGGCCAACACCGCATCACTGATCGCCTCGCCGTCATAGCCGAGTTGATCCAGAGCGCACCGCAGCGCGGCCCGCGCCTGCGCGGGGGCGCCGGAGCTACAACTCCCCCAGCGGAGAAGTACCCTCGGGGCTACACCCGAAGACCGCCGAACGCTCATCGCTGGCCTCCCCGGGCCGGAGCCGCATGCCGCCCCCGCACGACAAGCCGGTGACGCCCCCGCCCGGGACGCACGCACTCGCGCGCCTCACACAGCGCGAACGGACCGGCGGCCGTCACGAACGGCAGCAACAGCACAGCGGTAGAAAGAATCGGTGCCACAGCAAGGACCTCCCGATGATCGCGGTGGGAATCGCGACCACCACACCTCAGCTCCGCGAAGAGCGGAACCCCACTCTCACCAGCACTTATAAAGACTTTCCGGGCTCGCTTTCGGGCATGCCGAAGCAGCTCCGCTCTGCATGAAGAGGGAGATTCGGAGTAGTCAGGTCACGACTCCTCGGTGCCTTCGAGAGCACCCCGCTCCCTGCGAGCCCGGCCAATCGCCCGGCGCAGCGTCGCGGGGTGCGTCAGTAAGCGCGGCCCTGCGGGGAGAACGAGCCAATGAAGCCCAGGGGGCTCGACGGCCGCCACCGGCGGGACGACAAGGTGGCTCCTCATTCCAAGAGGTACGGTGCCGGGCACCTGCCAGGCGGAGGCCGTGCCGACCGGCATCAGGAAGTACATGCGCAGAGACGTGCCCTCGTCGCCAAGGACGACCGGACCGACGGCCTCTCCGTCCGTCCGGAGGAGCGCGATCGCACGATGACCGATGCCCTCGGCCACTCGCACCACGTCCCACCACTCTCCGATGCGACAGACTTCCGGGTCGTCGCCGATCGGTATCCAGCGCGGGGGAATCGCGGGCGAGCGGGGGCTGTCCTCGGACATGGAAGTGTCTCCTCACCATCGTCGGTAAGGAGACACTTCCACGTGGTCACCACCACGTACGGACAGACTGTCCGGGGTGCTTTTCGCCGAACTCCCTTACGTCCGCTTTAGGTTGTGGTAACGCCAGCCCATCGCCCGAAGGACGCCAGCTCGTTGGACGGGTGGGTATCCATGCGCAGGAGCGCGGCCGACGTCTCACGTACGGACGGGTGGAAGCGGGTGTGATTCGGGGCGGCCTTGCGTGCCCTGCGCAGGTCGGTGAAGGCGCCGGCGCGATCGCCGACAGCGAGCTTCGCCGAGGCCACGTCGATGAAGTGGTGGCTGGAGCGCTCGCCGACCGTGGAGGCCGGGGGCGCCCATTCCTGCCCTGGCGCCGTGGACCACTGCGCGAGTCGCGCCAGGGCCTGACCGGCGTCGCCCACGTCGATCAGCGTGTGTACTTCGTGGATGCGGATGTTGGTCGGCCCGAAGGACATCTCGTAGGCAAGGGAGTCGCGGTTCCCGGCAAGCCGGGCAACGCTCTCGGCCTCCCGCAGGTACTCGTCGACGCCGTCCGGGTTGTTCTCCCGGGATTCAAGAACTGCCAGCTTGAGCAGCAGCGCGCCGTCCACAGCGAGCGCGTCGTCCGTGTAGGACCGCTCGGGCTGAAGTCGCTCCAACTCGGCGCGCAGGGCGAGGAGTTTGCGGCGTGCCGATATGTACGCGCCTTGCCGGAGCATCGCGCCGACGACGAGGTAGCCGGCGGTGAACTGCATCAACGGGTCCCCGGAGCGGTCCGCCGCCCAGCGGACGCGTTCGAGTGCGGTGCCTGACAGGTCGTGGTGCCCCATCTTGTGGGCGAGGGAGTTCACGGCCCGGTACGCGCGGGCGAGATGACCGAATGCCTGCTCCCGCTCGCCGTTCCGGCCGCTCAGCGCGATGTGCGACAGCTCGGTGATGACAGCCGGGAGGAGCGGCCCCATGGGGGCGTAGCGGCCGTCCCTGCGCAGGGTGGCCACCTGATCGACCTCGGAGGCGAGGACAGGCAGGGGCCGCGGTGCGATGTCCAGGTCGTCCGGGGTGTCGTAGCAGAGCAGGATTCGGCGCAGTTCGGGGATGACGGCATGCACCCCGTCCTCGGCCTCGGGCTCGCCGTAGTACGGCTGTCCGGTCAGGACTTCGGGGCCGAAGTGGAGCGCCTTCGCCAGCGCCAGTACGAGCGAGGGCGGCGCTTTGCGTGCGCCGGACTCGAGCTTCTGGACGTAGCTGGGGGAGATCGCGGCTTTCTGTGCCAGTTGGGCGGCAGACAGATTCCGTGTCTTACGAGCGATACGGAGACGGTCTCCCAGCGTCAGGTTTTCACTCATCGGTGGAACAGTCCCTTCGCGACGGAGCACTTCGGTCAGCGTACTTTCGCTGTCCAGCACAGGGCGGAACCTCGACCAGAGCCGCCTTCCCGGACGGCACGAAAAGGAACTCCGTCGACCGGTCCGAATGATGCTTCGAACCGACTGAAATCCCTCATACCACCGCACGACAGCCCGCCACATGCGCCTGCGCGCATTACGTGCTGATCGGTTCACCTGTCAAGAGTTCCACGGAAAAGCACTCCGGACAGTTTGTCCGCTGTCGATCCCCTCGCCGGTGGAATCGTCTGTATACAGCGCGCACCGATCGCATCCCGCTCCTCAACAGGAACCCGGTCCTCCAGCGCGCTCGTTTCCGCCGCACGAGTCCACTCCACAGGTGAGGGAGTCTCGAAATGCGCCACCTGCACGCCCCCATTTCGCACGGAACGGCACCGCCCCGCCTCTGGCCGAACGCTTCCGGCAGTCCCCTCGCCACACAGCTTCTCCGGCGGGGGCCGGGGACACTGCCGAAGGCTGTGGTACTTGATCTTTTCGGGACGCTCGTCCCGGCCCCTCTACCTGCGGAACGCGCCTCAGCTGCGGTCGAGTTGGCTGTCGTCATGGGCGTCGCAACCAAGGCCGCTGAGGCTTCCCTGATCAGCAGTTGGCGGTCCCGGCACGACGGCACGCTCCGCTCCACCAAAGCCGTCGCCGCGCACCTCGTCGAACGGTGCGATGCACCCTCCGACCGTACGGATGCCGTGGAGACGGCATTGCACCGCCTCGCTTCCTCACGGCTACGGATTGATGCCTCGGTCCTTCAAGCGTTGGTGGAACTCCGAGGCAGCGGAGTGAAGTTGGCGCTGCTGAGTGACGCCTCGCCCGATGTCGCCGAGCAGTGGGATGTGACGGCTGCCGTCTCGTCCCACTTTGAGGCGGCGGTGTTCAGCTGCCGAGAGGGCGCATTGAAGCCTCATCCTAAGCTCTACTCCCGCGCGTTGAGCCTTCTCGGCGTCGAATCGCGCGAGGTCGTGTACTGCGGCGACGGGGGCGGAAACGAGCTCGCCGGTGCGCAGCGCTTTGGGATGCGGCCCGTGAAGGTTGCGCGACGGGGCGGGACCCAGAGTCTCGTATTCGGCGAGAAGCCGTGGACCGGGATGTTGCTCACGTCCGTGGAAGACTTGCCTTCTGCCCTGGCCGACGGGTGGGGCCAATGAGCACAGCGCGCGCCTGGACGGTGCGCGAAGGACTTCCTCGGCTCACCTCAGCCCCAACCGCGCCCGTGGAGAACGCCCTTGATGGCGATACCCGTCTGATCCACGTTCGGTACGCCGGCCTGTGCGGCAGCGACCTCCCCAAGCTTCACCCGACGTGGAACGCCCCGGTTCCCGACCCCTGGTTCCCCGGACACGAGATCGTCGGACTCGACGCCCTGACCGGTGACTGGGTCACCGTCGATCCGCTGGTCTCCTGTCGTACGTGTCCCGACTGCGAGCACGGGCGTACGCACCTCTGCCGCCGCCTCCAGCGCATCGGCTGGGACCTCCCCGGCGGTCTCGCCGAAGCGGTCCGCGTGCCCAGCTCCAACGTGGTGAGACTCCCGGCCCTGCGTGACCACGCGCACGGGGTACTCGCCGATCCCATGGCGGTGGCCGTGCACGGGGTGCGCTGCGGGCTCCGGGCCCGTTCCGGCCGCCTGGGGGTCATCGGCTCCGGGGCCCTGGGCGTATGCACCGCCGTGCGGGCGGCACACGCGGGCTGGGACGTCCACCTGGCCGCCCGCTCCCCTGCTCGCATCAGTCAACTCCGAGACGCGCTGGCCAGCTTGAACATCGACGTTCATCACCGCACGCTCCCGAACTGCGACGCAGTCGTCGACGCCGCCTCCGGACACGACGACTCCCCGCTACGCCAGGCCGTGGCCGCAGTCCGCGACGGCGGCGTCGTCCTCGTCCAGAACGCCTACGCCCCTCGCGTCACTCTCTCCCTCCCACTCCGCAAGCTCTTCTCCCGCTCCATCACGGTGCGCGGTTCCTTCTCGTACTGCCGCGCCGACGGCCACGACGACTTCCGCGACGCGCTCGTTCTTCTCGCCCGCGGCGGAGCCTGGGCCGACCTGCTCACCCACGACCGCTACCCGCTTCTCGAACTCCCCAGCGCCCTGGCAGCGATGCGCCGCGACTCCCCGAACCGCCCGGCCAAAGTCCTGCTCACCTCCAACATCTGACCCCAGGAGCACCCCGTGACCTCCCAAGTCCCCCTGCTTATACACCGCATAAATTCCCCCTCCGACATCGCTCCCGAGGACGTGCATGACGGCATCCTTCGCATCCTCGGCCTCCCCGCCGGCCACACCCGCGACGTCATGCTGGGAAGTGTCCTGACCGGCCTGTTGTTACGCGGGCCGAGGATCGCGGAAGTCGAGGCCGCCATACTCGCCGCCACGCACCTGGACCGGAACGGCTGGGACTTCCACCAGCCGCCCACGGGAGTTCGGCTCGTCGGCTACACCGGCAGTGGCAAGAAGACCTTCAAAACGATCAACCTCAGCTCTGCCAGCGCGCTCGTCGCGGCCACCGGCGGAGCGCACATCGCCAAGCTCGGCTCCCGCAGCGCTTCCTCGAAGACCGGCTCCCGGGACTTCATCGATCTGGTCGGCGGGAAGGGCGAGGCCGTGCCGCACCACGACATGGTCGCCATAGCGGCCGAGTGCGGGTTCGGGTTCTTCTCCATCGAGCACCGGGTGCCGGAGTTCGACCGGTGCTACGGCGGAAGGTTCCAGGCAGTGCACGCCCTCAGCCTGGCCTTCCCCGCCCTGCTGAGCCCCGTCGTCTGCTCCGCCTTCGTCTACGGGCTGTCGCATCCCGCAACCCGTATATCCGCCCAGATACTCTCCCGGCTCGGGCTCCCGGACGTCACCGTCGTCAACTCCTCCACCAACGCCTCGCTCCAAGTGGACGAACTCCTCCCCGGTACCACTGTCCGCGCCTGCCGCATCAACAACGGCGACGAGGACCCGGCTCTGGCCGACGACGTCACCCGCTCCGCAGCCGCCCTGCCCCGCAATCTGCGCGCGATCGCGCAGCACACCGACCCGCGCGAGAACGTCGCCGCCGTAGTCCGCCTCCTGGCCGGCCACGAAGCCTCCCCCGCCCGGGACGCGGTCGCCCTCAACGCGGCCATGCTCCTGCTGGCCGCCCGCACGGTCCCGACCTTCCAGACCGGACTCGACACCGCGCTTGCCATCCTCCGTACCGGCGCGGCCCTGGACACCCTCATCCGCTTCGTCCGCCTCACCGGCGGAACTCCCCACATGGTCGGCGCACTCCTGCGTCCGCCACTCGCCGCTCCCGTACCGCACAGGGAGAAGGCGCCGTGCTGAACCGCGACGAGCTGGGCATCGTTCACCTGGTCCTCAACACCGACTGCAACGCCTGGGATTTGGCCCCGACCACCGCCTCCCCGGGCGTCTGCCGCTTCTGTTACCGCGAACGCAACCGCGTCGCCACCGACGCCGCCACCGTCGAGAAGGTCATCGACCGCATCCGGCACGAGTCACAGGCGTACCGCATCGTCTTCACCGGCGGCGATCCCGTCATGCCGTACGACAACCACCTGGAGCCCGCGCTCCAGCATGCGCGCGCCGCCGGGTTCGAGACGAACCTGCACACCAACGGCCTTCTCCTGCAGGACCGTTACCCGGGCCTGCGCGACCACGTCAGCACCTACTCCCTGGCCGTCGACGGCCCGGACGCCGAGACGGCGGACTGGTTCCGCGGCCAGGGCTACTTCGAACGCTTCCAGGCCAACACCGCCATGCTCGCCGCCGACCAACGCCACCTGGCCTTCAACACCTTCACCACCCAACACTCCATCGAGTCGCTCCCCCGCCTCGCCCAGCTCATCGCCGATCTGGCCGCCACAACGCCCGCCGAGTACTGGCTGATCTCCCAGTACCGACCCATCGGCCGCGCCAGCACCCGCAAAGCCGAGATCTACGGCTTCGGCCGCGAGGACTTCCTCCAGGCCGTGGACTCGGTACGCGCTCTGCTCCCAGGCCTCCCGGTCTACGCCCAGCCGACCCGCGCCCCCGACGACGCCTACCCGTTCCGCGTCTGGGTTCTGGCCGACGGAACGGTCACCGCCGATCTCGGCAGCGTCGCCGCACCGCGCAACGCCGTACTCGGCAACCTCCTGGCCGACGGCTTCGAACCCCTGGTCCGCGAAGCCTTCGCCCTTCGCGCCGACACCCCCACCACCACTGCTCAGGAGGTGACCCGATGAAGTTCGACACCGCGTACTACGAGAACGTCGTCGTCCAGCACTGCTACGAGCGCCTCGGCCTCGGCGCCATCGACTTCGGTCTCGCCGGAATGAGCCCGGACGACCTGCGTACGAAGTGGATGTGCCACACCGGAGCCCGCGGGTTCGCCGAGGCAGTCGCCGCCGGCCAGGCCGCCACAATCACCACCGGCGTCGGCCTCGGCGGCCCGCCCCACGCCGGGACCCTGTTCCAGCTTCTGCGCGCGATCAAGCTCCAGCAGCAGGGGCTGGACGTCCAGATCGTCCTGGGCGACCTGGACTCCTACAACGCCCGCCGCACCCCGCTGGAAAAGGTGCGCCGCACCGCCGAGCAGTACGAGGAGTTCATCCGCCTCCTCGGCTTCGACGAGTGCCTCGGAGTGCTGCGCCGCCAGGAAGGCCGCACCGACGTTCTCGCCACCGCGTTCCTCCTCTCCCGACACCTGGAGGACGAGGACTTCCAGTGGGCGGAGGAGGACCTCTCCGGGCTCTACCGCAACCACGGCGTCTTCGACCACCTCAACTACGGCATGAAGCAGGCCACCCTCCTCATGGCTGCCGACTTCGTCCACCTGCTGTCCGAAGGCCGGCACGTCCTGGTCTCGCTCGGCGTCGACGAGCACAAGTACGTGGCCCTGGCCCGCCGCGGTGCCGAACGCTGGGGCCTGCCCGCCGACCGCCTCTCCGGCATCTACACCAAGATGATCCCCGGTCTGAGCGGCCTGCCGAAGATGAGCAAGAGCATCCCCGGCTCCGGTATCGACGCCTCGATGCCCGCCGACGACATCCGCGCTCTGCTCACCACGGACACCGACTCCGCCCACGAGGACGACGGCTCGGCCCTCCTCCAGATGTACGCCTGTCTGCCCGATGTCGACGGCCTGGCCTACGACCGGGCCGCCACCGCCCGTCGCTCCGGCGACCCCGAGTGGAACGAACTGCGCGAGTCGCTCGTCGACCGCGTGATCGCCATGTTCTCGCTCTGGCCGAAGTAGCCAAGGTCATCGCCCCATCCCTCCTCCACCGCAGGAGCCCGCCCATGCACATAACCCCCGCCCCCTCCAGCACCCCCATCGGCGACCCCACCACGCACTTCATCCGGTACGGCTACCGCAGCCGCGACACCGTCGAGTACTTCGCCGACGCCACGGACGACACCACCGTCTGGCAGCCCGACGTCTACCCGTACACGGCCGCCCGCATGGAGGAGTACGGCCGTGACGTCCTGATCGACATCGGCTGCGGCCGTGCAGGCAAGCTCGCTTCGCTGGCCGCCGTCCACCCCAACTGGTCTTACCTCGGCGTCGACTTCGGCGCCAACCTCAACTGGTGCCGCGACCACCACACCTTCGGTCAGTGGATCGAAGCCGACCTGGAATCCGCTCGCAGCCTCCCGCTCGACCCCGCCCTGATCAGCCGCTCCGTGGTCGTCTGCTCCGACGTCCTGGAACACCTCCTTGACCCGCGCCCGGCCCTCGCCCTCCTCCACCGCCTCCTTGAACAGGGCTGCGCCGCCGCGGTCCTGTCCACTCCCGCCCGCGAGTTCCGCAGCGGGTACGACGCCCCCGGCCCACCCCGTAACCCCAGCCACGTCCGCGAATGGGCCAGCGACGAGTTCCAGGCACTGCTGCGCGCCTCGGGCTTCGCCATCCTGTCCGCCGAACGCACCCGCAGCGACGACGTCTCCCACGGCATGTCCACCCAGCTGGTACTCGTCGGCCTGGCCCAGGAGGCGAAGACTCCATGACCACCGATCCCACGCACCCTCAAGGCTTACGGGTGGTCCACGTCCCGGCCCGCACCCCGTACGCCCGCAAGCTGCACGGCCCGGACTTCCACATCCTCAACGACACCCCGCTCCCCACCGGCGAAACGATCCCTGCCGCCGTCAACGCCACCTGGCTCCTCGACCACACCCCACTCACCTGGCTCGACGTCCTGCACCTGCACCACATAGACGCCGAAGACCCCGCCACCCTGGAACGCCTACTCGACGCCTGCACCACCGCCGACGTCCGCGTGGTCTTCACCGCCCACGACACCACCCCTATGTACGGGACCCCCGCAGACTTCACCGCCCGTCTGCGCCTGCTCCTCGCGGCCGGCGTGCACTGGGTCTGCCTCACCGGCACATCCCGCTCCGCACTGACCGACCTCCTCGGCACTCCGCCGCCTGCGGCAGTCATCCCGCACGGCTACGTCGCGCCCCCGGAAGAGCTCCTGCGCCGCGAGCGGGAACGGGGCTCGGGCTCCGCCCGCTTCCTGATGTACGGAGCCGCTCGCCACAGCCGTGACCAGATATCCCCCGTCATCAACTGGAGCCTCGGCACCCCGGACCCCGGTGCCACCCTCCAGCTCCTGCTCCGCGCCTTCAGCCCCGCCGACTTCACCACCGAAAGCCGCACGCCGCTCCTGCTGGAGACAGCCCGCCAAGACCCACGCATCCGCCTGACAATGCGCCCGTACCCCACCGACGACGACGTCATCAACGCGGGCCTGGCCTCCGACGTTCTCCTGCTCCCCTACCTCTGGGGCAGCCACTCCGGCCAACTGGAGCTCGCCTTCGACCTGAACCTCCTCCCCGTCTGC
Source organism: Streptomyces sp. NPDC051561 (assembly GCF_044454195.1). Classification (NCBI taxonomy): domain Bacteria; kingdom Bacillati; phylum Actinomycetota; class Actinomycetes; order Kitasatosporales; family Streptomycetaceae; genus Streptomyces; species Streptomyces sp. NPDC051561. The sequence continues at coordinate 12,517 of NZ_JBITDM010000031.1, read as the reverse complement.
TCCCGCACCGGCCATCTCCCCGAACAACACCGCCAGCACCAGGGCTTGATCCCCGAGCCCGAATGGTTCGACTGGTCCACGGGCCACCCCAACCTCTACGGCGAACGCTTCCTCACCGCCGTAGAGAACGCCACCGCCCGCCTGGCCGACACCCCACGCCACCTCGACCCGGCCTTCCTCGACTACCGCATCCAGGAACACAAGACGATCCTCACCGCGTACGCCCAGGTCTACGGAGGAGACCGATGACCGACACCGCCCCGCCCCGCATCTCCTGCGTGATCCTCTGCCACAACTACGGCCGCTACCTCGACCGCGCCATCACCAGCTGCCTGCAACAGGAACCCGGCAACTACGTCCTGCACGAGATCCTGGTCATCGACGACGGCTCCACCGACGAGACCCCGGACATCTGCGACCGCCACCGGGGCCACATCCGCGTGATCCGTCGCGACCAGCAGGGCTTCGGCCCCACCCTCACCGACGCCTTCCACCTCGCCACCGGCGACTGGGTCGCCCCGCTCGACGCCGACGACTTCTTCCACCCTGCCAAGCTCCGTACCTGCGCCGAGGCCATGACGGACGACCGCCTCTACCTCGAACACTGGGAGTACGTCGTCGACGCGAACGGCCACCCGTTCCTCCCCGACCCCCACCCCGGCGGCAACACCAGCACGCTCCTCGTCCAACGCGAAGCGGCCCTCACCCTGCTCCCCGCCACCAACGAGATCTTCTTCCACGCCCTCAAAGAGGCAGGCCGCGGCTACATCCTCCCCACCCCGCTCACGTACTACCGCCTCCACCCGCTGAGCATGACCGACCGCCGCAACCACGGGATCTCCCAGCAGTACCGGGCCAAGACATGCACCGCCCTCGCTGACCGCCTCCACGCCATGCGCCAACTCCCACCACCCTGGGCCGGCCCCCGAACCGTCCTCCGCATCGAGAATCACTTCCGCGCCCTCGCCACCAGCCATCGCGTCGAGGCCTACCTCCAGCTCGGCACCCGCCCGCGCAGCCTCCTCCCCCTCGCATCGATGCTGATCCACACCCTCCGCGCCAGAGATCCACTCTCCGGCTGGCTCCGCGCGCTCCGCAGCGCCCTGACCAACCACCCCCTGGCACCGCTCCCACACCCGCCACACACCGAGACGGAAAGTGATCAAGCAAATACGGCGGCATAACGCGCGATGCTAAAATCACGGCTTCCCATTCTTGCTGGTCAGCCCAGCACCCCACTTCAGGAGCGATTAGGCACCATGAGCCGCCTCAGCGAGTCCGTAACCCGCGCCATGCAGATCCTCGACGGATCGGACCTGGCCGCGGACTATACGGTCGCCCGGCTCCTGGAAGAGACATATAGCCGCCGCTCCCTGGACCTGACCGACCTCTCCCCGGAGGAGCAGGCCGCACTGGTCGAGGGCCGCGCGATCAATGTGATTCCCTCGGCCTCGAAGCTCACCGAGAAGATCACCGCCGCGCAGGCCGAGGGCCGGAAACTCGTCGTGAAGTACGGCATCGACCCCACCTCGCCGGACGTTCACCTCGGCCACTCGGTCCCGATCATCATCGCGAACCGCTTCCAGCGGATGGGGCACCACGTCGTCTTCATCATCGGTGACGTCACGGCCAAGATCGGCGACCCCTCCGGCCGCACCTCGGACCGTCCGCCGCTCACCGACGCCGACATCGCGGCCAACCTCTCCGGCTACCAGAAGCAGGTCACCCCGTTCATCGACTTCGAACGCGCCGACCTCCGCTTCAACGGCGAGTGGCTCAACAAGGTCAGCCTCCCCGAGCTGGTGGAGATCCTGGCCCGCGTCCCGGTCTCGATGACCCTCCAGCGCGAGGACTTCCGCAACCGCCTGGCCGCCGGTGACGGTCTCTCGGTCGCCGAGTTCGTCTACTCCGTCGTCATGGCCCTCGACTCGGTCGCCATCACCGCCGACGTCGAACTCGGCGGCGTCGACCAGCTCCTCAACCTCCAGATGTGCCGCAAGGTCATGGAGATCCGCGAGCAGACCCCCGAGGTCGTCATCACCACCCCTCTCATCGAGGGCACCGACGGCAACGGCTCCAAGATGAGCAAGTCCAAGGGCAACTACGTCGGCCTCTCCTCCACCCCGGACGAGATCTACGGCCGCCTGATGTCCATCCCCGACCACCTCATCGAGCCCTACCTCAAGCAGCTCACCGAGTGGACCGACGAAGAAATCTCCAAGGTCACGGCCCGCATCGCCGACGGCACCGCGCACCCCATGGCCATCAAGCGCATCCTCGCCGGCGAGGTCACCGCCACCCTCCACGGCCTCAAGGCCGCCGAGGAGGCCCGCGCCGAGTTCACCGCCCGCTTCTCCAAGCGATCCTTCGCCGACACCCAGAACCTCCCGACGATCTCCCTCCAGGAGCACGCCGAGACCCCCCTGGCCACCCTCATCAGCCAGGTCCTGGGCTTCGCCACCAGCAACTCGGCGGTCCGCCGCATCGCCCAACAGAACGGCCTCCGCCTGATCGCCGAAGCCGACGGCGAGCAGCACACCACCCAGCTCACCGAGACCGCCGTCCAGCAGCCCCTTGGCGAGATCCTCACCGAGGCCGACTCCGCCAAGGACGCCGACCTGTACCTCAAGATCGGCCGTAAGATCGCCCGCATCGACGCCTGACAACACCAGCTACCAGCCCCGTCCAGACCGGGCGGGGCACCGCTGTTTCTACATCCCTGACAAGTCGCGGAGTGGCCGCCATCACTCCACCTCACAAGCCATTCAAAACGTTGTGTATCTACATACGCGTGAGAGGGGGTGCGACTAGGGGTTGTGCTACCGTACTCATACACGCAAACGTTCGAGCCGTGGCACATGGTTCGCATGAAGCGGGCATCCCGGGCACAGCTATGCCCCGGGGCGCTTGCGAGCAGAGGCACACACCGGGGCTTACGTATTCCACCGTAATCCCCGGACCCTAGATACGCAACACGGACCCTCGGGGGGATTCCCATGCAGTGTGCCACGGCCGACGAGAAGCACCTGATCCGGATGATCGACGCCAACAGGTATGCCGCCCCGGACGCGATCTGCTCCGTCTCCTGTAAACAGTCCCTGGCGTGGTCGGACTGGGAGACGGACATCTCCAAGGCCATGTACGAGGTACTCCGGAACCTGGAGAACGCTCTGCGTTGCACCGTCGCCGCCCGGCTGGTTCTGCACTACGGGCAGGAAGACTGGTGGGAGGCCCCTACTCTGCGCCTCACCTATGAGACCAAGAAGAAGATCGAGGAAGCCAAGAGCAAATTGCGCCGCGCGAACGCGCCGCTGACGCCCACAGCGATCCAGCGCGAGGTGTCTCTCGGCTTCTGGGTCACGCTCATGGGCCGTGGCACTGACTACGAGACCCAGTTGTGGCGCCCGATGAAGGCCGGCTTCCCGGGCTACCAGGGACGTCGCGCGCAGCTCTACGTACGCATGAATCACCTTCGCATCCTGCGCAACAAAATCGCACACCAGGAACGCATCGGCGGACGGGACCTCACCGCCGACCGTAGTTCCGCACTTACCGCTATCGGATACGTCTCCGAGGCGGTCGCGCGGCGGGTATCCGCTGCGGACGTCGCGATACCGACCCTGCTGGCCGCTCGCCCCGAGGTCTGTCCACAGCGCCGAGGTGAGGAGTCATGATGCAGGAACTCGTACTGTTGGGTGACTGTTGCGAAGTCACGGCCAGTCCGTCCAGCGACCTCTTCGCCGACCTTGCGTCCGACGCCACCGGCACACCCGTGGTGACTCCGGCCGATGTCGGAGTCACCGGGCGAATCGAGGCGTCAACGCTTCGACGACTCCCGGAAACCCCCGTCGGACTGAACCGCTACCGGCTGTCCCCCGGCGACCTGATGCTGGTCCGCCTCGGGGCAGTCGGCCGGGTTGCCCTGGTCGAGGAGCCCGCTCGCGATCAGGGCTGGGCCTACCACTCCTCGTGCATGCGAATTCGTCCGGATATCGAGCAGGTGGATCCGTCCTATCTCTCGGCCTACCTGACTCACCCCCCCGTGGCGGACCAGCTGCTCTCATTTGCCCAGGTGGGGACGGTGCCCAGCCTCACGATGTCCGCTCTGAAAGGGCTCCCGGTGGCTCTGCCCGACTTGCGTACCCAACGCCTGCTGGCCGGTGCGCTCGGCGAAGTGGCCCATCAAGCCGATATCCAGCGCCGCATGCTCGCACGCCTCGACGCGGTCCGACAGGGGCTGTTCACGCAACTGCTGGGCGAGGATTTCCCGGATACGGGAGCCTCCCGCCCCAAGGGGCCGCTGCCCGAGCGGCGAGCGCCAAGGACGCGAAGGACGAACCGAATGTCATAGCCCGGTCCTACGCTGGACCGGTATGCCACAGGACACGCGCCCTGTGGGAAACATGAACAAGGAGAAACCCGAGTGGCACAGCTCACGCTGCCCCAACTGGAGCGGCACCTGTACGCGGCCGCGGACATCCTCCGCGGCAAGATGGACGCCGCGCAGTACCAGGACTACATCTTCGGAATGCTGTTCCTGAAGCGGGCTTCGGACCAGTTCGACGTCGCACGCGCCAAGGTGGTCAAAAAGTTCGTCGCTGAAGGCAAAAGCCATCAGCAGGCCCAACTGATCTCCGAGTCGCGTGGCGCCTACCGGGCGCACGAGTTCTACGTTCCGCAGGAGTCCCGCTGGTCCACCATCGCCAGGGATTCCCGCACCGAACCGGGCAAGGCGCTGGACATCGCACTGGCGGAACTGGAGAACCACAACCACCAGGCGCTCGACGGCGTGCTCTCCTACATCAGCTTCACGGAGAGCCGTGGCGGTAACACCAAGCTGACCAAACCGGTCATCCAGCAGCTCATCGACCACTTCAGCGAGTACCAGCTCAGCAACGACGACTTCGAGTTCCCGGACCTTCTGGGGCACGCCTACGAGTACCTGATCGGCGAGTTCGCCGATGAAGGCGGCAAGAAGGGCGGCCAGTTCTACACCCCGCGCTCGGTCATCCGCATGATGAACCAGCTGGTCAAACCCCAGCCGGGCATGTCCGTCTACGACCCGTGCTGCGGCTCTGCCGGCATGCTGATCCTCGCCAAGGAACACGTACAGGACCACGGCGGCGACGAGTCCCACCTGGCGGTGTACGGACAGGAGGACAATGGCAGCGCTTGGGCCATGGCCCGCATGAACCTCCTCATGCACGGCGTCGCCGACGGCGTCATTCACCACGGTGACACCCTCGCTGAACCCAAGCACATCCAAGACGGTCGGCTTCAGCGCTTCGACCGGATCCTCACCAACCCGCCGTTCGCACAGAACTACCGCCGAGAAGGCATGAAGTTCGCCGAGCGGATGGCGTACGGCTGGACGCCGGAGTCGGGCAAGAAGGCCGACCTCATGTTCATCCAACACGTGCTGGCCGTGCTGGAGGCGGACGGCATCGCCGCCTCCGTCATGCCGCACGGAGTGCTCTTCCGCGGTGGAGAAGAACAGAAGATCCGCAAGCAGATGATCGAGGAAGGCCGCCTGGAGGCCGTCATCGGCATCGGCCCCAACGTCTTCTACGGCACCGGTATCCCCGCGTGCATCCTCGTCTTGCGTGGCCGTGACGGCGCCCCCGCAGACCGGCGAGACGGCGTCCTGTTCATCAACGCCGACCGGGAGATCACGGCAGGACGCACCCAGAACCTGCTGGAGGCGCAGCACGCCGAGAAGATCGTCTCGGCTTACGAGAACTGGGCGGAGATCCCCGGCTTCGCACGGGTTGTGGAGATCGAGGAACTCGAGAAAAACGACTACAACCTCAACATTCGCCGTTACGTGGACAACACCCCCGCCCCCGAACCGCAGGATGTGCGGGCGCACCTGTACGGGGGCGTGCCCAGGAGCGAGATCGCGGCACACAAGACACAGTTCGAGGCCTTCGGTATCGACCCGGAAGGCGCGCTCTTCCAACTGCGAGACGGCGACCCGGATTATGTCGACTTCCTGAACGAGGGACATAAGGCGACGGCCGCCCGCATCCCCGGGCTGGCGCAAGAACGAGAGGTCGTCCTCGGGCGGGCCTTCCACGCGTGGTGGGGTGAGCATGCAGAGCGCCTGGCGAAGCTACCCGTCCACCAGCAGATGGCGCAGGCCCAGGATGAGCTGCTCACCACGTTTACCGAGGCTCTGGAACCCGTTGGGGTTCTGGACAAGTACCAGCTGGCCGGCACCGTCGCCGCGTGGTGGTTCGACACGAAGAACGACCTCAAGGTGCTGATGGCCAAGGATTTCAAGGGTCTCATCGACGGATGGGTACGCAGCATCGCCTCGGCCTTCGAAGAGCCTTCGGCCAAGGCAGACGCCAAAGCCAAAGCCCGCTATCGCGCCGCGATGCGCAAGGCCCGCGAGCACCGCCTCGTCCCGGAACTGCTCCCGGCGTACGTGGAGCAGTTGGAGACAGTGGAGGCACTCGTCGCCAAGCTGGACGCGGAAGTGAAGGCTGGATTCTCGCCGAAGCAAACCTCCAAGGCAGGCGACGCGGACGGGGATGACGACGAGGAAGAGGACGAGCTCGACCTGTCCCAGGTACTGCCCCCCAAGGAACTGACCGCTCTAAAGAAGCAGCAGCGCACCGCAAAGCTTGAACTAGCCTCTCTCAAGGCATCATTCGTTACCGAGTTGGAGGGCGCTGCGGAGAAGCTAACCGCCGCCCAGGCCCAGGAAGTCGTCCTCGGCTTCCTGAACGCCGACCTCTACGCCCGCATGACCCGGTTCGTCACCGCCGACCGGCGCGCTCTGGTGGACGTATTCCGTAACTGGGGCGAGAAATACGCGATCACCCTGACCGACTTGGAAGCAGAACGCGATGCCTCGGCCAAGCGACTGCGGGGCTACCTGAAGGAACTGGGTTATGCGTAATATCAATCAGGTGAAACTCCGCGATGTAGCTTCGCGCGTATCCGTCCGTAACTCTGGCGGCAATACCAACGTGCTGACCATTTCCGCTACGCACGGACTGGTGAGCCAGGAAGAGTATTTCAATCGCCGCGTAGCAAGTGCCGACCTCTCTCAGTACTACCTACTGAGGGAAGGCGACTTCGCTTACAACAAGAGCTACTCGGCCGGCTGGCCTGTCGGGGTAGTGCGGCCACTGGAGCGCTATAGGGAGGGAGTCGTATCTCCCCTCTACATCTGCTTTCGCCCAGATCCACAGCATGTGAATCCTTCGTACCTGCAGCATTACTTCGACTCCGGCGCACTGGACGAAGTCATTCTATTGATCGCGAAGGAGGGAGCACGCAACCACGGCCTACTGAATGTGGGAATTGAAGATTTCTTCGATCTGCCGCTCAAGCTACCCTCTCTGCAGGAACAGCAGCGAATTGCAGAAGTGCTCAACGAAATCGGTCACAACAAGCGACACCACCAGAGAGTCACGAGCAAGTTGACTTCGCTTCGTTCAGACCTAATTCGACATGCCACGTCTAATAATGGGGATCGTCAACAATCGACACTCGACGAACTCACCACCGTCATCGTTGACGGCGTACACCACACCCCAACTTACCGCGAATCGGGTGTCCCCTTCGTCACGGTAGAGAATTTGACACGTGGCACCGGCATCTCCATGGATCCAGTTCGATACATCTCCGAGGAAGACCATGCAGAGTTCTCCCGGCGAACAGAGCCTTCTGCGGGAGATATTCTCGTTTCCAAAGATGGCACACTAGGTGTAGCACGCGTCGTTCCAGAACACTTGAAGAAATTCAGCATCTTCGTCTCTGTGGCGCTAATTAGAACGGATCCACACCTACTGGACCCTCGATATGGATGCATGTTCTTCGAGTCGCCCCAGTTCTTCACTCAACTCCGGAAGCTTTCATCAGGTACTGGGCTTAATCACATCCATCTACAGGATTTCCGAAAATTTTTGTTGTCCGTGCCGGATATCCCTACCCAAAAAGCATGGTCCGTGAAGTTGGCGGCGGCCAATGAAGCGATCAACAAAGAGCAAGAAGCGTTGCGTAAAGTCGACAAAATTGGTCGCAGCCTAATGCGTGACCTTTTTTCTGAGCACACACACATTCCTACAACGCCGAAGCCAATCATCGTTTGATGAGGCACCCCAGTATTTGACGGCAAGTCCCTACGAGGCGGGGGCAGGCACCACAACTCATTTCGGACCCCCTCCAATACGTACCACTCACCCAAAGGAGACCGCTCCGCAATGTCCGGCCCTGAGTACAAGTACGTCGAAGCACCGCTGATTGCTCAGCTCACGCACACCAGCATGGGCTGGCGGCACGTGGTGGGCGTTCAGGGGGCGGAGTTGGCAGCGCCCGGCGAGGAGAGTGACGTTCGAGAGGGGACGACCGGCGCGCTGCTGACCGGGATTCTGCGGCGCAGGCTGGACCGGCTCAACCGGCGGCCGGACGGGACCTCCTGGGTTGACGACACCCGCGCGGCGATGGCGATCGCCGCGCTCAGTAAGGGCGGCGCGCCCGGCGGGGGCCTCGTCGCCGCCAATGAGGCGGCGACCGAAGCGCTGATCGAGGGAGTCGCTGTCCCCGGCGTAGAGGGGTGGGACGGCGGGCGGGCGCAGAAGGTGCGGTTCGTGGACTGGGCGGTGCCGGAGAACAACGACTTCCTCGTTGTCTCCCAGTTCCCGATGACGATCCCGGGTGCGCGGGACGATCACGGTAAGCCGCGCAGGCTGATCGCCGACCTGGTGCTGTTCGTTAACGGCATTCCGTTGGTCGTCGTCGAGTGCAAGAAGCTCAAGGCCGGGCACGGTGACGCGCACAAGGCAATCCAGCAGTTGCGTCGGTACGCCAACCAGAAGCAGGAGTCGGCTACTCCCGAGGGGAGCGAACAGCTCTTCCGAACAGTGCAGTTGACGGTCGCGACCACCGGGGATGCCGCCCTGCTCGGCACCTTCACCGCCCGACCCAAGGACTATGCGGTCTGGCGGGACGCGTACCCGCTGGACACCAAGCAGGTCAGCAAGACCACGTTCCATAAGGACGATGCCTTCGCCAGCGCCCAGAAGGTACTCGCGGCCGGGGTGTTGCATCCGCACCGGCTGCTCGACATCGTGCGGAACTTCGTCGTCTTCAAGGACGTCGAGGTCGCCGAAGGCCGTACCGCTCGCGTGAAAATCGCCCCGCGCTACCAGCAGTACCGGGCGGTCCACAAGGCGATTGAGCGACTACAGAAGGGCGAGACGAAGCACGTTCACGGCAAGGAGGACAAGCGCGGCGGCATCGTCTGGCACACCCAGGGGTCAGGTAAGTCGCTGACCATGGTGTTCTTGGTGCGCAAGCTGCGCTCGACACCGGGTCTGGGCCACTTCAAAGTCGTCGTAGTCACCGACCGCAAGCAGCTCCAGGAACAACTTTCCGAGACCGCCGCTCTCGCGGGCGAGAAACCGGACGTCATCACCCGCGCCTCCCAGGTGCCGAAGATCCTCGGCCTGGAGAACGCCGGCCTGATCTTCGTCATGATCCAGAAGCAGCAGGACGCGGAAAAGGCCCGGCAGAACGCCGCCGACTCCCTCGCTCACGAAGGCACCCCGGGGTGGGGCCCGGTCAACGACCGCGACGGCGTCCTCATCATGATCGATGAGGCGCACCGTTCGCACGGCTCCGCACTCCACCAGAACCTCATGGAGTCCCTACCCAACGCGGCCCGGATCGGCTTCACCGGAACCCCAATCATCATGAACCGCCGCAAGCTCACCACCACGACCTTCGGGGAGTTCATCGACACATACCGGCTCAAGGATGCCGAGAACGACGGAGCGATCGTGCCCATCTACTACGAGGGCCACATCGCCAAGGGCGCTGTCGTCGAGGGCGAGGCCTTGGATGAGGCGTTCCAGGAGGAGTTCGAAGAGCTCACCGACGAACAGTACGACGAACTCCAGAAGCGCTACGCCAAGTCATCCGCTGTCCTTGGTGCCGACGACATGATCCGGCGCAAGGCCCGGCACATGTTGCGCCACTACGTCGAGGGGGCCATGAAGGAGGGCTTCAAGGCCCAGGTCGTCGCCCACTCCCGCGGTATCGCTGTCCGCTACCGCGAAGCTCTCGTCCAGGCGCGCAACGAACTGGTCGCTGAGGTGGAGAAAGCGGCCCGGCCTCCGGCCCGCACCCTCTCCAAGGCCCAGGAGACGCCATCACAAGACCGTACGCCCAAGCAACGACTGCTGGTCTCCGCCCACCGGAATCTCGCCCTGCTCAAGGCCATCGACTTCGTTCCCGTGATCTCCCCCGACACTGAGGACGATCCGGCCTGGGCCTCCTGGTCGGACGGCACCGCGCAGGAAAGGGCGATCGAGGCTTTCCGTAGTCCCTTCCCGGAGCCGGAAACCCTCACCCTTCAATCGCGGCCGGTCGCCGTGCTCATCGTTCGCACCATGCTGCTCACCGGCTTCGACGCCCCCATCGAGCAGGTCATGTACCTGGATCGGCGGATGCGTGAGGCCGAACTCCTTCAGGCCGTCGCCCGCGTGAACCGTACCTACGGGGACAAGAAGCAGGCCGGATTCGTCGTCGACTACGCGGGGGTCTCCAAGGCCCTCAACGAAGCGATGCAGGCGTACGCCGCCGATGAGGCCGAGGGCCTGCCCATCGACTTCGCCGTCGAGGAGAACAAGCTTGAGCACCAGTGCGACGCGCTGCGCCACCACCTCGGCCTCACCCGCGCTCTCGTCGACCCAGCCGACACAGTCGCCGTGCACAAGCTCGTGGACACCCTGGAGGGCGAAGAACGGCGCATCAAATACCGCAAGTTGCTTCGGGAGTTCCTGAACACCCTCGATCTCCTCCTCCCTCGCGAGTCCACCCGCCCCTACCAGCAGCCGGCCAAGCTCTTCGGCTTCATCGCCCAGGTCGCCAAGCAGCGCTTCAGTGAGGAAGAGGACGGCTTCGACCCCGCTGCCTACGGTGAGAAGGTCGCCGAGCTGATCGACGAGCATGTCAGGGCCCTCGGTGTGGAGCGCGCGATAGAGCCCACCCGGCTCACTTCCGACGACTTCCGTACCAAGGTCGAGCAAATGCCCAGTTCGCGGGCCAAGGCTTCGATGATGGCGCACGCCGTGCGTAGCCACATCGAGCTCCACTTCAATGAGAATCCCGTCGCCTACGACAAACTCCGCGAGCGCCTGGAGGAGATCCTCAAGAAGTACGCGGAGTCCTGGGCCCAGCAGCTTGAAGCCTTCGAATCGCTCTCCCAGGACGCCCACGATGTGGCTGCTGGGCGGGATGCGGGGCTACCGGAGGACGTACGCAGCCTCAGCAAGCTGGAGCAGGCCGTCTACCAGCAGCTGACCACTGTTGTCACGGACGGGGTCATCGCCGACGCAGTACGTGTGGACCTGATCGGCTTGGCACGCGAAGTGCGGATCATCGGCGTACGGCACTCCGCTCGGAAGGATCTCTTCCACAACACGGCCGCACTGCACGACCTGCAGAGCGACATCTGGATGCTCCTCGCCGTCAACGACCGCACCCAGCCTTCCGTCGACAGTCTCGCGCCTGCGGTGCGGGAGATCATCCAGCACAACAAGAAGGATCTGTAAGGCTTTATGCCCGACACCCTGGCCGAACCGCTGCTCGTAGGAGGGCTGGTCATCGAAATCCACCCCGTACCCGGACGCAAAAGCGTCCGGGTCACGGTGGAACGCGACGCACGGATCCTCGCGGTCGTACCTCCCGGCGCGGACCGCGAGGCTCTCGAAAATCTCATCCGCACCCGGCTGCCCTGGCTCTACGACAAAGTCCGCGACCGGGAAGCAGACACGGAGCTGCGCCCTCACCGCCGCTTCACTGACGGTGAGGGCTTCTACTACCTGGGCCGCAGCTACCGACTGAAGATCGTCGCCGAGGCGACCAGCCCAGTTTCCCTGACCAACGGCAGGCTCAGGCTGCACCGGGACCACAGAGAGTCAGCCCGTGAAGCCCTAGTGGCCTGGTACGTGGAGCGGGGAAGGCTATGGCTTCCCCGGCGAATCGGGCCATGGTCGACGTGCCTCGAAGCACCGCCCTCCGATCTATTGGTACGGCCCCTCGGCTACCGCTGGGGTTCCTGCTCCGCCCGGGGCACCCTCAACATTCACTGGGCGGTTATGCAACTCCCCACGGTGCTTGTGGACTATGTACTGGTCCACGAGTTGGCGCACATGCACCACCCGAACCACTCACCTGACTTCTGGCGGATGGTCGCCCGTGCCCTCCCCGACTACGAATCTCGGCGCGCGAGGTTGGAGGAGTGGGGAGCCGGCATCTGGTTGCCCGACGGGAACTGACCGAGGTCTCTCTGCCGGGGCCGAGCCACTCCCCCAGCCCGCCCTGGCTGATGTCGTGGAAGCTCCCGGACAACACCGTCGAACTCCACCACAACGACACCCAGCTTCGCTGGACCTCCGCCAGTCCTGGATGGTGTCCCGCCGAGTGGTGTAGCAGCGATCAGTGCATAGCCCCTGGTCATGAGGCGGCCATCGCGCAACTCTCCGAGTAGAGAAGCTCG
>NZ_JBITDM010000030.1:15406-72866 GCF_044454195.1 Streptomyces sp. NPDC051561 | reverse complement strand
TCGGCTACCTCACACCAGCCGAGACCAGGCAGCGGCACCAACACGCCCTCGCGGCATAACCGACGAGTGTCCAAGATCACGGGGAAGCTTCAGCTCCGCCACCGACGCCGAAGACGCCGTGCAGGATGCGTTCCTGCACTGGCAGGCCGCCGATGGGCAGCAGATCAAGGTGCCGGAAGCATGGCTGACCAAGGTCACCACCAACCTGTGCCTCGACCGGCTCCGCTCAGCACAAGCCCGCCGCGAACGCACCGCCGGTGCCTGGCTGCCCGAACCGCTCCTCGACGGCGACCCGATGCTCGGCCCGGCCGACACCTTCGCACAGCGCGAATCGGTCTCCCTGGCCCTGCTGACGCTCATGGAGCGCCTGTCCCCCGTCGAACGGGCCGTCTACGTCCTGCGCGAAGCGTTCTCCTACAGCCACGCCGAGATCGCCGAGATCCTCGACATCACCGAGTCCGCAAGCCAACAGCACCTCCACCGGGCCCGGCGCCGCATCACCGCCGCCCGCAGCGGCGGCTCCGAAGTCGACCCCGCATCAGCCCGCAGAATCATCGAGGAATTCCTCGCCGCCGCCACCTCGGGCCGCACCGAACGCCTTGTCGCGCTGCTCACCGACGACGCGACCGCGATCTCCGACGGCGCCGGCGGCCTCGCCACGACGCTGCTGCGCTACGACACGCCACAACGCATCGCAGCCGTCGTACGAGCCGGCTTCAAACCCACAGACGCGAAACGGCGACTGGCCGGCGGCACGCCCGCCATCCACTACGCACTCGTCAACGGCACCCCCGCCATCCTCTTCGTGGTCGGCGACCAAGTCGTCGGCTCCACCATGTTCGACATCGTCAACGGCAAGATCGCAACCATGCACGGCATCGCCGCCCCCCACCGCCTCACCCGCCTCACCGAAGCCTGGAGGCACCACGAACCCGAAGCACCGCTCATCACCCAGTGGTAACCGCCCTCGCCCCCGGCCAGGCCCAGCACCCGCGCTGACCGGTGAACCGGCCGACCGGGGGCATCACGGAGCACAAAAGCCTTCCCACACCGATGCGGGATTCGAACAGAAGCCGCTACTTCTCCAGGAGCGCTGGACCCACTCAGCTGACGTGTGAATAGACCCTGTGCCGCGAGAGCTCCGGTGGTAGCGGGTAAGCACCAGACGTCACAGGTCCCGTGCAGAGAGTTCAGGACTTGCCGTCAACAAAGGCAGGGGACCGGCGTGCCTGCCGCCGCACGGGAACGCTTCACCCGTCGACGGCGCGGGCACGCTGGTAGACGTCCGGGATGCCGTCCTGGTCGTCGTCGCGGTTCTCTTCCTCGTACAGGCGGCGGTAGACGCCGTTGCGGCGTTTGAGGAGGAGGGCGGCAAGTGCTGCAGCGATCAGGGAGGCGAGGAGGACTGCGGCCTTGATGTGTTCGGTGGTTGCGGGGTCGGGGAAGGCGAGTTCGCCGATCAGTAGGGCGACGGTGAAGCCGATCCCGGCGAGGACCGCCAGTGCGAAGACGTCTGCCCAGGCGAGGTCGGGGTTGAGCTGAGCGCGGGTGAAGCGTACGGCGAGGTAGGTACCGAGGAAGATGCCCAGGATCTTGCCGATCACGAGCCCCAGCACGACACCCAGTGGTTCGGGGCGGGTGAGGACCTCACCGAGCGAGGCGACTGACACGCTCACGCCTGCGGCGAAGAGTGCGAACAGGGGGACCGCGACGCCCGCAGAAACCGGGTGCAGCAGATGGGAAGTGCGCTCGGCAGGCGAGGCGGTCTCGCCCTTGTCCCGGGTGGTGCGCAGGATCAGGCCCATGGCGACGCCGGCGACGGTGGCGTGGACACCACTGTTGTACATCAGCGCCCAGATGGCGATACCGAGCGGGACGTACCACCACCAGCCGCGTATGCGGAAGCGCTGCAGTGCGTAGAAGACGAGGAGACCGGCGAAGGCCGCGCCGAGCGCCGCGAAGTTCAGGCCGCTGGTGAAGAAGACGGCGATGACGAGGATCGCGCCCAGGTCGTCGACGACAGCGAGGGTGAGCAGGAAGGCCCGCAGCGCTGCCGGCAGGTGGGTACTGAGGACCGCGAGGACGGCCAGGGCGAAGGCGATGTCCGTGGCCATCGGTACGGCCCAGCCTGCGTGGCTGCCGCCGCCGGCCGAGGAGACTGCAAGGTACAGCGCCGCGGGCACGATCATGCCGCAGACGGCAGCGATGACCGGCAGCGCGGCGGTGGCGGGGGTGCGTAGTTCGCCGACGACGAGTTCGCGTTTCAGTTCGGTCCCGGCCACGAGGAAGAAGACCGTGAGGAGGCCGTCGGAGGCCCAGTGGCCGACGGAGAGGTCGAGGCCGAGTGCAGGTATCCCGAAGTGGAAGTCGCGTAGCGACTCGTACGCGCTGCTCCACGGGGTGTTGGCCCAGATCAGTGCGAGGACTGCTGCGGCGAGGAGCACCAGGCCGCCCGTGGTCTCCGTCCGCAGGGCTCTGCTGATCGCGTTGCGCTCCGGCCAGGGGAGCAGGCCGAGGAAGGGGGGACGTTCGCGGGGGGCGGCAGCCATGGGTGTGAGCTTCCATGTGTCGTCGGTTTCGGGGCACATGAGCCCCCGGACGCCGACCAGACTTCCCGGCACACCGCGCGTCTGAGGTCGCCGACGAGGGCGGTTCGTTGACGCGTTCCTTACACCCTATGTGGCTAAGGAGTCCCCGGCCAGACCACGTCCTGCCTGCGGGAAGAGGGGCCGGTAACGGGCGGGTCCGTGGGCCGGGCGCCCGCGGACCCGCATGGGGCGCTTCGCTGCTGTGGTCAGCGGACGCGGTCTTCCTCGGCGCCGGGGCCGTGGTGGTCTCGTTGGCGTGGCTGGCTTTGCGGGTGCGGGCGAATTCCGCAGCGGCTGAAGCATGCGCTTGTCGAGTTGCGCAGTTCCACCAAGAGCTTTACCTAATCTTCAGTGGTGCACGTCACATTCGGCGTGATGGATTCCGGTCGGACACGAGCACCGCCCACCCCGCACGCGGACGGCGGAAGCCAGTGGCCCGCCATCAGCGGGCGCGGCTTCGGCAGCCACCTCCCTGCACAGAAAGAGGCAGCTGGAATGCCGGACGGAGGGGGAATCCGCTCTTGAGGCTGCCTGACTCGCCCTCGCTGCTGCGGCTGGTGCCCTCATCCGTGCTCCGTGTCGGCCACCAGCTGTTCTCACGGCCTGCGCCGACAACCTTCAGGCCACCGTCCCCGTGCCGCAAAGCGACCGCCTCGGAGCGGCCAACGCGCGCATGTCCTGCCCGGTCTCGCGGGTAGGAAGAGATCTTGTGCGCCTGGCCGGCCACACTCCTCCACGGAAGGCCCCTTAATGAGCGACAACTACATACACCTGCGCATCAGTGACGGCGCAGGCAACGAGACCGTTCTGCGGGTAAGCACCACAGACCCGTTCCACGGTGTCGTGCAGCGCTACGCCGATGAAACCGGGCAGGCCCACGAGGACTTCAGCTTCAGCTACGAAGGAACCCGGCTGATGTCCACGTCCACTCCGCACGAACTCAAGATGGACGACAACGACATCGTCCTGGCGGAAGGCACCCGGGTGTGACGCGTGGCCGCGTGCCAGTGCGCCCTCCGCGTGCGGGCACGGCGCACGCGAAGGCGTGAGCGCCGGACCGTCGGCCCGTTCCTGGCGGCGGCGCGCGGTTCAGCGCCCGCCCTCCCCTTCGTCGAGCCGGCAGGACCGGAGCACGGTGACGAAGCACAGCAGCAGGAAGGCGAACATCAGCAGCCCGCACTCCGCCACAGCGCCCAGTGCGCTCCTGGCCGGGTTGAGCCCACGGGGTGCGACCCGTCCGCCGGGATCTGCCAGCATGGCGATCCGGTCGCCCGGTGCAACGGCGGGCCCGCACCCGCGCCACAGCCGCACCGCCACCGGTGTTCCGTCGGCCCGCGCGACCGAGCAGTAGCGGCGCGTGGCCTCGCTACCCCGGATACCGCCGTGCGCGACCGCGGTCACGACGACGTCCTGGGTTCTACCGTGCCGGGCAAGCACCGCTTCCCCCACCGCGTGCGGCACGTGGAACGCCAGGATCAGTCCGAGCACGCCCACCAGTCCCACCAGAAGGCGTCCCGAGTGGATCACAGCGAGGTAGAGCAGCGCTCCGCAGAGGACAATCGAGGCAAGCGTTCCTGCCGCTGCCGCAGGAAGAGCAGACAGCGTTCCCACAATGCCAGCGAGAATTACGGCTGTCGCTGCTGCGGCGGACACCGATGCGGCCTCGCGCACCAGCCACCACGGCGGGCGCATCCCGTAGTGCGCCGGGCCGAAGAGCGTGTCCACCAGCCCGCGGGGCTCTGGTCCGCGCACGGGTCAGGGATTCTTCGGCGTGCTGCGTTCCAGCGCGGGCTCCCCCTGCCCACCCGGCGGCGACAGGACGTGGGCCAGCAGGTCTCGCGCGGTGATCACACCAACTACTTCCGCAGTATCGCGTTCCCGGCTGACCACCACAACCAGCTGGCTGCCGCTGCCGACCAGCGCGAGCATCACCTGGGTGAGTGTGGCCGACGGTGCGACGACGAGCGGGCGGCTTGCCGGGGCTGCCAGACAGGGGCCGATCCGGCGGCCCGCCAGCGTCTCCTTCAGGCGGTGGGGCCCGTCGAGGCCGTACAGGGCGGTGAGCCCTGGTTGGGCCACGACGAACTCGGGAAGCACCAGCCGGATGAACTCCGTTCCGTGCAGCACCCGTCGGGGGGTGCCGTCTGCGGCGACGAGCACGAGGTGGGGATCGGTCCCGAAGGCCAGCGTCCGTGCCGCCTCCAGGGCGTCACAGTCCCAGGGCAGGGTCGTACAGGGCTGTGCGAGGTCGCCGGCGTGCATGATCGCTCCCGTGTGGAACATGCGGGGTCAGGGATGCCGACCAGACTTCCCGGCTCACCAGGAATCGCACGCAGCGTCTCCACCGGGCAATCTTTGCACAGGGCAAGTCTTTAGGGGAAGGTCACTCCGCGCCCTCGGACTCTTGCGCGGGCCGAGTCGGGTGCGCCTCGGCCGGCTCATTCGGCGTGCCGTGACGGCGGGTCGGTCCAGCCCAGTGGGTACGGCAGCTCCAGTTCGTTGGAGACCTGCGGTTCGGAGCCCGCCTCACTGAAGGCGAGGAGCGCGCCGACGAGCGCCGCCCGTCGGCCCGGGTCCATCCGCTCCACGATCTCGGTGATCGCGGCGCGGCGGCGGGCGGTGACCTCGTCGACGAGCCGCCGCCCCTCCGCGGTCAGTCTCAGCAGCGTCTCGCGGCGGCTTTCGGGGTTGACCCGCCGGTCCACGAGACCGGCTGCGATGAGGCGGTCCGTCATCCGCATCGCCGTGGAGGGGTTCACCCCGAGGAGGTCGGCGAGCACCACGAGCTTGGCGGAGTCCCGCGTGGAGAGCACTACAAGGAGGCGGAACTGCGGAAGGGTCACCCGGTCCTCGACCGCGGCGAGCGACTTCGCGGAGATACCCACCAGCACACGTGAGGCCGTGAGCACGGCGCGGGTCACCTCGTCGACGTCCCCCGCTTCACTGTTCCCGCCCCCGTCCGCTCTTACCGGACCTGATGTTTCATGTGCCTTCTCGACCATGCCTTCTTTGTACCGTGCCCTCCCCGGGGCACCGCGGTCCGGTCGGCTGTCAGCGGTACCGGAGCAGCAGCATGGCCGCGTCGTCGTGCAGTGGTCCGGCGGTATGCGCCATGAGGTCCGCCCGCAGTGCGTCGAGCGCGGCCTCCGGATCAGGGTCCTTCAGCAAGGGCACGCGGGCGGCGAGGGGGTAGAAGTCACCGGCAGGGTCGCGGGCCTCGGTGACGCCGTCGGTGTGCAGGAGGATCTGGTCACCGGGGTGGAAGTCGACCTGGAAGGGTTCGGGCCCCTCTGTGCCGTGCAGGCCCAGCCCGAGCGGGAGGGCGTACTGACGCGGCTCGGGGAAGCGCGCCCGCCCGTCGGCACGCAGGAGCAGGGGCGCGGGGTGACCGTAATTGAGGAAGGTGACGCTTCCCGGCGTAATCTCCGCGAGCACGGCGGTGACGAACCTCTCGCCCCGCAGCACGCGTTCACAGGACCGCTCCACCCGAACACCGACCCCGGTCAGGTCGCCTTCGTCGTACGCGGCCTCCCGGAAAGCACCCAGGACGACCGCCGCCGTCTCGACCGCCTCCAGGCCCTTGCCCTGCACGTCGCCGACGATCACCCGTACCCGGTCCGGCGCCGCGACGACTTCGTAGAGGTCGCCCCCGATCCGGGCGTGCGCGACCGCCGACGTGTACGAGACAGCCACCCGCAACGGTCCCGCAGTACGCGGCACCGGCCGGAGCAGGACCCGCTGCGCGACCTCGGCGACCGACCGTACCTCCGCGAGCTCCGCCGCCCGTCGCCCGCGCGCCACCGCCGCGGCGACTCCGGCGGCGGTCACCCCCACCACGGACCCCAGGGCCGCGAAACCGCGCGCCTGCTGGAACAGGCCGTCGTACACACCCAGGACGCAGCACAGCACCAGCGCACAACCACCGATCACGACAGTGCGCCGCCAACTGCCGGAGAGCCCTGCGAAGGCGGGTCCCAGCGAGACTAGGGGCAGCAGCCCGACCTCCGGTCCCGTTGACAGATCCACCAGGGCCACCAGGGCCATCACGGCCCAGGGCAACAGGTCCAGCGACCGGGGCTCCGCCCGTTGCGCATCCTCGCCATCTCCGGACAACCCGGTGGTAGGGCTGGCGGCTCTGTCCCGTCCCATTGATGCCTCCTTCAAACAGTGAGACTATGCAAAGGTTTCCTTGTCGAAGCAATGTGACCGTTCACCGTTACCTGATCGAGGCCGCTGCCCGTTCCGCCATCCCGCACGAGTCACGAGTGAGGTCAGCGCCGTGTCGTCCCTGCCTGCGATGTCCCCCGGCCCGCGACGTCCGAAGCTCCCCACCGGCATCCGCAGAATCCTCGCCCGACTGCCGGTTCACCTCTTCAGGATCGGCCTCGGCCCGGTCTTCCTGGGCCGGTTGCTGCTGCTGACACACACCGGACGCACGTCGGGCCTGCCACGCCAGACCGTTCTCGAAGTGGTCGCGCACGACCCGCTGCGCAGGACCTGGACCCTCGCCTCCGGCTTCGGCCCGAAAGCTCAGTGGTACCGCAACCTCCGCCACAGCCCTCAGGCCGTCATCACGGTCGGGCGCAGGCGCTACCCGGTGACAGCCCGCTTCCTCGACCCGGGCGAAGGCGGAAGGATCATGGCGGAGTACGCCCCGAAGCGCCCCCGCGCCGCGCGCCTCCTCTGCTCGTACATGGGCTTCCCCACCGACGGAAGCACGGAGACTTTCCAGGCGGCGGGTGAACAGATCCCCTTCGTACGCATGGAGTTGATACCCAGGCAGGAAGAGCCGACTGCCCACTGAACACACTCCGAGCGGGAGAGCCCGGTCTGTCTTTCCCTCACCGAAGCAATCTGCGGGTCGCAGGAGAGCGGAGTTTTCACAGAGAGCCTGGTGGTCCGCCGCGGCGGCAGGGAAGATCCTCTGGAGCGTGCCGGACGGGCGGGCTCCGTGCGGATCAGGGGAGTTGCGGTCTTCGTATGCCAGTGCCGAGTCAGTACGTCCGTCGGCCGTCGGGGGATGGATACGCGGGAGGGATGGTCATCTGCGGGGACGACGCGTTGGCGCGGCGGTTGGCCGTCGAGCTGAGCGGTGTGTACGCGGAGCGTGTGACGCTGGTGGTTCCCTCCGGTTCGGGGGGTGGCGCGCTGTCTGCGGGCGGAAGGGTGTCCGCGCTCGTCGGCCGCTTCTCCGCGGCGGTCGGACGCGGCGCGACCGGGTCGGCTCCCGGCCCGGAAGTACCCGCCGGCGTACGGGTCATGGAGGCGGCGGAGCCGGACGGGGAGACGCTGCTCGGGGCGGGTGCGGACGGGGCGGCGGCGCTGGCTCTGGTGTACGACGACGATGAGCGCAACATCCGGGCCGCACTGGCCGCACGGCGGCTCAACCCCAGGCTGCGGCTTGTCATCCGCCTCTACAACCGCAGGCTCGGCCAGCATCTGGAGGAACTCCTCGACCAGGCTGCCGTGGTGGCCGCGCCGGACCTGGACCAGGCGGCGCTGGACGCCTCCACGACCGTGCTCTCGGACGTCGACACCGCCGCGCCCGCGCTCGCCGCGGCGGCGGTCGCGGGCAGCAGTAAAATCGTGCACGCGGGAGGGCTGCTGCTGCGCGCGGTGGAACGCAACCCGCCTGGACGCGGACAGGTTGCCGACTCCGGACTGTGCACGCTGGCGCTGCTGTCGTCCACCACGGCGGACCCCGCGGGCACCGAGGGATCGGACGCCAGCGGCGCCGCCGGGCCCCAGCTCCTGCCGGACGAACGGTCCGTGACCGCGGCCACCGGCCGGGGCACGGTGGTTCTGGAGGCACTCGCGCACCTTCCCGAACCGGGTGCCCGCAGGGCCCGCCTGCGCCGTGCGACCAGCCGAGGGGTTCCTCTGGGTGAGCTGTTCTCGCGCCGGTTTCGCTGGTCCCTGGCGGGGGCGATCGGTGTCGTCCTGGCCCTCACCCTCGCCGCGTGGAAGATCACCGACGATCATCCGCTGCATTCCGCCTATCTGACGCTTCTCGACATCTTCGCCATCAACGACCCGGCGGTCGACGAGCCCGCCGGTGTGCAGATCCTTCAGATCCTGTCCGGGTTCTCGGGGCTGTTGCTGCTGCCGCTGCTCGTCGCCGGCATTCTCGAAGCGTTCGGCACCTTCCGCAGCAGCGCCGCACCACGGCGTCCGCCACGCGGCCTCTCCGGGCACGTCGTCCTGCTGGGGCTCGGGAAGGTCGGCACCCGGGTGCTGTCCCGGCTGCGGGAACTGGGCATTCCCGTGGTGTGCGTGGAATCCGACCCGCAGGCCCGGGGCTTGGCGGTCGCCCGCCGTCTGCGCGTTCCGGTGATCCTCGGCGACGTGACCGAGGACGGCGTACTGGAGGCCGCGAAGGCCCACCGCGCGCGGGCCTTCCTCGCCCTGACCAGTGCGGACACGACAAACCTGGAGGCCGTCCTGGTCGCCCGGTCCCTCAAGCCGGACCTGCGGGTGGCCATGCGGCTGTACGACGACGACTTCGCGACAGCCGTCTACCGCACCCTGCGCGCCGCGCACCCCGGCGCCCTGACCCGCAGCCGCAGTGTCTCCAGCCTGGCCGCCCCGGCGTTCGCCGGAGCGATGATGGGCCGACAGGTGCTGGGCGCCATCCCCATCGAGCGGCGCGTCCTGCTGTTCGCCGCCGTGGACGTGGCCGGCCATCCGCACCTCGAAGGCCGCACGGTCGCCGAGACCTTCCGGCCCGGAGCCTGGCGCGTCCTGGCCCTGGACGCGACGTCGCCACCGGACCGACTCCCGGATCTCGCCTCTCCGCACGGCACGGACGGCGCGGGCCACCCCTCCTCGCTGGTGTGGGACCTGCACCCCGGTTACGTCCTGCGCGCCCAGGACCGGGTGGTCCTGGCCACCACCCGCGGCGGCCTCGCCGAACTCCTGGGGCGGGGCCCCAGGCCCGAACCCGCCAGAGCACCAGGCGATGCCTAGGATGGAGGCACATTTATTGAAGGCGGGACCGTGGGGACACCGATCATGAGTGCGAGTGCCGGGCAGGCCGTGCTCCTCGCGGGGGCCGTGGCGCTCCTGTTGCCGGGCATGCTGATGCTGGCCGGACGCCACCCCGGACCGCTGCGGGCGGTGCGAGCTCACGGCCGGCTTCTGGGGGCGGCTGGGGTGGTCGCGTACGGCTCGGTCCTGTCCTCGACGCTCCCACGAGCACTCAATGCCTCGGCACAGTCCATACAGACCGGGGCGTACATCGGCATGGTCGCGGTCTGCGTGGCGATCGCCCTGATGATCGCCTCCGATCTGCGCGCAGGTATCCGGCCCGGCTCTGTCCGGGCCGACAGT
The DNA here is from genome assembly GCF_044454195.1 of Streptomyces sp. NPDC051561. Lineage (NCBI taxonomy): Bacteria > Bacillati > Actinomycetota > Actinomycetes > Kitasatosporales > Streptomycetaceae > Streptomyces > Streptomyces sp. NPDC051561. Next base: position 62,949 of record NZ_JBITDM010000030.1, on the reverse strand, counting down.
GGCTGAGGTGCCACCCCGCCAGGTACTTGCCCTGCCTCGTCGGCACCTGGACATGACGTTGCTCCGTGCCCCTTGCCGGACGGGATTTCCTTCCGCCTTCGGCACGGGAGCCCAGCGCGGGGGCTCGGAGCGGCTATAGAGGACGGTGATGACTGCCCTTCCCACCGTCCATCCGGCCCGGTCCTTCCTTCTGCTCCTCCTTCTCCTCGCTCCCTCCGCCTGCACCACAGACCGTAGCCAGCCCGTACCCGCTGCGGCGCCGGTGCCGTCGCTGTCCTCGACGGACCGTGCGGCGGTTAGCGACGATGCGGCACGCACCCTGTCCGCGCTCCAGCAGATCGCCGACGCCCATCACGGCACACGGGCCTCGGGAACCCCTGGCTTCGATGCGTCCGCCGCCTACGTCGCCGACCGGCTGCGCGCTGCCAGGCTGGCCGTGCACCACCAGTCGTTCACCACCAGGAAGGGCCGCCGCACCGAGAACCTCTGGGTGGACGTGCCCGGACGGTCCCACCGGGTTGTGGTGGTCGGCGCGCACCTGGACAGCGCCGAGATCAGCCCCGGTATCAATGACAACGGCACCGGTGTCGCCGCCGTCCTCGCGGTGGCCCGCTACACCGCTCAGCAATCACCGTCCCCGCACCAAACGGTGCGGTTCGCCTTCTGGGGTGCCGAGGAAACCGGCAGCGAAGGCTCCCGCCACTACACCCGCTCCCTCCCCGAACGGGAGCGCGCCCGGTTGGCCGGATATCTCAATATCGACATGACCGGTACCCCCGGCGGGGTGCACCACCTCGTGGACGGCGACCGCTCGACCCTGCCGTCTGTCACCGGCGACCGGCGCCACCAGTACGAGAAGATCCAACCCGCCCCCGGCTCCGGCCGCATCGAGCAGATCCTCCACCAAGCGCTCAGCGCCGAGGGCGCTCGTGTCACCAGTGACCTGCTGGGCATCGTCAACACGGACCTGGCCGGGTTCCTGGCCTGGGCACCGCAGGTCCCCGTCGGCGGATTCTCCATGTATGCAGCCCGCCCGCGCCGTCTGCCCTCGGGGCGCACCGAGTGGATTCCCTGCTACCACCGCCCCTGCGACACCCACAGCCGCATCGACCTTGCGGCCCTGCGCCGTGGCACCCTGGCCGTCCTCACCACCGTGCAGACTCTGTCCGCGGACACGGCGGAGACTACGGGCCTCACCCCTCGCACCGGGCCTTGACCCAGAAAAGTCGTCGACTGCCCGTGCCGAAAGCTCAGCTCCGGGAGAGCTCGGCGATGGACGCCTGGAGGTCATCGAAGACCTTCTGCTCCTGCTGAAAGTAGCCGGGGCGGGGAGTGGTCGATTGTGTACGGCCCTTGCCCGAGCGTGGGCATCGAACCGGGTCACCACCTCGTCGACCGGCTCCTGACGACGGGCAAAGGGAGCCGTCGGCTGGTCCTGCGAGGGCATGTCGGTTCATTTCGGGGTCACGCCGAAGGAGACACCGAGCCGCTGGGCACCCAGCGTCCGGAGGGTTTGCAGGTCATGCGGAGAGAGTCCCGTGAGGACGAAGCCCACACCAGCCCGCTGCGCGACGGCAGCCGCCCGCAGTAGAGGGCCGCAGGCATCCGGGCTGAGGTAGCTGACGTCGGAAAAGTCCACTTCGATGAACGACGGGAAACCGTTGAGGGCCGCACGGAGCTTTGCGCCGAGCCGTGCGGCCTGGTCGCGAGTGAACTCACCATGGAGGCGCACAGTCCGGCTGACAGCCCTGCGGGGCCGGCGGGGCAGGGGCACGGCATACCTTTCGGACGCGACGGCATCAACGCCGACCAGGCTTCCCGGCACTCCACCCACCCGACCCGCAAGGTGCGATGTCGGCATCCTAGGCACGCAGCGCTCCCTCTCGCCGTACAAACCACCACCGACTTCCCGTAACCCCGACGACCGGGGCCGGCCGGTCACGTCAGCTACCACGGTCTCACCGGCACCCAGCAGGGACCCGCTGCCGCAGGCGGCATGACCACGGCCTCCCCGGCGGTGATCCACCGTCTCTGACGGCCGGAACGCACCGAAACCGGGATCCACGTGGAACCGCACCGTGCCCGGAGGATCCCGCTGTTTCCAGCGGTGTGAAGTAGAGCCAGCAGGGCGGTGCTTCTGGGGGCCACTGATTTGGGCGCTTAAAGGGGGAGCCACCTGGGGGCGCGGTGGTGACATGCCGCTGTTGGAGTGATGGGGCGTTTGGTCTGGGCGGCCGCGCACGCTTCGCCTGTTGAGCATGGTCGTGTCAGGAGGCTCGCATGCTGACCGAAAGAGCGCCTGCTCTGCGCCCCCTCTGCCCGTTTGCGCCCTTCGCGCACCATCCGCGCCGTCCTACGGTGACCGTGGGGGTGCTGGGCTCCCGCGGCAGCGCGCCGGGCAACTCCCGCGGTCCGGTCACACCGTGGTCGAAAAGGCACGGCCACCCGCCGTCGCCGTCGCCGACGACGAGGGGGAGCGGTGGCCGTGCCGGCCCCGGCCCCCTCCCGCGAGGGTCGGGCTTCCCATGGCTCCGAACTCCGCGGTCACTCCCGACGCCGCTTCACGATGGCCACTGTCAGGGTCTCGCGCAACGCCATCAAGGCGGGAAGACCGGCACCCGGCACAGAGCGGTCGATCAGTACCCCGACCCGCCAGTCCCTGCCGTCCTCCGAAAGCCCCGACGATGTCCGCGATGGCCCGGCGTTGAACGTCGGTCAGGGCACCTGGCACACAACCCCCTACCGAGTCAGCCGGACCGGAACGGCCCAGACCTCACTGTCCTCCACCCCGGAAGTAAACACCCCGGCCCACCACAGGTCGTTACGGAATTCCTCTCGCAGCGTCACCACCCGGCGCCCCCTACGCGCGTCGTCGCTGAACGGCAGGACGGGGAACCTCACTCTGAAAGCATCGGCCTGCTTCGGGTCCAGCCAGAACCGTACCGCTCGCCACGTCATGAACAACGACCCGAGCACCGCCGCCGCAAGAAGAAGAGACGTCATAGGGCTGGACCTTCCCTGAACGATCGGCTCGTCATCACTGAGCTTCTTCACCGTTCCCGGAATCCGGGCAGCGGAAGGGTTCCCTCGCCGGAGGCCGCCCGCCCCGGTGCCTCAAACCTCCGGCGTGTCAAGAAAGGCGCGGACGCGGGCCGCTGTCTCCTCCCACCCGTCGCCGAACCAGACGAAGTGGCTGTTCGCGTCGCTCTCCCACAGTTGTGCGTGCCGCATCGCGGCGAGGGCTTCGGCATGGGCGAACGGGACCGAGCCGTCGCGCCGTGATGCGATCACCAGAACGGGCACCTCCACCTGTGCCGTGAGACCGGGTACGGGAACGAGGTCGTTGACGAACCCCGCCCCCGACCTCAGCCGGGAGAAGAGCTCGAGCAGCTTCTCCCGTTCGTCCAAGCGCAGTCCCGCGACCACGTCCCGGCCGGGCAGGGTAGTCAGGTCGCGCAGCAGCAGCCGCAGCCCCGTACCGGGTGCGACGCGCAGCAGTTGCCCTACGATGCCCCAGACCGCGCCCTCCACAGCGGGGTGGAACCCGATGCGAGCGGCCAGCCGGGTTCGGGCGTCGGGCCAGGGCAGCGGGCCCACCGCGCTCATCAGGACCAGCCGGGACGCGAGACGGGGATGCCGGGCGGCCAGCGCCACCGCGGTGGGCCCTCCTGCGGAGATCCCCACCACCGCCTCCGCCTGACCGATGCCGAGCCGCCCGCACAGCTCCGCCACGCGGTCGGCGAACCCGGCGGGGGTGCCGTCGGCCGTCAGGGGTGTCCCGCCGTAGCCGGGCCGGGAGGGCACCAGCACGGTGCAGTCCTCCGCGGCGAACACCTCCTCGCCGAGGGCCAGCCCCGCCCGCATGTGGCCGCCGTGCAGGATGACGACGGTGCGGGGCCCTCGGCGGTCCAGTCGGTACTCCACCGGGCCGCGGCTCAACAGGGCGCGCCGTACGGGCAATTCCGTGCCGATCCGCAGAGGTTTCACCAAGACTCCCTTACTCAGCGCCCGGGTCGGGCAGCCACCGTGGCGGCGTAGAGGTCAATCAGTGGGCGGGGCTTCCGCGCCGGCCGCGTGCCGCCCTGTCGGCCGGTTCAGCAGGTGGCGGGGGTCGGTCGCCTGGACGATGGCCGCTTCGACCGCCGCCATGCGGTCGGCGAGCAGGCCCAGTGCGGCCACGGCGCGTCCGACTCCGTCGTCTCCGGCTCCGCCGAGGGCCTGCTCGCGTACGTACGCGGCCGCGATCTCGGCTCGGCGGTCGGCCTGTTCGGGGGCGAGGGTGCCCCGCAGGGCAGCCAGATCCAGGAGGTTGGACTCGGCGCCGGTGGTCAGCGTCTGGGCCTCGCTGCGGTAGTGGTCGTCGATCACGGCGGTCAGCTCGGCGGGGTTCATGGCGGGGCTGATCCGTTGGACGATCTTGTTCATGTTGCGGTACGAGCCCTGGAGCTGGAAGGGCGGCCCGCTGCGGGAGGCGTCGGTCTGCGCGGCCGAGGCGATGTACGCCTCATTGACCGCGAGTACGGTGTCCCGGGCGGTGAGCGCGTGGCTCAACACGGCCTGTACCTGGCCGAGCTCAGGTCCGGAGAGGGCGTGGGTGAGCCGGTCGGCGCGGGCGGTCGGATCGCCGGCGGCGAGCCGTACAAGGAGGTCGAGGTCATCGCGGTCGTGTCCGGCAAGCGGGGCGAGGACCGGGTGGGAGGTGAGGGCGTTCTCCACGAAGCTGGCCGCGAAGGCGTCCTGCTTGCCGGTCAGGACGTCGCCGAGGTTCCACACGTCGGCCCGGTTGGCGAGCATGTCGGGGACGCGGAAGCGCTGCCCGGACTCCGTGTACGGGTTGCCCGCCATGCATACGGCGAACCGCTTGCCGCGCAGGTCGTGCCCGTTCAGGGAGCGGGTGGTGTCGCACAGCGGAATGAACTTGCTGAGGAGTTCGGGCGAGGTGTGCTGGATGTCGTCCAGGTACAGCAGGACGTTGTTGCCCGCGGCCAGCGCGAAGTCGATCTTCTCGATCTCCTTGCGGGCTGCCGTGTGGGGTGCTTCGGCCGGGTCGAGGGAGGTGACGTCGTGGCCGAGGGCGGGTCCGTTGACCTTCACCAGGAGCATGCCGAGGCGCTCGGCCATGTACTCCATCAGCGTGGTCTTGCCGTAGCCGGGCGGGGAGAGAAGCAGGAGCAGGCCGCTGTGGTCGGTGCGCCTGCCGCCGTCCGCCGTGCCGAGCTGTTTGGCGAGGTTGTCGCCGATCAGCGGGAGGTAGACCTCGTCGACGAGGCGGTTGCGTACGAAGGAGGACATGGCGCGGGGGCGGTGTTCGTCGAGCCGCAGGCGGGTGCGTTCGGCGGCGACCAGTTCGCCTCGCAGTTTCTGGTACGCGCGGAAGCCGGGCACCGTGCGGGCGGCGAAGTCGGTGGTACGGGCGAGGAATTCGTCGAGCCGCAGCGGGAGAGAGCCGCGGGTGATCCGGGGGTGGGTGCCGAGCAGGCCGGAGACGGTGCAGCTCAGGTCCGCGTCGACCTCGCGGCGCGGCAGGTCGGGGCAGAGTTCGACGGCGACGGCTTCGGCGAGGTCGCCCGGGTCGGTCTCCTCGCCGGAAGCGGCGGCGTACGGGCCGAGCCAGCCCTCGACCAGCAGGTGCGCCGAGGTGAGGTCCCCGGCAGCCAGGCAGTCCTGGAGGTCCGCCTGGTAGGGGCAGGAGCCCATGGTGCGGCGGAACTTGTCGAGCAGGGTACGGGCGGAGGCATTGGTGGCGAAGCCGGAGCCGAGGGCGAGTTCCTCCACGAGGTAGGCGGCGAGGGCGTGCGCCGAGGGGTGCGGCGCGCGGTAGTCGCCGGGGCCCGGGGCGGCCGATGGGCCGGGGTTGTGGGGGCCGGCGGGGAACGACGGTCCGTCTGCCGCACCGGACGGCTCCGCGGGTGCGCCGAATCCCGTGCCCCACGGCCCATCAGTCCCGCAGGGCCGCACTGCGCTGGACATGAACTCCGTTGCTGCAAGTGCCAGTTCACCTCGCAGCTCATCGAGCGCGGGAGCCGTCCCGAACGTCTCACGGACCCGGACGAGTGAGACCGCCGCTCGCTGCCACCGTTCGCGCCTGGCCCCGGTGGTGCCGTGTGCCCAGAACAGCTGGGCGGTGGCCCGCACGGCGGCCGGGTGACGCAGCAGACCCGCCTGCTCGTGCAGGCGCAGCACGGCGCGCAGGACGGCGGTCGCGTCGTGGTCGTGGATGCCGCGCTCGTAGCCCTCGTCGTACGCGGCCTCCGCCGCCTGTCGGACCAGCGCGGGTACGACGTCCTCCGCCACCTCCACGAGGGCCTCCCCCACCCTTTCCGTCCCGTGCTCCGCCAGCAGGCGTGCCGCGAGATATTCCGCCCGGTAGACCAGCGGCGATTCCGACGCCAGGGTCTGCGCCCAGTGGGCGCGGGTGGCGGCGAAGGCCGGGTCGGTGACCGGGGCACGGTAGTCGGTGCCGGTGAGGGCGAAGGCCATGGCGTCGTCGCCCGAGGGAACGAGGGTGAGTTCCGGTGCGCCGGTGGCGACGGCGAAGCGGTGGCGGCCCAGGCGGATCGTCGTCCCGCCGTCCGCGTACAGCTCGGTGCGGTCCCGCAGGGCGCGGGCGGCTTCGTGGCGGGCGGCCCCGAGGCGGCCCGTCAGCTCGTCTGCCCTTACCTGGTCGCCGAGTTCGCGCAGTTGGCCGGCGGTGCGGCGGACTTTGGCGGCCATCGGGTCGGAGGCGAAGTACGTGGTGACGGCGTCGTCGGAGTCGAGGGTGGCCGCCCGCCTGGTGAGCGCTTCCAGGGCCCGGTGCGCGGAGGCGGCGAGGCGTTCGGCGCGCCGGGCCCGGGTGTCCTGGAGGGTCTGGCGGCGGGCCGCGAACGTGTCGAGGAGTTCGGTGCGCCGGCGTTCAAGCTCGGTGAGGAAGTCGTCGTGCTCGGTGAACCTGCCCTCCAGGTTCTCCAGTTGGAGCAGCAGTCGGGCAAGCGCCGCGTCGCACTCCTCGGGGCTGTCCGCGCCGACGAGTGCCGCCGTCACCGACTGCCCGAGGAGAGCGGATTCGGCCGCGAACTCCGCCCGGCCCTCGCCCTCCAGCAGCGCACGCCGCCGCGCGTCCAGCTCGGCCCGCACGCGGTTGATGCCGCCGAGGACCTCCGCGATCCGTTCCAGGATGGCGGTGCGTACGGTGGCGTCCGCGATGTCGAGGCCCGTGACGACCTCGGTGAGCGTCCGCAGCCCGGCGGCCCGCCCGGTCAGCTGGTCATCGAGCGGTTTCACCTCGGCGACGGTGGTGATCTCCGAATTCTTCGCCGCCTGCTGTGCCGTCTGCGCGTGGTATCGGGCGAACGCGTCGTCGCGCCCGAGGAAGGCGACCGCGCGTCCCGCCGCCGAGGCAATGTCCTGTTCGGCTTCCTCGGCCAGGGCGTCGATGCGCGCGGTGTCCGCGTACCGCATCTCTCTGCATGTGATCAACCGGCCCTGGGCCGTACGCAGTTCGGTGATCCGCCCGACCCACTCCTCGGCCGTGGCGGGTGCCTCGCCGCGTACCTGCCGCACGAGGCGGGCGAGGTGGGCGGCGGCGGTGTCGAGCGCCTCGGTCGCCTGCCGGGTCTGTGCGGTGACGGCCCGGAACTCCTCCAGCACCTGGCCGGCGGTGGCCTGTATCTCCGCCAGCTGAGTCCGGAGGTCGCCCGCCGCCGGGTCGCCCAGCCAGTGGTACAGGTCGACGATCCGTGCGCAGGCCGCCGCCAGCGCTTCGTACACCGCGACCGTCGGGGTCGTTGTGGTGGCCTGCCGGGCGACGGTCAGGCAGTCGGAGATGCCGCGCACCAGGTCGGCGTTGCCGATGCGGGCGAGTGGCCCTGAGCCGGTGGGTGCGGCTGCCGCGTGCACGTCGGAGACGTACGGGCTGCTCCACCACTGCGCCTGGTGCACGCGTCCGGGCTCGCCGCTGGCGCGCAGGACTGTCAGCGCCCCGTCGTCGAAGAGGGCGAACCCGTCGCCGGTGAGCGGGGTGGCGGCCGTCTTGCGGATCAGGTTGTACGGGAGGAGCAGGGTGCGGCCCGTGCCTCGGTGGCGGTAGACGTACAGCACGTCCTCGCCGTTGGGCGAGCGCACCTCCCCCTCGAACTCCAGGCCCTCGGGGTCGACCGCGTCGAACGTCCTGGCCCCGCCGGAGGCGAGTACGTACCCGCCGGGGAAGACGACGCCCTGGTCGTCGGGGAGCCTGCGGCAGGACTGGCCGAGGGCGTCGAGGCGGACGACGGCACCCGTGAGGGAGTTGAAGACCAGGTGGCGGGTGGTGTCCTCCTTGTACGGGCGTACACGCAGCAGGATCAGGGGACCGACCCGGGCGTGGGCGACCTCGGCGTCGGCGAGCGCCTGGAGGGGTTCGGCGACCGGCTCGGAGTGGATGCCGTCGGGAGACTCGGTGTCGTTCTCGGTCTTCACCGTCAGAAAGCCGCCGACGGTGGTGACGTAGAGCGCGCCGTCGGCGAGGGAAAGGTGCGGGTGCCGGCCGGGGATCTGGTCCTCGCGGGTGGCGGGCACCCAGGTGACGTCGTGCGCGGGCGGGGTGACGTGGTCGCGCTCGCCCTGCGCGTCCAGGAACCGGACACCGCCGCCCGGTGGCAGCTCCCAGCGCAGCACCCGCTGGTCCCAGGCCCGCTCGCCGGTGCGGAAAACGGCAAGCAACTTGCCCTCCAAGCGCCTCAGTTGTAGCAGGCGGGCGCCCTGGAAGTAGCGGTGCAACTCGTCGAAGGCGGCGACGAACGCTGGGTCGTCGAGGAGCCCGGGGACGGCGGAGTCCGGCAGCGGCGCGCCCGTACGGTCGTAGAGGGAGAAAACGTCGGCGACGCGGGGTCCTGGCGTGGGGGCGGGTTCCCGGCGGTGGCCCAGGAGCAGACTGTCGCCGACCGCGGCGAGGTCGCTCGGCAGGCTCGGCGCGAGGGTGCGGACCTGTTCGGTGCCGGTGAGGGCCAGCTCGAAGGAGCCGAACTCGGCGATACGGGCCTCGTTCAGGGCTTCGGTACGCCGGGCGAGATCGGCGGCCTGGGCGGAGAGGCGGTCGCGGAGGACTTCGTAGGTGCCGCGGTCCGGGGCCGGGCCGGGGGTGTCCGTGCCCGTGGGGGCGGCGTCACTCGTGCTGGCGGTGCCGTTGTCCGTACGACGGCTCTGGGTACGGAGGCTCGTGCCGTCACCGCTGTCCGTCCCCGCGCCCGGTCCGTTGTGCGCACTCGCCGCCGCCCCGGTGGGCGCCCCTGCCTGCTCTCCCGTAGGTATCGGGTCGCCGGCGGTGCCGCCCGTGCCCGTACCGGTTCCGGTGTTCATGCGATCAAGCTCCCTTGTGCCTGTGAGTGCCGGTCGGCAGTGGTCGGCGTCGATGGCCCGTCCCTACGGTCATGCCGCTGGTTCGAGGCGTGCGGCGGATGCGCCGGTGCGGGGTGAATGCGAGTGGTGGAGCTGCCGTCCCCTGTGCGGCAGCTCCACCATCCCCGGACCGTGCCGTGCGGCTCGGTCAGCTCTTCGCGACGCCGTTCAGCACGGCCTCGCCCTGGGGCATGCCGTTCAGCGTCGTCACCTGCTGGTCGCCAAGACCCAGTCGCTCCGCCGCGTCGATCAGCTGCTGGATCTGCCCGTTGTGCTGCCCTCCGCCGGTGCCCATCAGCCGCATCAGCAGTGCCGAGACCGTCAGGTTCTGCACGTCACCGCTACCGAAGGAGCTCAGCACCGTCGTCAGGTCCTCCGGGAAGCTCGCTGTACCGTCCAGCCAGGGGCCGGCCAGGGCCTGGGCGGTGGTGGAGTTCTGGACGAAGCCGTCGATGCTCTTGCCCAGCGCGATGGAGCCCGCAATCCGATCGAAGAAGGCGCCGTCGCCGCCGACGATCTGGATGTCCGCGCTCTCCAGACCGGTCGCCAGTACCGTCGCCTGCGCCTCGGCGATCTGCCGCTGTGCTTCCAGGCCCGCCAGCCGTACGTCCTTCTCCGCTTCCAGGCGCAGCCGGAACTCCTCGTGAGTTCGGGACGCCTCGTCCAGCGCGGCCATGGCGGCTGCCTTCTCCGTCAGCCCCTCCGCCTCCGCCTTGAGCTTGCCGCCGATCGCCGCAGCCTCCGCCTCGGCCATCGCACGGGCTCCCGCGGCCTCCGCCGACAGCCGTGCCTGCGTGGCTTCCGCCTCCGCACGGCCCGCCTTCTCCGTGACCGCCGCCTCCGCGTCCCGTACCCGCACTTCGGCCAGACCGGCTGCCGCGGCCTCCGCCTGCACGCCTTCGGCTAGCCGCAGCTTGGCCTGTGCGTCGAGGTCGGCGGTCTTCAACCGGGCCTCGGCCAGGGTCAGTTCCTCCGCCGCCCGGTGCACTGCGGCCTGTTCAGCGGCCTCGGCCGCCTTGATGTCCTTGACCAGGTTCTCCTGCGCGACGGCCTCCGCCGCGATGACGATCGACTGCCGGTCGCGCTCGGCCGCCTCGACGGCGCGCAGCCGCAGGATGGACTCCTCCTGCTCGGCGACCGTACGGTCCACCGCCACCCGCTCCCGTACGACCTCGGCGATCTCCCGCTTCTCCGACTCGATCTCCTTGTCGGCGGCGATCCGCTTCAGCTGGGTCTCCCGCTCCCGGGCGATCACTTCGAGGAGACGGTCCTTCTCGATGCGCTCGGACTCGATGGCGATGACCCTCTCGCGGTTCTTCTCCGCGACCGCGACCTCCCTGGCCTGGTTCTCGCGCTGCACACCGAGCTGCTCCTCGGTCGTCAGGAACGCACTCTGTGCCCGCAGCCGCTCTTCCTCCATCACCCGCGCCGTCTCGGCCTCCTCCTTGGCCCGTACGGTCGCCACCTCGCGGCGCTGCTTGCTCTCGGCGTCCGCCTGGCGGCGCTCCAACTCCAGGATGGCCTCGCGGGCGTCGACGTTCTGCCGGGTGGTCTCCTTCTCCTCGTGCCGCTGGTACTCATTGGTGCGCACCCGCTCGATGGCGGTCAGCTCGGTGATCTTCCGGATGCCCTGGGCGTCCAGGATGTTGCTGCTGTCGAGCTGGGTGAGCGGCGTCTGCTCCAGGTAGTCGATCGCCGCGTCCTCCAGGCTGTAGCCGTTGAGGTCGGTGCCGATGACCTGGATGATGCGGTCGCGCAGCTCGTCGCGCTTGGTGTAGAGGTCGGTGAAGTCCAGCTGCTTGCCGACCGTCTTGAGCGCCTCGGAGAACTTCGCGTTGAACAGCTCCTGGATCGTCTCCTTGTCGCTGGCACGCTCGGTGCCGATGGCCTGGGCGACCTTGATGACGTCCTCGACGGTCTTGTTGACCCGTACGAAGAACGAGATCCGGATGTCGGCCCGAATGTTGTCCTTGCAGATCAACCCGTCGCGGCCGGTGCGGGTGATGTCGATGGTCTTCACCGAGATGTCCATCACCTCGGCCTTGTGCAGGACGGGCAGCACGACCTGCCCGGTGAAGGTCACGTCAACCTTCCGCATCTTCGACACGATCAGGGCCTTGCCCTGCTCGACCTTGCGGAAGAGCCGGGTCAGGACCAGCAACAGACCTACGGCCACGAGCAATACGACGGCGCCGAGCACAACGGCGCCCACAGTGATGGCATCCATGAGAATCCCCGATGAGAGATACGGGTGAAACAAGAGTGAGGGGGCCGCGTCAGCCCCGCGGGGCCAGCTCCGTGCCGTACGGCCCGAGGCCGTGCAGCTCGATTCCGTACGGCGAGACCCAGAAGAACTCGCCGTCCTCGTCGTACGCGTAGAGCAGCCCGGTGCTGCCGAGGGCGAGCGCCTCGGCCCCGTACTGCCGTACCTGCACGACGGCGGTCGAGCCGTCCCTGGCGGCGACCTCCGCCTGACCGAACCCGGCGTCCACCCGCCCCGTGCGGATGGTGCAGGTCAGCCCGACGAAGTCATGCCGGGACGGCCCCGGTTCGTCAGGGAAGAGCTTGGCCAGCGGACCTACGGCCAGCCGGGTCCCGGCCCAGGACAGGACGACGGCCACCACCAGCAGCGCGGTGCCGAGAGCGGCGCGGCCGGTGCCGGTCAAGCCCGTACGGGCGGCGAGCACGGAGCCGCTCAGGCAGAGGAACCAGGTCAGCGCGATCATCAACGACCCGGACACGGACACCGGCACCCCGCCGAGCCCCAGCACGTCGGTGTTCACATCACCCTCGAAGCTGTCGTGATCGGCCCCGCCGACCAGCACCAGCAGCCAGAAACCCACCACGACGACGAGCGCGGCAGTGAACAACACCGTCGGGAAGCTCGCCGCAGCGTGCAGAAACTCCGTCATCGCCCAGCCCCTCGCTTCCGTCCCCCGGCAGGTACTGAGACCCGCCCTTCGGCCACCCAGATAGTGGCAGCTGACCGCGCAACAGCACATTGCCGTTGACCGGCAATCTTTACGCGCTCCTGATGCCGGTGGGCCCCGCCTGCCGAGCCCATGGCACCCTGACGCCAACACGTCAAGAACGTGTCAGCAACGCATCAAAATCATCGAGGAGTGGTCTTGGCGGAACAGGGATCGGCCGACGACTATCTGCAGGACTACGCGCAGATCGTGGCCGCCGCGTGCGCGACCGGGCGCAAGCTCACCCGCGAGGAGCGCGACGTACTGCGAGGCCGGGGCGAACGCGCAGCCGAGGCGGGCCTTGGCCTGCGCGCCCTGGTGCGTGCCCAACTCCGTGCCGCGAACACAGTGCTGACAGAAGTTCCCGCCGCCTCGCCACGTCACCTGCTGGCGTCCGTCGAAGAGGCCGTCGACGCCTTCAGTGAAGGCCACGAACGCGCCCAGCACCTGGCGGTACGCCAAGAGGAGGCAGCGCGGCGGGAGTTCATCGACGACCTGCTGTACGGGCGCAGCGACCTCGGCCGACTCGCCCAGCGCGCGGAACGCTTCGGTCTGCTGCTTTCCCACGGCTACGCGGTCGCCGTCGCGCAGGGACCCGAACCGTACGAGGACGGCTATCCAGTCACCCGAGGGATCGAGAACGCACTGGTCGCCCGGTTTGGCGACCGGCGCATCCTCCTCACGACCAAGGACGGCAGGCTGATCTGCGTCGCTCCGGGCGACCAGGGCGACGTCCTGGCCTACTTCGCCAAGCAGGCATACGCGGCGACCGACGGCGGCCGGGTCGCCGTCGGACGCTCGCATCCCGGCGCCGGCGGTGTTGTCCACTCCTACGAAGAAGCACTGAACGCCCTCGACCTCGCCGACCGCCTCGATCTCGACAGCCCCGTCCTGCACGCGGCCGACCTCTTGGTCTACCCCGTCCTGACCCGGGACCGGCAGGCCATGGCAGACCTCGTGCACAGCACCCTCGGCCCGCTCCACCAGGCCCGCGGTGGCGCCCAGCCCCTCCTGGACACCCTCACCGCCTACTTCGACACCGGCTGCGTGGCAGCGGAAGCAGCCCGCCGACTCTCACTGAGCGTGCGAGCCATGACCTACCGCCTGGATCGCATTCACCGGCTGACCGGCGCGGACCCGGGCGATCCAGTACACCGCTACACACTCCAGACCGCCGTCGTGGGAGCACGCCTGCTGGGCTGGCCCGAACAGGACCTGTGACGAGAGCCTGGCCGGAGGTGAGCACCGTGACGACGCGTTCGAAGCTGCTGCCCGCAGCGGCGAACGCCGGCTTCGTCGCCCTGGGGCATCCCAGAGCGACCGTTCCGCCGACGGCCATCGACCCGGCCCTCACCAGCGCGAAGAACACCAGCAGCGGAGGTGCAGTCCATGCGACGTCCAGGGGCTTGGAGGCACCCACCATTGCGGCGCCCCCGGGTGACCCCGAGGTGTGCGCACAGATCCCCGACCGTGTCCGCGAAACCCTCCGGGGCGGTACCTGTCGTCAGCGGTGTCTGCCCGTAGCCGGGCCGGGACGGCGCCAGCACCGTGTATCCGGCGTCGGCGAACACCACTTCCCCCAGGGCGCGCCCGGTCCGCATGTACCCGCCGTGCAGGACCACAACTACGGACGGGCCGCGCCGTTCCAGCCGCTACTCCACCGCCCCGAGGAAAGTACGACCACGTCGGTGCGGCGCTCGCCGCGGTGCGGACCCCGTCTCATGTTCGCCCCTTGGGATCACGACTCATCCGGCCCCCTTGCCTCCCCCTCACCGGAGTTCGACAGGTGCTGGGCCCCGCCCGTTCAGGCCGCGGTGGTCCCGCCGGACTGCCGCTCGCCGTACTGTCGCTGCCATTGCGTGATCAGAGCGGCCATCTCGCGCTGCATGAAGTGATAGAAGTCCTGCATCTCATGGAGCCGCACACTGGTCACGCTGCCCGGGGCGGCGGCTCGCAGTCCCTGGGACGCCGCCTCTTCCATGGTGGCGAGCAGCATGTTCTGACTGCCCATCAGGGTGGCCCAGGCGTGCGGGCGGATGCGGTAGTGGTCGCGGCGACTGCCGGGGGCGGGCACCCTCTCGACCATGCCGGTGGGGATGAGCTGCTTGACCGCACCCGACACCGCACCCGAACTGATCGTCAGCTCCTCGCAGAGGTCGGCCGCCGTCATCGCCTCCTGCGTGCTGAACAGGAGCGCGGTCATGACGCGCGCCGTGGTCTTCTGCATTCCTCCCTCAGCCAGGGTTAGGGCGAGCTTCTCCGCCGTCTCCCGAAGCTGCCCGCCCGAGGTCGGCGCGTGTGGTGCGTCCTTGGCCGCCATGTCGCGTCCCCTTCTCCGAAGCCCTGCTGTCGCGTACCGGACCCATCATAGCCATGCGTCAGAATATTCGAAGTGTTTACAGATCTCTGAACGTTCGCTACATTCTGACTCATGGACAAAGCCATCGAGCTCCGCGAGCTCACCAAGACGTACGGTTCCCGTCGCGGCCTGACGGGTCTGACCCTCGATGTCCGGCCGGGCGAGGTGTTCGGCTTCCTCGGCCCCAACGGGGCGGGCAAGTCGACCACCATCCGGCTGTTGCTGGACCTGATCCGCCCCACCGCCGGCACGGCCGTCGTTCTGGGCCTGGACCCTCGTACGGACGGCGTGGCGCTGCGCCGCCGGGTCGGCTACCTCGCCGGAGACTTCGTCTGTGACGGGCGCCAGAACGTGGGTGGTTATCTCCGCTTCCTCGGGGCGCTGCGCGGCGGAGTGGCCCGGGCCCGCATCGACGGCCTGGCGGACCGGCTCGGCCTGGACCAGAGTGCGCGGATCAAGAAGCTGTCCAAGGGGAACCGGCAGAAGGTCGGCCTGGTCCAGGCGTTCATGCACGACCCTGAGCTGCTGATCCTGGACGAACCCACTTCCGGCCTCGACCCGCTGGTCCAGCAGACCTTCCTCGACCTGGTCGCCGAAGCGGCCCGCGCCGGACAGACGGTCTTCATGTCCAGCCACATCATGGCCGAGGTCGAGGCGGTGGCCGACCGGGTCGGCATCATCCGCGACGGCCGGCTCGTCGCCCTGGACACGGTGGCCAGCCTGCGCACCGGCACCGTGCGCGACATCGAGGTCACCTTCGCGGTCCCGGTTCCCGCGACGGCGTTCGAGCGCGTCCCCGGTGCCGAACGGCTCACCCTGAACGCCGCCGGCACTGTACTGACCGGAACCCTGACAGGCAGCCCCGACCCTCTGATCA
Source organism: Streptomyces sp. NPDC051561 (assembly GCF_044454195.1). Classification (NCBI taxonomy): domain Bacteria; kingdom Bacillati; phylum Actinomycetota; class Actinomycetes; order Kitasatosporales; family Streptomycetaceae; genus Streptomyces; species Streptomyces sp. NPDC051561. The sequence goes on along the minus strand of NZ_JBITDM010000030.1, from coordinate 47,390 downwards.
AAGCGCTGGCCGGTCACAGCGTCGCCACGCTACGCGCCACCGAACCCGCTCTGGAAGAGCTCTTCCAGCGCTACTACGAGGGTGCCGAAGCCGCGCCCAGCACCCCTGCCTCCGCCTGATTCCCCACACCCTCACCCCTGGAAGGACCGTCCCGATGAACACCGCCGTCTACACCAAACACCTCTCCGACAGCCGCCGTTCGCTCCTCGGCTGGGCACTGGCCACCGCCGTGATCGGCATGGGGTACGCGAGCACGTACCCCTCGCAGAAGGACAACACCGCCAGCCTCCCCGAAGCACTCCGCGAGGCGATGCACGTCGACGCGAGCGCCGCCGGCTACCTGAACGCCAGCGTCTTCGGCCTCATCCTGCCGCTGCTCGCGGTGGTGTACGGAATCGCCACCGGCTCCCGAGCCATCGCCGGGGACGAGGAGTCCGGACAGCTCGATCTGCTGCTGGCGCACCCTCTCACCCGCACCCGCCTGGTCCTCCAGCGATTCGCCGCACTCGCCACCGGGGCGTTCGCGATCTCCGTACTCGTCTGGCTGGCGCTGCTCGCCGTCCGTGACAGCGCACAGCTCACCAGCGTCAGCCCCCTCGAATTCCTCGCCCAGTGCCTGAACCTGGCCCTGCTCGCCATCACCTTCGGCGCGCTCGCCCTGGGTATCGGCGCGGCCGTCGGCCGCCGGGCAGTCGTACTGGCCGCCTGCGCGGGCATTGGCGTCCTGACGTACGCGGCACACACCTTCGCCGGTCAGCTGGACGCCGACTGGCTCGCCCGCCTCTCACCCTTCCACTACTACCTCGGCGGCGAGCCCCTCCGTAACGGCATCCAGTGGGCCGACGCCGGCGTCCTCGCCGCAGTCACCGCCTGCCTGCTTGCCGCCGGGCTCCTGCGCTTCAACCGCCGCGACCTCGGCTGACATCCCCGCTCCAACACCGGCCGTCGACGCGAACGCACCCGGGTCAAACGACCTCGCGGCTCTCCTGCGCGCCGTCGTCAGCCCGCCCTCTGCGCGCCCTTCGGCGGCGCCGGATACCGCGCACCACTTGCCACACGGTGTTGACCTGCAACAGGCACAGGCACACGACCCACCACACCGACTCCGCACCGCGCAGATGCACGTGCACCGCATTCACGGTGAGCCCGAGACTGACCAGAACGCCCGCCACCACGGCAGCCAGTTCGACTCGGTCCCTCACCTGCAAACGCATCCATCGCCGCCTTCGCCCGCCCGTCCGGACCGGTTGGGGCGCGGCGCCCCGGGCGTGCCGCCCGCGTCCCCGCCGTTCGTACCGTCGGACGCCCAGCCACACCAGTGGCACCAGCCCCAGCCACACCGCCAACATCCCGACGGGCCCCGCCCAGTCCCCGACGGGCATCGCCGGGAGAACACAGAACCCCGCGCCGAACGACGTCCTGCCGACCGACACATGGCAGGAGAGCAGCCCCTGCCCAGCAGGGCGGTTGGCTGCCCGGAGCAGGTGCACCCCCGCGTACGCGGGGAAAGCCCCGGCCGAGAGCAGCACCAGCGCGACAGCGGTGACGAACTGCGGCTCGCCCACCGGGGTGTCGGCCGTATCCTGCACGACACCGCCCTTGGTCACAGCGGGCACGTAATCCCGCCACAAGGTGAGCGTCACCCGGTCACCCCGGTGCAGGCGCCCCAGCAGCGGACCCGCCGCCCCCATATCCACTTCGTCCGGCACCTCGGACGAACCCCTCAGCTTGAGGGTGAACTCCTCGTAATCAGCCTCATCCCGCACTACCGTCCCCGTCACCAGGGCATCGACGCGCCGCAGGCAGTCGGTCGTGACGCTCGCGGAAAGCGGCGCAGACGTCCCGCACGGCACCGCGTCGCGGAACTCCCGCTCGTCGCCCAGCAGTCCGGGCACCGTGGCCAGCCCCACCCCTGCCAGCACCAGCACGAAGAGCCCGACCGCCAGTACGAGCCCACCCCACACCTGCAGCCACCGAGCACGCCGCCCCGCCCCGACGGACCGCTCCACCTCCCCGCCTTCAGCCACGAAGCACCCCGGGCCGCGCCCGGCCACCCCGCCGTGCCACCCCGGTGAAGACCACCAGCGCCACGCAGACACCCGCGCCCGTCGCCAGTGCGTCCGCGGACACCCGGCTCATCGACGGGCGCAATCCGTCCACCACAAAGAACAGCACGGCGGCCCCCACAGCGGCGGCCAGGAACCCGGCCGCCCCATGCCGATGGCGGGCCCAGAACCACCGCCCCAGGCCCACCGCCACCACCCACGATCCCGCCAGGAACGCCGTGGCATCCCACAACGGCAGGATGATCCAGGCGAAGCCACAGAACGCCCAGCAGCCCAGCATCACCAGCGCCGCCTCACCCCACCCAGGCGCTCTCATCCGCCCCATCCGCGCTCCCCCTGCTCGCCTCACCCGCTGGAGGGGTTATTGAGCCCCCGCGCGGAGCCGTCCGCCAGGGGCCGCCGGAGCACCGTAGGTGGCCATGTCGCTGCCGTGGCCCGGCAGGAACGCCTCCGCAGGGCAGCCGTCAGCCTCGGGCACCCTTTCAGCAGCGCAAGGGCCGCCGAGGGGGCGGTGTCAGGTGAGTTCCGCGAAGGTCTCCACCGCGCGGGTCCTGCCGGTGACGATGATGACGTCACCCTCGTCCACGACGGTGTCCTCCGTCGCGTACGTGAATTCCTGCCCGGCGCGCTTGATGCCCACCACGGTCACCCCGTACGTGCTGCGCACCACGCTGCGGCCGAGCGGGACGCCCGTGGCGATCCGTGGAGCAACCGTCTTGACCAAGGCGTAGTCGTCGTCGAACTCGATGAAGTCGAGCATCCTGCCGGTCACCAGGTGGGCGACCCGCTCACCCATCTCGTGCTCGGGGAGCACCACGTGGTGGGCGCCCAGGCGTTCGAGGATCTGGCCGTGCTGACGGCTGATGGCCTTGGCCCAGATGTTGGGCACCCCGGCCTCCAGGAGGTTGGAGGTGACCAGGATGCTGGCCTCGATGCCTGTGCCGATGCCGACGACCGCGCTGGTGAACTCGTGGACTCCCAGCTGCCGCAGGACTTCCGGGTCGCTGCAGTCGGCGACCGCGGCATGGGCGAGGACGTCGCTGTGCTTCTGTACGAGCCTCGCGTCGGTGTCCAGTCCCAGTACGTCCCAGCCGCGCCGGGTCAGCTCGTAGGCGAGAGAGCTGCCGAACCGGCCGAGGCCGATCACAGCGACCCGCTGCTCATCCGACCCTGGGGGCATGTGGCCGACGGCGTTCTTGCGGCGGCGCATGCGCAGCCGGTTCAGGTAGTCACCCAATGACGGGTCGCTCCTCTGGTAGCTCGTACCGGCGGGTCCGCTCGCGCAGGGCCAGCGCCGACACCAGGGTGATCGGGCCCAGTCGGCCCACGAACATCAGCATGATCAGGACCAGCTGCCCGGCCCCGGGGACCTGCGCGGTGATCCCGGTCGACATTCCTACGGTGCCGAACGCAGACACCGCCTCGAAAAGCACGGCCTCGAACGGAGCCCGGACGACCGAGAGGAGTATGAGGGTCGCTCCCATCACCAGACCGATGCCGAGGAGTGCCACCGTCAGGGCCTGGCGCAACACGTGCGGCCCCAGCTTGCGTCCCAGTACTGAGGAGTTGGGCTCCCCGCGCACTTCGGCGGCCATCGCCGCGGCCAGTACCGCGAAGGTGGTGACCTTGATGCCGCCCGCGGTGCCCGCACTGCCGCCGCCGACGAACATCAGCATGCAGGTCATGAGCAGCGTCGAGGCGTTCATCGCCCCGACGTCCAGAGCGTTGAATCCTGCGGTACGGCTCATAGCCGAGTGGAAGAAGCCGTTGAGAAGCTTGTCCCCCCAGGTGAGGGGGCCCAGGGTGCCCTGATTCGTCCACTCCAGCAGGCAGGTCAGCACGGTGCCCACGATCAGCAGGGCCACAGTGGCAAGCACCGTGAGCTTCAGGTGCAGTGTCCAGTTCCGCCGCCCCGTGGTGAGCCTGCGGTGACGGTGGCGCAGTATTTCCAGGAGCACGGGAAAACCGAGACCGCCCAGAATGACCGCGGCAGCGACCGGCAGGGTCACCCACGGGTCCTGGGCGTACTGGGTGAGGCTGTCGGCGTGGAGGCCGAAACCGGCGTTGTTGAAGGCCGATACGGCGTGGAAGAAGCCGAGGTAGGCGGACTCGCCGATCTCGTTGCCGTATCCGAATCGGAGCCGGAGCGCGAGGACGGCCGCCACAGCGAGTTCCACGATCACCGTGCACCCTGCGACGCCCAGCAGCACGCGCCGTACGTCACCGATGCCCAGGCTTTTCGTCTCGGCCTGCGCGGTCATCTGCAAGCGCAGCCTCAACCGCCCGGACACCAGTAGGGCGAGGAGAGAGGCCATCGTCATGATGCCGAAGCCGCCGACCTGGATGAGCGCCAGGATGACGCCCTCGCCGAAGCCGCTCCAGTACGTGCCAGTGTCCACCACCGCGAGCCCCGTGACGCACACCGCGGAGGTCGCGGTGAACAGAGCGGTCAGCGCATTGGTGGCGGAGCCATCCTCGGAGGCGAGGGGCAGCATCAGCAGCGCCGCACCGAGCAGTACGGCCAGCACGAAGGCGAGCACCAGGCTCCGGGCAGGATGCGCCCGCCAGTAGCGAGGGACGCAGCCGAACCATGTGCGGGCCCTTCGGTGTCGCGTTCCAAGTCGTCAAGGACTCGCCAAGAGCCCGGGCGCACACCCTACCCCCGGGATGCAGCCGCCTCCGCGCTGGACGTCCGACTACCGTCTGTCAAGACCCTGCCAAGGGCGCATAAGAGTCGTGTAAAGTCCGCTGCGGTGTGCCGGGAAGCCTGGTCGGCGAAGAGCAGAACTCTCTTTGCTGGACTCGCTGAACGGGGATTCGGTCATGGTGCTGGTAGCTGTCTTTGGTGTCGCGCTGCTCGTCGCGGTGCTGCTGTCCGGCCTCGCGGCCCGGACCGTGCTCTCCACCTCCCTTCTCTTCCTGGTCGGCGGCGCACTGGTCAGCGACGGCTTCCTCGGGCTGATCCACATCACCCCGGACAGCGACATCGTCGCGGTTACCGCCGATCTCGCGCTGTTCGCGGTGCTGTTCACCGACGGCATGCACGTGTCCTTCGAGAAGCTGCGCGCGAACTGGAAGAACCCCGCCCGCGCACTCGGCCTCGGCATGCCGCTGGCATTCGTTGGCACAGCGTTGCTCGCCCACTACGTAGCGGGCCTGGACTGGACGACCTCGTTCCTGGTGGGTGCGGTCCTCGCCCCCACCGACCCGGTCTTCGCCTCAGCGATCGTCGGCCGCAAGGAAGTACCCGCCAAACTAAGGCAGTTGCTGAACGTCGAGAGCGGCATCAATGACGGCCTGGCCCTGCCGGTCGTCCTGATCCTGATCGCCGCTGCCGGTCCCACCGCCGGGCACGCCGAGTCCTCGCTCTCCGCGATCGGGCTCGAACTCGTCCTGGGCCTGGTCTTCGGCATCCTGCTGCCGCTGCTCGTGAATGGCCTGGTGCGGTTCCGGCTGCTCGGTGCCGAACCCAGGCTCCAGCCGCTGCTGCCGCTGGCCGTGGGCATCGTCCTGTACGGGCTGTGTCACCTCACCCATGCCAACCCCTACCTCGCCGCCTTCTCCGCCGGCGCCGTCCTCACCCACGTGGCACCGGAGGCGAAGAACGCCTTCGAGCCCCTCGGTGAAGCACTGGCTGAACTCGCCAAGTTCGCCGCGCTGCTCGTCTTCGGCGCCCTGCTCACCCCGCAGCTCTTCGGCGACCTCTCCTTCGGTGGGTACGTCGTGGTGGTGCTGGCGATCGTCCTGATCCGCCCCGCGTCGCTGCTGCTCTCCCTGATCGGCACCCGCTTCGATCGCCGCGAGAAGCTGGTCGCCGCCTGGTTCGGGCCGAAGGGCTTCGCCTCGGTGGTCTACGGCCTGCTGGTGCTCCAGGCCGGGATTCCGCAGGGCGAGGAGGCGTTCACCCTCATCGCCGTCTGCATCGCCTTCTCGATCGTCGCGCACAGCAGCACCGACGTCCCCCTGGCACGCCTCTTCGACGTCGACGACCTCACGGGAATCCCGCCGGAGAAGCCACGTTCCGCTTGATCGCGGCGGCCTGCCGGTGCGCCTGGTACGCGTCGAAGCGTCGGGCCATCAACGACCAGTAGGCCAGCGGCAGCAGTGCTCGGCCCGACGGCGGTGGGCGGAGGCCACTGCGACGGCGGCAGCCAGGGAAGCAGCAGCGTTGACGCCCAGTGCCAGCTCATTGGGCCGCTCGGCAAACCACTGCTCCTCGCCGAGCATCGCGCGGGTGGCCCAAGCCCGTTCGTCGGCCGGTTTCGGAAAGACAAAGGAGTTGAGCGCGCCCCACGCCGCAGCCGCTGCCGCGTGGGGCCACCGGCGCGTCCGCACTAGGGCGTGTATCGAATGTGCTGGTCACAGCCACTTGTTGATGGCCGCGACGAGGACGGTCGCCTCGTAGCGGACTGCGAGTTTGTCGTATCTCGTGGCCACGGCACGGTGTCTTTTGAGGCGGTTGATCCCACACTCGACCGCGTGCCGGGCCTTGTAGTCCTCGGCGTCGAACTTGGGCGGCCGGCCACCGCGAGAGCCGCGCTTCTTGCGGTGGGCCGCCTGGTCGGCCTTGTCCGGGATGGTGCACCGGATTCCGCGTCGTCGCAGGTAGGCGCGGTTCTTGCGGGAGGCGTAAGCCTTGTCGGCACGGACTCGGCTGGGCCGGGTCCGCGGCCGTCCGGCACCCGGGCGAGCAACACGGACCTTCTTCAGGACGGGTTCGAACTGCGGGGAGTCACCTCGCTGCCCGGCGGTGATCACGAGAGACATCGGCTTCTGGCCCTGCTCGACGGCCAGGTGAATCTTGGTGGTCAGGCCGCCGCGCGAGCGTCCGAGGGCGTGGTCGTCCGGCTCGACGGTGATACCGCCGGGCGGCTCGACCTGAAGGTCCCCCTTTTCCGCGCTCCGGCGGCGTGCTGATGGGCCCGGCACACGGTGGAGTCGATGTTGAGGTCCCAGGTGATGAGGTCCTTCGTATCGGCCTGGGCCTGCAGCTCGCTGAAGATCCGCTGCCAGGTGCCGTCCCGCTGCCAACGCCGGAACAGATCGTACGACCGTGCCCAGGGCCCATACCGCTCCGGTACATCCCGCCACGGGACGCCGGTGCGGGTACGGAACCGTATGCCGTCGATCAGCTGCCGCCTGGTCCATATCGGCGGTCTCCCCGGCTTCTTGCCCTGGGGCAACAGTGCCTCCAGGCGGACCCACTGCGCATCCGTCAGATCTCCACGTGCCACAAAGCAAGATCATGCCACCTCAAGATCCACTTTTGATACACGCCCTAGCACCAGTACCAGCCGGAGGTGGCCCAACGTGTCCAGGCACTCCAGGGGTTGGAGTGCCTGGCGCAGCCTGCATGCCGCGGCCGGGCAATGCGGCCCGTGGGGACGGTGGTCATGAATTCGCCTCATTCGATGCGTGAGACAACTCCACGGTGTCCGGGAACTTTCGTTCACGAGACCGGCGGTGCTCCATCGCCGGACGTCCGTCCCCGGCCCGAGACCTGGGGGTGCTGGCCGCTTCCGCCTCGGCCTTCGCGTCGTTCACCACGGCTGCGACCTGCTTGGCGACCTCATCAGCAGCCGTGGCCGCGTCGAGCGACAGCGCTGGCACCGCGCTGATTTCCTGGGTCACCTCGGCCCTCTTGCCGATTAGCGCGTCGCTACCCTCACGGGTGAGCGGAGCCGAGTCATGTAGCGCATAGCCGCAGGACCCACGCGATCGGATCGCCTCCCCCAGAGGACTTCTTCTCGTCACCCGGACGGAACAGGCCGTTCGTTCGGGCCGGGACACAGGCTCTTCCCGGTACCAGCGCGCTGCACACCACACCGCACGCCCTGAGATACAGCAAGCGGTGAGGCACTCACCGAGCCCGCCGTGCGGCCATCGTGACGAAATGCCGCACGTTGATGTGCTGGTGGCGGGAGGTGGGGGCAATGCATGTAGCGCCCAGGGTCCGCTCGGGGCCCCCACCGAAATGAGGCCATCGTGCGTTTCCGCGGCTCAACCTTTAGGCGTGTTCTGCCACTCGTTCTGGCTTCGGCCGCCCTTCCCTGCGGCGCGTTCGTTCTCCCGGCCTCCGCCGCACCCCTGTCCGCGGAGGTACTTGTGCCCGGTGACGAGTTCCGCGCCCTCGCCCCGGGCCCGCTGGGCGAGGTCCGCAGCTCCTCGTTCCGCGAGTTCCGGGCAGAGTGGCAGGTCCTGGACGGACGGGTCGACCTCACCGGATTCCTCAAGGATGTCAGTGAGGCGGCCACGCCCGGCATCGCTGGCGCGGCTGTTTCCGTGAAGGTGCAGTTCAGCGACCAGACCACCCGCACCTGCACCTCGCACACCCGCACGGGAGACGGTTCCTTCGCCTGCGAGGTGGAGGTGGCCGGCTCCGCGGAGGCACCCATCCCAGTGCGGGCCACAGCTTCCTGGTCCGGCTCCCGAGAGTTCTCTGCCACCACTGTGACCAAGGACGTAGAGGCGGTCATTCCGGATGCCGTCGAGGACGGCGGCGCCGTATAGGAACAGCACCGACCTGCTGCCCGGTTGCAGAATGTTGAATGCACCGGGCGGCAGGGGCTCTGGGCATAATGGCACCTCTCTTCACCAGCCCCGCCGGGGACTTGTGCCAGCGGCTCGCGACCTCCTCCGGCACGGTCAAGGCCCGAAATCCTGTTGGCCGGTCGAGCACGTTCCCATCCCTGAAGGCCGCAGCGATCACTACCGCATCCGATGCGGCGTGTGGGCCATTTTGACAGGCCGCCAGAACCCCATGTTGGGCATGATGGTCGGGAGCGTCGCAGTCGGCCGCTGTCTGGACGAGGATGCGCAATTTCTCCGCCTTCATGCAGTGTGAGCTGCCCGCCCTGACCGATCGCTGACCCGAGGGCTGCCACGGATGTGGAGAACAAAGGGCCTTCTCTCCGAGCCGCGGACCGCGCTTCAGCCGTGCTCGGCCGGCGAACGGCCGACGATCGTCTCCGTACCTCGGTAGGAGCGGATCACTGCGAGGAACGCGGCCGCTGCGAACGCGAGGAGAGAGGCAGCGAGGTCCAGGCCGCGTGGCGGGAGGTCGCCTGCGGGACCGTGGACAACGGTGATGAAGTCGCCGGGGCCGACTCCCTCCGTGCAACCGCGCCAGATTCGGTGGGCGAGCGGAACTCCGTCGGGGCACGTGACCATGCAGTAACGGCAAGCCGAGACGACGTCCGCGGCGACGGAGCCCGACCTGGACGGCGTATTCCTCGCCCCGTCCGGCGAGAAGCAGATCCGTGGCGGTGTTCGGTACACAGGGGGCGAGTGCGAGGCCGAGCGTGACGACGATCGCCACGCTCGCCCAGCAGGCCCGGACGAGGAGCAGGTAGAGGGCCGTGGCAGCGACGCATGGCGTCTCCCGAAAAAGGGCCGGGGGCACCGCGTACCGTCGGGGTCCACGGCCCCTTTCGCTGTGCCCCAGGCCGCGTTTCGGCAGGTGAAGCACGATCTGGCGGCATGCCCGCACGACGCATAGGGTGTAAGGAACGCGTCAAGGGCCCGCCCAGGGCGGCCCCACTGACGCGCGGTGTGCCGGGAAGTCTGGTCGGCGTCCGAGGGCAGCTGTGCCCTGAAGCCGACCCAAGCAGAGGACTTCCTCATGGTTGCCGCCTCCCGTGAACGTCCTCCCTTCCTCGGCATACTGCCCCTGCCGGAGCGCAACGCGGTGGCCAGGGCCTTGCGGACGGAAACGACGGGCGGGCTGGTGCTACTCGCGGCCGCCGTCGTCGCGCTGGTGTGGGCGAACACGCCCTGGAGCGGCGCCTACGAGGCGATACGCGAATTCTCCTTCGGCATACCTGCGCTCGGCCTCGACCTCACTGTGGGCCACTGGGCCTCCGACGGCCTGCTCACCCTCTTCTTCCTCGTCGCGGGAACCGAGCTGAAACGCGAACTCGTCGTCGGTGAACTGCGCACTCCCGCTACGGCGGCCCTGCCGGTCATCGCCGCGCTCTGCGGAATGGCGGTGCCGGCTGCGCTGTACGTCGCCACGGCCTCGGTCGGCGGCGGAAGCCTTGAGGGCTGGGCCGTGCCGATGGCCACGGACATCGCCTTCGCCCTCGCCGTACTCGCGGTCCTCAGCACCCATCTCCCGGCCGCGCTGCGCGCGTTCCTGCTCACTCTGGCCGTCGTCGACGACCTGGGTGCGATCCTCATCATCGCGGTCTTCTTCACCCACGATCTGAACTTCGCAGCGCTCGTCGGGGCGTTCGCTGGGCTGTTCGTCCTCTACCTGCTGCAGCGTTTCCGCGTGCGCGGTTGGTGGTGGTACGTACCGCTCGGCGTCGTCATCTGGGCGCTGATGTACAACGGCGGAGTCCACGCCACCGTCGCCGGCGTCGCCATCGGGCTGATCCTGCGCACCACGCGCGACAAGGGCGAGAAAGCCTCCCCCGCGGAACGCACCTCGCATCTGCTGCACCCGGTCTCGGCGGGCGTCGCGGTGCCGCTGTTCGCCCTCTTCGCCGCTGGGGTGGGCGTCTCGGCCGCATCGCTGGGCGAGGTGTTCACCCGGCCGGAACCGCTCGGCGTGGTGCTGGGGCTGGTGGTCGGCAAGACTCTGGGGATCTTCATCGGCACCTATCTCGCCGCCCGCTTCACCCGGGCTCGGCTCAATCCGGACCTGGCATGGGCGGATGTCTTCGCGCTGGCCGTACTCGCCGGCATCGGCTTCACGGTCGCCCTGTTGATCGGCGAGCTCGCCTTCCCCGACCCCGCTGCGGCCGAACACATCAAAACCGCGGTTCTGGTCGGCTCCCTCGTGGCCGTCGCGCTTGCCGCACTTCTCCTCAGGCGCCGCAACGGAATCTACCGCCGCCTGTACGAGGAGGAGAACCGTGACGACGACGAGGACGGCGTCCCCGACATCTACCAGCGAACCGGTTCCCCAGAGCAGTGACCCGGAATCCGCCGTAGACGCATACGCGTTCGCCACCACCGGGAAGCCGCAGACCTGTCGCACGGAGAGTCCACACGTCGCCAGGGTTCGCACCGCAGTGAGGACGGCGAGAGAGCCCCGGCCCCGGGCGGTCGGGTCCGCCCGGCTGCGCTGTCACAAGGGTGGTGGTACCAGGGGACGAGGTCGGTACGGCCAGTGGGCAGACGGCGCAGGTTCGCGGAGCGCAGGGAGAATCCGCCCACGCGAAGCCGGTCTGTGTTCGGTGTCTTCGGCCTGAGCGGGGCGGACCACCCGTGCGGCTTCGCAGAGGGTCAGTGCACATTGGTGAGCCTGCCGGTGAGTGTGCCCTGGAGGCGGGCGCTGGGGTCGTTGAGGCCGATGATCTTCACGGTCTTGCCGCGCTGGGCGTACTTGGTCTCACGGCCGAGGACAACGTCGAGTCGTACACCGACCGGCCGGCACCGTGAAGTCCTTCCGCACCAAAACCAATGACTTGGAGTTCCCGACCGAGCCAGACGGCAAGCAGACCGTCTACGCGTGCAACGCCAACGACGCGCGCGCCAAGCGGACTTTGCCCAACGGAGCCAGCCACCAGGTTCGCGGCAAACTCCCCCTCTCGTCCACTCCTGACCGGCATGGCCAAGCAGCCGTAGGCCCGCCTTACCGGCTGCCCTTCGCCGGCGATCGTGCGAACGACCTCAACACAATCGTCTCCGACTAACGCTTCGTCTTCTGCCGCAGACTTTGGCCCCGCTCGCCCCTCACACGGTTGGGCGATCGGCAAACACGTTCTGTGACAGAGGTGTCTGAATGGGGAACTGCTCTCCTGTTCCGTTCCCCGCAAAAGGAAGCAGCCGTCGCATGAAGCGAAGCAAACAATGGGTCGGAGGGATCGCACTGGGTGCGATGGCTCTGGGCTCTGCCGGATTCTCCGCACCGCCCGCGCCTCCCCGCCCCCCGGCCACGGTGTTCGCCGGGCCCGGGGCCCTGCTGTCCACCGCCTCACCGGCCCAGGAGTCACCCTCAGGGAGTAACGGCGGCGGCACTGAGGCGGTACGCCAGCGCAACGCCATGATCAACCCTGCAGCCCTGGCCGCCCTGTGCGCGGGCCCATCCGAACGCGAGTACGGCTTCGCGCTCTTCGACGACGTGAACGTCCAGGTTGTCGAGCAGTCCCGCAACGTGGTCGGTGACATCGTCATCCTGACGGCCGACGTCGTGGGGGCGACCGGCCAGCATGTGGTGGCCACGGCCCAGAACGCCTGCGACGGCAAGCCGGGCAATGAGCACGTGACGGCCCAGTTCATGCTGGGTGGCGACAGTTACGCCATCGAGTCCAACGGCCCCAACCGGGTGTCGATCACCCAGGTCACCCCACTGGGCGACGAGGACGAGTCGGCGTCCATGAGCATGCCGCCGGCCGCGACGCCGATCCCCATGCTGCGGTCCGCCCCGGTGGCCCCGGACAAGGCTTGCCCGCAGGGCAGCAAGACCACCCTCATTGACCTCATCGTGGGCTACACCCCTAAGGCGCTGGCCGAGGCCGGCGGCGTGACCCAGATGCGTGCCGACATCACCCGGGCGGTGGCCCTGGCCAACGACGGCCTGGCCGACAGCAAGGTCGACGCCCGGCTGCGGCTGGTAAACATCCCTCCGGTCAGCAACGTTCCCGCGGCGCGCGACGGCGTCACCCAGGACCTCATCAAGGCACTCGCCACCCCCCGCGACAATCTCCTCGACGAGATGATGACCTACCGCGACCGGTACGGCGCCGACCTCGTCTCGGTGATCGCCGGCGGCCGGGCCGCGGGCGGCCTCGGCTACTCGCCCAAGGCCCCCTCGCAGAAGACGGCCAACTACGGCTACAACGTGGTGGCGCACGCCGCGTTGAAGAACTTCTCCCTCGGCCACGAGATCGGCCACAACCTCGGCTCCGCGCACGACCGCACCACCGAGCCCAACCAGCCGCCGCCGTACGGCGCCAACGGCTACTTCCCGCGCAACGGCGACTTCGCCACGATGATGGCCTACGAGTCCGGCTGCCGTAAGACCGCCAAGGGCCGGTGCGGGCGCATCAACCAGTTCTCCAACCCGCGACTGACCTACCGCGGCCAGGCCCTCGGTATCCCGCTCGGCCGGCCCGACGAGGCCGATACCGCCCAGATCTTCAACACCACCTCCAAAGCCATCGCCAGCTACCGCAACACCAAATCGAGCGACACCCTGTGCGCGGTCAGCACCTCGGTGTCGCCCACCGGAGCCGGCACGGTGACCCCGGCCGAGACCGGCCCGTACCCGAAGAACAGCACCGCACGGTTCACGGCGAAACCCGCCTCCGGTTACGTCTTCTCGAACTGGACGCTGAACGGCCGCAAGGTCGGCACCGCCGACAACGCCCTCAACGTGGCCGTCACCTCCGACCAGCGGCTCACCGCAGTCTTCCGCAAGGGCACGACCCCGAATCCCACGGTCACCACCTCCGCAACCCGCGGCGGCACCGTGAAGAAGGTCCCGGCCAAGCGTGGTGCACCCGCCAGCAGCACCGAGCTCTACGACGCGGTACCCGCTCCCGGCTGGTCCTTCAGCGGCTGGACGCTCAACGGCTCGTTCGCAGGTGACGACGACACCATCGAGCTCTCGCCGGACGACGAGAACCTGCAGCTGCGCGCCAAGTTCGACCGCAATGAGTACGACCTCAACATCCAGGTAACCGGCGGATCGGGCAAGGTCATCCAGGCCGACACGGGACCGTACGCACAAGGTGACACCGTGACTGTCACCGCAACCCCCGACCGTGGCTACAAGTTCACCGGCTGGCTCCTGGACGAGCACGTGTACGGCGGAGACGTCGACGGGACCCGCGGCGAAACGGCCGTGTCCTTCCACGACAACACCGACCACACCCTCACCGCACGCTTCGCACCGCTGAACTGAACCGGGACACAACCCCTTCGCGGTCCGCGACCGGCTCACCGGTCGCGGACCGCGCTCCCGCACGTCCGCGGGCGTGCGTCGTTCCCGACCGTGACAACTGGCTACACGCCTGATCTGTATCGAATCGGACCGTGTCCGATGGCTTGAGTGGCTCACCTTCACGCAAGAGGCACCAGAGCCCAATTGGGGCGTCGCCAACACGGAAAGCGCATCGAGTGGTAAGCAACCTGCGAAGAAGAGCCTTCTTGTCGCCACCGCTGCCGCAACGCAGTGCCCCTATTCGGCCCGGGGCAGATCAGGTGATCCATACCCAGAAGAGTGAATTCTTCATTGGCGCCCCTGGTCGTCACGCGGGAGCGAGAGCGGTATGACAGCCTATGGATGCTTGGAGCCGTGGACTTGAACAACCCACGGAAAGGAAATGGGGAGCCTCTTTTCACGTGGGAGGCTCCCCATCTCTATTTGTCCAGCGGTGCCACACGCCGCTACTGCTGGATTCCTCAACGGCGGTACTCGAAACGGCGTCATAGCTGTCGCGTCGGTGGTACGGGGAGACCCCCATGCCCCGGATCTGGCCCAGGTGTTGAGCTGGGAGGTGCGGCGTACCGCTTGCGCTGGGCGCGCGTCAGGCCCTCATCCCGGCCGAGCAGCACCTCGTCGACCGCCTGCGCCAGCTCAGCGACCGCCCCAGCCTCGGCGGGGGTGTGCGCCCTCTCGGCGACGCGGCTTCGGTACCGCGATGCGGCCGGTCACGGAGACCACCGTCTCCAGCGCGAAGTACTCGGAGTGGTACCGGACGAGGTCGATGCTGCGCCGGTGCTCGCACACGGCGTGCACGTCGTAGCGGGTAAGGTCGTCAACCACGCAGATCAGCCGGGGCGCTCCGCACAGCACCTGCGAGGCTGCGCCCGCCCCGAGCCGGTCTCGGACCAGCCGCCGGAAGGCGTCCTGGTGGTCCATCAACCACGACAGGTAGAAGAGCCCCTGGTGGATGACGCCCGCATCGGTGGCCCGCTTGTACTCCACGATCACGGGCGCCCCGTTCTCGTCGAGCCCGTCGAGCCCGAGCGAGTCGATCCGTCCCCCGTGCACCGCCCCGTGCTGAACTCGCTCACCAGGAACCTGACGCCCAGCATCGTCTCCATATGCGCCTCAACGAGACTCTGTACATCCGCCTCAACCTCAGCCGGACGCAACATGGCCTCGCTCACGCCGCTCGTCGTCGCGTGGAACAGCTTCAGGCCCGAACACCTTCCCCTCCTCGGCAACGAAGACCGTCAACGCCGAGGAGGGAAGGGATGTTTCCATACGAGGCCCTGTGTTTCAGCACTCCTGCGTCGCAGGGCCAGAGGACACACACGGAGATCGCGGCTGGCCCAACTCGTGCGGGCGGGGCCGACCAGCTTTGAGACCGTGCCCAGTTCAGGCACGCACCCTCTCAGGACACGCCAGTGCAGTCCGGTGGCCGCGGAAACCTCGCACTTGTCGACGCACAGGTCCTCGCGTCCACCTGGGCCGTGCCACCAACTGCCCGGACCGGCGGGAACAGGCGGGGCACGACGGGTCGACACCGAGCTCACTTCGGCTCCGGACTGGTGTGGCATCTCCTCCCGGTGGGGCGCGATGGAGCCAAGTTCACCTCCGATGCCCCTGCTTCAGGTGGGCTCTCTTCCGGACCCCATGCGGTCGTGACAGCAAGGAGGACAGCCCTCATCATGAGGAGGCGATGGCTGCCTCGATCGGTGTGCCCCGCATGTGCCGCGTCTGCCGACTGGCAGACGCGCTTCCGCTGAGCGTCGTACGGGCGGGGCTCTTCGCGGTCATCGGTACGGCGTTCGCCGTCGCCGCGCATCATGTGGTCTTCGACGACGCACCTTCGTGGATGACCCGTGGGCTCGCCATGCTGGCGCTCTTCGGTTGCGCGCTGGTGCGCGGCAGTGAACCAACCTCACTGAAAAAGCAGTTGGCCGCGGCTGCGACGGCGCAGGCCGTCCTCGCAGCCTGGTTCATGTATGCCGCCGACGACAGTGCCGCGAGTGCATTGCACGACGCCAAGTCGCTGCTCCTGATGTACATGGTGGCCACGCTGCTCACGGCATGGCCACTGCACGCGGTCGACCGAGGCGTCGCCCGCGTGATCAGCGCTGCGGGCAACGAGTTCGAGCTGTTGCGGGAGTATGTGCACCGGCTCGTGCAGCCACTCCGTCCGGTGGCGACGAGCGAGCCTGTGGTGGCTCGCCCTCGATTCGTACGTTGGGACAGGCCGCCGGCACCGAGTGCGCTCCTGGCCGACGCGTTGATACGCCGAGGTCTCCCCTTCGCTTTGCCGCGCGCCGCTGTCTGAGGCATTCGTCCCGGACCGCCCTGCGCGGCTTCCGTGTGCCCATGTCTGCGCCCATTTCGTACCGCGGCCTCAGGCAGAGGACCGCGGCAGGGGGAACCACTATGTCCATCAACGCTGTTGTCATCGGAGCGGGCCCGTACGGCCTGTCCACGGCCGCGCACTTGCGGGCGCGCGGTCTGAGCGTGAGGGTGTTCGGCTCGCCGATGGCGAGCTGGTCTCAGAACATGCCCGCCGGGATGCTGCTGAAGTCGCCGCCGAGCGCGTCGGTGATCTCGGCCGCCCAGCCCGGTTACACCCTGCAGGACTACCTTCGCACCTGCGGCGAGCGCAGCCTGAACGAGATCGAGCAGGTCCCGATCGAGCTCTTCGTCCGCTACGGCCTCTGGTTCCAGGAACAGCTGGTACCCGACGTGGACGACGTCCGGGTCGCCAGCGTCGACCGGCAGCTGGACGGCTTCCGCCTCAAACTCTCCTCCGGCGAGGAACTACGGGCGAACGCCGTGGTGGTGGCCAGCGGCCTCACCGGATTCGTGCACCTGCCCGCAGCACTCTCCATGGCCGTCGCCGACGGTCCGTCCCACCTCGGCCCCATCTCGCACAGCTCACAGCACACCGACCTCACCCGATACCGGGGCCGCGAGGTCGTCGTCGTCGGAGCGGGGCAGTCCGCGCTGGAAAGTGCGGCACTGCTCCAGGAAGCCGGCGCCGACGTGCGACTGCTCGCGCGGGCTCCCGAGGTCAAGTTCGGTGCGGCGCCCACGCAGGCACCGCACTGGCAGCCGGACACTCCGGTCGGCCGGTCCTGGTCTCTCTACGGCAGAGTGCACGGCGCGGGAACCTTCCGCCACTTGCCGTCGAACACCCGACTCCATCTCGTTCGGCGGGTCCTCGGCCCGTGCGGCGCATGGTGGCTCAAGGACCGCGTCGCGGGACGAATCCCAGTGCATGCGGCGCGCAGGATTCAGGGTGCCGAACTGGCGGGCTCCCGGGTGTGCCTGACCACCCGCTCTCCCGACGGCGGGACCCACACGGTCGAGGCCGATCACGTCCTGGCCGCGACCGGCTACCGGGTGCACCTGGAGGCGCTCGGGTTCCTCTCGCCCGAGCTGCGTGCCCGGCTCGTTCGGGACGCAGGGTTTCCGAGGCTGGACAGGGGGTTGAGTTCGTCGGTGCCGGGTCTCTACTTCACCGGGCTTCCTGCCGCCGGGGCCTTCGGACCTGTCCTGCGCTTTGTATGCGGAACGTCCTTCGCGTCGCCGCGCGTGACTGCGTCAGTAGCTGCTCACAACAACTGACGCATCGACAGACGGCGTTCACCGGAACAACTGGAGTGCCTTGCTTCCAGCCTCGTGAAGGCTGGAAACAAGGGCCTTCTGCTCTGGTCAGCTGATTCGCCTACGTGCGAACAGCGTGGCCGACACGGGACCTGGAGATGTGACCCATTGGGTCGCCGGACTGGGCGATCAAGGCGACGATGGCAAGCAGGTGGCCTCCTCGTCGGATGCCTCGCCCGGTAGGAGTATCGGCAGGTACGCTCCGCCCCGGCGGTTCCCACGAGAACCGCCGGGGCCACGTGCAGTCTTCAGGGGCTGGCCTCGTCGAATCCGTAACGCAGCGGCTCCGTCTTGACGTACAGGTCTTTCCGGTAGACGTGGTGTGCCTGCACGCTCACTCCCTCCGTGGGGGCGTCCACCAACACCGGGTAGGTGACTTGTAGTACGGCCGGCCGATCAGTGACCCGGATTCGCATGCCGTGCGCGGGGCCGCCGTCGAGTACGGCCTCCTCCCAACCACTCCCATCGTGACTCTCCATGCCGAAACTTTAAGGCGTGCTTGATCAGGGAACCATCAACAATTGGCAAGGCCGACCGGCCGAATACCTGTAGCAGATCGAGCCTTGCCCAGCCTGTCATCCCAGGGAGTTCGCCCGGCCGGGGGCCCTCTGGGGCGGGAGGGATGCCGACAGCCAGTGCGGCGAGGGCGACGCTCCGCTTTCCTGGGCCAGTCCAAGGACCGCGCGGGCCACTCGTGCTGTCGCGTCCGGCACCTGGCGGAAGCTCGGGAAGTCGTTCACGTCGACGACCACGGGGCCTTCGGGCCCCAACAGCACGTCGATCCCGTACAGGTCCAGGCCGTACACCGATCCCACCTCGGCCGCTATGCCAGCGACCTCCTTGGAGAGCGGTATGCGGCGTTCGGGTACGGCACGATCGGGGTGCAGCGGGGAGCCGCGTTCCGTCGCGAACAGTTCACCGGCGACCGCGTACACCTTGATGTCGGTCCCTGAGTTCGGTACGTACGGCTGGGCAATGAGCATGCCCTCACCCGCGAACCGGGGGAGCATCTCCTCCAACTGCGCCGACGAGGAGACCAGATGCACGGCTCGCCCCGAGCTGCCGTCGGCGGGCTTGATGACGAGAGGGAATTGCGCATCCGGTATCTCGCGGAGAAGTTCGGGGAGGGCCGCCGCGTAGGTGGTCGGCAGCGGAAGCCCCCGGTGCCGGCCGATGGCGGCGGCCAGCACCTTGTCGCGCACGCCGCGGATCGACCGGGCGTCATTAATCGTGGTCATGCCCGCAGCAGCCGCTGCTTCGAGCAGGGCCAGTCCCGGCCCGCCCGAGACCGTCTTGAGGACCCAGGCGTCGTGTGCGCCGGCGTCCACCGCATCGGTCATGCGCAGCAGTGAGCCACCCGGTCGCACGACATCCACTTGGTGTCCCCAGGAGACCAGTTGCCGGATCACCTCGTTGGGCATGCCGTCGTAGCGGTAACGCTCCTCCAGCAGGAAACAGAGCCTCATCGCACCTCCCCCGCTGTCTCCCGCAAGTCGGCTGATCCGGTTCGGGAATCCGAGACGCTGGCCTTCGGCAGCACAAGGGGGCTGAGAACCCCGAAGCGCACCTGCGCCGCACGCTCTCTTGAGTCACGGTCGAACAGGACCATAGAGGTCAGCCCCAAGTCCGCCAGCAGCCCGGTCCGGTCGAGATCCGACAGCAGCTTCATCAGACCTCGTTGGTGGACGGAAAAGACGCGCTGGGAGGCAAAGCGCTGGCGGGCCTGCTGCCCGGACAGGGCCTCCTGGGGGCCCACGTCGAGTATCACCATGTGCAAGGGGCGAGCGGCATGTTGAGTAGAGCGGGCCAGCCACCGGCGCATCCACGCTCTGCTGCCGCAGTCGTGAATGAGCAGCGGGCCGGGGCGTCGTATTGCGCGGTGCGTCCACCGCATGTGCTGGAGCCGGGTCCACGGCCGGTACACGGCGTAGGGAAGCCACGACGGCATCCGTGCCTCATGGGCGGTCCGGGTCGCGCGGGGATCGATGATCGTGGCGGCCGGGGACCACCGGTGCAGGAGGGTGCTCTTCCCGCTGCCGGGAAGTCCGGCGACGACGACCGTTGCGTTGCACGGGTAGGAGAGCCAGATGTCGGATCCGGGTGTGCCTCGGAAGTCGAGGATTCCCTGGGGGCCTATTCGCAGCGGCAGTGCACTCTCGTCCTCGCGATGCAGCTCAGGCTTCCCGGTCGGGGACAGGCCGGTGACCGGCAGGCCACCGGTCCTCGTGTTGCCGTCCGGTTGCACCCCGTTGGAGTGCTCGGTACTGAGAGGCGTTCTCACAGTTGACCAAGGCTTTGGGAGGCGGCGCGGTTGGCGAGCTCACCTCGATGAGGCGTACGGGCTGACCACCGGCGGCAGTTCAGTGCAGACCCGGTCCCTCTCAGGGCCGCCGAAGTGCTGTTGGCGGACTGAGCACCACCGTTGTACGCCCTCGCGCTGAGCAAGGTCAGACGTCGGAAGAACACGACTGACACCTTTCTGAATCCCCAGCGCGGTGGAGGCCGATCCCCCGGCTCAGGTGACCGGGGATCGCCGCTGGCGTCGCGAGCGCCAAACTTGAATTCTACGCGGCCGTAGAGCGGAGCACTCCACTCGCTGACCATGGTTTGTCCAAGGATGCAGCGTGCACGGGGCGATTCCTGCGACTGAATGAGGGACTCAACCCGGCCTCGGCTTGGGCTCCCCGCGAATCCGGTCGGATACACGGGGAGCTCACACTTCGTCCCGTCAGGTGGTGGTGTTACCGCGGCACTTGAACCACCACAGCCCGCCACCGAGCGCGACGACAATCACGCCGATCACGACCAGCAGGGCCGGGCTCACGCCGTCGTCCTGCTGCGCCGAGCTCTCCCTCGCCGGGGGCTTTGCATCCGAAGGCGATGGGACGGCGGCCGGGCTGGAGGGTGCGGCAGTGCTGGGTACGGCCTCCGGGCTCGGGCTGAGCGGCTTCGCACCGACTGCGGCGGGCCGCAGTTCGAGCCGGGGAGCCGGGCTGCCGTGTCCGCTACCGGTGGTCTTCTCCAGTTCGATCCAGCGGTCCACCCGGCCGTCGCTGTAGGTCTGCAGAGTCTTGAACGCCAGCGACTTGGCGTCCGGGAGCTGGCGAACGGTGACCGAGTACGCCACGTCCTTCCCGACGGCTATCGTCGGGCCCGTAACGCTGTAGCCCTGGTCGGTGACGGTCAGCTTCCAGCCCGCCGGGCCCTGCTTGTACACGACGTCTGCCGGGGTGACGCCCTTGGGGAGAATCACCTCGAGCTTGGTGATGCCCGCCCTGTCGGACTCCGTTTCGGCGTTGAAGGACAGAGTGACGTTCTCGGCGAGGGCGCGGGCGCCCTCTGCCTCGACCTCGACATGCGCGAAGGCCGGGCCGACCACGATGATCGTGACCGCCGCTGTGGCAGCGGCCGTTGCGGTGAGACGGCACGCGGTGCGCGCCCAGGTGCTGGACACGGGTAACTCCCCTGGTGATGTGGCTGTTTGCGGGCACGCCGAAGCGCGCCCCGGGGTCAGGCGGCGAGGCCGGGCTCCGCCGACGGAGGCCCCCTGCGCACCACTACGTGCGCCAGCACCAGAGAGTTGCACGGGGGTGATTGCGCCCGCGCGCGTACCGGCCGCAGCCGACGCGGAACCCTGAACGGCAGCCGGTGCGGTACGAGCCGTACGAACCACTCGACGAGCACTCGCCGAGGCGGCCCGCGAGCGTGCGGCTGGCGGTGCCCGCCCGCTGCATGCACCAGGCCACCAGCAGGGCCGCGGTGACATGGGCTGCGGTCATCGAGGCGCCATGATGCCCGGAGTGCCACGCCTCGTGGGTTTCCTGTGGACCACCGTGGCCGACCATGGGATGAGCGGCTTCGGGGGTGGGGTTCACGGTCCGCGCGAGCAAGAAGTGCAGAGCTGCTTAAGTGGTCCCGGTGGCGAGCAGAACCGTGCGAAGCGAGCGCAGCCACCGCACCGTGCACAGGGCGAGGCCGAAGAGCAGCATTGCGGCGAGCAGCACTGCACGCCACGGGACCGAATGACCCGAGGCGAGATGGTGGCCGGAAACGGCAAGCCCGGTGGTGGCAGTGGTGAACACCCCGGCGCGGACAGCCTGCACAAGCACGTCCGGCTCCGGCCGAGAACCGAAGCGGCGCGCAGCGCAGGCACTCCTGGTCCACGACATGTGGGCCCCATCATGGGGCATCCCTGCACCGCCCGTCCGTACGGCCCGGATATTTTCCGCCCCCACTCGACGGTTCGAAGCACCGCTTGCGACACTCTGCGCCATGACCAGCAGCGACCTCCCCACCTTCTATCAGGCCATCTGCCCGCAGGAGGTGAGCGGCGAGCTTCGGCAGAGCATGATCAGCTGCTGGACCGAAGTCAGCAACGCGGGCGGGGCCGCGGGGTTCCCCTTTCCTCCGGTCGACCCCGACGAGGTCGCCAACGCGGCTGATCTGCTCATCGGAGCGCTTGCCCCGCAGCGCAACCGTCTCGTGGTCGCCTCGGTCGACGGGATTCTGGCCGGGTGGCTGAACATCCGCCGCGACCCGCAGCCGCTCGTCGCGCACTGGGGCACTGCACCATGTCCAGACCCGCATTGGTGTGCGTGGCCGTGGAATCGGCGCTGCTCTGATGAACCGTGCGCACCAGGTTGCCCGCGAGGAGATGAACCTGGAGCAGCTCCATCTCGCGGTCCGTGGTGGTGCTCGGACTCGAAGCCCTCTACGAGCGTCTGGGCTGGAAGGAAAACGGCCGCCGTCCAGGCATGCTCCGTCTCGCCTCCGAATTATGTCTAGCTTGAGTGGTGAGTACGGCATCTGACCAGCGCGTTCTCGTCAAGGACATGTACGTGAACTACGAACGATCGGCTGAGCGCAGCCTTTGGATGCGTGAGGCTGAAGCGCCGGAACTCACTCCGGGGCTAAAGCCTTCTTGCTGGTTTACGGCTTCCCCCCCGCTCGTGCGAATGTTCCAACGCTCCGGCCCCGGAGTGAGGCAGCGGGATCGGCCGAAGGGCACCGCCTGCCAGGGCCCGGCAGCGCCGCCCGTCTGAGCACTGCCGGAGTTACCTCTCATATTCCCGCCAGGTTCGCGGGACGCTGGCAAGCCGTTACGGGGAGGGGGCGAGATGAGGCATGTTCCTTTCTTCCGGTGGGTGCTGACGTTAGGGTTCGTGCTCTTTGCCTGTTCGGTGGGGGTGTACGCCGCCGGGTCGGACCTGCCTGATGCACGTCAGATCGACCTGACCGTGCTCGATGAGGAGCCCGACGGATCGTGCAGGGTCCGTTGGATCGACCCGTATCAGAAGCGGGCGAGGGAAGCGTCCTACCAATGCGATCCCGGCCGGTCCGACCTCCTCAAGGCGCCGCAGTACGCCGGCAGCCGCGGCTACGGCTGGGAAAGCGGGTTCATGCTCACCGAGGGGCCGGAGCGAGGGAATCTGGAGGACCTCGCCACCGAGCAAGATCTCAGCCATGCGGACGTCTTGCTGATGTTGGGAACGCCGCTCATCGCCCTCGGGCTGATCGGTGGGAACCTCCGTGCCCTCCCCCGAGTCCTTGGGGTGCAGGCACGGCTCATCCGCCACGCGACCGACCTGTCCAAAGCCGCAACGTGGGCGGCCGAGGAGTACGAACGGGCCGTTTCGGCGGTGGGGGAAGCGGGACGCCACGACGTCCTGTCCCAGGGTGCCGCCAGTGGCCGCCCAGGTACCCGACTGATCACAGCGCTTTGGGTACTGCGGGAGGCGGGCCCGCAGGCGCGCGAGGCTGCGGCTCTCGGCCGGAAGCTCGCAAACCAGCTTCACAGGCTGCTGGACGATGCAGCCCCCGCCGCCGGGCTGCGGAGCATGCTGCAGGCCGGCCCGGCAGCCCGGTCAAGCGCGGCCCAGGCAGCTGTCGAGCTGCGTCTGCTGCTGGCCGACGCGGAGCGGAACGGCCTGCCCGAACGTTTCGCGCAGACCTCGGTCGACCTGCTTCGGGGGCAGGACGCCGACTGGGCCGCCCTTGCGGCCGCGTCGGACTTCGCAATGGACCCCGCCGCGTACAGGCACTTGTTGGCCCAGGTGACACGGCCCGCGGTCGTTCCGCAGGCGCCCTCTCCCCGCCAGGGTCGCTGGTGGCGTCGACGGCGGTAAGGGTCCCGCCGGGCACAGCTCTGTACGTCTTCCTCGGCCTCACTTGACGGGTCGGGCCGGGAGCTCGTGATCAGGTCGCCATCAAGCTCACAACGCGCCTGGTAAGGGCCGGAACTCAGGTAGGTGTCCGTGGACTCGGTCGGGACTCGGTCGACCACGTCCCGGCGGAGGAACTGTGGGTGCTGGTCAAGACGGAGTGCCTCAGCAGCCGCGTCTACGCCACCAGGGCCGAGGCGAACCTTGCGCCCTTCGAGTACATCGACGCCTTCTACAACCCCGCCGCATCCAGAAGCGGCTCGGTCACCTCAGGCTCATCGAGCTCGAAACGGCCGGATGGCGGCCACGAGGTCGGGCTGGGTGTACAGCCACGACCTCGACACTCCGGCCGCCTTCGCGATCCCCGCGAAGCTGGTGCGACTGCCCGAGCGTTGTGCTGCTGTGATGGCCTTCTCGGCGTCGCCGCGGGCCCGCTCGCTACGACGTCGGGTGGCCTCGGCAAGTGCGGCGGTGTTGTCAGCTGGCGGCATCCGACGCTTTGCACAGGCAGTGGCCGGGCCAGCGCCGGGCGTCGGAGACCGTGTGACGCCGCGAGGGTCGTCACGTCCCTGCTGTCACTGATCGCGGCGGGAACCCGCGGTCACCATGGCGGGGCTCGTGAAGGAAGGACTGCTGGACCCGGGCCGGTGGAGGACCTCAAGCTCCCCGCCCGACTCCGATCCCCCGGTCTCCGAAGAGAGTTGCCGCCGCAAGAAGGGCATGACTCCCTGGTCGCGGAGAGCTGCGAGCCAGATCTCTCTGGCGACGGCCGTCTTGGGTGAGTGCTTCGCCCCGCGAGGGATGCCCGACGATCGGTGCTGGCGGGCGGTGTGCAGGAGAGCCACTAGCGCGGCACCGGTTGCCAGGAGGGTGACGGTGCCGCATGCCCAGCCGGCCGTGACCAGGGGCCCGGTCACCGCGGCGTGGTCTCCGAAGAGGGTCAGACCGTAGCCGATCAGCAGCAAGGTGACGGCCGCAATGAGGGAGAGGATGGGCACCAGTACCGCCAGAACGGCCAGTACACCGGCGTTCGGTTGCTCCTGGCCCGGCGGGCCGGAGAGGGGCACCACGTTGCCTGCGGACGTTGTCCGGGCCTGTCGTCCAGCCGCTGTGTACTCCTGGTACTCGTGTGCGGCGGACGAGGCGATGGAGGTGCTCGCGGCAAGCGCCCTGACCCGCAACTGCCCGGCATTGACGGCTGCGCCAGGCAGCCGGGCCTGGATCTCCTCGGAGGAAATCGCCTCGTCGAGCACTCGCCGGTAGTCGGCCCGGTCCTCTTCCTGGAATCGGAACGGTCTGATCATTCAATGCCCCCGATGGATGTGCGGTCAGAGGTGCGGAGTGATGGCGGGCATGAGGTCCTGGAAGGTCCGGCCGTCGGCGGGCGTGCCGATGGCTGCCATCTGCCAGCCGGCGCCCTGCCGGATCACCTTGGCCATGATCTGAGCGGTGTGGCGCCCTCCGCCGGTGAGGATGTAGCGGGCGAGTTCCTGGCCGTTCGTCTCGTCGATGAGGCGGCAGAATGCGTTGTCGACCTCCTCGAAGGTCTGCCCGGTGAAGGAGTTCACCGTGAACACGATCTGGTCGATGTGTACGGGCACGCGGGAGAGGTCGACGACGATGGACTCGTCGTCGCCACCCTGGCCCGCTCCGCCGACCCGGTTGTCGCCCGTGTGCGTGACGGAGCCGTCGTCGCTGACGAGGTGCTGGAAGAAGACGACGTCCACCGGCTGCTTCTCGGCGAACAGGACGGCGGAGGCGTCCAGGTCGATCTCGCGGGCGGTCAGCTTGGCGAGGAATCCCTTGCGGTGTGCCGCCTGCCAGCCCAGTCCCATGCGGACGACGCTCAGGGCGCCGCCGTCGGACTTGCACAGGCTGATCTGCTGGCCCTTGGTCAGGTTCACGGACATGTGCGCTGCCTCTTCAGTGGGTGTCGGGAAGGACGGATGGTGCGGACGGAGTTCCGGCGAGAAGGACGTCAGGGCCGAGCCCGACCGTCTTCCGGCTTGTCTCCAGTGCCGCCGCCGGGGCGCACCTGGACGATGGGGGAAGCATGGGGCGGCTCGCCGGCTCCCTCGGCCTTCATTGCTTTCGCCTCGCTCTTGAGGATGCGGGCGGCCTTGCCCGCGTTACGGGCCAGGTCGGGGAGCTTCTTGGCGCCGAAGAAGACGAGGACAACGATCAGGAGTATGGCGAGCTCGCTGAGTCCGAACACCGGTATCCGCTTTCTCGAAGTGTGGGTGGGCACGGGGCGAGGCGCCGCCTTCGCCCCGTGCCTGCTGCGTGCGGCCGAAAGGTCAGACGTTGACGCCGAAGTCCGATGCGATGCCGGCCAGGCCGCTCGCGTAGCCCTGGCCGACCGCGCGGAACTTCCACTCCGCACCGTTGCGGTAGAGCTCGCCGAAGACCATCGCGGTCTCGGTGGCGGCGTCCTCGCTCAGGTCGTAGCGCGCGATCTCGGCGCCGCCGGCCTGGTTGACCACCCGGATGAACGCGCCTCGGACCTGGCCGAAGCTGTGACCGCGGGTCTCGGCGTCGTGGATCGAGACGGGGAAGACGATGCGCGCCACCCCGGCGGGGACGGCGGCGAGGTCGACCTTGATGGACTCGTCGTCGCCCTCGCCCTCGCCGGTGAGGTTGTCGCCGGTGTGCTCGACCGAACCGTCCGGGCTCTTGAGGTTGTTGAAGAAGACGAAGTGCTGGTCGGACAGCACCTTCCCGGCCTCGTCGACCAGGAGCGCGCTGGCGTCGAGGTCGTAGTCGGCGCCCGTGGTCGTACGGACGTCCCAGCCCAGACCCACCAGTACGGCGGTGAGGCCCGGGGCCTCCTTGCTGAGCGAGACATTGCCGCCCTTGGCGAGGCTGACACCCATGTCGATTCCCTTCTCCGGTGGCAGGCCGATGGCCGGAAGACCTCAGCCCGTACGTGACAGGACAACAAATCTACAGCACTGTAGAAATACAGATGCGTGTGAACTGCGGCTTCTTGAGGGGATGTTCCGGCCAGACGGGTCGGCGGTGTTCGGTGCTGCCTCGGCTGCCTGACTACGATGCTCCGATGCCCGCACGGCAGCGCGGGCAACGGACAGGAGGGAGGCCGGTCATGACCGACGGCACGGAGAAGACGGACCCACCCGCACGGGAGCGCAGGCGCGGACAGGGTGAGCTGGAGGCACAGGTGCTGTCCCTCCTGGGCGCGGCGCCCGGTCCGGTGACCGCCGCCTGGGTACAGGAACATCTCGGTGGAGATCTCGCGTACACGACGGTCATCACGATCCTGACCAGGCTCCACGCGAAGCAGGCGGTGACCCGCAGCAGGGTGGGGCGCTCCTTCGAGTGGACGCCGGTGGCGGACGGGGCGGGGCTGGTCGCGCTGCGGATGCGCAAGCTGCTCGACCGGGAGGACGACCGCGACGCCGTCCTGTCCAGTTTCGTGTCCGCGCTCTCCCGGGACGACGAGCGGCTGCTGCGCGCCCTGCTCAACGAACCCGAAGATCCGGAGCGTTGACCTGTGGGTGTCTTCGTCTTCCTGCCGTTGATCCTGCCTCTGACGGTTCTGCCGATCGCCCGTCTCGCGGAGCAGCATCTCCATCCGCGAAGTGCCGCCATTCTGCTCACCGCCGTGGGCGCGATCCTCGCCGTGTGCAGCACCGTGTGCCTGGTTCTGCTCGTGGTCGTCGGCACCGCCCAGCTTCCCGGAAATCCACTGCCTGACAGCTGGTCCGACCCCGAGGTGCGCGAAGCAGTCCCGTACGACGAGATCGCGGGCAAGGCGTCGATCGTCCTGCTCGCCCTGGTCCTGGTGGCGTGCGCGGTCGCGCTGGGCCGTCACTACCGGTTCCGTGCGCAGGCCCACCGCGTGCTGACCGGCCTGGAATCGGAGTCCGAGGTGGCCGTACTCACCGACGACGAGCCCTACGCGTACGCCCTCCCCGGGGCACCCGGGCGCGTGCTGGTGTCCACCGGCATGCTGGCCCGTCTGGGCGATGTGGAGCGCCAGGCCCTCCTCGCCCACGAGCGCGCCCATCTCGCCGGGCGCCATCACCGGCTGTTGCTCGCGGTGCAGTTGGCGGGCTGTGCCAATCCGTTGCTGCGTCCGCTGCGCAAGGCCGTCGGTTACTGCACCGAGCGCTGGGCGGACGAGGAAGCAGCCCGTGCCACCGGCGACCGCCGTACGACTGCCCGCGCGGTCGGCAAGGCCGCGCTCATCTCCCGCTCCGCCTCACGGCGTGCCCGCCTGCCCAGCCTGGCTGCCTTCGCCGAAGCGGGCCCGGTGCCCCGCCGGGTGGCAGCCCTGCTCGGCCCCGTCCCACCCGCCAACGGGTGGCCGCCCGCGCTCACTTCGGCCGGTCTCGCCGCCATCGTCGCGGCAGCCGGTACAGCCGCCTCCACGCTCTCGGCGCTCAATGCGGCAGTCGCCCTCTATCTCATCCTGGAGGCCGCGACCTTCGGGTGAGCCGCACAGGCCCGGACTTCCTCATTTTCTACAGCGCTGTAGAGTGCGCGCATCATACGGCGTGGCAGCCCAGGGTCGGTGAGCCGGCGGGCTCGGGAAGGCGGCAGGGTGGGAACACGGGGCAGGGGCCGACAGGCATCACAGGGGCGGCGAGGCAGGGCGGGCAAGGGGCGCGCCCGGCTGACGGGGCGCGGTCGGCTGGCGCTGTGGATCGGGGGCACTTTCGCCGTGCTGGCCCTGGTGGCGGCCGGAGTGGGGGTCTGGGTCTACCAGGGCCTGGACGGCAACATCCACGGTGCGGACGTCGACTCCAAGCTGGGCGGCGACAGGCCGGTCAACCTGAGCCCGGGCTCGAAGAACATTCTGGTGGTGGGTTCCGACTCGCGAGAGGGTGACAACGCGAAGTACGGCAAGGACCTCACCACCATGCAGTCGGACACGCTCATGGTCATGCACCTCTCCGCCGACCGCTCCTGGGCGACGGTGGTCTCCCTCCCCCGTGACTCGTGGGTCAGCATCCCCGCCTGTGACAAGGGCGACGGTACGACCTCGGCCCCGCACCCCTTCAAGATCAATGCGGCCTTCGCCATCGGCGGCACGAGCGGCAAGGTCTCCGAGGCCGCCGCGTGCACCATCCGGACGGTGGAGCGCAACACGGGGCTGCGCATCGACCACTTCATGTCCGTCGACTTCCAGGGTTTCAAGGGCGTGGTCAACGCCCTCGACGGCATCGAGATCTGCCCCAAGTCGGCCATCCACGACAAGAAGGCCCACCTCGACCTGGAGGCCGGCTGCCAGACGGTCAAGGACGAGAAGGCCCTTGGCTACGTCCGGACCCGTTACAGCGTCGGCGACGGATCCGACCTCGGCCGCATCGGCCGCCAGCAGGAATTCCTCCAGGCCCTGGCCGACAAGGCCCAGCAGAAACTCACCAACCCGAGCGCCCTCTACGGAGTGCTGGACTCGGTCACCAAGTCCCTGACCACGGACAGTGCGCTGGCGGGCATCAAGCCGCTCTACGGCCTCGCGTCCGAGATCAAGGGCATCCCCGCGGACCGGCTGACGTTCCTGACGGTGCCGAACTACGCCCGTGAAGCGGACGTACCCACGGACAAGGCCAACGTGGTCTGGCAGTACCCGCAGGCAGCCGACCTCTTCACCTCGCTGGCAGCAGACCGCGAAGTCGACAAGAAGAACCTGGAAGCAGCGGCGAAGAACCCCGTGTACGCCGCGACGGTCCGGGTGCGCGTGCTCAACGGGAGCGGCACGCCCGGCCAGGCCGCGAAGGTCGCTCAGGACGTACGCGCCGCCGGATACACCGTCACGGGAACGGGCAACACGCCGAGTCCTGCGGACAAGACCTCCGTCGCCTACCCTGATGGCCTCCAGAAGCAGGCCGAGGTGCTCGCATCCCGGCTGCCCGGTGTCCGGGCCGCGCCTACTGCGGATGCCGCGCCGGGGACGGTCACGCTCGTTGTGGGTCCGGATTTCAAGGTCTTCGGGGCGAGCCGGGGCGGGGCACGCTGAACCGCAGGCCCGCGGTTGCGACGTCAGGAGCGTGACGTGTTGCGGTCGCAGGGGACACAGAGAAAGGCCCGCAGCACGGCCGCGGGCCCTTCTCTCACTGGGGTTCGTGCGTAACGCCTTGGGGCACCAGGCGGGTCACTGACGTGACTTGAAGCGGTCGAGCGCGGCGACGCCCACTACGGCGAGGGCGATCTGGATGAGCCATTCGATCCAGTCGATTCCCTTGGTGTCGGCTACGCCGAATGCGGCGGCGATGGCTGTGCCGATGAGTGCTGCGACGATTCCGACCACGATGGTCCACAGGATGCCGATGCGCTGGCGGCCCGGTAGGACGAGCCGCGCGAGTACGCCGATGACAATGCCGATCACGATCGCGCTGATGATCCCGGAGATCTCCATGCTGCCCCACTTTTCGGTAGTCCTGGAAGGAATGTGCCCAGCCGACCTGCAATCACGCCATGCGGCAGCGGCTGCGGCTGCGCCGGGTCAGAGGTCGAACTCGTGCGGCGGAAGGTCCAGTGCGTAACAGGCTTCGCGGACGACGGCCTGCTCGGTCTTGTCGAAGTCTCCGTCGGCTCCACCGATGACGATGCCGATCTGGACGACGGCGCGTGCCTCGGCGGGCTTCTTCTTGGCCTTGGCGATCTCCTGGAGCACGCTGACCTTGCCGAGGGCGAAGTCGGCCGTGAGCTTGGCGAGGTTCTCGTCGAACCGGCGCTGCAGGTCGTCGGGGGCGAAGTTCTGGAGGACTTCGTTGGTGGCGATCAGCTGGGCGACCCGGCTGCGCTCGGACGGGTCGATGGTGCCGTCGGCGGCGGCGACCAGTGCGCACATGGCCATGCTGGAGTCGCGGAATGCGCCGCTCTTGAGGTCGTTCTTCTTTGCCGTGAGCTGGGTCTGCATCGTCGACGCGGACTCTTTGAAGCGATCCCACAGGGCCACGAGAACTCCTTAGTACGTCGGGGGTCGTCCGGGCCGCAGGAAACGCGGCCCGGACGACCACATTTTTCTACAGTGATGTAGAAGCTAGCAGGCGGGTCGGTGCCGCTCAGTCCTCCTCCGGCTCCTGCTCCTCCTCGCCCTCCTCGTCGTCCCCTTCGAAGAAGTCGCCCACCTCGTCGACGACTTCGGCTGCCACCATGCCGCCGACCACGCCAACGGCCAGACCTGCGGCTCCGGCGGCAACAACAGTTCCCATACCGGGACCGGACCGGCCGTTGTGGTGATCGCTGTGCCCGTGGTCGCTCTTGTGGGGGTGCCCGGCGTGGTGCAGGTCACTGGGCCCGTGCGGGGCGGGTACGCCGTGGGTGCGGTGGGTGGCGGCCAGCTGCCGCACCCAGCTGTCGACTTCGGTGTGCCAGTCGTAGTGGCTGACGCTCTGGTGGCTCACGGCGAAGCGTGTGAGTGCGTCGTGCCCGGAGGGGAAGAGGCCGCTGGGTTTGTCCGCCTCCAGGACCACTTCCATGCCACCGGGGTTGACCAGGAAGGTGACCTCGACCTCGCGCATAGCGTGCGCGTACTGCGGAGCGGGGCTCAGCTCGATCTCCTGGTAGAAGGGCAGCTGCTGTCCCGTCCCTCCGATGCGGCCGTACTCCAGGTCGGCCGATTTGAAGCCGAAGCCGAGCTGCCCGAGAGCCTCAAGGACCGCCTCCTGCACCGGCAGCGGCCGGACGACGAGTTGGTCCAAGTCCCCCTTGTCCTTGGCGCCGGCCACCGACAGCTCCGTACGGACGCCGAGGACGATACCCAGGGACTGCCCGTGCAGTTCGGTGACCGGGGTTTCCCAGGGCAGTGTCATCGAGAACGGGATGCTCCGGCGCTCTCCTTCGGCGAGTCGGAATCCGCCGCCGACCACGACGCGGTCGAAGCGGACCGCTCCTTCCTCCTCACTCTCGTCGTGCTCCGCCTCGACGCGGGCGACCAGATCCAGGGCGATCTGCTCGATGTCGAAGTCGGCCTTACCACCGACGAGACGGACCTCGCCCCGCAGAGAACCGCCGGGGAGGGCGGGCCCTCCTTCCAGGACCGTGTCCACCGTGGGGCCGCCGACACCGAGTGAGCCAAGCAGCCGTTTGAACACCATCGCGGCGTCCACTCCTTCGTGTTCATGTTGTGCGCGGTTCTGGGCCGGGGGGGGGGGGGGGGGGGGGGGGGGGGGGGGGGGGGGGGGGGGGGGGGGGGGGGGGGGGGGGGGGGGGCCGGCGCGGGGGGGGGCGGGGGGGGGCGGGGCGCGGCGGCGGCC
>NZ_JBITDM010000030.1:0-15396 GCF_044454195.1 Streptomyces sp. NPDC051561 | reverse complement strand
GCCCCCCCCCCCCCCCCCCCCCCTCCCCTCGTTCGCGGGGGGGGGGGGGCGGGGGGGGCGCCCGCGCCCCGCCCCCGCCCCCCCCCCCCCCCCCCCCCCCCCCCCCCCCCCCCCCCGCCGGAGTCAACTACTTGGAAGCCGCGTCCAGGGCAGCCAGGGCCTGAGCCCACCGGACGTACTTCAGCTCGGCAAGATCAGCTACGGTCTTGACGCCGAACGCCTCCTTCAGGAGCTCGCCGTCACGGTCCGAGACACCCTTCAGCGCCGACGCGGGAGCTGCCAGAATCTCCGGCAGAGCCTTGTCCGCCCAAGCCTTGTCCAGCACCTTGTCCAGGTCGAGAGAAGCCATGTAAATCCTCCAGAAGCACTGAGCGGGCGAGCGCGAGGGCAACCGCATCCGGGGCACCTGAAGCCCAGGGGCGTGCCGGAAATCCCGGCACGCCCTCGCGTTTTCTACAAACGTGTAGAAGCATAGGGGCGACTCCCGCCTCCGAGGGCGGAACGGCGCCGCGCCGCACGGAAACGTCCGAAAAGCAGCCTCGCTGTAGCGCACGCGGCGTCGAGCGACGGAGTTTTTACCCGTGCTTTACCATTGGGGTGGTCATATCGTTCCGCCCCGAGCAACTCTCGGATCCGCCCGATCCGCCTGGTCAAAGAAGGAGCATCAGACCCGCAATGGGTGAGCCTCCCAGTACGAACCGTGCCACGCCCCGCCCGCTCGACTTGAGCCACGGAGCGGGGGTGGCACGGTGACGGAAGTACTCCTCCTGCTTCTGGCGCTGGCGCTCACCCTCGCCTGCGCGGTGTTCGTCGCGGCTGAGTTCTCCCTGACCACGCTGGAGCGCAGTGAGCTGGAGCGGGCCGTGGAGAACGGTGAACGGGGTGCCGCGAGCGCGCTCAAGGCCGCCAAGCGGCTGACCTTCCAGCTCTCCGGTGCGCAACTCGGCATCACCGTCACGTCCCTGGTCATCGGCATGCTCGCGGAGCCGTCGCTGGCCGTACTGTTGCGCGGCCCGCTCGAAGCTGTCGGCCTGCCCGCCGGAGCGGTGCCCACCACCGCCACCCTGCTGGGTGTCGCGCTGTCCACGGTGGTGCTGATGGTCGTGGGCGAACTGGTGCCGAAGAACTGGGCGATCTCCCGGCCGCTCGCCGTCGCCAAGGTGGTGTCGGGGCCGCAGCGCGGTTTCACCACCGCGTTTGCTCCGCTGATCCGGCACCTGAACAACACCGCGAACCGTCTCGTACGGCGATTCGGGCTGGAGCCGCAGGAAGAGCTGGCCTCGGCCCGCTCCCCCGAGGAACTGGTCGCACTCGTCCAGCACTCCGCCCGCGAAGGCGCCATCGAGGCCGACTCCGCAGAGCTGTTCGTCCGCACCCTGCACCTGGCCGAGCTCACCGCCGAGAACGTCATGACCCCGCGCATCGACGTCCAGGCGCTGGAAGCCCACGCCACGGCCACCGACGCGGCAAACCTCACGCTCGCCACCGGCCTGTCCCGCTTCCCCGTCTACCGAGACAGCCTCGACGTGGTGATCGGCACCGTGCACATCCGCGACGTACTCGCCCTGGACGAGGCACGGCGAGACCGCACCTCGGTGCGGGAGCTGGCCACCGCACCGCTGCTGGTACCCGATTCACTCCCGGTCGACAAACTCCTCGGCCGTCTGCGGGAAGCCCGCACCATGGCCGTCATCATCGACGAATACGGCGGCACCGCCGGAGTGGCCACCGTCGAGGACATCGTCGAAGAGGTCGTCGGTGAGGTCAGGGACGAGCACGACCCGCACGAGAGCCCCGACCTCGCGCTCGCCACGCCATCGCCCGACGGGCGCGCCGTGTGGGAAGCCGACGGAAGCATCCGCCTCGACCAGCTCGAAGCCATCGGCTTCGTCGTCCCCGACGGGCCGTACGAAACCCTCGCCGGCCTCCTGGCAACCCGCCTGGAACGCATTCCGGCCCTGGCAACCCGCCTGGAACGCATTCCGGCCCTGGCAGACCGGATGGACGTCGACGGCTGGCAGCTGACCGTGCTGCACATCCAGCACCACCGCGCCGACCGTGTCCGCATCACCGCCCCGGCCGCCGCCGAGACCCGAGTGGAGGATTCCCGATGACCGTTATCCAGCTGCTGATCGGCGCCTTCACCCTGATCACCAACGCATTCTTCGTCGGAGCGGAGTTCGCTCTGATCTCCGTACGACGCAGCCAGATCGAACCGGCCGCCCGCAAGGGCAACCGGAGGGCCGCCAGTGCCCTGTGGGGCCTGGAACACCTCTCCGCGGCTATGGCCACCGCCCAGCTCGGCATCACCATCTCCTCCCTCGTGCTCGGCGCCGTCGCCGAACCGGCCATCGCGCATCTGCTGGAGCCGCCCTTCCAGGCCGTCGGCGTACCCGAGGCCCTGGTCCACCCCATCGCCTTCGTCATCGCTCTGGCTGCGGCGACGTACCTGCACATGCTGATCGGCGAGATGATCCCCAAGAACATCGCACTTGCCGCCCCCGCCCCGACCGCGCTGCTGCTCGGCCCGCCGCTGGTGGCCCTCACCCGCGCACTGCGTCCGGTGATCTTCGGCATCAACGCGTTCGCCAACACCCTGCTGCGGCTGCTCAAGGTGGAGCCCAAGGACGAGGTCGCCTCCGTCTTCAACGACGACGAACTCGCCCGCCTGGTCAAGGACTCCAGCGAGGCCGGCCTGCTCGAACCCGCCGACGGCGAACGGCTGCGGGACGCACTGGAGCTGGGCACTCGCCCGGTCGGCGAGGTCATGGTGGCCCTGGACAAGGTCGTCACTGTCGACGACCGGACCACCCCGCGGCAACTGGAACGCGCTGCCGCAGACTCGGGATTCTCCCGCCTCCCGGTCACCGGCAGCGACAACGAGGTACTGGGCTACCTGCACATCAAGGACGCGCTGGGTGTCGCCGAACGGGCCCAGCCCTTCCCGCGCAGCGCCCTGCATTCCATCATCCGCGTCGAGATCGACACACCGCTCGACGACACCATGACCGCGATGCGGGCGGCCGGCACTCACCTCGCCGCCGTCACTGGGGACAAGGGAACCGTCATCGGCTTCGTCACCATGGAGGACGTACTGGAAGAACTGGTGGGACCGGCAACGCGCGCCTGACCTCTTGGTCACAGCGTCATCAGCTCGGCCGTGTTCCTGGCTACGCGGTCGAGCTTGCGGATGGTGCAGATGACTGGGGACGGACGTGCGGACCGCGCCACCTGCGGGGAACCCAGCTCACCGTGCCGTCCTGGACCCGGCTGCGGTGTTCGAGTCCCCCTCAAGCTCCGGGCTCGATGTCTGCGACATCCGCTTCCCCGCCACGGCCGAGGCTCTCGCGGCAGGAGCCCCGTCAGCGGCTGACCGCATGGGACCGGTACTCCTGAATGGCAGCCTGCTTCCGTTCAAGCTCGGTGTCCGCCCTCCGGTTGGTGACCGTCCCTGGAGTCCCGAGCGAACGCCCACGGACCCTGACGACTCGAAGGTCGCACCAAATCCCACTCCGCCTCACGCGCTGTCGCTTCTTGATGTCGGTGACCTCGCTCCAGGGGACGGCTCGCCTGCTGACGAAGGTTTCGGAACTCCAGCCCCCTGACAGTCAGCAGGGTCCTGCCATAGATCAAGTTGACCGTGCTGACGAACACGACCACAACGAGGGCCCCCAGGCCGCCGACCCACCACCACTTGCTCGGCTCATGCGTGGTCAAGACCATCGCCACCACCACACCGCCGAGGACCAACGTCCCGATAGCGTTCCGCCACCAGTACCTGTGCCGGTCACACGCATTGAAACTGATCCACGCCTCGGGCATGTCCATGATGCTATCGGCGCATATCCGAGTAACCACCCTTTCTGGCATGACGAATTACACGCTTGAGGTGTCTTCGGCACCGCGTGGCGATGACTCTTGATGGGCCCTTCCGGCTCCGGGTTTCCCCCGCTGCCGGAGCCGGAAGGTTCGCTTGGCGAACGTCGTCTCTGAGGAGTAGTCACCATGTCTGGTCGGCGCGGGTCGTAGGGTCGGCGGGAATAAGACGGTGTCAGTGGTCGGGTCTGCTGCACGATCGGGTGACAGGTCACCCGATCGTGCAGCAGACCCGTTCCCCGTAATCCTTCCCGGTCGCCTCCTGCACCTAAACGGGTAGCCGGACGCATACCCTTTTCACCGGCTGACTCAGCATCATTCCCATGTCACCACCCCCGCCATGGACCGCCCAAGGGCGCCTGCGAAGCGGGGGAATATAGCGCAGAATTGCCGGTTGGCCAAACCGGTAACCCTACGGATCATTAGTGCTCCACCGTCGCTTCCCGCTCACGCACCAAAACCCCAAGCGGTGGACGAGTTCCCCAAAAAATAGCTGCCGCACGGTCCCTCGCCCCCTGGGACTTCTGCCAGCAGCGCCGTCTGAAAGGTATTGCCGAACCAAAAATGCACAGCCCTCGCAACACTGCGCACACAGCGCTGCACACACCCACGCACATACGGGCCACCTGGAGTGGAACGGGAAGCATCGAAGACGCAGCACGGGCGTTCGGCATGTCGAGATCCAAGGGCTACGACCTCGTGCGCCGTGGAGAGTTCCCCTGCCGGGTGCTGCTGATCGGCCGAACCGCCCGGGTCGTCACCGCGTCGCTTCTGCGCGTACTCGAAAGCGGCGAACCGGAGCGCAACGGAGTCCCCAGCTGCAGCGCCACCCCATCCTGACCAAGCACACGACGAGGCCCCGCCGGAGCAAGCCGGCGGGGCCTCGTCGAGTCACCCGTGTCACCTAAAAGTCACGAACCCCATGGACACCAACCTGCCCACAGCCCCGAATCCGGACATACACGCCCGCTCGGGACTGGATGGACGCCTCTGGACTCCTTCGCCTACTTGTGCCATGTGGTACCAAGTGAGGGGCCCAGGACGAGGACAGGTGCGTCCTCTGGCCCGTCGAAGCGGTATTGCAGGGTGTCCATCGTTATCTCACTCACCCGCGTGACCCTCACGTCTGTCAACCTGCAGTCGTACAAGCGCCGAGCACGGGCTGCTGGTGTCGAAACGGGCGATGGGTACGGTCCAGCTCGCGGTGAGCGAGTTGGTGACCCATGCCCGCAAGTACGCGCCCGGGCCCTGTCTGCTGACCTTGGAGGTCGAGGACGGAGCCGTCCAGGTGACCGTGTGGGACAGCAGCACCACGCTCCCCTTGGTGCTGCCTCCGGACCCGACGCGGATCGGCCAGCACGGCCTGGAGATCGTGATGACTGTCTGCCAGAGCTTCACGGTCCGGCGGGATCCCGTGACAAGTGGATCAGTGTGTCCATCGTGCTCGCGGACGGCCCCAGCGGGGACGTCGTCGCCCGCAAGGCCATGTGATCCAGTTGGCGAGGTCACTTGACCGCTACCGTCGGAGGAACCTGCAAGCGAGCGGCCCGAGCCTCCACTCCCAGGGTTCACCGCCCCTCTCCCCCGGGCCCTCGTCACACATCCCATTCCCCCACCACCGCGACCTCCGCCTCCGCCCACGGGACAGCCGCCGTGTCCGGTATCGGCCGTGGCGGTACGGGTAAGGGCCCAGGCAGCCGCAGCCGCATTCAGGCACATCGCCTTGGTCAGAACGGCTCGGGTGTACGAGAGACAGGAAAGCCCCTCGTACGCCGAAAGCCTGCAGCCTGCCGTCCAGTTCGGCGAGCGTCCCGGTGCGCAGTCTCTGCCGCACCTTGGGATCGGTGGCCAGGAGGTGCGCCGAGGGCCGAACTTGGGGATCCCTGGTGGGGGCCATGCACCCCATCACACGTATGGGCGACTGTGCTGGCGGGCGTGCTGGGCCAAGATCAACGCCATGAGAACTTCCTTGATCCGCCGCGCGTGTGTCGTGGCCCTGGTCCTGGCGACGGCGGTGCCCCCGGCAGTGGCAGCGGGGCGGGGCGACACCATGGACACCACCGCCCGGCCCGGCATCGGTGCGCAGGCGCGGCTGCTGGGCGAGAAGATCGTTCCGCACAAACTCCCCTTCAGGAACACGACGGTTGGCGGCCTGTCCGGCATCGACCGTGATCCGTGCACGGGTGAGTACGTCATGGTCAGCGACGACCGCTCCGCGCTGCAGCCCGCCCGCTTCTACACCGCCAGGATCGATGTGGACGGAACCGGGGTGCGCTCCCTCGACTTCACGGGCACCCACCCGTTCCTTCAGCCGGACGGTTCGCTCTATCCGCCGGCCGGCGCCGGCGACGGCAAGGTCGTGGACCCCGAAGAGCTACGGGTCGACCCGTGGGGCTGCCGGTACTGGTGGGCGCAGGAGGGCGACCGGCCGAATTCGTCGAATGCCCCGCTGATCCAGCCGACGATCCAGCTGGCCACCCGGACCGGCCGCTACCGCGGCCAACTGCCGCTGCCGCGCGCCTACGAGTCCACTCGGGAAGAACAGGGCCTCAGGCGGAACAAGGCGGTGGAGGCGATCACCTTCGGCGACGGCGGCAGGACGCTCACCAGCGTCGTTGAGGGACCGCTGTTCCAGGATGGCCCGGAGCCAGACTTGGATCATGGCGCCCTGGTCCGCCTCACCCGCCAGCACCGGGACGGCGGCGTACTCGGGCAGTTCGCCTACCCGCTGGAGAAGATCTTCGCCGAATCCGACCCGACCAGCCCGTGGGGGCCGGATACCGGCGTGCCCGCAGTCCTCGCCTTCCCAGGCGATCCCGGCCGCTACCTCGTACTCGAACGTACCTGGGTGGCGGGCTCAGGATTCAAGATCCGCATCTACGACACCACCACCCGCGGCGCGACCGAGGTACAGAACATGGACTCCCTTGCCGGGCAGAAGGTCGTGCCGATGCGCAAGAAGCTGGTCGTGGACTTTCACGACCTCGATCTGTCCACGGTCGACAACACCGAGGGCATGACGTGGGGCCCGACCCTGCCGAACGGCGAACGCACCCTTCTCCTGGTCAGCGACGACAACTTCGCCGCCGACGAGGTCACCCAGATCGTCGCCCTCGGCATCCGCTGAGACCCGGCAACACCAAACCGACGGACCGACCGCTCCTGAACGCGCCACACCTCAGAGCCTGTGTCTAAACCCCGGTCGGATCAGCGAACGTCGTCTGGTGCGTGCGATCGCAAGGCGCTGGAAGGTCCTCGTAGCGGAGCTACTAGGGCATTTCGGCAACGCCGCGAGCGTGCGTGCCAGACGGCGGGCGCCCGGCCGGGGTTTAGACACAGGCTCTCAGCGCGCACCACACCCCGTTGACACTGCCGAGCAGTCGGGAAGCCAACGGAGCGGTCGGCCCGGCGGCCCGCAGAGCGCCATTCGAAGAACAACGAGAGAACGCGGCGGACGACGTGTCCTCGCTGACCGCTGACGGATCCAGGCGCAGGAAGCCTTGTTGGTGGTCAGCGGTTCAGGCACGGCACACGAATCTATAGGCCAAACGAGGTACGAAGAATCGCACCTCAGGCTCCTTGCGCCAGTTGTCCACCCCCAGCGGACAGACTCAGGCGTCCAGGCCCGCCACTTCGTAAGGAGCCCGTTTCACATGCGTCTTCGTCGTTTCGCTGCAGCTGCTCTCGGATCTCTCGCGCTTACTCTGACCCTTCCCGCTTCGGCCCATGCCGCCGACGGACAGTTCCGCTACACCTACCTCACCGAGGAAGGCTACGAAGCGGTCGGGTTCCTCAACAGCCCGCCCAGCGGGCAGTGCATCAACCTCGATGGCGCCGGCTCCAACGATCTGCCTCCCGCGCATTCCCCGCGGAACCGTACCGGTGCCACCGCAGTGGTCTTCCTGAACGCCGACTGCGAGGGCGACGCCTACTTCTCCCTGCGCCCCCACACGGGCGGCGGCTCGGAACGCCTGAAGGTGCGCTCGGTCCTCTTCGCCTAAAGATGTGGAACCCGACCCGCACCGCCTTCTGTGCGGGCATGTCCGCCCTGCGTCGTGGTGCGTTCACGGGGCGAGGCGAGGCGGGGCGCGGGCGTTCGCGTTGCTGGACGAGATCGGCGACACCGAGCAGGTGCGCAAGTGGACGCGGGCGCAGGCTCGGTACCTGGCGGCTGGTGGGCTCGGTCATGGGAAGGCGTGCGGGGTTGTGCGGGCATTGCACTGGCTGCGTGCGGGCGAAGCCCAGCGTCCGGGTGCCCCGGAGGTGGGGGCCGTCGCGGTGCATGGTCGTCATAGTGCCGCGCAGGCCGGTCACGCTCGCCTGGTGCGCGGACGCCCGCGCCTGCCATCAGAGGCCGAAGGGCGGCACCTGGCACTCCGTCGGACAGCAGATCGCTGAAGCCACCGTGGCCATCGCCCCGAACTAGGCGCCGGATTCCGATTCCTCTCGGCCGACCTGGCGTCATCGCGCCTGCTGTTCTCTCAGCTCAAAGGGTTCACCCGGGCCAGCGCGCTGCGGCTTCTGTGGCGCGCCTACCAGTCGATGCTGTCGTCCTCCGAGAGGCTCGCCGCATACAGGAGTGCATGCCGGATCAGCAGCGTCAACAGGCGCTTGGACTCCGCCGAGGGAAGCTCGCTCTGCCACGGGCAGAGCGAGTACCAACCCCGGCCAGGATCCGTCAGGGGCGGCCAGGGCTCTACGGGCTCCAGGGGCTCGGCCGGCGCTACGGGAAGGCGCACCAGCAGTATGCCCATGCTCCGGGCGACGACCGCGGCGATGCCCTTGGAGGCAAGCACCGGCATCCCGTACGCCGCCAGGACGGGCCACTGGGGAGCAAGGTCCCCAAGCCTCTCAACCAGATCGGGGTGAGTATGCACCTCCCACCCCTCGTAGCCGTAGGCGCCGCGCTCCTGCGGAACACCCTGCTGCCGCAGCAGGTCGAGCAGCGCCTTGTTCTGAGGCAGATCCGGCAGCAGCGTCATGCCCCCACACGCTACGCACCGTTCAGCCAGTGGGGACAGTAACGGCGCTCCTCTCCAGCAGGCTCACCGGACCGGCACCATTCGGCAGTACTGGTACGGCCCGTGATGTCAGGCAACTCCCGTCCTCCGGCCACCACCGGGGCGAATCCGCAGAATGATCACAACTCGATACGCGCCCTAAGCCGCCTGGTCATCGCCTTGGTGGCCGTTCACGCACTGCCTGGTGAAGAACTCCGCACGATTCAGACAATCGGGTAGCAGTGCGTGAAGCGAAACGCGCGAGGCCTCGGGCTGTTGATCGAAGTGTCTGACGTCTCGATTACGCTGATTCAGGTCTTACGCACCCCCCAACCGGAACGGGCCACTTCCCCCGTTCCGGTTGGGGAGTTCTCGTGTGTCAGGCGGCCGATTGCCCCGATGGCGCTAACGTCGTGCGCGGCTCCGGTGTCCGTTGAGAGGTGACACCGCCCGCCCGGCCCGGGCCTGCTCCTACGTACGTGTTCCGCACCCAGAACCGACGACGCAAGGGGAATCGATTCCATGACTGTCACAGCAGCACGCCGCACCATGTCACCGCGTCGCTCCGCCGCCCGCGCGGCGGCCGTAGCCGCCCTGTCCGCCGCCGCGCTCCTCGGCGGCGGTATCGCGGCCCAGGCCGCCGCACCCGCCCGCACGACGGGTGCGGCCGTGGAACTCGCGCCTGCCGGTGCGCTCGCCACCCAGTGCTACTACAAGGTCAACGCCAGCGGGGGTCTGCTGATCCGGAGCGGTCCCGGCACCGGCTACTCGGTCGTCGGGTCCTACGCCAACGGCTCGACGATCCTCGCGTCGTCGTCCACCACCAACGGCTTCCGCAAGGTGGGCACCAACCGCTGGGTCTCCTCGGCCTACACCGTCCGCATCACCAGCTATCCCTGCGAGTGACCGGAACCTGCGCCGAGGACACTGTTCTCCCGCCCTTAAACAGGCCACCGGTGCGCGGGCCTGCTCAAGGGCACCTGATCGGCACCCGCCGGCCACGGCTTGTCGCCAGGGGTGCCCGGCCCGGCGCCTGGCGGCCGGGGACTGCCCCGGCGCCTGTCGGAGAGGACCAACAGGACACGACACCCGGGCTCGGAGAGCCAGTACGGGAAGGGAAGTTCGAGTTCACGGTCAAGAAGATCGAGCCGGGTGGCAATCACCTGGGCGGTGAGTTCGGGACCGATGCACAAGGCCGGTACCTCCTGGCCCACATGACGGTGAAGAACATCGGCGACAGGGCACAGTACTTCAACGGCTCCGACCAGAAGACGATCGACTCCAAAAGCAACGAACACAGCGCCGACACTGGCGCAGCGATCTTCCTGGAAGACAGCCGGTCGTTCCTCAACCAGATAAACCCCGGCAATACCGTCGAGGGCATCGTCGTGTTCGACATCCCGACGAATTCCCGCCCTGTGCAAATGGAACTGCACGACTCCTTTCTCAGTTCGGGCGCTACGGTTCGTCTCGCCCCTCGCTGAACCGCAGCGCCGCATCATCGGGTGGAACCGCACTCACGACCAGCCCGTCGCCTGGGTTTGTCCGTGCCGGACCGGTGCGGGACGCGGGGCCCGGGAACGGCCGGGTTCCCGTGGTGTGCATCTGACTTTGCTTCTGACTGCCTTTGAATCTATGGCTGCGTGGGTGAAGCTCGCGAACGAAGCCAGAAAGCAGTCGCTGGCAGTGCTCAGCGTGTGGTCAGCGCACCGGGCACTTCTTCCAGGCGAAGTGGTACTTGGTGTTGAAGCTGCCGTCCGTGGAGTCCATCGCCACGAAGCTGTTGGTCCGTTCCGTGTCGGAGCTTCCGCCGTTCACCAGCAGTTCGGTGTTGATGTTGAAGTTGCGCGTGGTGCCGCAGGGGGCGAATACGAGAGCCTCGATGCCCGTCCTGTCGCTCACCTGCCAGTCGCCCTTGCTCGGCCCCCGGAACGCATGGCTGCGGCGGTCCGTCCCGGCCATCCCCTGGAAGTAGTAGCTGGACTTCTGCGTCGCGGACGCACCCCGCTCCAGGCTCAGGAAGCCACGGTAGTCGGCCTGGAAGACGGCGTACGTGTAGCCCTGCGGGACGTTCACGCGCAGCCCGAGCTGGCAGTTCTTGCGGAAGTCGACCGGCTTGGCGCCCTTGCCCACCTGGGCCAGGTATTCGCTGTACGTGACCGTGAACGCGGTGTTGTCCTGCGACACGGCCACGGACGCACTGCCGGGTCGGCAGCCGGAGCCGTTGACCTGCACGAGGCTGACGGTGACCTGACTCGGCGGCGTGGGCACGGCGGACGACGCGCCCGCCGGTGCGGCGGGGAGGAGGGCAGCGGTCGCGAGGGTGGCAGCGCCGACGAACGTGTTGGTGCGCATGGGCATTCCTTCCGGTCACGCGGCGCCCCGCACGAACGGGCTCGACGGGGTCACCGCTGGGCGGTCGTCAGGTGCGCCCGAGGCATGGCGGATTCTGTCCGGAACACTGAGAGTCGCCCACGACCGTTGACCGAATTCGACCACAGCGTGACGAATTGTGCACGACAGGTGAGCATGTGTGTGTATTCCGTGAAGCGCGGAGGGGGTGGAGCCCCTTACGGCCCCCGGGACGCCCCGTCGAGCGAGGGACCCTCGAACAGGTCGAGGTCCCGGTCGAAAGCATCAGGGAACGCGACCAACTCACATGCTGAGCGCAGCATTCAGAAGGGCGCAACCAACCCGGCCTCTCGCAATTGCAGCAGCGCCCGGCCCATGCAT
This sequence comes from Streptomyces sp. NPDC051561, assembly GCF_044454195.1. NCBI lineage: Bacteria > Bacillati > Actinomycetota > Actinomycetes > Kitasatosporales > Streptomycetaceae > Streptomyces > Streptomyces sp. NPDC051561. The sequence continues at coordinate 3,787 of NZ_JBITDM010000030.1, read as the reverse complement.
TCGGTGACCGAGCCGGCCGACCGTCCCGCATGCGCTCCGCGTCCACCCGGATCATGGCACCCACACCCTGCTCGCAGAGTCGCTCTCTGACCGGCCCGGTGCGGAAGAGCCCGACTTCATTTTCGGAGGCGAAGGGCTCGCGGTCCGTCGATGATGTGTCGATGAGCCAGAACGAGGTCGGCACGCTGCGGCGAGCCGGAGACGACACCGGGCACCGCGAGTTCGCAGAGCGCATGGCGGGGGCTCTGAGCGACGGTCTCCAGGCCCTGGAAAACCTAACGCGAGACGACGAGTTCTGGCAGGGCTGGGCCAACGGTGACATCACGGTCCACAAACTCAACGCCCTAGCCGCCGACCGGCTGCAACGCGATCCCGCAGACCGGACGGCGCGGTGGACGCTTGTGGCCCTCGCACTCGCTCACGGTGCCAATGACGGCGGGCTTCCTCTGCTGGGGCCGGAGATCACTGCCGATCCGACCGTCGTGGCGGACGCGCTCGTCATCGCGGACTGGATCGGCCAGGAGATCGGGCTCGATCTCACCGACGAGTTGCGTGCGGTGTTTGCCAGGGCCGATCGCCACGCGCTGGAGTTGCTGGCACAGACGGAGGGAGGAGAAGCGGCCCGGGCTGCGTTGGCTGTCCTGGAACAGCGGACCTCTCTCCCCGGCCGCGACTGAACAGGCGGGGGATGGTCAGGGGGTGCGTCATTCTGCCTCGGTATCGCGGAAGCGGTAGCACTCGGTGCCGGTCTGGATGAGGGTGCAGCCGAAAGTGAGCGACTCTGTCGGGAATCGTACGGCTGGGGTGGCCGACAGCATCGACACAGACGGGCCAGCCCCTCGCATCACGCTGCGGGGCACCGTCCACGACGACGTAATACGCACCCAACAGCCCAGAGTGGAAGACGCGGGTGAGGTACCGCGGTGCGGGTCGTCGCTCCGGTGACCAGTCGGGGGGGACACCATCGGGCTCCCCGAGCTGTTCCTGCCTGTCGTTCCGGATCCTGAGGTGATGCGGGGGATCGGCGAGACCGCGCACGCCCTGGCGTACATCATCATCGCGAACCAGTCCTTCACCGACGTCTACCAGTGGGGCCGCCGCACCACCCCCCTGAGCCTGGCCGCGGAGATCCAGCACCGGCTGCTCCCGGCATAGCTGGCGTGCGAGGCCGCCCAGTTCGCGGTGGCCGGGGCACTGGAGCCGGCCGATCACGTCGGGGGCGACACCTTCGATTACGTGATCGACTGGGACTCCGTGCAGCTTTCCGTCACGAACACGAGGGGGCACGACGTCGACCCGGGCGACCGGCTGGTGATGCTCACCGACGGCATGCTGGAGCGCAGCGCCAACAGTCTCGATCAGGCAGAACTGATCGTCCGCACGCGCGATCTGCATCCGCGCGAAGCCGCTCGCACGCTTATCGCGGCAATCGTCAAGGCCAACAACGGTCACTCGCAGGACGACGCGACCGTCATGCGCCTGGACCGGCACGGCACCGCCCGCTCCCAGCGGGACGCCGACACCGGGCCGACCTCGCCGAGGCGTCCGCCACGTCCCGGGCGGGGCGGACGATCGCGTCGGCCTCGGGACGCGTTCATCCCGTTCATGGTGAGCGCCCGCAGATGCATGGTCTCCGGCCTTTTGTGGTGCCGAGGCTGTAGTGGTGTCGGGACCTGGCACCGCACCTGCGCGGAGGCGGCCTCCGCGCAGTCCCTGGCTGCATCTGGAGACGTCAGGCAGCGACTTTCCCGAAGAGGTGGTTGGCAGGAGCGTCCGGGTTGTTGCCGTAGAAGAACTCTGTGAGTGCCTGGTGGAATTCGGCACGGTCCAGTGCTCCGGAGCCGTCCTGGTCCAGGGCGGCGAATACCTCGGCGCAGTCCTCGCCGGGAACGCCGGCGACCGAGTCGAACATCTGCTGGAACTCCGCCTGGTCGATTTTGCCGTCTCCGTTGAGGTCGACGAGGTCGAAGAAGCAGTTGGTTACCGGTTCGATCTGTTCCGGGTACAGGGCGGGGTCGGTCAGGACGCGCCGGAATCCTTCGGTCATCTCGCGGAGATCGACTTTTCCGTCGCCGTCCTGGTCCATGGGGGCGATCACGTTCGTCCAGAACCCGTCCATCCCGTCGGTGAGCCGGCGGGAGGTTACGGAGTCGGCTGCGGCGCCGCGGGCGATGATGTAGCGCTCGCTCATCTTTCGGACGTCCTGCTGGGTGATGAATCCGTCGCCGTTGACGTCGGCGCCGCGGAACCACTGGCCGTATTTGAGGTCTTGAAATGCAGTCACGACTGCGCACAGTATTCATTCGGTTACGTACACGCAAACGCGCAGGTGGAGATTCTCCGGACGGTCAGGGCCGGCCCACCATGCGCGTGACGTGGGCGGGATCGGCCCGAGGAGGGGGATGCCGTGGTGTCAGTGTTCGAGGCGGGGTGGCGTGAAGGCGAGCACCTCAGGAGGGGCATCGCCGAATGGCTCGACGTCGACCAGCGCGCTGAGTGCACTCGGTCCCTGGGAGAGGCGCGAGCAGGGCCGGTCCGCGGTGAGGGCGTTGGGGTTGCCGTGGCGGTCCAGGGTTCCGGCCCGGCCCGGCTGGACGGGGTCCCACCACGCTCCGGTGGAGAGCTGCACGATGCCCGGCATGAGGTCGTCCGACAGGACCGCGCCGGCCAGGCAGCAGCCTCGGTCGTTGTAGACGCGCACGATCATGCCGTTCTCGATGCCGCGCGACGCGGCGTCCAGCGGGTTCAGCGTCACGGGCTCGCGGCCTCGGATCTTTGACCCAAGGCTGTGGCCACCGTTGTCGTACTGACTGTGCAGGCGCGAGGCGGGCTGATTGGAGATCAGGTGCAGCGGGAATCGGTCCGCCAACTCGGCGTGGAGCCACTCTGCCGGTGCGAACCACGTCGGATGCCCGGCACAGTCGTCGTAGCCGAAGGAGTCGATCTCCTCGGAGAAGATCTCGATACGGCCCGACGGCGTCGACAGAGGAAAGCGCTGCGGATCCGCGCGGAGCGCCTCGAAGCTGCCGGGAAACGGTCCGGTCAACGCCGGCATCTGGGCGGTGGAGCTGCGCCAGAAGGCGTCGAAGTCCGGCAGGGCGGCCTCGTCGTCGAGCGCGGCCCTCGTCTGCTCGTACAGGTGCCTGACCCATTCGCTCTCGGAGCGGGCCTCGGTGAATTCCTGCTCGTATCCGAGCCGGGAGGCCAGGGCGGCGAAGATCTGGTGGTCGGTGCGTGACTCTCCCTGCGGCTCGCGGACTTTCGGCATCGCGGCGAGGTGAGGGTCGGAGAACCCGGCGGCGAAGTCGTCGCGCTCCAGTCCCGTGGCGGCGGGCAGGACGATGTCCGCGAACTTGGCGGTGGTGTTCCACCAGGCTTCGTGCACCACCACCGTGTCCGGAATCTGCCAGGCGCGGGTCAACCGGTGCAGATCCTGGTGGTGGTGGAACGGATTGCCTCCGCACCAGTAGACCAGGCGAAGCTCCGGCAGCGTGAGACGCCGCCCGTCGTAGTCGATGATCCTCCCGGGATGCAGCAGGGTGTCGGCGATCCTCGCGACCGGGATGAAGTCCTCAACGGGGTTGATCACCTTGGGTATTGCGGCCACGGAGGGACGGCCGGGGGCAACACCGGTCGCGTCCATCGTCGCGTAGCCTGCGCCCCAGCCGCAGCCGGGGCGGCCCATCGAACCGGTCATGGCGGCCAGTACGACGGACATCCAGATCGGCTGTTCGCCGTGGTCCGCGCGTTGCACAGCGTAGTTGACCATGATGAGCGACCGTTGGGA
>NZ_JBITDM010000029.1:0-81120 GCF_044454195.1 Streptomyces sp. NPDC051561 | reverse complement strand
AAATGTACGGCCGGGCCAACTTCGACCTCCTGCGACGCCGCATCCTCCTCTCACCGTGATCCACCAGTCGGCACCCCCAAATCAGCGCCAGAGCCCGCAAGCTATGCCAGAACCCGTCCTCATGAACGAGGCCGGGCGCACCATGTGGTTGGTTCCCGTGGTTGGTGGGGCGCACCCCCGTGGTTAGTAGGGTGCGCCCGTGGTTGGTAGGGCGTGGTGGGCGGGTTGAGGTACCAACCATGGGTGTCGTCGTACTTGTGCGGTGGCCGTCTCTGGCGGGCGGCATCGGTTGCTCCGGCGGTCATTTCGCGCGGCCGCCCCACCTTGCTAGTGGCCGCCGGTCGCTGCCCCGGCCATCGGCCATCCATTTCTTGGGGCGCTGGCCGGTCGGTCGTCGGTGGGCAGTGACCGTTGGCCGGTGGACAGTGAATGGTGGTGGGCGGTCACTGCCCTGGCCACCCGGCCATTCATTCCTTGAGGCGCTGGCCGGTCAGCCGTCGGCGCCTCTGCCGGTCGGCCACCCGCGCCGGTGCATGGGCCATCTCTCCCCACCTCTCCCTCGCACCGGCAGGCACGACGGCCGCCTTGTTGAACGCCCTGGTCCCGTTCTTTTGTGCATCCGTGGTGGCCTCCGTGGTGGAGAGGGCATCCCGACCCGGGGGTACCAACCGTGGCGCTGAACAGGGGAATCGCGATGGTTCCGGGACTGTGGTTGGTAGCTGGTCGTTGGCGAATCAGTTGGTAGCGGCGGGTTGCAGGCATACGCCAACGACCTCGGCGCCGAACACAGGTTGGTAGCGGTCACCGCGAAGACCAACCGCAGCAAGGCAGACCAGGACCCGGCCCAATGGCTCCCACCGCTCGCCGAAGTGCGGTGCACGTACATCGCCGGCTGGGTATCGACCAAGCTGCGGTGGGGACTGACCGCTGACCGTGCAGAGCAGGAGGCACTGCTCGGCCTCGCGGAGGGCTGCGGGTACGCCGAAGTCGAGTTCGAACCCGCACCGGAAGCCACCACCGGACAGTAGAACGACGTTGTCGGGGAAAGGCTGTACGGCACTGCGGCCTGTCACGGCGGCCGGTCTCCGCCTCTGGCTGTCCGGTGTGCCCCTCTTCACAGCCTGACGCGGGGCGGTCCCGGAACATCCTGGTACGGGGTGCTGTTCTGTTAGGTGTGGCAGCGGAGGGGACAGAGTCCCCGGGCCCTACCCATAGCCCATGGGGAAGATCGTTCGGCTGAAGCCCCATGGAGCCTTTCGCCGCGAGGCGACCGCCCTCCGCCTGCCACGCTTTACCGCCCCGGCTGGCCTCCCCGACCAGCCAGGGGCACTTTTTGTTCCTCGCCGCACGACATTTCAGGAGCTGGTCCGGGCGCGGCACGGCTTGCACAGCGAGTTGGTCCGGGAGGCATGCGCTGGCGTTTTGTTCCCAGTTCCGGACACCCGGTCTTGGAACAGCCATTGTCGATATCGTGCCGTTGTGATGGTGGGAACCGACGAGACGCGATTGATTGTTGTGCGCGGGAACAGCGCGTCAGGGAAATCATCGATCGCCGCTGGTCTGCGTGAGCAGTTCGGCCGGAACCTTGCGCTGGTCGGCCAGGACAACCTGCGCCGCATCGTGTTGCGCGAGCGAGACCGGCCCGGCGCAGCCAACATCGGCCTGATCGACATGACCGCTCGCTACGCGCTGGACGCCGGTTTCCACACGGTCGTCGAGGGGATTCTGTACGCCGACCGGTACGCGGCGATGTTGGAAGCCCTCGTGCGCGATCATCGCGGCATCTCCCGGTGCTACTACCTGGACGTGTCGCTGCAGGAGACGCTGGTGCGTCACGCGTCGAAACCCGACCTTGAGTACCTGACCCAGGTCACCGACGAGCACCTGCGCGCCTGGTATCGGGAGCGAGACCTGCTGCCCAGCGGTGTCGAGACCGTCATCGACGCCAGCAGTGGCCTGGACAACACGGTGAAGTACATCCTGCGTGAAACGGGCCTGGACGAGGTGCCAGCCGTCGACCGCTGACAGGAGCAGGGTCCTTCTCTACCTCAAGGAAGCCCCTAAGGAAAAGGCCCCGTCCGAGATCGGCCCGGACGGGGCGAACTGCAGTGCTAGCTGTGGTGCCACTCGCCGTGCATGGGCCCGGGGGTGAGCTTCGGGGCGCACGTGGGGCAGCCGTAGAGGGCCGTTCCGGGGCCGCTCGCGCTCTCGATCCACCGGATCGGTACGGGGGCGTTGGTGAGAGCCTGTGTCTAAACCCCGGTCGGATCAGCGAACGTCGTCTGGTGCGTGCGATCGCAAGGCGCTGGAAGGTCCTCGTAGCGGAGCTACTAGGGCATTTCGGCAACGCCGCGAGCGTGCGTGCCAGGCGGCGGGCGCCCGGCCGGGGTTTAGACACAGGCTCTGAGCCGGTGGCACGCGATGCAGAGTGCCGGGGTGGGTTCGGGGAGGGTTCCGTTGAGCCAGTCGCGTGTCATGCCGACACCGCCCCGGCGCCAGCGAATGCAGACCGGGGGAACGGTGCTCCCGGGAACGAGTAGGGGTAGTCACGCCCCATGGCGGCTTCGGCGAGTGCGGTACGCCGTTCCCGCTGTACCTGAGTGAGGGGCATGGTCGTCTCGGCTTGCTGCCGGAAGTAGGCGGCGGCTTCCTCTTTGGTGGGTCCGGTCCACGGTCGAGCCCACGGGCCTACCGGGGTGGGCTTCCGGGGCGGGCGGGTGGGTGAGGTAGGCGGCACTGTGCTTGCCGGGCTTGCGGGTCCTCGGGGCGAGGAGGGACAGCACGCGCGCGCCCGGGTGGGCCTGCGCCGCTCCGCCCCCCGCGCTGCCCCCGGATCCTGGCCCGTCGCCCGACGTGCTGTACTCGGCGCTGCGCCGCTCGCTGGAGCTGGCCGCCGAGGGCCCGCAGACGCTGCTGCACGGGGACGTGCACATCGGCAACACCTACCGCACCGCCGACGGGCGCTTGGGCTTCGTCGACTGGCAGGTGCTGATGCGCGGCAACTGGGCGTGCGACGTGGCATACCTGATCACCTCGGGGCTGTCCGTCGAGGACCGGCGCGAGACGGAGCGGGATCTGCTCGCCCTGTACCTGGAGCACCTGGCGAAGGCGGGCGGCGCCGCCCCCGATCCCGGGGCGGCGTGGCTCGCGTACCGCAGGCAGACCCTCTACCCGCTGTACATCTGGCTCACGACGCGCGGCCGCAGCCTGATCCAACCGCGCTACCAGCCCGACGCCGTGTGCGACGCGATCATCGGCCGCACGGAGGCCGCGGTGCGCGATCTGGATGCGGTGGGGGCGGGCTGAGTGGCGCGCCGGACAGTCGCGGCCATCGCGTCCACGCTCTCCGGCTTCGCCGTCTCCACGCCCCGACGGCTGTACCGTCCAACCCTGTTGGTGACCAAGGCGGGGCTCGGCGGCGCGGCCGTCGCGATGTTCCCGCCGGGGATGGACGGCATGGTCCCGTTGCGGGCGCGCCCGTCGTGCCCGGCGGGGGCGATGGCTCTGTACACGGTGCTGCCGCTGTGCGTGGCGCTGTTCGCCACTGCGGCGATACGTACGCTGCGACGCGCCGCCGTCGGGGTCCCGGCGGCCGGATGAACGTACACACAGCTGGGGAGTTCTCGCTCCTCCAGTCAGAGCTTCCGCCTAAGTGCCTGTGCGTTTCCACAGGTTCCTTGACCCGTCTGCCTGCGGCGACTTAATTTCGAACAGTCCCACCCAGCCACAGTCCCGCCCGGCCACGGTTTCACCCGTGAACTGAGCTGGACCCGTGAGCTGCCGCGCCGAAAGGAGGCAATGCCAGATGTCGATCGTCATCTCCGACCTGCAGCGCCTCGCCCGGCGCACCGCCTGGGCTCCGGGGCGTGTGGCCCACGGCTGCTGAGGCGGCCCCGTCGCCGGTGCGACCCGTTCAGGGGCCCGGCTTCCTCGTCTGAATCACCCCCACCGACTGCGGCACAGCACACGCCTCCCCGCGTACCGACCGGTGTTCCCGGATCCCGAGCCCTACCGTCGAAGGCTGTACCTCAGCAGGCTGCACCGCCGAAGAGAAAGCTCCCGAAATCCCCGCTACGGCGACCACTTCGACTGCGCCCAAAAAAGAGGTTTTGCCATGGTAAGCGCGCGAATCACGGTCAATGGGAAGGAAACCCCCATTGCCCCGGACACACCCCACACCACCGTGCTCGACTTCCTGCGCGAGCGCGGCCTGACCGGCACCAAGGAGGGCTGCGCCGAGGGTGAATGCGGTGCCTGTTCCGTCTTGGTGGCCCGGCCCGGTGTCAACAAGCCCACCGACTGGGTGGCGGTCAACGCCTGCCTGGTTCCGGCCGCGGCGCTCGACGGCCAGGAGGTCGTCACCGCGGAGGGCCTTGCCACGCCCGGTGCCGACGGCACGCCCGCCGTCCTGCATCCGGTGCAGGAGGAGATGGCGGTGCGCGGCGGTTCGCAGTGCGGTTACTGCACGCCCGGCTTCATCTGCAGCATGGCGTCGGAGTACTACCGGCCCGACCGCTGCGCGCACGGCGAGGCGGAAACGGACGCGGCCGACGCCGAGCACGGCCCCAATGGCTTCGACCTGCACGCGCTGAGCGGCAACCTGTGCCGGTGCACGGGCTACCGCCCCATCCGCGACGCCGCGTACGCGGTCGGCGAGCCCGCCGAGGACGACCCTCTCGCCCGGCGCCGCGAGCAGTCTCCGCCGGAGTCGGTGGCGACCTCGTACACCCGGGGCGACAGCACCTTCCTGCGCCCCGCGACGCTGGATGAGGCCGTACGGGTTCTGCGCGAGCGCCCCGAAGCGGTCCTGGTCGCCGGGAGCACCGACTACGGCGTCGAGGTCAACATCCGTTCCCGGCGCGACAGTTGCGTCGTCGCCATCGACCGGCTGCCCGAACTGCGGGAGCTGCGCATCGAGTCGGAGTACCTGGAGATCGGGGCTGCGGTCACGCTCACCGAGATCGAGCGCCGGCTCGACGGGACCGTGCCGCTGCTGGCGGAGCTGTTCCCGCAGTTCGCCTCGCGCCTCATCCGTAACAGCGCCACCCTGGGCGGCAACCTCGGTACCGGGTCCCCGATCGGCGACAGCCCGCCGGTGCTGCTCGCGCTGGACGCCTCGCTGGTGCTCGCGGGTGCGGACGGCGAGCGTGTGGTCCCCCTCGCGGAGTACTTCACCGGTTACCGCCAGAGCGTGCGCCGCCCCGACGAGCTGATCCGTGCGGTGCGCATTCCGACGCCGTTGTCGCAGGTCACGGCCTTCCACAAGATCGCCAAGCGGCGCTTCGACGACATCTCCAGTGTCGCCGTCGCCTTCGCGGTGGACATCGAGGGCGGCATCGTCCGCAGGGCCCGCATCGGCCTGGGCGGCGTCGCCGCGACCCCGATCCGTTCCCTGGCCACCGAGACAGCGCTGGAAGGCAGGCCCTGGTCGCAGGAGACGGTGGATACGGCCGCTCGCGTCCTGCGCGGCGAGGGCACGCCGATGAGCGACCACCGGGCCAGCTCGCTCTACCGTTCCGCGATGCTCGGCACGAGCCTGAAGAAGCTGTACGCACAGACCACCGAGGCGGTTTCGTCATGAGCCAGCTGTCCGAACGCCCCGAAAAGCCGGTCGTCGGCGTCTCGATGCCGCACGAGAGCTCGTACCAGCACGTCACCGGCAGCGCGCTCTACACCGACGACCTCGTGTACCGCACGAAGGACGTCCTGCACGCCTACCCGGTGCAGGTGATGAAGGCCCACGGCCGCATCACCGCCCTACGCACCGGGCCGGCGCTCGCCGTGCCCGGTGTGGTCCGCGTCCTGACCGGCGCGGACGTACCCGGTGAGAACGACGCCGGGATGAAGCACGACGAGCCGCTCTTCCCCGACGAGGTCATGTTCTACGGCCACGCTGTCGCGTGGGTGCTGGGCGAGACGCTGGAGGCGGCCCGCCTGGGCGCTGCGGCGGTGGAGGTCGAGCTGGAGGAGCAGCCCGCGATCGTCACCGTGGAGGAGGCCATCGCGGCGGAGAGCTTCCACGGTGCGCGGCCGCTGATGGAGACCGGTGACGTCGATGCCGGGTTCGCGGAGTCGGCACATGTGTTCAGCGGCGAGTTCTCCTTCGCCGGGCAGGAGCACTTCTATCTGGAGACGCACGCGGCGCTGTCCATGGTCGACGAGGGCGGTCAGCTGTTCATCCAGTCCAGCACCCAGCACCCCTCCGAGACGCAGGAGATCGTCTCGCACGTGCTCGGCGTCCCGGCGCACGAGATCACCGTGCAGTGCCTGCGGATGGGCGGCGGCTTCGGCGGCAAGGAGATGCAGCCGCACGGGTTCGCGGCCATCGCCGCGCTCGGCGCGAAGCTCACGGGCCGCCCGGTCCGCTTCCGCCTCAACCGCACCCAGGACCTCACCATGTCCGGCAAGCGGCACGGCTTCCACTCCTCCTGGAAGATCGGCTTCGACGCCCAGGGCCGCATCCAGGCCCTCGACGCCACACTGACCGCCGACGGCGGCTGGAGCCTGGACCTGTCCGAGCCGGTGCTGGCCCGCGCGCTGTGCCACATCGACAACACGTACTGGATCCCCAACGCGCGGGTCGCGGGCCGCATCGCGAAGACCAACACGGTCTCCAACACAGCCTTCCGCGGCTTCGGCGGCCCCCAGGGCATGCTCGTCATCGAGGACATCCTCGGCCGGGTCGCCCCTCAACTCGACCTGGATCCAATCGAGTTGCGCGAGCGCAACTTCTACCGGCCGGGCCAGGGCCAGACCACGCCGTACGGCCAGCTCGTCACCCAGGCCGAGCGGATCTCCGCGGTCTGGGAGCAGGTCAAGGAGAACGGCCGCCTCGCCGACCGCAGGCGCGAGATCGCCGCGTTCAACGCCGCGCACCCGCACACCAAGCGGGCGCTCGCGCTGACCGCCATCAAGTTCGGCATCTCCTTCAACCTCACCGCCTTCAACCAGGGCGGCGCGCTGGTGCTGATCTACAAGGACGGCTCCGTGCTGATCAACCACGGCGGCACCGAGATGGGCCAGGGCCTGCACACCAAGATGATGCAGGTGGCGGCCACCACGCTCGGCATCCCGCTGCACAAGGTGCGGCTCGCCCCAACCCGTACGGACAAGGTCCCCAACACCTCCGCCACCGCCGCCAGCGCGGGCGCGGACCTCAACGGCGGGGCGATCAAGAACGCCTGCGAGCAGCTCCGCGACCGCCTGCGCCAGGTGGCCGGAACGCAGCTCGGCGGCAATGCCTCGGACGTACGCATCGTGGAGGGCGTCGCCCGGGTCCTGGGCAGCGACAAGGAGCTCGCCTGGGACGACCTGGTGCGCACCGCGTACTTCCAGCGGGTCCAGCTCTCGGCTTCTGGGTTCTACCGGACCGAGGGGCTGCACTGGGACGCGAAAAGTTTCCGGGGCACGCCGTTCAAGTACTTCTCCAACGGGGCCGCCGCGACCGAGGTCGAGGTGGACGGCTTCACCGGGGCGTACAGGATCCGCCGGGTCGACATCGTGCACGACGTCGGCGACAGCCTCTCTCCGCTGATCGACATCGGTCAGGTCGAAGGCGGCTTCGTGCAGGGCGCGGGCTGGCTGACGCTGGAGGACCTGCGCTGGGACACCAGCGAGGGGCCGCACCGGGGCCGTCTCCAGACGCAGGCGGCGAGCACGTACAAGCTGCCGAGCTTCTCGGAGATGCCGGAGGAGTTCCACGTCACGCTGATGGAGAACGCCACCGAGGAAGGTGCGGTGTACGGCTCCAAGGCCGTCGGCGAGCCGCCTCTGATGCTGGCTTTCTCGGTACGGGAGGCGCTGCGGCAGGCGGCTGCGGCGTTCGGCCCCGCCGGGGTGAGCGTCGAACTGGCGTCCCCGGCGACGCCGGAGGCGGTGTACTGGGCGATCGAGTCGGTACGGGAGGCCTCCTCCGACGGCGCCGAGGGCTCGCCCGTCGGCACAACCGCGTTCAGCAATGCCTGACATGACCTGGGTGGCCGCGGTCGCGCGGTTGCGGGAGCGCCGGGAGACCGGCGTCCTCGTGACCGTCGTGACCGTACGCGGCCACGCCCCCCGCAAGGCCGGTGCCAAGCTCGTGGTGGGGCGCACGGAGACCTGGGGTTCCATCGGCGGCGGCAACATCGAGGCCGTCGCGATCGACCGGGCCCGCGAACTGATCGGGGCGCGGGGGGCGGAGCCGGAGCTGATGGATTTCGCCCTCAACGACAAGGCGTCGGGGCCGCACGGGGTGCAGTGCTGTGGCGGGGCGGTCACGGTGCTCCTGGAACCGCTTCCGGTGGTTCCGGCGGTGGCGGTGTTCGGGGTGGGGCACGTGGGGATGGAGCTGGCCCTCATCCTGGCGCGCCACGAGCTCGACCTCCATCTCATCGACACACGGCCCGAGATGGTCTGCGAGGACCGGCTCTCCGTCCTCTCGGACGCGGTGGCGCAGGTGCACGTGCACCACGTACCGCTGCTCCCGGAGGAGGTGCTCGCGGAGCTGGCGCCGGGCACGCACGTGCTGATCATGACGCACGACCACGCGGAGGACGCGGCCCTGTGCGACGCGGCGCTGCGCACGCCGGGGCTGGGGTCGATCGGGCTGATCGGCTCGTCCGCGAAATGGGCTCGCTTCCGTAAGCGGCTGGCGGAGGAGGGTGGCCACGACGACACCACGATCGACCGGATCAAGACGCCGATCGGGCTGCCGGACATCACGGGCAAGGAACCGGCCACCATCGCGGTGAGTGTGGCGGCGTCCCTGCTGCTGGCCTTCCAGGCGGACCGGGGCTGAGCGGTATCCGGCACCCGGCGCCAGAGCTGAATCAACGTCCCATTCTGTGACGGGTGTTGCTGGTAGGAGCAGCCCGAGCCCGATGAGGTCGAGCGGGCGGGTGAACGGGGCTGGTTGGAGAGGTGGCGGAGGCCGGCGGGCCCGGACCGTATTGCGGCTGATGACCAGGCGGCGTCGATCTGGTCCTGGGCCTGGCGGCGCTGCAGGATGATGCGTGGATTGGTCAAATCGTGGATCTCGGCGCCCCGAAGGCAGTATGAGGAGGGCCTTCAGGAGAAGCCGAAGCGGTCGGCCATCCGGGACGTCAGTTTCTCGCGGAGACATGTCAGCCGCTCGATGCGTTCGTCGAGTTCCGCGAGCCGCCGCATGCCTACCTCCCCGATCTCGCACTGCTCCGCTTCACCTTCAGGTTCATGACCGTCGGCGGAGAGCGCCCGCTCCAGCACGTGTGCGAAGCTTCTGACGTCCGCGATTGTGAGGCCCGCCTCCAGCAGTTCGCGCACGGTTCGCAGCCGCCGGATGTCCTGGGACCCGTACTCCCGGTGACCGGACGGCGCGCGCCCGGGCGTGAGCAGGCCCTGCTGCTCGTAGTAGCGCAGCGCCCTCGGTGTGAGGCCCGCCGCCGCTGCCGCATCGCCGATCCGCATACACAGCCTTCCTGGATCCGAGGTCAGAGCTCGACCAGAACAGCACCGATGTGCCGGCCTTCGAGAAGCTCGCAGAGTGCCTGTGGGGCCCGGTCGATGCCCTGCAGGCGTGCGTGCGGGACGGTCAGGGTGCCGTCCCGGAGCCCTCGGCCGAACTCATCCTGCCACTGCGGGAGTGCGTCCAGATGGTCGGCTCCCGCGATCCCTCTCAGGGTGATCCCCCGCGAGACCAGGTCGAATGTGTCGATCTCGGTGAAGGTTCCGGCTCCCTCCGCTACCTGCGCCGACAGGCCTCCCACCAGGGCGATCCTCGCCTCCCTGCGGGCCAGCGCCACCGAGGCGCGGAGCTGCTCGCCGCCCACGTTGTCGAAGACCGCGTCGAGACCGTCCGGCGCTGCTTCGCGCAGTTGCTCCTCTATGGTGCCTTCGCCTTCCGTGCGCAATACGACGGCGTCGTAACCCAGCTCCTTCATCAGGTACGCGCCCTTGCGCCGCGTACTCGTACTGCCGATGAGCCGCCCTGCGCCGCGCAGTCGGGCGAACTGGCCCGCCAGCGAGCCGACACCGCCCGCCGCCCCGCTCACGAATACCGTGTCTCCCGGCCGTACGTGAGCCGCGCGCACCACTCCGAGCCAGGCGGTGAACCCCTGGGAGAGATACGCGGCCGGGTCGGGCAGCACGTCCAGGTCCAGGAGTTGTACGTCCTCCGGGGGCAGGGCTGCGTACTCGCGCCAGCCCAATCGGTGTTCGACGAGGTCGCCAGGGTGCAGGCCGGAGCCAGGTGGCGCGGTGACCACCTCGGCGACGGCCGGGCCCCACAGGACCGCGCCCGGCACGTATCCGGGCATCGGCAGCTCGACGTCGCCCCGCATGAGAGTGCGCATCACGGCGGTGACGCTCATGAGACGGTTGCGTACGAGTAGTTGGCCAGGGGCGGGGGTGGGGACCGGTACCTCGACCACCTCGAAGTGAGCGGGGGTGAGGGGCCCTTGAGGGTAGACGGCCAGGCGTGCTTCGCGATGGGTGGCGCTGCTGTGACTCATGCTGCGCACGGTAGAACGTGACGTGCACGTCACGTGCAAGCGGCGCAGTGCGGGGGACACGGAGAACGGCCGGGGCAGCCTCTCGGCATTTCACTAGCCGCGCCGAACGGACCTGGCTGCGCGAGACTCTCAGGGAGGAACCGCCCGTGTTCGACATCGGATACACCGACAGCGATCCGCACGCGCCCGCCGCTTCCACGAGCTGACTGCCCACGGAGGTACTCCCATGCTTGCTTCCTGGTACGACGACCAGGGCCCCGCTGCCGATGTCCTGCACGTCGGCGAACTCCCTGATCCCGTTCCCGGCCCCGGCGAGGTCCGCGTCCGAGTCCGCGTCACCGTCTCGGGCGTCAACCCCGGCGACGCCAAGAAGCGGCGCGGCTGGCTCGGCTCGTCCATGCCCTGCCCGAGAGTGATCCCGCACAGTGGCGCCGCCGGAGTCATCGACGCCGTGGGCGCGGACGCCCGCCGCGTCGGACAACGGGTCTGGGTGTACGGCGCCCAATCCTACCGCCCCTTCGGCATGGCTGCCCAGTACACCGTCGTACCCGACCACCAAGCCACCCCCCTGCCCGACCACCTCGGTGACGAGTTGTGCGCGAGCCTCGGCAGGCCGGTTGGCTGCCTCCTGACCGCGAACCGTCCGCCACGGCCGAGGTGCTGCCAGACAAGGCCGAAGGCCCGCTTACCAGGCGGGACCGGGAATGGTCCGTCACCATCCACTCCTTGATGGAACGCGGGCTCGGACTCGCCGACATCATGCGGGAACTGCGCCTGAACAGGCACACGGTCCGCAAGTTCATGCGCGCGTCCAGTGTCGATGAGATCCGCATTGACGGCCCGTCCGGCCGAACGGCTATCAGGGCTCGCCGCGCAGGGCGCGCCCGCGGTCGTGCAGCACCAGCAGGATGGTCATCACCATGATCGCTCCCAGGACGATCCCGGCCTCGCTGGTCAGCGCGTGTGCCAGCGGGTACTCAGGAGAGGGCTGCGCGTCGACGCGAGTGGCGGACAAGCTGTTGTAGGTGGCTTGGGAGAAGAGCGTTCCCGAGGAGATCCATGCCGCCGCCATGGGGGGCAGGAACCTCCGTGACCCGCGGCGGGTGGTCAGCACAAGCAGGCCCCACGCTCCCGCGAGGGCCCACACGCCGGTGCTGAATGACAGGAGGTGCCACCACACATCGCGTTCATCGAGCAGGGCCGGGTCGATGCCGAGGGCGCCGCCCGTCGCCCAGTACACCTTGGTGACGCCGAGAAGGATGCTGCCGGCAGCGACCAGCCCAGCGAGGCTGATCTGCAGCTGCCGGGTGTTTCCCGCTCGCTCCGCATAGTCGGTCGGACCGCCAAGCGCCTCCGGCCACCGCGCCTTGGCGTACCCCGCCAGACCGAGCGGCAGACCGATGCCGATACCGACCAGGGAGACCATGACGAGTATCTGTTCGTAGGCCCAGATGTCGGCGGCGCCGGCCTCCTTGTCCCGGGCCATGGCGGCTGGGCCGAGCACCGGTGCCAGGAAGACCATGGGAACGAGCAGGCCGGTGCCCACCCATACGGGCAGGGCCACCAGCGATGCGGGCAGCCGCTCACCCCACGGCCTGCAGAACGCCATCGCCAGCAAGATGACCACCGCGGCGAGTGCCGCGGTTGCCGCGTTGATCGTGCGCCAACCGGCTTCGCCCATCTGCTCGGTCGGAAGGAAGAGACCGAAGGTCCAGACGATCTTGATCAGCAGGTACGGAGTGACCGCGATGGCGACACCGTAACCGCTGATGCGACGCATTTTCAGCAATGGTGACGTGGTCGGCCCCGCGGCCAGAGCTTGGCCGCTCGGGCCGGGGCGCACTGCATCGGTATTCATGAAGTCCAGCCTCCCGACGATGCGGCCGGATCGGATCCTCCCGCCGAACCATTCCACTCCCCCTCACGGGGGAGGCACGCGCGTAGGGCCAATGCCGTTGCATTACGGTCTGGCCGGTCTCGGTCGGTGGGTGAGAACGGCCTGGCCGGGGGTGTTGGTGGGTTGTGGCCAATGTCGGTGCTCGGCTCTCTAGAGCCGGTAGTTCGACATCTTGCGTTTCACGACCCGGGGCCGGCTGCGGAGCCGGCGTGGTGGGCGGAGCCTGGCCAGGCTGCCGTCACGGAGCCGGGTCAGCGTGCTGAGCAGGTGCTCAGGGGGAAAAGACGCCGGGCGAGGTGGTAACACTGCGTCGGACCTCGCGCAGAGTAGCGGTGAAGGAGAGCCGGTCCGGGTCGGATTCCCGGACGGCGGCGCATCTGAACATCAGGGACCGCAGGGCGTGGTGGACCAGCAAATGCGCCCGGATCTGCTGGCGTACTCCCTTGGGTGTCTTGCTGGAGAGCACGACCCGAGGGCCTCGTTGCTGGGTCTTGATCTCGGCGAGTACCGGCTCCACCTCCCAGCGTTCGCAGTACAGGGCGGCCAACTCTGCTGCGGGATAACGTTCTTCATCGAGAAGGTCGGTGACCAGGCGGTATTCCTCCGCCCCTGCGCGGGCACCGATTCCGTCGAGTCCGTAAGCGATCACCCGCACCCTGACCGGATCACGCTTCTTGCCGTCGGTGCCGGCATGCAGGCGGCTGAGCCAGGACCCGTCCGCAAGCCGCTCCTGCACCGGCAGTACGCGGTTCGCCGAGGCCCGCCACAGCAGGTGGGCGCCGGTCGCGGTGAAGGCCCGCCTCAGTGGGACGCCAAGGAACTCACGGGGGGAGGCCCGCAGCGATGCGGGCGGGTCGCCGCTACTGAAGGCGTCGCCGTGTGCCTCGCTGATGCCGACCTCACCACGAAAACCGGCTGCCTGAGAGGTCCCCATACCTGATGTCCGTATGGCCTTCAATCGTTGCCGTACTCGGTACCCTTGCCGGTGCCCTGACCGCCGGACTCCTCCAGCACCGTTTGGCACGCACAGCACGCGCCGAGGAGCGCACCGAAAGCCACCGCCAGGACCAGCTCGGCGCCGTCACCGAATTCGCCGCCGCCCTGGACGCGCACCGCTCGGCAATGTTCCACCGGGGGCGTCTGGCCCTGACCGAGGCAGACACCGAGCACCACCTGGAGGCCCAGACGCGATCCCACGAGACGCGGGCGGCAATCACCGCGCCCCACATCCGCCTTCAGGTCCTGGTGCCCGCGCTGGCCGGCCCCGCCCAGCAGGCCGCAGACGCCACGTACGCACTGCGCAAAGTAATCGATCGGACCGAGCTGGACGCCCGGCGGCATGCGGCCAAGGATGCATCCGTCGCCTTTACCCAACCTGCTGCAAACCCTCGCCCACGACCCCAGCCTCGCCAGCTGCGAACGCGCACAAGCGGCGCGCGAACCAGCCGCAGTCAGCCAGGCGGGAGTGCTCAATGAACGGCGGATCCGATGATCAAGGAGACGCCAGATGAGCGACACCACCACCGAGCAGATACCGGGCGGCGAGCCGGCGGTTGCGGAGGCCGCGTCAGTGAGCGATGAGCAGTTGGTCGCGATGCTCGTGAGCCGGGCCCGTTCGGAAGGGCTGCAACTGACCGGGGAGGGCGGGCCCCTCACCAACCGACCGGCGAGGGGCCCGAGTTTTCCGCGCTACGAGGGCGGCTCGCTACTCGACCGGGACCTCGCCCGCGTGCCGTACGGCCTTCTTCGCAGCCATCTCGAGCTGCATCGCGTGACGAGAGCTCAGCTTCGGGGCGTCTCGTCGATGACGGGCATCGGCTTCCCGCCCGGATGCCACCCGTTGAGAAAGCTGGACTGCCTGGCGACGTCAACGAGTTCGATCCGGGCACCGATGCTGTCCATCTGGTGGTAGACGAACGGCCGGCCGTAGGGACAGCCGGAGAAGTCCACGGGCATGCTCGCTTCTTCCAAACGCTGGGAACCATGCCGTACATCGCTGGTCCAGAAGCCGATGTGATCGAACCTGGCGCCCCTGGATCCGTCCCAGGGACTGCCCGGCGGCCCTTCAATGAGTTCGATGAAGGGCGGCCCACCTGCGGTGAAGACGATGCGGTAGTCCCACTCACCGAGCCGGTCGGACACAGGATCACTCCACTCGACCCCGGCCGCACGCTGAAAGTCCTGCATCGCCTGCTCGATGTCCGGCACCACGAAGCACACATGGTAAAAGGCAGTCATTCACCCATGATCGAGCACTTCACCCCCACAAGCCCAGAGGTTAAAAGACAAGCTCAGAACCTGTTCCTGATGTCAGGTTGGGTGCAGGAAGGTTCCTTCGGCTTTCGGGGCGACGTCTTTCGGTGGTGGCGAGGTGCGGCTGGACGGTCAGTCGACTCTGTCGGCCGGCTGCTCTTCCGGTCTTCGGGCGAGGGCGTGGCGGATCGCGGCAGGTAGCCGACGCCTGGCACCTCCTGCACAACCTGGCCGAAGCCGTCGAACGCATCGTCGGCCGACACGGCGCCGACCTCCGCGAACCTCTCACGATCCCATCAGACCAGGACGACGCGTTCGCACCCCCGGTTGGCGTGTTCAACGCCTCGCACGAGCTGGATATCCACGGACGCATACGGCCCTTGGTCTGGGTGGTGTTGTGGCGGCGCTTCCATCGCTTGAGGTGGCGGCCCCGGAACGGGACGCGGACGGGTCTGCCGGCTCCTTGATACGCCTTGTCCGCCCAGCAGCTGAGGCCCGCTGCGCGCGAGCGCGTCGATGATCCCGTGCTGCCGGGCGGCGATCAGGACGTGGGTCGAGCCGGGCGGAGCCGGTGAGGCCCAGAGCAGACGGCCGAACGGATCGGCGAGGACCTGGACGTTCATGCCATGGCGTTTGTGTTTTCCGGAGTGGTACGGGGAGTGTCGGCGGCGATGCGGTCGATGGGCAGCAGGGTGCCGTCGAGGATGACGAGCGCCTTCGTCCGGATGGTCTTCATCGCCTCGGTCAGGGTCGGGGCGAGGGCCGCCAGGACCTCGATGGCCTCACGGATGTAGCGGTAGACGGTGGCGATCCCGATGCCGCACCCGGCCGCGAGCTGGGCGTAGGTGTCACCGCACCGCAGGTGGGCCAGGACGAGCAGGGCCTGACGTGGCACGGAAAGCCTTCGCCACCGCGTCCCGATGTCCCGGCGCCTGGCCGTCAGCTGTCCTGCCAGGAACCGCAGAGTGCGGGTGGACAGATCGATCGAGGACGGGTAGACAAGCACGCGAAGCTCCTGGCGGACACGGGTAATCTTGGTCGAGAACCCGTCTACCAGGAGCTTCGTCGTTGTGCAGGACTGTCCAACTCACGGTCAGCGCCGCCAGCTTGGAAGAGGCTCAAGGTCTTCGGCTACCTCACACCAGCCGAGACCCGGCAGCGACATCAGCACGCCCTCGCGGCGTAACGATCAAGTGTCCAGGATCACGGGGAGACTTCAGCGCACCCCTTTCCCCGGTTCCCCGTGCACAGGGCCCCGCGGCGTCCCGTCACCGGCCCGACCTGTCCACCGGCCCGGCTGCACTCCGGTCCGGCCCGCAGGGAGTTGCCGGTGCGCCGCTTTCCGGCCACTTCGTCCCGAAGCCGTTACGCCGGGTCGATCCGGGAGACGCTGCCGCCTATGCCGAGCACGTACAGCTCGCCGCGGCCGCCCTGCGCGAAGGAGACGACCTCACCGCCGTTGACTCCGAGGTCGCCCACCTCGGTCACCTTGCCGTTCACCATCCGCAGTGTGCGCAGGGTGCCGTCGCAGTAGTCGCTGAACACGTACTGACCCATGAGTGCCGGGATCGCCGGGCCCCGGTAGACGTATCCGCCGGTCACCGAGCATGCCAGGCCGGTGCGGTCGTACTCGTGGACCGGTCGTACGTGGTTCGCGGGCTCCGTGCCGCCCCGGAAGGGGTGGTTGCCCTCCATCTGGGACCAGCCGTAGTTCTCGCCACCCTTGCTGGTGGCAGGGGCCCAGTCGATCTCCTCCCAGTCGCTCTGCCCGACGTCGCCGAGCAGCAGGTCACCCGTGCGCACGTCGAAGGAGAACCGCCACGGGTTGCGCAGCCCGTACGCCCAGATCTCGCCCCTCGCCTTCGGGTCGCCCACGAAGGGGTTGTCCCGCGGGATCGCGTACGGTTTGCCGCCCCTTGGATCGATCCGCAGCAGCTTGCCGAGCAGGGTGTCGAGCTTCTGTCCGTTGCCGTGTGGGTCGCCGCCCGCACCGCCGTCGCCGAACGCGATGTAGAGATAGCCATCGGGGCCGATCTTGATGTCGCCGCCGTTGTGGTTCGAATAGGGCTGCGTCTGGGTGAGTACGGTGCGCCGGGTGTGCGGCTGGATCCTGCCGTGCCGCACGGCGAACTCGTCCACGGTGCTCGTGCCTTCGAGGTTGGTGAAGGAGATGTAGAAGTGCGCGAACTTCTTGTCGAACGCGATGCCCAGCAGGCCGCGTTCGCCGTCGGTGGTGGTCTCGCCGGATATGTCGAGGACTGGTTTGCCCAGCCCCCGACGGTCCAAGACTCTTACCTTGCCTGCGCGTTCGGCGATCCAGACCGTGCCGCGGGGGCCGGCGGTGCCCGCGACCGGATTCTGGGCCGTGGCCACCTGCGTGAGCGTGACCTTCGGTGCCGGGCGTGGAGCGGCGGGTTCCTCGGCGGAGGCCGAGGTGAGCGCGAGGGAGGCGACGAGGCACAGGGTGCCGATGATCGCAGAGCTTCTGTTACGGACTTTCACCGTGATCCTCCTGGAGGCGGCGAAGGGGGAAGTCACCCGGCTGCTCGGGGCAGAGAAAGCAGAGGTCGAGGTGTCGCCCGCGCCAGCACGCAACCTGGGTGGGGGGATGTGCCACTGGCCACGGATGAGGATACGGGGAGGGAAGTCCTTGGTATAGACCACGGACCCCATTCGTATTCGGGATGTCGTTGCACCGCCCGGCGGATGCGGAAGCCATGAAGGCATGCGTTTGTGCGCTCGACGATCCGGCCGTGGACGCCGAGTCCGGGTGCGTGCGGCACTCCACAGCTGGCGACCACCGACCGATGCCCGTTCCGGAGGCATCAGGGCCCCCTTCCCTGCGGCGGAAAGCCGCGTTGAACCCGAGGCAGGCGCTGTTGAACCTCTGCGGCAGTCGAGGGCAGCGGCACCCGGATCGAACTACTGAAGAGACAGATGTACGGCCGGCTCAACTTCGACCTCTCGCGACGCCGCATCCTTCTGCCTCCGTGATTCACCAGCTGGAGGTTGTCCTGTAACTGCTGCGCCTGCTGGGGCGTTGACCGGTCATGGGTGGGGTGATGTCAGCAGATGCCCCTCAGCGGATGGAGCCGTTCACCGGGCTGAGTTCGGCACAGTTCAACCGGCTGGTCGTGCTGGTGCAGCGTCGTGGCGGCGACGTGCAACGGGGCCGGCCGTGGCGAATTGGCTCTCGGGGACCGGGACTTGCTCATGTCCGCCGACAGACGCACGAACCTGACGTTGCGGCAGATCGCGCCGCTGTTCGGGATCTCGAAGTCGACCGCGGACCGGATCCCGGGCCGCCTCGCGCCGCTGGTGGCGATCTCACGGGCTCGCCGTAGGCGCGAGGACACCGTCTACATCGTCGACGGCACCCTGGTGCCTACCCGTGACCGCAGCATCGCCGCCTCCAACAAGAACTACCGGTCATCGACGCCAACAGCCACCTGGCCGCAACCGTCGAGGCCCTCTGCCCGGCGGCCGCAACGACCGCCGGGCCCTCACCGAATCGGGTGTCAGCATCGCCTATCGCGACGTTCCGGAGACTGCCGATGGCGGCTACCAGCGCACCGGTCTGCTCATTGCTCACCGCCGTCGACGCGGCCGGGAGGCCCTGAGCCCGCAGCAGGAAGCCGAGAAACGAGGCGGCGGAGCGCGAGGGGAGAACGTCGGTTAGCAGCGGACACAGGCACCGGAGAACACTGCGGAAAAGGCGTACCCCCGGGCAACAGGCCGGAGGCACGCCTCTCTGCGGCGCCTGGTGTCAGGAGGAGCGGACCTGGATCTCACCGATCCCCGAGCCAAGGCTTGAGCAGTGCGCGGTCGACTGGCTGGAGTCGCCCGGCTCCAGCCGGATGTGTTCACCGTCCGCGTCGGGCGACCAGCCACAGATCAGGTGGACCCAGAAGGTGATGGGCTCGCTCCCGACATTGGTGCACAGTGCCCAGCCGGTGTAGTCGTCGATGTTGTGCTTGCCCTTCTCGCACGAGAGCCCATGAGGGTCCCCAGCGGGGGCGGCCACCGCGGCCGGCGCCGCGACGGACAGAGCGAAGGCGAAGGCTGCGGACACGGCGAGGGCGGCACGCACAGCGACGCCCGCCTTCCTGTTGTTCTTCAAAGTGTTTCTCTCCGTGAGATCGGACAACTTCCTTGTCCCACTCTGCTGCCCCCAAACCGGACTAAAGCCCCGCCGGACTTCACTACCCGTAAGCGAAAGGATTCGGCACGCCGACGGGAAGGCACACTCGGCAACAGCCCTACAGAGAAACAGATCTGGGTGTCACACCACGGTTCCCTCGCAGTGCTTTCGGTGGACCGCGCAGAGGATGCGGATGCCGCGACCCACCGAGCCGACGGTGCGAGACGGCCAGCCCCTCAGTTCCGCGATCCGTGCGGCTCAGCTGAGCGGAAATGCTGCCAACTCCGCTACCAGCTAGGGGAGTTTACTGCTGACGCCGTGCAGAGTGCGGGGCATGCCGAACAGCGTCAGCTCGGTCCAGGCGGGTGGGACGAAGTACGAATTCGCCCTCGCCGGTTCCGGTGAGACCGGCCGGAGTGGAGGTCCGCCGCGCGGTCGCAGGGTGCCGATGATGGACGGCTGATGTCCGGTGCGCGCGGCGACCGTCAGGTCGACGCGCGTCTTGTTCCCCGGGCCGGCCATCAGACCGGCCTGGCGGCGGCAGAGCCGACAGACGCCATCCATCGCCGCGATGTCGCGGTGGCAGATGTCGCAGTACTGGCTCGTCGCCCTTGCGACAAAGCCCCCGCATGCCTTGCAGCGCGGACGGTCGAACCAGCCCCATCCCATGCAGTCCCGGCAGCTGCGGGTGGCCCACGGCCGCGAGCGTGGGACAGGCTTGTTCAAAGCGGCGGTCCCGAGCGGCCGGACCGCCGCTGGTGAGTGATCGGGGTGCCGCCGACGACCTGCGTCTCCCCCTCTGCCACCGGGGTGGCCGGATGGTCGGCCCTCTTCTCCGGGACAAGGAGGTCGGCGGGGCTCGGAGGCCCTGGCGGAAAGGGAGCGCCAGAACCGTTCCTGAGCACGCGGCTCCTCAGCGGCTCCTCAAGGGTCCTGGACCAGTACGGCACGCTCGGCCTCCACGAAGCCGAGGCCGGGGCTGGGGCTGGGCGGGGTGCCGATGGCGGAAGTCGTGGACTGGTCTCGTCCTGCCTGCCGCTGGCAGAGGGCCGGCTCGTACGAAGTGGGGCCAAGCGGTTCGGGACCGGTCGGATCTCCCGCGAGGATCTCATCGCCCACCGGGTGGGCGGACCCGTTCGTGGACGGTAGGAGGCCCGGCCGCCGGGCGGCCGGGCCTCCTACCGGTTCGCTGCTCAGGCCGCTGCGGCGCTCATCGCGGCGACGAGGCTCTTGGGGCGCATGTCCGTCCACTCCTCGTTGATGTGGGCGAGGCAGACGTCCCGGTCCGCAGGGCCGCGGACGACTGTCCAGCCCGCGGGCACCTCGGCGAATGCGGGCCACAGGGAGAACTGGCCTTCGTCGTTGACCAGTGCCAGGTAGGAGTAGTTCTCGTTCTCGAACGGGTTCGTCATGACGTCCTCAATTCCTTCGGTGTGCGGGTGTGGTGCGGGTTCCGGCTCTTGGGCGGCGGAGCGGCCGCCTCACTCGTCCCAGGTCGACTCGAACTCCTCCAGTTCCTCGGCGCTGAGTGAGATCAGCGGAGCGGTTGCCGGTACCGGCGCCGGCGTGCCCGCCGCCGGAGTCTCGATCACGGTGGCGATGCGGGCGATGCCCGCCACCGTCTTCGCTTCGAAGACGTCGCGCGGAGCCAGCCCGAGGCCGACCTTGCGCGCCCGTGCCACCAGCTGGATCGAGGCGATGGAGTCCCCGCCCAGCGCGAAGAAGTCGTCGTCGATGCCGGCCCTCGCGATGCCGAGCACGTCGGCGAACAGGTCGCACAGCAGTTCCTCGTGCGGGGTGCGGGGCGCCCTGCTGTCCGGTGCACCGGCGAACTCCGGCTCCGGCAGGGCCCGATGGTCGAGCTTTCCGGTCACGGTCACCGGCAGCATGTCCAGGGCGACGAAGGCGGAAGGCACCATGTAGGGCGGCAGGCTCGACTCGACCCAGCGGCGCAGGGCGTCGAGGTCCAGCCGGTCCGCCGGGCCCGCCGCCGGGACCACGTACGCGATCAAGCGCTTGGTACCGGGCTGGTCCTCGCGGGCGACCACTGCCGCCCCGGCGACCTCGGAGTGGGACCGCAGGGCCGACTCGACCTCGCCGAGCTCGATCCGGAAGCCGCGGATCTTGACCTGGTCGTCGGCGCGTCCGACGAACTCCAGCTCACCGTCCGCCGTCCAGCGCACGACGTCACCCGTGCGGTACATCCGGGCACCTGGTGCGCCGAACGGGCAGGCCACGAACCGCTCGGCGGTCAGAGCGGACTGGCCGACGTACCCCCGGGCCAGTCCGGCGCCCGCCACGTACAGCTCACCCGCGGTGCCGGGAGCAACGGGCCGCAGCATCGCGTCGAGGACGTACACCTCGGTGTTGACGAGCGGGCGGCCGATCGGCGGCGCTTCTCCCGCGAGCAGCGGCCGGGAGATCGTCGCGCAGATGGTCGACTCGGTCGGACCATAGGCGTTGTGCAGCTGCCGCCCCGGGGCCCATCGGTCCACCATTTCCTGCGGCAGTGCCTCACCGGCGACGACCAGGGAGGAGATCGACGGTACGGACTCCGCGCCGATCGCCGCCAGCACCGAGGGGACGACGACGGCGTGCGTGACGCCCTGGGTGGCGATCAGGTCGACCAGCTGGTCGCCTGGCAGACGTGACTCGCCGGGGGCGAGCACCAGCCGGGCCCCTGTGAGGAGCGACATGCACAGCTCGAACACGATGGCGTCGAAGCCGGGCGAGGAGAACTGGAGCACCACGCTCCGGGGGGTCAGCCCGGTGGCGGCCACCTGGGCCCGTACCAGGCTCGCGATGCCCTGATGGGTGACCTCGACGCCCTTCGGGACGCCGGTCGAGCCGGAGGTGTAGATCACGTACGCCGCGTTCTGCGGACGGGCGGCGGCCGGTCGTTCGGCCGGGCCGAGTCCGGCGGCCGACCGCCGGGCCACGGAGTCGCGGAAGGCCGCGTCGTCGGCGAGTATCCGGTGGCCGGCGAAGGGTTCCCCGGCCCAGACCGACCCTGCCGAGGTGATCAGGCAGAACGGTTCGGCGTCGGCCAGGACGTGCCGTACCCGCTCCGGCGGGTACGCCAGGTCCACCGGCGCGAACACACCGCCTGCCTTGAGCACCGCCAGTACCGCAGTCACCCAGTCCAGGCCGCGGGGCAGGGCGACGACCACCCGGGTCTCGGGGCCGACCCCGGCGGCGAGCAGCTCACGGGCCCACTGGTTCGCGCGGCCGTCGAGCTCGGCGTACGACCACCGGGTGCCTTCGCACACCACGGCCACCGCGGCACCGTCCCGTGCCACGTGCCCCTCAAACAATTCCACCATCGTCGCGGCCTCGACCGGGCTGTGGGTGTCGTTCCACTCCTTCACCACCAGCGACCGTTCCCGCTCGGACAGCGCGTCCAGCCGTCCGACGAGCCGCCCGGGGTCCTTCGCCGCCGTCACGAGGTAGCTCTTCAGCCGCTCCAGCAGCTGCCGCCCCTGCGCCGCGCCGTAGATGTCGGGCCGGTAGTTCACCTCCAGCCGGAGCCGCGCGCCCGGGTAGACCGTCAGGCTCAACGGGTAGTGGATGACCGGGGTGTCCTCCTCGGTGAGGGGGCCGACCTCCAGGCCAGGGGCGCGCAGGGTGTCGGCGTCCCACGGGACGTTCTGGAACGCCGTGGAAGTGTCGAAGAGTTCGCCGAGTCCCAGGTGGCGCTGGATGTCGGTCAGTCCGAGGTGGTGGTACGGGATGAGGTCGGCCTGCTGCCGCTGGATCCCGGACAGGAATCCTTCCAGCGGCTGGGCGGGATCGATGCGCACGCGCACCGGGACCGTGTTGATGAGCAGGCCGACGATCTCGTCCATGCCCGGGATCTCGGGCGGCCGGCCGGAGACGGTCGAGCCGAACACCACGTCCTGCTGACCGGTCAGACCGGACAGCAGGAGTGCCCAGACGCCCTGTACGACCGTGTTCATGGTCAGTCCGCGGCTGCGGGCGACGGCGGTCAGCCGCCGGGTGGTCTCCTCGTCGAGGTGGTCGAGGGTACGCACGGGGAGCACGGTCAGCGACGTCTCGGCCCCGGGGGCGACGAGCGTGGGCTCCTCCAGCCCGTCGAGGGCCTGGCTCCACGCGCCGAGGGCCTTCTCGCCGTCCTGGGCCGAGAGCCAGGCCAGGTAGTCCCGGAAGGAGACCGCCGCGGGCAGTGCGCCGTCGTCGCCCCGGGACTCGTAGAGGCCGAAGACGTCGGCCAGCGCCCGGGTCATCGACCAGCCGTCCCAGATGAGGTGATGGCTGGTGAGGACCAGCGCGTGCCGCTCGGCGCCGAGACGGATGAGCAGGACCCGCAGCAGCGGCGGTACGGCCGGGTCGAACCGGTCGAGCCGGTCCTCGCGCAGCAGTTGCTCGATGTGCGTCCGCTGCTCGGCCTCCGGCAGGTCGCTGAGGTCGAGTTCCCGCCAGGGCACCGTCAGTGCTTCCGGTACGACCTGGACGGCGTCACCGGAGCGGCGCACCAGGAAACCGGCGCGCAGGCTCGCGTGGCGGCGTACCAGTCCCTGGAAGGCCGCCCGGAGCGCGGTGACGTCCAGTGCACCGGTCAGGACCATCGGCGCCTGCATCACATAGGGGTCGGCCTTCTGGTCGTCGTAGTGGGCGTGGAAGAGGAGGCCCTCCTGGAGGGGGGTGAGTGGCCAGATGTCGTGGAGCGGACCCGACGGCGCGAAGGCTGTCTCGATCTCGGCGCGTTCGTCGGTGCTCAGCGTCACCAGCGGCCCGTCCACGGGGGCGAACCCGGGGGTGGCCGCCGCCTCGTCGGAGATCTCCGCCAGGGCTGCGACGGTCCTGGCGGTGAACAGGTCGCGAGGGGTGAGGCGGAGTCCGGTGTCGCGGGCGCGGGCGGCGAACTGGATGGAGGCGATGGAGTCACCGCCGAGTTCGAAGAAGCTGTCGTCGATGCCGACGCCGCTCACGCCGAGGATCTCGGCGAACAGCTCGCAGAGGATCGCTTCGCGTGGTGTGCGCGGGGCGCGGCTGTCGGCGGCTCCGGTGAAGTCCGGCTCGGGCAGGGCCAGGCGGTCCAGCTTGCCGATGGACGTCAGCGGCAGCGCGTCGAGGGCCAGCACCGCCGCGGGCACCATGTAGTCGGGCAGGCGTGCGGCGACCGCCTCGCGCAGTGCGTCGGTGTCGAGGTCTTCGGGAGTGCCGGTCGCGGGCACCACGTAGGCGACCAGACGCTTCACTCCTTGCCGGCCCTCACGTGCGAGCACCACCACCTGGCCCACCGGTGCCTGGGCGCCCAGCACCGCTTCGATCTCGCCGAGCTCGATGCGGAAGCCGCGGATCTTGACCTGGTGGTCGGTGCGTCCGACGAACTCCAGCTCACCGTCCGCCGTCCAGCGCACCACGTCCCCGGTGCGGTACATCCGGGTGCCGCTCTCGCCGAACGGGCAGGCCACGAACCGTTCCGCCGTCAGGCCCGCTCTGCCGAAGTAGCCGCGGGCCAGTCCCGCGCCGGCGATGTACAGCTCGCCCGGGACCCCCGGCGGCACCAGGCGCAGCGCCGCGTCGAGGACGTACACCCCGGTGTTCTCCATCGGACGGCCGATGCGGGCCCGGGTACCGCCGATCACGCGGCTGTACGTCGAGTCCACGGCGCATTCGCTCGGGCCGTAGAGGTTGTAGGTGGCCACGCCGCTCGCGCCGAGCTCGCTCCACAGCGACTCGTCGACCGCCTCGCCGCCGAGCGAGATCAGCCGTGGCCGGTAGCCGGGGGTGCGCAGCAGTCCGGCGGTCAGCAGTTGTCTGGCGTGCAGCGGGGTGATGTTGAGGGAGTCCACCCCGTGCCGTGCGCAGTAGTCGACCAGGCCGTGCGCGTCCCGGCGCAGTTCGTCCCCGATCAGGTGCAGTTCGTGACCCGAGACCATCCGCAGCAGGTCGGCCCATGCCGCGTCGAAGCCCAGGGCGGCCACCAGTGCGACCTTGAGTCTGCGGGACCCGGTGCCGGATTCGGCGGGCAGGGAGGCGCTGTTCTGGGCGTGGTGCAGATTGACGAGGTTGCGGTGGGTGATGGCGACCCCCTTGGGGCGGCCCGTCGACCCCGAGGTGTGGATCACGTACGCGAGGTGTGAGGGCAGCAGCGGCCTGACGCGTTCCGTGTCCTGCGGGTCGTGGGACGGGGAGCCGGTGTCCGGTGCGTCGACGAGCAGGACCGGTGAGCCGTGGTCCGCGGGAACCTTCCGGACGGCGTCGGCCACGGTCAGGACCGCGGCCGGGCGCACCTCGGCGAGGAGCGAGGTGATGCGATCGGCCGGCCAGGACAACTCGACCGGCAGGTGGACGCAGCCTGCCTTCATCGTTCCCAGCAGCGCCACGACCGCGTCGACGGAGCGGGGCACCATGACCGCCACCGGCTCGTCCGGTCCTGCGGCCAGGGCAATGAGCCGGTGGGCGAGCCGGTTGGCACGACGGTTGAGCTCGCGGTACGTCACCTGCTCGTCGCCGCACACCACGGCGACGTCGTCGGGGGTCGCGGCGGCCTGGGCCTCGAACAGCCCGGGCACGGTCAGTTCCGGCACGGGGACCTGCGCACCGCTGCCCGCGTTGAGCAGGGGGAGGCGCTCCTGCCGGGTGAGGGTGTCGACCCTTCCGACGAGGCGTGCGGGGTCGGTGGCGAAGGCGGTGAGGAGTCCTTGGACCCGCTCCGCCACCCGCTCGGCCTCGGGGGCGGTGAACACGTCGGGCCGGTAGCTGACTTCGAGGCGCAGCTCGTTCCCGGGAAAGACGTCGATGCTCAGCGGGAAGTGTGTGAACCCCTGGGTCTCGTCGTCGAACGGGCTGACCTCCAGGCCCGCGGTGCGCAGCACGTCGGCGTCCCACGGGATGTTCTGGAACACGGTCGAGGTGTCGAAGAGTTCGCCGAGTCCCAGGTGGCGCTGGATGTCGGTCAGTCCGAGGTGGTGGTACGGGGTGAGGTCGGCCTGCTGCCGCTGGATCTCGGCCAGGAGACCTTCCAGGGGCTGGGCGGGGTCGATGCGGACGCGTACCGGGACGGTGTTGATGAGCAGGCCGACGATCTCGTCCATGCCGGGGATCTCCGGCGGCCGTCCCGAGACGGTGGAGCCGAACACCACGTCCTGCTGTCCGGTCAGACCGGACAGCAGGAGTGCCCAGACGCCCTGTACGACCGTGTTCATGGTCAGTCCGCGGCTGCGGGCGACGGCGGTGAGCCGCCGGGTGGTCTCCTCGTCGAGGTGACCGAGGCAACGGGTGGGCAGGGCGGCCGCGGTGCTGTCGGCACCGGGGGCGACCAGGGTGGGTTCCGTCAGACCTTCCATGACCGAGGCCCACGCGGTGCGTGCCTCGTCCTGGTCCTGGGCCGACAGCCAGGCCAGGTAGTCCCGGAACGGCACCACGTCGGGCAGCTCCGCGTGCCCGTCCTGTGCCTCGTACAGGCCGAAGACGTCTCCCATCGCACGCGCCATGGACCAGCCGTCCCACAGGATGTGATGTCCCGTCAGTACGAGGACGTGCTGCTCGGGTGCGAGCCGGACGAGCAGGGCGCGCAGCAACGGTGGGGCGGTCAGGTCGAACCGGACGTGGCGGTCCTTGTGGAGGAGGTCGCGCAGGCGTGCCTCGCGCTCCGGTTCCGGGACGTCGCTCAGGTCGGTCTCCCGCCAGGGGGTCGTCACCTCCGCGGGAATCACCTGTACGGGCTGGCCGGCACGGCGCACCAGGAAGCCCGCACGCAGATTCGCGTGGCGTTCCACCAGCCCCTGGAGCGCGCCGCGCAGCGCACTCGTGTTGACCGTTCCCGAGAGGACCAACGGCATCTGGGTGAGGTAGGCGTCCGGCGGCCCGGCGGGATCCCGGTCCGTCCCGACGCCGTGTCCTGGGCCCTGCCCGTCGTACAGGGCGTGGAAGAGGAGGCCTTCCTGGAGGGGGGTGAGCGGCCAGATGTCCTGGACCGGGCCGGCTGCCGCGAACGCTGCCTCGATCTCGGTGCGCTCTTCGTCCGCCAGGGTCATCAGGGGGCCCTGGGCCGCCGCGAAGGCGGCGGTGTGCGTCGTGAGGGCGGCAGCGGTCTCGGCGAGCGCGGCCACGGTCAGGCGGGCGAAGACGTCGCGCGGGGTGAGGTTCAGTCCGGCGCTGTGGGCGCGTGCGGCGAGCTGGATGGAGGTGATGGAGTCGCCGCCGAGTTCGAAGAAGCTGTCGTCGATGCCGACCGTCGCCACGCCGAGTACCTCGCAGAACAGCTCGCACAGCAGAACCTCGCGCGGGGTGCGCGGGGCGCGGCTGTCGGCGGCTCCGGTGAACTCGGGTTCCGGCAGGGCCCGGCGGTCGAGCTTGCCCGTCGCGGCGACCGGGAAGTGCTCCAGCGCGACGAAGGCCGCGGGCACCATGTAGTCGGGGAGGCGCGCGGCGACCGCCTCTCGGAGGGCGTCGGTGTCGAGTGCGGCGGGGGTGCCGGTCGCGGGCACCACGTAGGCGACCAGGCGCTTGGTGCCCCGTTCGTCCTCGCGGGCCATCACCACCACCTGCCCGACCTCGGGCACGGTGCTGAGCAGGGCCTCGATCTCACCCGGTTCGATGCGGAAGCCGCGGATCTTGACCTGGTGGTCGGTGCGTCCGACGAACTCCAGCTCACCGTCCGCCGTCCAGCGCACCACGTCCCCGGTGCGGTACATCCGGGTGCCGCTCTCGCCGAACGGGCAGGCCACGAAGCGCTCCGCCGTCAGGTCGGGACGGTTCAGATAGCCCCTGGCCAGCCCCGCGCCGGCGATGTACAGCTCGCCCGAGACGCCCGGGGCCACCGGCCGCAGGGCGGTGTCGAGGACAAAGGTCTGCATTCCGTCCAGCGGGCGCCCGATGGGCATCGACACCGGCAGGCCGTCCGAGGGGTCCAGGGCGAAGGCGGTGGCGAAGGCGGTCGTCTCCGTCGGCCCGTACACGTCCACGACCACGAGGGCGGGGCAGGCCGCGCGCACCCGGCGCACGGCTTCCGCGCGCACGGCCTCGCCGCCGGTCCACAGTTCGCGCAGTCCGGCCAGGCAGCCGGGGTCGTCCTGGGCGAAGGAGTGGAACAGCGCCGTCGTCAGGAACATCCCCGTGACGCGGTGCCGCTCGGTCAGTTCCCGTACGAGCACGGCGGTCAGGGGTTCATCGGGCGCGAGCACGACCCGGCCGCCGGAGAGCAGCGGCACCCACAGCTCGTAGGTGGAGCCGTCGAAGGTCAGTGCCGAATGGGCCAGGACGACCTCGTGGCCCACGGAGAATCGACTGTCCCGGGCCAGCGCCACCACATCGGCATGGGTCGCCTCGACGCCCTTGGGCACACCGGTCGACCCCGAGGTGAACATCACGTACGCGGCGCTGCCCGGGAACAGCCCGCCCGCGCGCTCCGCCTCGGTGAGGTCGGCCGGGGAGCGCCCGGCGACGGCGGCCCCGGTCGCCTCGTCGTCGAGGAGCACGTGCCTTCCCGCGAAGGGCTCCCGGGACCACGGGGAGTTCCCCAAGGTGATGAGCAGTGCGGGGGCGGCGTCCGTGAGGACGGCCCGGGAGCGCTCGTTCGGGGAGGCGGGGCCCACCGGTACGAATGAGCCGCCCGCCTTGAGCACCGCCAGCGCCGCGGTCATCCAGTCAAGGCCGCGGGGCACCGCCACGGCGACCCGCGCCTCGGGGCCCATGCCCGCGGCGACCAGTTCGCGTGCCAGCCGGTTCGCCCGGTTGTTCAACTGCCGGTAGGAGCACCGTTCGTCACCGTGGGCCAGGGCGATGGCGTCGGGGGCGCGGGCGACCTGTGCCTCGAACGCCGCGACGATCGTCGAGGTGGCGTCCTCGCGCCCGGCCCCGGCGCCGCTCCACTCCTCCAGTACCAGCGACCGCTCCTGTCCGGAGAGCAGGTCGATCCGGCCGACGGGGATGCCGGGGTCGGCGGCGAGGGAGGTGAGCAGCCTGCACAGCCGCTCCACCAGGGCTTCGGCGAACGCGGCGTCGAACAGGTCGCCGCGGTAGCTGACCTCGAAGTCCAGGCCCTTCCCCGGGAACACCGCCAGGCTCAGCGGGTAGTGGGCGAATCCCGGCGAGTGGCTCTCCTCGGACGACAGCAGGTCCATGTCCTGACCGCGGAGGAATCCAGCGTCCCAGGAGTCGTCGTGGGCCGTTTCCCGGGAGAAGTTCTCGAACGCGGTGGAGGTGTCGAAGAGTTCGCCGATTCCCTGGTGGCGCTGGATGCTCTGGAGGCCGAGGTAATGGTACGCCGTGAGCGCCGACTGCTGCTCCTGGATGCGGGCCAGCAGCGCGTCCACCGGCTCCTGCGGTTCCAGGCGCACCCGGACGGGGACGGTGTTGATGAGCAGGCCCACGATCTCCTCGACGCCCGGTACCTGCGGTGGGCGGCCCGAGACGGTGGAGCCGAAGACCACGTCCTGCTGTCCGGTGAGACCGGACAGCAGGAGCGCCCAGGCACCCTGCACCACCGTGTTCATGGTCAGGCCGCGGGTCCGTGCGACCGCTTCCAGCCGGGCGAAGGCTGCCTCGTCGAGCCGGCCGACGGTCCTGGCGGGCAGCGAGGGCAGCGAACCGTCGACGCCGGGGGCGACCAGGGTCGGCTCTTCCAGCCCTTCCAGGGCCGCGGCCCAAGCGGTGAGCGCCTCGTCCTGGTCCTGGACCGACAGCCAGGCCAGGTAGTCGCGGAACGGCACGACCTCCGGAAGTCCGGCGCTCCCCTCCCCCAGCCCGCGGCCGAAGACCTCGCCCAGCGCCCGCGACATCGACCAGCCGTCCCACAGGATGTGATGGCTCGTCAGTACCAGGACGTGCCGCTCCGCCGACAGGCGGACCAGCGTCGCGCGCATCAACGGCGGCGCCACCGGGTCGAACCTGTCCAGCCGGTCCTGTGCCAGCAGTCGGCCGAGCCGTGCCGGGTGCTCCGCTTCGTCGACGCCGCCGAGGTCGATCTCGTACCACGGGAGCTCGACCCCGGCCGGCACGACCTGCACCGGCGTACCGGTACGACGTACCAGGAAGCCCGCGCGCAGGCTCGCGTGCCGGTCCAGCAATTCCGCGAACGCCGCCCGCAGCCGTCCGGTGTCCACCTCTCCCGACAGCACCAGCGGAGCCTGGACCAGATAGGGGTCGGCCTTGTCCTGGTCGTACAGGGCGTGGAAGAGCAGGCCCTCCTGGAGCGGGGTGAGCGGCCACACCTCCTGCACCGGGCCCGACGAGGCGAACGCGGCCTCCACCTCCGTCCGCTCGTCGGTGTCGAGCGGCACCAGCGGCCCCTGGGCCGGTACGAAGCCGGAGCCCGCCACGACCTCCGTGGCGGCCTCGGCCAGCGCCGCGACCGTCTCGCCCTCGAAGATGTCGCGGTACTCCAGGGCGAGGCCCGCCGCACGGGCCCGGGTGACCAGTTCGATCGAGGCGATGGAGTCGCCGCCCAGTTCGAAGAAGCTGTCGTCGATGCCGACGTCGGTCGCCCCGAGGATCTCTTCGAACAGGGCGCTCAGCAGATCCTGGCGGTGCGCTCGCGGTGTGCGGGAGTCCGCCGTGCTGATGGCCTCCGGCGCCTGCGCGGTCTGCACGGCGGGCTGGTTCATGTCTCTTCTTTCCCTTTGCTGATCGGCGGATGTGCGGGGCGGCGTGTGAGGTGTGGCGGGGCGGACGCCGGTGTGCCGTGCGTCCGGGAGGGCTACAGCAGGACCCGGCTCAGCGGCCCGACGCCGTCGGTGGACAGGTCGCGGCTGACGACGATCTTGCGAAGCCAGCGGTCGGTGCCGTCGTAGCGCGCCTGGAAGGACTCGCGGGCGTGCACGACGCTGCGGTTGTCGAGGACCAGGAGCGTTCCCCGCGCCGCGACCAGCGGCCTTCGCACCCGTTCCAGCTCGTCGAGCAGGGCGCGCAGCGCCCGTTCGGCCGCCGGGTCGTCATCCACGCAGCGCATGAACGGCACGTCCAGCCGCACGTGGGGGTTGCGCGGATCGTCGAAGAGGACGGAGACCGGCTCCGGGTGGTCGCGCATCTCGACGGCGCGCCGCAGCGCGGGATCGCCGGGCGCCCGCAGCGCCAGCTGCCGTATGTGCTCGTCGTCGGGAAGGATGTGGAAGCGCTTCTCGGACAGCAGCGCACGGTCCTCGTCACGCAGGACGACGTCCTGCACGGCCGCCACGTACGTCGGGACGACGTCGGGGTTGCGCACGCCGAAGAGCAGCAGGTAGTCGCAGGAGTCGGGGCGGAACGCGTCGTCGGTGTGGAAGTTCAGATACGCGTCGCTGCCGTGCCCGCTCTCGCGCCGCTCGTCGCCCCTGATCGGGAAGACGTCCTGCACCATGCGTCCGTACTGGAGCGTCGCCCAGGCGAACGGGTCGCCCAGCGCCGAGCCGCACATGGCCAGGTAGATGTCCGACTCGACGGTGGACCCGTACCCCTCGGGCCGCTCCCAGTGCTCCGGGGTCGGCCCCGCGGCGGCGTCGTCGACGGGGAATCCGTGAACCTGGCAAACGGCCGATGCCGGGTCGTCACGGAACCCCCCCAGGAACGTCCGCAGACCGACCGGCAGGATCTCCTGCAAATCCTGGTACTTGTCGTAGAATTCCGGCTCGACCGGTGAGAGGCCGCCTTCCTTCAATTCGCTCACGGATTTCATGAGGCCATCGACCTCGTCGCCGCTCAGTGTGTAGTCAATTGAATTTCCCATGACGTCTCCCCTCGGGTGGTGCGTTACCGGGAACGGATTTCGGTTCGGTCGTGCTCGGCCGTCGCGCAATGCGCCGTACCGAAGTCGGAAGTCGTGGAACCAGTGATCTCCCCGCCGTCGATGACGAGTTCTTGGCCGGTCATGAAGCCGGCCTCGGGCGAGGCCAGGTAGTGGAAGGCCGCCGCGATCTCGGAGGGCTGGGCGTGCCGGCCCGCAGGAATCCGGGCGTTCACCTCCGCCAGCATGCGCGGTGTGTACTCCGCCAGCTGCATGGGCGTCAGTACCGCGCCGGGCGAGACGCAGGCCACCCGGACCGCCGGGCTCAGCTCCATCGCGAAGGTCCTGCACAGCGCCGCCACGCCGGCCTTGGTGGCGTTGTAGTCCGCGTAGTGGGGGAACCCGCGATGGCCGTTCACCGAGGCGGTGGCCAGCAGGATTCCTTCACCCCTGGCCACCATCCGGCGCGCTGCCGCCCGCCAGGTGCCCAGCACGCCGAGCAGGTTGACGTCGACGACCCGGCGCGCCTGCTCCTCGGTGATGTCCAGTACGCCGTGCCGGATGCTGATGCCCGCATTCGCGATCACCACGTCGAGGCGGCCGTGCTCGTCGTGGATGCGGCCGAGCGTGCTGTCGACGGCATCCCAGTCGGCGACGTCCGTCCGGCACCACGTCACGCCCTCGTGCGGGGCCGGGGGCTGCTGCGTGTCCAGGTTGTAAACCCGGTCGCCGCCCTCGGCGAAACGTGTCGCGGTCGCAAGCCCTATTCCACTTGAGGCACCGGTTATCGCGATGATCCGCACGGCCGAGCTCCTTGCTGCTGAGGTTCGTTGCTTTTTCATGGTGGCAAAGTGCGGATTCCCGGAACAGGCAGCGGCCCGGCAATTCCCTTTAGCTGTGGCGGACTTCTGAAATACCGGTTCCCTGCCGTGCCAGCACTGCCGCCATTCCGGCAGCCGTGCGGCCGCGGAATACGACAGAGACGTCGACGGGGGCGCCGAACGCCTCGCGCATGCGTCCGGCCAGCCGCAATGCCCGCAGGGAATCGCCGCCGAGCGCGAAGAAGTCGGCCTCCGCGGAGAGCACCGGCCCGCCCAGTACCGCCCCGGCCAGGGCGCACAGTGCCGCCACCGAGCGGTGGTCCCCCGGCGTGACAGGGACGGGCGAGGTGGGACCCGCAGCCACGGGAACGACGGGCTCGGGTACGGGCTGGAGCAGGCCACCGACCCGTACGGACGGGTCGGCGGCGAATTCCGTCAGCAGCGTCCGCAGGTGCCCGAGGGCCTCCTCGGCCTGTGCGGCGGTGACGAGTTCGGCGCGGTGGCTGACCTCCAGGTACAGCCGGTCACCGGGAACGGCCATGAGCTTGAGCGGGTAGTGGTACGCGTCGCGGCCCGAGAATCCGGCGATCCGCAGCCCCGTACCGGGCAGCTCGGGATGGTCGGCGGTGCGCGGGAAGTTCTCGAACACCATGGAGGTGTCGTACAGCGGACCCAGCCCGGCCACGCGTTGCACCGCCGCCGGGCCCAGGTGCGCGTGCGGGGCCAGGGCGACCTGCTCCGTCTGCACCCGGTCGAGGAGAGCGGCCAGTGTTTCGGCGGGGTCCAGCCGGACCCGTACGGGCACCGTGCTGATCAGCAGCCCGACCATCTCCTCGACGCCGGGCAGCTCCGGCGGGCGCACCGACACCGTCGCCCCGAACACCACGTCCCGTCGGCCGGTGAGGTGGTGGAGCGCCAGCGCCCACGCCCCCTGCACCACGGTGTTGAGCGTCAGCCCGCAGGAGCGTGCGCGGGCGGCCACTTCGGCCGTCAGGTCCTCGGGGAGTTCGACGCCGGCGCTCAGCGGCAGCGACGGCAGGGAACCGGTGTCCGCGGCGGCCGCGAGCAGGGTGGGGCCGGTCAGTCCGTCCAGCGCCGCCCGCCAGGCGCGCTGCGCGGCGGCCGTGTCCTGTGCGGCCAGCCACTCGTAGTAGCGGCGTACCGGAACCGGCGGTGTGCGGCCGACGTCCCGGGCGTCCGGCGACCAGAGCGCGAAGAGGTCCCGCAGCATCAGGGAGACCGACCAGCCGTCGGCGAGCAGGTGGTGGCTGGTGAAGACCAGCGCGTGGCGCTCCTCGCCCAGCCGCAGCAGGGTGAAGCGGAGCAGCGGAGCACGGGACGGATCGAACCGGCGGATCCGGTCCTCGGTGAGGAACGCGTCCAGCCGTTCCCGCGCGCGGCCGTCCCCGGTCGGTCCGCCGTCCCGCAGATCGTGCTCGTGCCACGGCGCCGGCACGCTGCCGGGGATCAGCTGCACCGGTGTGCCGGAAGCCGTCTGGGTGAAGACCGCGCGCAGTGCGGGGTGCCGGTCGGTCAAGGCCTGGCAGGCGGCACGCAGCCCCTCCGTGCGGAGTTCGCCAGCCAGTTCGATGACCAGCTGCACGTTGTACACGTCCGGTGCCTGCCTGTCGTAGCAGGCGTGAAAGAGCAGCCCCTCCTGTACGGGGGTCAGCGGCAGGACGTCTTGGAGTCCGCGCTCCGCCCACGCCGACTCCAGGAGTTCCAGCTCCCGCTGTCCCACCACGGCCGGCCGTACGTCCGTGGGGGTGAGCCCGCCGGAACCCTCCCGGGAGGTGTCCGCGACCAGCGCGCGGAGCGCGGCCAGCCAGGCCTCCCCCAGCCGGCGCACGTCGTCCTCGGCCAGCAGCGCGCCGGGCCAGGTGAACGAGGCGACCAGCTGCGGGCCGGCCGGCAGGTCCTCGGTCACCGCGTTGATGTCCAGCACGTGCGGCAGGGACAGCCCGGCGTCCGCCGCCGGACCCGTGGCATCCGACTCGGCCGCGGGCTGCCAGTGTCCGCCGTCGGAACCCGCGAAACGGCCCAGGTAGTTGAAGCCCAGCTGCGGGACCGGCAGTGCGCCCAGCACGGCGGCCGTCTCCGGGTTGAGGCGGCGCAGCATTCCGTAGCCGATGCCGTGGTCGGGGATCGCTCGCAGCTGTTCCTTGACCCGCTTGAGGGCAGTGCCCAGCAGGTGGCCGGTCCCGTCCGCCTGCTCCCAGTCCCGCACGCCCGGATCGAGGCGTACGGGATAGAGACTGGTGAACCAGCCCACGGTGCGCGACAGGTCGAGCCCCGCCGCGATCTCCTCGCGGCCGTGCCCCTCCAGGTCCACCAGAACGCCGGTGCCTTCGCCCAGGCCGCGTTCCCGCCGCCACGATCCGACCGCCAGTGCGAGCGCCGTCAGCAGGACGTCGTCGACTCCCGCGCGGTAGGCGGCCGGCACCGTGGTGAGCAGGGGCTCGGTGTGTTCGGCGGCCAGTCGCAGGGTCAGCGACCGGGCGGTGCCGTGCACATCACAGGTGTGGTCCAACGGCCTCGCTGCCAGCGCGGGATCGTCACCGGCACGCAACACGCCTTCCCACAGCGGGAGTTCGGCGATCCTGGCCGGATCGGTGGCCGCTTCGGACAGCCGGTGCGCCCAGGTGCGCAGCGAGGTCGGGACGGGGGCGAGGCCGGGTGTTCCGCCGCTCTCGACCGCCTCCCAGGCCGCCCGCAGATCAGGCAGCAGGATCCGCCAGGAAACGCCGTCCACGACGAGGTGGTGGGCCACCACGAGCAGCCGTCCCGCGTCCCGGGGGCCGGCGTCGAACCAGACGAAGCGCACCATCCGCCGCTCGTCGGGGGCGAGTTCGGCGACCGCGCGGGCCGACTCCGTGGTGATACGGGCCCGCAGGGCGTCGGCGTCCAGTCCTTCGACGCCGACGCGGCGCACGCAGTCCTCGGCCCGTACGGCCGCGGCCGGTGCGATGTCCAGCTCCCACGTCGGGCCCGCGTCCCGCGCCGTGCGCCGCATCCGCAGGGCGTCGTGTCTGTCCAGCACCGCCTGTACGGAGGCGGTGAGCAGGTCCGTGCGGGCGAGCGGGGGCACCTGGAGCAGGGTCGCCTGGTGGAAGCCGTCACTCGGCCCCCGGTGCTCGCTCAGCCAGTGCGTGATCGGTGTGGCGGGCACCTCTCCGACACCGGCCCCGGGCGCCTCCTGCACGGCGTCCCGCGCCGGGCGCGCCACCCGGGCGAGCGCGGCGACGGTGCGGTGGGTGAACACGTCCTTGGGGGTGAGCGCCAGTCCGGCCCGACGGGCCCGCGCGACGAGCTGGATCGAGACGATCGAGTCGCCGCCCAGGTCGAAGAAGCTGTCCTCCGCGCCCACTTCCGGCACTCCGAGCACCGCCGCGAACAGTTCCGCGAGCTGCTGCTCGACGGCGCCGTGCGCTGCTCTGCCGCCGACGGCACGCACGAGCGCGGGAGCCGGCAGCGCCTTGCGGTCGAGCTTGCCGTTGGGCGTCAGGGGCAGCTCGGCCACCTGTACGAGCGCCGCGGGCACCATGTAGTCGGGCAGCGCGGCCGCCGCCAGGTCCAGCAGTTGCTGCGGCTCCGCCGGGGGTCCGGCCGACACGGTGTAGGCGACCAGCCGCTGCACGCCGGGCTGGTCCTCCCGCACCACGACCGCGACCTGGGCGACGGCTTCGTGCCGGGCCAGCACCGCTTCGATCTCGCCGAGCTCGACGCGCAGGCCGCGGATCTTCACCTGGTCGTCCGCCCGCCCGAGGTATTCGAGGTCACCGCCGGGAGTGCGGCGCACCACGTCCCCGGTGCGGTACATCCGCTTGCCCTCGGGGGCGAACGGGTTGGCGACGAACCGTTCGGCGGTCAGCCCCGGCCGGTCCACGTATCCCGAGGCGAGCTGGTGGCCCGCCAGGTACAGCTCGCCGGGTACGCCCGACGCGACCGGGCGCAGGGCCGGATCCAGCACGTACACCTGGGTGTTCCATACCGGCCTGCCGATCGGGACGGCTGTGTTGGCCGCGTTCTCCTCGTCGGGCCGGCAGTCCCAGTGGGTGACGTCAACGGCCGCCTCCGTGGGGCCGTAGAGGTTGTGCAGGCTCGCACCGAGGCGTTCGAAGAAGCGGTTCTGGGTTTCCGCGGACAGCGCCTCACCGCTGGAGAAGACCTGGCGCAGGCTGGTGCAGTCGTCGGCGGTCGGCTCCTGGAGGAAGACCTGGAGCATCGACGGGACGAAGTGGGCGACGGTCACCGACTCGCGCCGGATCAGGGCGGCCAGATAGGCGGCGTCCTTGTGTCCGCCCGGTGCGGCGACCACCAGCGCCGCCCCGGTCTGCAGCGGCCAGAAGAACTCCCACACCGATACGTCGAACCCCGACGGGGTCTTCTGCAGCACCCGGTCGCCCGGCTCCAGCGGGTAGCGGTCCTGCATCCACACAAGCCGGTTGACGATCGCGGAGTGCGGCACCACGACGCCCTTGGGGCGCCCCGTGGAGCCGGAGGTGAAGATCACGTAGGCCGGGTCGGCGCCGACCGGCTCCCGTACCGGGGCGACCGGGGCGTCCGACGGCAGCGGCCGGTCCAGGAAGAGCTGGGGTACGGGGCACGGCGGCAGGAGCGCCGCGACCGCGGAGGTGGTCAGCAGCAGCCGGGGGGCCGAGTCCTCAAGGATCCAGCCG
Source organism: Streptomyces sp. NPDC051561 (assembly GCF_044454195.1). Classification (NCBI taxonomy): domain Bacteria; kingdom Bacillati; phylum Actinomycetota; class Actinomycetes; order Kitasatosporales; family Streptomycetaceae; genus Streptomyces; species Streptomyces sp. NPDC051561. The sequence goes on along the minus strand of NZ_JBITDM010000029.1, from coordinate 44,196 downwards.
ATCCGTTGTGCCGGGTACTCGGGGTCCACCGGTACGTAGGCGGCTCCGGCGGCCAGTACCGCGTGCAGCGCCACCACCAGTTCCACCGAGCGCGGCACCGCCACCGCCACGAAGTCCCCGCCGCCCACTCCGCGTGCCCGCAGCGCGTCCGCGAGCTCCGCCACCCGGCGGGCGAAGGCGCCGTAGGACAGTGAGCGGTCCTCGAACACCAGGGCCGTGGCCTCGGGCGTGCGGGCGGCCTGTGCCGCGAACAGGGCCGGCAGGGTCGTGTCCGGCACCGGCCGCCGGGTGTCGTTCCCCTGGTGCACGGCCTGCGCCCACTCCTCCTCCGTGAACAGCTCGATGCGGCCGACCGGAGTGCGGGGGGCGTCCAGATACGTGCTGAGCAGCATGCGCAGCCGGGTCATGAGCCGGTCGGCGGCCGGTCCTTCGAAGAGGTCGCCGTCGTAGCTGAGCGCCAGTCGCAGGGTCCGGCCCGGCTGGGCGGACAGGTTGAGCGGATAGTGGGTCCAGCCCTCGGGCTGCTCCTCGGCCGTGTCCTCCGCGAGAGTGACCCGCAGGTCGCGGTAGGTCGGTACGGCGTCCCAGTCCAGCGGTGCGCTGGCGAACGCGACGGCGGTGTCGTACAGGTCGCCCAGACCGGCGCCGCGCTGTATCTCGGCCAGGCCCAGGTGGTGGAACGGCTCCAGAGCGGCCTGCTCGCGCTGTACGCGGGCGAGGAGCGCCGCCAGCGGCTCGGCCGGGTCGAGCCTTACCCGTACGGGCGCGGCGTTGATGAACAGGCCGACCATGCCCTCGACGCCGTCCAGCTCGGCGGGCCGTCCCGACACGGTCTGGCCGAACACCACGTCCTGGCGTCCCGTCAGACCGCTGAGCGTCAGCGCCCAGATGCCCTGGAGCACGGTGTTGAGGGTCAGCCCGGCGGCGCGTACGGCTTCGGTCAGGTCGGCGGTCAGCTCCGGGGAGAGCTCGGTGGAGGCCAGCCTCGGCAGCGTCGCGGGCCCCCGTGCGGGGCGGCCGGCGGCGATGAGGGTCCCTTCCTCCAGCCCGTCCAGGGCGGCGGCCCAGGCGTCCTGCGCGGCCTGCCGGTCCTGGGCGGCCAGCCAGGCCAGGTACCCCTCGAAGGGCACGACGCGGACGAGACCGGCCGGGTCGGCGTCCTGGGTGTACAGCGTGAACAGGTCGTCCAGCACGATCTGGAAGGACCATGCGTCGAGGAGGATGTGGTGGTACGTCATCACCAGCACCTGGCGCCGGTCGGCCAGGCGTACCAGCGTCAGCCGGATCAGTGGCGGGCGGGCCATGTCGAAGCCCTTGGCCCGGTCCGCGGCCCGGTAGCGGTTCAGCCGCCGTTGCTGCTCGTCCGGCTGAAGGCCGCGCAGGTCCAGCTCGGACCACGGGACGCGGACGTCGCGGCGGACGAGCTGGACCGGCAGGCCGGACTTGCGGAGCTGGAAGCCGGCGCGCAGTGCCGCGTGCCTGCCGAGCAGCGCATCCGCGGCCGCCCGCAGCGCGTCCGCCGACAGCGGCCCGTCCAGCGCGAACGCGACCTGGATCGCGTAGACGTCGATCGCCTCGTCGTCGTACAGGGCGTGGAAGAGCATTCCCTCCTGCAGCGGAGTCAGTGGCAGCACCGCCTCCAGGGACGACCGCGCGGGAGGCGGGCTCTCCTGTGTCCTTGTGCTGGTGGGCATCGCGGCTCCTTCGTCCGGCTCACGGGCTTACCCCCGGATCTTGCCGACCGGCCGCCCGCCGACTCCAGGCAGCGGAGGGGCAGTTGAGCGGTGGAGCGGCGGCCCGCCCCTGCCGGTTGTCTGCCTCCTTGCCGGTGCGCGCACGCGGAAGCGACGAAGGGCCCCCACGGATGCCTGGTGCGTTCCGTGGAAGCCCTCCACCACCTGGGGGCCGCGCGTGATCTCAGACCGGCAGCGGCTCGGACACCGCGTGGAGGAGACCGGCAATCGCGTCGAGCACCGCCTGGCTGGTGTCGGTGTCGAGGAGGAAGAAGTGCCCGCCGGGGAAGATCTCGACCGTGCATCCGCCGGTGGTCAGCTCCGCCCAGTCCTCCAGCTCGCTCACGTCGATGTCCGGGTCCTCGCTGCCGCCCAGGACCAGGAGCCGCTCCCGCAGGACGCCTCCGGCGATGACCTCGGCGGTCCGCAGGTCGAGTGCGGCGTCGCTCCGGAACAGCTGGAGCAGCCGATCGCGCCAGAACGCGTCGCGGACCAGCTCGGGACGGGTGTTGCCGACCCTGGCGAGGAAGGAGACGATCTCCTCGTCGCTGAACCCCTGCAGGGCGGAGCGCCCGGCGGAGCGCGGCGGGCGCCCACTGAGGACCAGCCCCTCGCAGGATCCGGGATGTGCCAGGGCGAAGGCCACGGCCAGTCCGGCACCCATGCTGTGGCCGAAGAGATACGTGGGCAGTTCCTCCCGTGCCGCCAGTCCTTCGGCGACGCCGCTCACGATCTCGGCGACCGTGGTGGCCGGTGGTTCCCCGAAGCGGCGTTCGCGCCCCGGCAGGGCGGCGCCCAGCACCTCCACCGTCTCGGGCAGCCGGTTGAGCAGGGGGCGCAGGGACGTCGGGCCCGAGGCCCCGTAGGGGAAGACGACCAGCCGCGAGGTGGGGCTCCCGGTCGGTTTGCGCAGGGGGAAAATCCAGTCCGGTGCCTTGGTCATGGGAGTCTGGACCCTTCTGTGGAGGAGGTCCGCAGCGCGACGAGCACCGGCACGACGGATCCGGTGCCTCGTGCGGCCAGGGCGGACAGCAGTTGCTGTGCGTGGGCGGTTCCGGACGAGAGCAGGCTCTGCCTGTCCAGCCGTCGGTCCTGGAGCTGGCGCTCGGTGACCCGGAGGTACGGGGAATCGACCTCTTGGACCGTCACATCGGCGGCGTGGGTGCCGGTCAGCCAGCCCTCGACGACCTCGCGGGCCGACCCGGCCGACCGGGGCACCTCGACGACGGTCAGTACGTGCGCGGTGCCGCCGGGACGCAGGACGTACGGGGCGACGGCCGCGGTCCGCCGGAGCACCTGCCGTGCCGTGCTCTGGCCGAACTCGCCGGCATCGCTCTCGATCCGCGGCATGGTCGGACTGTTGAAGACGAGGCTGCCGAACCTGCCGGTGTCGCCCAGCACTTCGCGGCCGAGCGCGGTCGGGTCGGTGAAGTCAGCGACCGTGAAGCGGACGTCGCGTCCGTTGAGGAGGGCGTTGGCCCTGGAGAAGCGGACGCTGCGCGGGTTGAGGTCGAATCCGGCGACCCGGCCGCATCCCGGGCCGGCGTTCAGCGCCAGGAATCCGCTGCCGCACCCCACATCGAGGAACGACCCGTCGATCCGGTCGACCGCGTCGAGTGCCAGCAGGCTGGACGCGTGCGGCGGCATGGCGAGTTCGGCCGCGTCCCTCGTCACCACCTGCTGCGGAGCCGGGTTGTCGAAGAGCCGGTCGGACAGGAAGAACCGGGAGCGGTAGGGGGTCAGGGAGGCGGTGCCCAGGTAGTGGTCGCCCGACCTGGTGAGGAGGGCGAGTTCCTGGAGCAGGTCGGTCAGTTCGGGCTTGAGCGCGGCGTGCACCCACAGGTCGGGCACCGCACGGTTGAGAAAGAACAGGGACGTCAGGACGCTCGGCGGCGCGTCCGCCGGGGCGGGGCGCGTGTGGTCGCTGAAGAAGGCGTACCGGGCGGGATTGCGCAGCAGATGCCCGGAGCTCGGCGCCCGGAGCAGCCCGGCGGCCCGTTCTTCGCCGTACTCCGCCTCCCGGAGGAGGGCGGCGACCGAGCGCAGGGCTTCCCCCGCGTCCCGCGAGGTGAACACCGGGCCGTCGGCGAGGCTCGTCGCAGCGGTCATCGGCGATCACCCCGCCTGCGAGGTCGCGAGCCGGTTCTCGGCGATGAGCCCGGCGATCTCCCGCAGCACGGGGTGGTCGTAGAAGGCGTCCAGGGGCAGGACTCCTTCTCCGAAGGCGTCCTCGACCGAGGCGATCAGCCGCATGGCCGCCAGCGAGGTGCCGCCGCACGAGAAGAAGTCGACGTCCGCGTCCTCCACCCGCAGGCCGAGGTCGCGGCAGGTGGCGACGACCCATCGTTCGATGTCATCGGCGGTGTGCGTGTCACGTGTATCCATGTTCCGGTCTCTTCTCAGGTCGAAAGGGCGTGGTCGTCGGCGCGGAGCAGTGCGGCCAGTTCGTTGATGGTGGAGAAGGCGTAGAGATCGGCGACCGTGAGGCGCCGGTCGGGCAGCGCGTTGTCGAGGATCGTGTGCACGCGCACCAGGCTGAGCGAATCGCCGCCCACGTCGAGGAACCAGTCGTCGGGTCCGAAGTCCCGGTGCCCGAGCACCTCGCGCCAGGCCTGGGCGATGATGTCCTCCATCGAGGCGACACCCGTGCAAGGCAGCTCCTGCTCCTGCGCCTGCTGGTCCTTCTCTTCCAGTACGCGGCCGGAGTGCGCCGCCTGTTCCGGCGGGGTGGCGGCGGTGCCGACGGGGGCGGCTCCCGCCGTCAGCGCGGCGATGTCGATCTTGCCGTTCTTCGTCATGGGGAGCTCGTCGACCACCGTCCACAGATGCGGGACCGAATAGGCGGGCAGCGTGCGGGAGACGAAGGCCCTCAGCGCGGCGGCCTGCGGGGTCACGCCCTGCGGGGTCACGGCGGCGAGGATCTGCTTGTCGCCGTTGCCCACGGAGACCACGACGACGGTGGCGTCGTGCACCTCCGGGTGTTGACGCAGGAGCCGGGCCACACTGTCGGGTTCGATCCGGAAGCCGCGGACCTTCACCTGACTGTCGCGGCGTCCGTGGAAGCGCAGGTTGCCGTCGGCGTCCCAGCGCGCGAGGTCGCCGGTGCGGTAGAAGAGACGTCCGTCGTCGTCGGTGCCGAACGCGCGAGCGGTCTCGTCCGGCATGCCCACGTACCCGAGGGCCACTCCTTCGCCGAACGCGACCAGCTCGCCGATTCCGCCTGGTGGCACGGGGCGCCCCGTACCGTCGAGGATCTTGATGCCGGTACCCAGGATCGGCCGCCCGATCGGCAGGGCTCCGCCGGTGACGCCGGTGAGGTCGTCGATGTGGTGGGCGGCGGTGATGGTGGTGTTCTCGGTGGGCCCGTAGCCGTTCGTCACCCGGATTCCCGGACAGGCGCGCACGATGGCCGCCACGTGCGGAGGAGAGATGGCGTCGCCGCCGGTCATCAGCTGGACGAGACCGCGGAAGGCGTCCGGACGGAAGTCCGCCACCAGCCGGAAGAGACCGGACGTGAGGAACATCCCGGTGACCTCGCGCCGCTCCAGGAAGGTCGCCAGTGCGTTGGGGGTCACATGGGCGTCGGGGTGGACCTCGATCGTTCCGCCCGCCAGCAGCGGGTAGAAGATCTCGATGGTGGAGGCGTCGAACGCCAACGGGGCCAGGCGGACGTAGCGTTCGTACGCCCTCGCAGGGAACAGCTCCGTGTCCAGGGCGAGTCTGACGACCCCGCGGCAGGGAACCATCGCGCCCTTCGGGACCCCGGTCGTACCGGAGGTGAAGGCCACGTACGCGGCGCGTTCGGGGTCCGCCGGTGCGGCGGCGGGCGCCGGTCCCGTCCGCGGCGGGTCCGCGGGATCGACGACCGCCATCGCGATACGTCCTTCCGTGGCCGGGCCCAGCGCCGCGAGCCCGTCGGCCGTGCCGAGGATCACCCGTACCCCGGCCCGTTCCAGGACCGACGAGGTCGTCCTGGCGGGGCTGCCGGAGTCGATGCCGACATAGGCCGCACCCGTCCGGAGAATTGCCAGGACGGCGACGATCTCCTCGATGGAACGGGGGGCGACGAGGGCCACCCGGTCGCCCTCACGGACGCCCGCCTCGCTCAGCAGGGCCGACTGGGCGGTGACGGCGGCCATCAGCCGGCGGTAGGTCACCCTGCGGTCCGGGTCGCCGTCCCGGACGGCGACGGTGTCCGGACGGCGCTCCGCCGCTGCCTCGATCAGCTGCCACAGTCCCTCGGTGGGCCCGGTACCTGTGCCTTGCTCCCACTGGTCCAGCAGTCGGCGCTGGGCGCCGGTCACGGTGGTGATCGCGGCCAGCGGGCCTTCCGGGTCGGCGGCCATGTCGACGAGCGCGCGGTCGAAGCCACCGGCCAGCGAGGTGGCCTCGCCCGGCGTCAGTACGGTGGTCGCATATTCGAGTTCGAGCGCGGCCACCGGATCCCAGGACATCACGTGCAGCATCGCGTCGTACATCGTGCCGCCGGTGTGGCCGATGCGGATGCTGAAGCGCACGTCGCCCGCGGTCAGCGCCGCGGGCAGTACGTCGTTCTGCGCGGCGAAGACGATCTGCGCCAGGGGGTTGCGGGCCGGGTCAGCGCCCGTCGAGAGTGCCGTGGCGATGTCCTCGAAGGGGACGTCAGCGTGCCGGAAGGTATCCCGCAGCGCCCGGGACGTCAGCCGTACGTAGTCCGCGACGCTCGCCTCCGCCGGTGTTTCGCAGGCGATCGGGGTGAGACCGGTGGCACCGCCGATGACCTGCATGGTGGTGCGGGAAGTCCGGCCGTTCGTCGGCACGCCGACCACCAGCCGGTTCTGTCCGGCGCGGCGGGCGACCGTCAGGGCCCAGGCCGCCAGGAGGACGACATTGCGGCTCACCTTCAGGGTGCTCGCCAGCTCGACGCATCCCGTCCGGGCCGCCTCGGTGAGCAGGAAGGGAACCCTGGCCCCCGTGAAGGCACGAGTCTGCGGACGCTCCAGATCACCCGGCAGTTCGACGACGGTCGGCCAGCCTTCGAGCAGGGCCGCGCGGGCGGCGACGGCTTCGGGAGCAACCCCGGTGCGCTCCGCCGCGACGAACACCTCCATGCCCGGTGCCTCGGCGTCTGCGGGGTCCCCGTCGGCGTATCCCTCGGCGATCTGCTCCCACAGCAGGCCGTAACTCCAGCCGTCCAGCAGCACGTGGTGGGCGAGGACGGACAGCACCGTGCGCTCCGGTCCGGCGGCGGTGAGTACGAAGGCCAGGGGCGGTTCGGCGTACGGTCGCAGCAGCTGCGGCGCCAGCGGGGAGATCAGCCTTTCGGCCAGGCCGACCACGTCCGTGCCCGGCGGCTGCGGCGGCAGTTCCTGCTCGATGACCTTCGGGCCCCAGGAGCGGGCCACCCGGCGGCCGACCATGCCCGTGTCGGCGTCGCGTGTGAAGACGGTGCGCAGCGCGGAGTTGCGCCGCACGACCCGTGCCAGCGCGACGGTGAGCCGTCCGGTGTCGAGCGGACCGGTGATCTCGGCGCTGGTGAGCACGTGGAAGGGGGAGGGCTTGCCGGTCAGGGTTCCCTCGACGGAGAGCATCCCCTCCTGCACACGGGTCGCCCTGGTGTGTACGTCGTGTGACTCATCGGGAAGCACGGTGGCTGGCCTCAACTCTCTCGTGGGCCGGCGGAACGGACAGGGTGTCGAGTCCCCTCTCGTCCGGCGTGAAGTGGACGGGCAGGGAACTGAGCCCGGTCAGGAAGTTCGAGTGGAAGTGCTGGACCTCTCCGGTGACCTCGATCTCCGCGACACAGGTCCGCAGCGCGTCGAGCAATGCGGTCACCTCCACCCGCGCCAGATGGGCGCCGAGGCAGAAGTGGGGCCCGTAACCGAAGGTGAGGTGCTTGTTCGGGGTACGCCCGAGGTCGAAGGTGTCGGGGGCGGCGAAGACGCTTTCGTCGCGGTTGGCCGAGGAGTGCCACACGGTGACGATGTCGCCTGCCTGGATCTCCTGGCCTGCAAGCACGACGCGGTTCAGTGCGGTCCGGCCGAAGTGCATGGTGGGTGAGGCCCAGCGCAGGGCCTCTTCGGCGGCCGAGTCGAGGGTGACACTGCCCTCCCGCAGGCGCCGCCACTGTCCGGCGTCACCGGCCAGCATGTGGACCACGTCGTTCATGGTGAGCCGGCTGGTCTCCTCGCCGCCGAGGATCAGGCTGTAGCAGTTGAGCACCACCTCGTCCCGGGTCAGCGGCTTGCCGTCCACGAGGCTGTTGGTGAGGACGGTGATCACGTCGTCGGTCGCGTGGCCCCTCCGCTGTTCCATGAGGTCGGCGAAGTACAGCAGAATGTCGCTGCGTGCGGCCCAGGCCTCCGGTACGGACTGGCCGGCCGTGTCGGAGCTGAGGGCGGCCCGTGTCCGCGACAGCAGGAACTCCCTGTCGCTGTGCGGGACTCCGAGCAGGTCGGAGATGGTGGAGATCGGGATGTTCTCCGAGATCTCGGTGGCGAAGTCGCACTCGCCCCGGCGCACCGCGTCGGCGACCAGCCGCCGGGTGTTGGCCCGCACGCGGCGGGTCACGCCTTCCATGGCCCGTGGCGAGAACGCCTTGAGCAGCGCGTTGCGCATCTGGCGGTGCCGGGCGCCGTCGGTGACCGCGCACATGCGGCCTGCCGCCGAATCGCCTCCGGCCAGCAGCGTGACGAGTACGTTGCCCTTCTCCGACGTGTAGTTCCGGGTGTCGCGGTACACCGTCATCACGTCCTGGTACCGGCTGACGACCCAGAAGCCCGGGCGGCCCTCGGCCCCGGGGTGCCGGTGGACGGGGCGCTCCCGGCGCAGCGTTCTCCAGTAGCCGCTCAGATCGGTTCCCGCGAACGTCTCGGGGTCCGTCAGGTCGACGGCGTCGAGCGACTCGTCGGGCCAGGTGGTTCCAGAAGCCTCGGCATGCACGAAGCGACCTCCGGTGCGTGGCATGCAGGGCGCATGCGGAAGGGAATCGCCGCCGGAATTCCGGTGGCTCGAAAGGGATGCGTCGATTGGAGTCCAGGGCCTGCCACCGCCGCCAGGCAGCGGACCGGCAGATTCGCGGCCGGTGAATTGCCCACGACCTTGCCCGCGCCGTGCCTGGCCGTGAACCGGTGCACTGCACAAGGCTCCTGGCGGAGCATCGTCAGCAGAAGGAGACCCCTCGATGGACCGGCCCGATGACAGAGCGCCCGATGACAAAGAAGTCGATGGCAAAGGAGCCGACGGCAAGGCCCCCGTCGTTTCGCTGTGGCGGAACACCGACTACCTCGGATGGTGGACGGGCAATACGCTCTCCGCGGTGGGGACGAGCGTCTCGTCCATCGCCTATCCGCTGCTGGCCCTGTCCCTCACCGGGTCGGTGACGAAAGCCGGGTTCATCGGTTCGGCGAATCTCATCGGGGTGCTCGTCACCACGCTGTGGGGCGGCGCGCTGGCGGACCGGGTGTCGCGCCGCGCCATCCTGGTGGCGGGGCCGCTCGTACAGGCGTCGGTCCTGACCGCGGTCGGCCTGTCCGTGCACAGCGGTCGCATCAGCATCCCGCTGCTGGCTGTCACCGCGCTGGTGAGCGGACTGTGCTCAGGGGTCATCCTCGGTGCCAGTACGCCGTCGCTCCGGCGAATCGTTTCCAAGGAGCAATTGGCCACCGCCAACGGGCAGGCGATGAGCCGCGACATGGCCGCGCAGCTGGTGGGGCCGCCCCTGGGCGGTGTCCTGTTCGGGCTCGGCCGCAGCATTCCCTTCTTCGCCGACGCGCTCTCCTTCGTCTTCGCCGCGCTGGGGGCGCTCAACATCCGGCGTCCGCTCGGGCCCGACCGGGTGCCGGACGGGCCGCGCACCACGATGCTCCAGGACGTCGGCCAGGGCATCGGGTTCGTCCGGCGGCATCCTTTCCTGCGGTTCGTCGTGGTCATGGCGTCCCTGCTCAACATGATCGACCAGGCGTTCCTTCTGCTGCTCATCGCCGTTGTCGCGCACCGAGGCGGCGGCTCGACCGAGATCGGCCTGGTCAGCGGTGCCGCGGTGGCCGGGGCGCTGGTCGGCGCGGTGTTCGCCTCCTCGGTCATGAAGCGGGTGTCCGCACGCCCTCTGCTGTGCGTGTCGGTCTGGCTGCTGACGGGTTCCTTCGCACTCACGGCAGTGGTGCCCGAGGTGTGGCAGATCGGCGTGGTCGTCTGCCTGGCGGGGCTGACCGCGGTCCCCGTCAACGTCATCCTGCAGACGTACGTCATGCAGCTCGTCCCGGACGAACTGCTGGGCCGGGTGGCGGCGGTGAACCGGTTCGGGGCTTACTCGCTGGAGTGGGCCGGCCCGATGCTGGCCGGCGGTCTGGTCTTCGTGTTCGGAGTGGCGGGGGGCATTCTGGCCCTTCTCGTCCTGCTGGTTCCGCTCGGTGTCGCGGTCACGGCTTCCCGGTCGCTCGACATCCTCGCCACCCCGGTCAACGAGGTGAACGAGGCGACCTCAGAGCGGCCGTCCCTCCAGCCCGCGGCCTGACCGCGTGGCTCGTACTACCCGGTGGCCCGGTCGGGACAGGAGCCTCGGGGCGGGCGCGAACAACCCCGTGGGGGGGGGGGGGGGGGGGGGGGGGGGGGGGGGGGGGGGGTGTGGTGGTGGGGGGGGGGGGGGGGCGGGCGGGCGCCCCCCCCCCCCCCCCGGGCCGCGCCCCCCCCCCCCCCCCCCCCCCCCCCCCCCCCCGGGGCCATGGTCCTGCGGGGGCTCACCCGCTCAGCGCCAGGGCCTGTTCCTCCGCGACGGATCTGAGGGGCTCCGCGGCCGGCGCTGCCGCCAGGAAGGCGTGGACGTGCCGCAGCATGCGGTACTCGTACCGGCTCCCCCGGTCCACCTGAAGGAGGGAGGAGTCGACCAGCTCGGAGAGCATGTCGATCGCTGCCGTGTCCCAGGCCTCCTTGCCTGCGGCCCCCCGGCCGTCCGCGGCGAGGACCTGGGCCGCGGGGAGCCGGGCGAGACCGGCCAGGAAGTCCCGCTGACGTTCGTCCAGCAGGTTCAGGCTCCAGCGGACGCTGGCCTCGACCGACTGCTGGTGGGGCAGCATCGAGTGGTCCGCCGAGCCGAGCAGTCTCCGCGCACGGCTGTCGGAGCGCAGCGTGGGCAGCGACACCATCCGCAGCCGCTGGGCCGCGAACTCGACCAGCCGGGGCAGCAGATCCAGGTCCTGGCACAGCTCGCCGAGCTGTGCGCGTTCACCGGACAGGTCCAGCGTCGGGCAGACCCTCTTCAGTCTTTCCAGCAGCAGTTCCACCGCCGCCTCCACGGTCAGCGACGGGATCTCCCAGAGGGTGACCCCACTCCATCGCGGAGGGCGGCGGGAGGTGATGAGTATGCGCAGCTGTGGATGGCTGCCGATCAACCGGTCCACCAGCCGGTCCGTGGTTCTCGGCAGGTGCTCGGTGTTGTCGAGTACCAGCAGCAGGCGCCGTCCGGTGTCCGGCGTCCCGTCGTCGAGCAGCCCCTCGACGGCTCCCCACGCCAGCTCCATGACCGAGTCGAGGTCCAGGTCCTGTTCCGAGGGGATTCGGCCCATCTCGGCGACGGCCACGCCGTCGGCGAACAGGCGGCAGACCTTTTCGGCGACCGCCTGGGCCACCCGTGACTTGCCGACTCCGCCGGGTCCGGTCAGCACGGTCACCTGATTTTCGGTCACCAGTTCCGCTATCTGCCGCACTTCGCTCTCCCGCCCGATCATCGGTGTGCGCGGCGGTTTCGGCCCTCGCCAGACGTCCTTGCCGGGGCTGACCATGTGCATCCATTCGGCGACGGCGGAGGAGGACGAGTCCGCGCCGTCGGCGGGCAACGCGTGCAATTCCTGGCGCAGGCCGGGGTCGAGAACGGCGAGGAGCATGTCGACGGAGCTGCGGCGCGGCTTGACGATCTGCCCGCGTTCCAGATTCCTGATGGTCCGGACACTGATTCCCGACAGCTCGGAGAGTTCCTCCTGCGTGTATCCGCGCATCAGACGCAAACGGACCAGTGCGTTGTTGGACATGTCAGTTCCCCCAGTTCCCTTCGTGCGGCGTTGCCGCAGGCTTCCGGCAGCGGGACGCACCAGCGGGTGCGTCGGGCAAGGGAAGCATCCGTCCGACCGTTCCCGTTCGCCTCCCGCGGGGATACCGAAAGGGGCCATTCGGGGAATGGCCCCTCGCCGCGCCGCGGGGAACACCCTGCGACGCGGCATGCGACTGCTTCGTCCGGCCGCTTCAGAGCCTGTGTCTAAACCCCGGTCGGATCAGCGAACGTCGTCTGGTGCGTGCGATCGCAAGGCGCTGGAAGGTCCTCGTAGCGGAGCTACTAGGGCATTTCGGCAACGCCGCGAGCGTGCGTGCCAGGCGGCGGGCGCCCGGCCGGGGTTTAGACACAGGCTCTCAGCCGTGTGCTCAGCTGTGTGCGGGCTCCCTCCCGGGCCGGACTGCCGCCGGGCCGGTGGGAAGCAGTCGGCCGATCGCGGCCATCATCGCCCCGGGATCGGCGTACGGATATCCGTGGTCGCCCGGAAGCGTCGTCACCGTGAACTCCCCGGCGGCGCAACGTTCCCAGTGCGGCAGGGCATCGGGCGGCGTGACCAGGTCGTCGGCTCCGCCGAAGGCGTACAGCGGGGTGTCGATCCGCGTCGGTTGCGGCACGAGGTAGGACTCCGCGTAGCCGAGGTCCATCCGTACGGCCCGGGTGACCTCCGTCAGGAACGCAGGGTAGTCCAGCAACTCGGCGGGCAGCCCTCCGTTGTCGGACAGCCAGGTGAGCAGGGTCCGTTCGTCGCTGTGGGCGAGCCTGCGACGCGGCGGCACCTGGGGAGCCCGGGTGCCGGAGATCAGGGCGGCCAGTGGGGCGCGCACGTGGTCCCGTTCGGCCCGCACGGCCACCTCGTAGGCGAGCATTCCTCCGAAGCTGTGCCCGAACAGCAGGTACGGCATGTCGAGTTCGGGGCGCAGCCCCTCGTAGAGCGCGTCGGCCAGGGCGCCCATGCCCACGGGCATCCGTTCGCGGGCCCGGGTGCCCCGCTCCGGGAGTTCGACCGGAGCCAGTTCGACACCGTCCGGGAGGTGCGCGCGCCAGCTGGAGAACGCACCGGCTCCACCACCGGACTGCGGTATGCAGATCAGCCGTACCCGCGGCGTTCCGGCACGGCACCTGCCGGTGATCCAGCGACTCTGGGGCTCAGGTCTCATGCTTTCGGCTCCCTGTTCCTTCTCCTGCTCGGGGCGACCGCACCGGCGGTCCGGGACAGGAGCCTCCCAGTGCGGGACGGCGGGCCGCCAGGACAGGGAGGGGCAACTCGACGGCAAATGGCGGCTGTTGTCGGCGAGGTAACGCCGAGGGAGAGGAACGGTATGGCGTGCGGAGATCCTTCCACCCGGAAAACATTCACGGAGGAGTACCACATGACACATCCCACGCCCCCTCGCGATGACGGACTGGTGGAGATCGAACTGAGCGATGTCCTAAGGGAATTCGCGGCGACGGAGCGATGCTCCCGGAGCTCCGCGGCTTTTCGTCGGGCCGAAGGCGCCGAGCCCGGAAGGGGATTCACCATCGAGACCATGACCACGGACGGCATGCACCGGGTTGTCGCGCTCCGGCCCGAGGGCTGTGTGCCTGTGACCGAGGAGGACCGGGCCGTGCTGCGGTCCACGGTCACGGCTCTGCTCGATCTCACCGACCATCAGGAAGGTGCGGCACGGACCGAGGTGACCCTGTCGGCGCACGGCCCCCGCATCGCGGCGTGCTTCCTCGAAGGCGGTCAAAAGACCCCCTGAATCTCCGGGGGAACGGGGGCGGGAACCGCACAGGAACCGTTCGGGAAGCCCTTCGGCGAATGTCTGTCTCGTCAGCAGGACACCGAGCGAGGGGAAGCGGAATCATGGGACGCAATCTGGCGGGACTCATCGCGGTGGCCATGACGGTACTGGTTCTCGGCACGGCGGCCGCGGTGGAGTCCGATGCGTCGGGCGGACCGGGGAAGGGATACCACGTCATCGCCGAGGACAAGGGACCCACCGCAGTCAGGGTGGTGTGAACTCCGCCCGAGGTCCGAAACTCCGCCGCACCCTGCTCCGGTGCGGTCAGCTCCTGCGGCAGGACCCGGGAATCCCCAGTTCCGCGAACAACTCCTCGGCGGACCTGCGATGTTCCTCGGCGGCGCGTCCTTCGCCCAGTGCCCCGGCCGCCTCGGCCATGCCCGCCAGCGCGTACGCCTCCTCGGCCCGGTAGCCGACCGAGGAGGCGAGTTCGTACGCGCGGCGGTGCACGGTCAACGCCTCGTCGTACTGGTGGTTCCTGCGGAGCAGGCGCGCGACCAGGTTCTCCACCTTGGCCCTGCGGAGCGGGGAAAGGCTCTGCCGGACAAGGGCCCGGGCCTGCTCCGTGAACTCCGACTCCTGCCGGGAGCGGCCGAGCCGGTGGGCGCTCTCGGCCGACAGGGCCAGGACCAGGGCCACCTGCCCCGGCTCCCGCGTGCCGTCGCACAGCTGCCGCGCACGCGCCAGCCGCACTTCGGCCTCGGCGTACTCTTCGAGGCCGAAGTGGGCGAAGGCCAGATCGGTGAGCGCCACCAGTTCGTTCTCGTGCTGGTCCAGCCGCCCCGTGAGTTCGACGGCCCGCAGTGCCGCTTCGACGGCCTCGCAGTAACGGCCCCACTGCTCGTACAACGCGCTCAGAATGGTGAGGCTCTCGGCCTCGGCCCGGACGGAGCCCAGCTCCCTTTCCGTGGCGATCGCCTCCTGGAGGTCGGCAAGCGCCTCGGGGAAGCGTCCGAGGAGACTCTTGTACAGACCCAGCGTGCTTCCGCAGTGGGCTTCCGTGTGCCGGTCTCCGAGGAGCTGGGCCACCTTGCGCCCCTCCTCGGCCACCTCGATGCCCTCCACGAAGCGGCCGAGCTTCCAGCAGGCGACGCCCAGGTTGGACAGGGCCACACCCAAGAGTGCCAGGTCGTCCAGGCGTCGGGCCGCGGCGACCGCGGTCCGGCTCAGATCCGCGAACTCCTCAAGATAGCCACGTGCGTTGAGCTGGAACGACAGATTGCGTGCCAGGCAGGCCGCATGCCGGTCGTACCCGCGTGCCTCGGCCAGAGCGACGGTGGCGAGCAAAGTGGTGTGCTCCCGTACGAACCACGCCCCGGCCTGTGCGGCGCTGTGGATGTCGGGCAGTTCGGCGGGAGCCTCGGACACCCCTGTGGGCCGCCGCCGACGGCCGGGGAAGAGGAACTCGCACGACACCTCGGTGGCCGCGAGGTAGTAGTCGAGCAGCCGCCCGACCGATGTGGCGTCCTCCTCCTCGGTCGTCCCGCAGAGCAGGCCCCGGGCGAAGGCGCGCACCAGGTCGTGCAGGCTGTAGAGGCCCATCTCCGGTTGCTGCAGCAGGTGGACGTCCAGCAGGAACTCCAGGACGTCCTCGGCCTCCCGGGTGGCCAGACCCAGCAGCGCCGCTGCCGAGCAGAGGTCGATGTCGCCCCCCGGGTGCAGCGCGAGGACCCGGAAGGCGGTACGGCACTCCTCGTTCAGCGCCTGGTAGGAGAGTCGCAGGGTGGCGGCGACGCTGCGCTCGCCGAGACTCAGCTCGTCCAGCCTGCGGGTCTCGTCACGAAGCCGGTCGGCCAGGTACTGCACGGTCCAACGGGGTCGGTTGTGCAGCCGGGCTGCCGCGATGCGCAGGGCCAGTGGCAGGTGCCCGCAGAGCTGGGCGAGTTCCCTGGCGGCCTCGGGTTCCGCGGCAACCCGGTGTGCGCCCACCGTCTCGGCGACCAGGGCGGCGCTCTCGTCCGGGGCCAGCAC
The DNA here is from genome assembly GCF_044454195.1 of Streptomyces sp. NPDC051561. Lineage (NCBI taxonomy): Bacteria > Bacillati > Actinomycetota > Actinomycetes > Kitasatosporales > Streptomycetaceae > Streptomyces > Streptomyces sp. NPDC051561. Next base: position 28,681 of record NZ_JBITDM010000029.1, on the reverse strand, counting down.
GTCGACGGATATCCACTTCGCTCCGTCCAGGTCGACCAGCCGCGCACGGCTGGTCACGATGGCCAGGCAGCCGGGCGACGTGGGCAGCAGGGGGACGACTCCGGCGGCGTCCGGTGCGTTGTCGAGCAGGAGCAGCACCCGCTTTCCCGCAAGAGTGGACCGCCACAGCGCTGTGCGGCCCGGCACGTCCTCCGGGATGCTCCCTCCCGGCACATCCAGTGACCGCAGCAGGATGTCGAGTGCGGTGCCCACGGTGACGGGCAGCTCTCCGGGGGTGTGGCCGCGCAGGTCGATGTGCAGCTGTCCGTCCGGGTGGGCGGCTGCGAGCCGGTAGGCGGCTCGTACGGCCAAGGAGGTCTTGCCGCTGCCGCCCATGCCGTCGATCGCCACGATCCGGCTGCGATCGTCCGCCTCGTGCGCGCACGCCAGCAGTTCTCTCAACTCCCGCTCGCGCCCGGTGAAGTCCGCCAGGTCGTACGGCAGATCGCAGGGCACCCGGTGCGAGGTGGGAGGGGTGACGGCCGGAGTCACTGCCGGAGGGGCGACGGGAGCGGCAAGTTCCGGGCTCTCCCGGAGGATGCCCTCATGGAGCCGGGTCAGCTCCGGTCCGGGGTCGATGCCGAGCTCCTCGGCCAGTAACTCGCGGACGGCACCGTACTCCCCCAGCGCCTCGGCCTGCCTGCCCGACCGGTACAGCGCGAGCATGAGCTGCCCCCGGAAGGCTTCCCGCAGCGGATGGCTGGTGACCAGCTCCCGCAGTTCGACCACCAGCATCGATGCCTCGCCCAGGCGCAGCCGGAGATCGAAGTACCTCTCTGCCGCGGCCAGCCGCCCCTCTTCGAGTGCGACCGCCGAGGCGTCGACTACAGGGCCGCCCTGTCCGGAGAGCACCGGGCCCCTCCACAGCGCGAGGGCCGCGCTCAGTGCCTCGACCGCGTCGGCGGGCGCTCCCGCCGCCGACGCCAGCCTGGCGTCGTGGACCCGCGCCTCGAACTCGCACAGGTCCAGTTGGGGCACCGCCACCACGGCGCGGTAGCCCGGCCCGTCGGTGACCAGCACACTGCTGCCTTGAGGAATCCGCCGGCGCAGGTCGGCGACGGCCTTGCGCACTTGATGCGCGGCGGTCGCCGGAGGCTCCTCGTCCCAGACACCGGCCACCAGACGGGAGACGGGCAGTACTTTGCCGTGCTCCAGGAGCAGCATGACGAGCACGCGCTCCTGAATCGCTCCGCCGAGCCGCAGCCGGCTCCCGTCCGTCCACACCTCCAACGGCCCGCAGATGTTGAAGCGCAACTGTCTCTCGTCCGGTTCGGTCCCTGTGGATTCCGATTCCGTCATCCGTAGCCCCCCACGTACCCCCTGGTTAGCTGGATGATAGACGCCGCGATCACGCTTGGATACGCAACGTGAAATCGGAGTCGCGCAGGCCTCTGGCCAGGGGCCCGTGTCCCCGAGGTCCGCTTCCTGGGGCCCGCTCCCGGGCCCCGCGGTCCGCGGCCGGAGGCCCCGCACTCCAGGCACCCGCCCCGGGCTCACGCCGACCCTTTACCCCTCCGCCTTCACCACGCAGGACCGTTCTCGCAGTGCCTCAACAGGGCGACCGGCCCTCGGAGTTGGCATGACGACCTCCCCTTGTCGAGTGCGCAGCACCGCCCTGAATCTGACCAACGCCGACATCCCGCGCTTCATGTCCCGGTCCACGGCGCCCGCATCACGGAGCGCAGCCAACTCGACGGCGACTCGAAGCAATTGGCATGGGGCCGGACCATGGACAGCGAGTGAGCCACACCGCGTCGCTGATTGCAGCAGTCCAAGTCATTGCGCACCAGCGCCCCGACGCACACGCCTGCGCCCCTACGCCGAGGACTGCGTCCGGGGCGAATCCGGCGGTGTTGCCCGGTGCCGATGCGGCGGGCGGGTACGGGCCGCTGGAGGCGATTGCCCGCAACAAGGTGAACGTGAAGAAGGTGATCACGCACTGGCCGGACATGCTGCGAGTGGCCGGCTCCCGGGTCACCAACCAGGTCAGGGCCTACGACCTGCTGCGGATGTTCGGCCGCGAGGGCCACCCGACCCCGCTGGGGCAGGCGTTCGCCGAGTACGGGCGGATCGCCAAGACCCTGCACCTGCTCGCCGTCGTCGACCCCATGGACGACACCTACCGGCGCCAGATGCACAAGCAGCTCACCGTCCAGGAGCCCCGCCACAAGCTGGCCCGCGAGATCTGCCACGGCAAGAAGGGCACCATCCACCAGGCGTACCGGGGCGGGATGGAAGATCAGTTGGGCTCGCTGGGTCTCGTTCTGAACGCCGTGGTGCTGTGGACGACCAGGTACATCGAGGCCGCCGTCGCCCAGCTCCGGGCTGAGGGCCACGGCATCAGGGACGAAGACGTGGCCCGGCTGTCCCCGCTCAAGCACAAGAATCTGAACGTCCTGGGCCGCTACAGCTTCACCGCCTCCCAGCCGGTCGACGGCCTGCGCCCGCTGCGCGACCCGGATGCCGTCGACCTCGACGGCGATGACGACGGCAACGACGAGTGAGGTGAACGCGGACCGCTCCGTCCGCCTCCTGGATGTGGTACTCGGGAGACACGGAAGTCGGGGCAGCCCAGAATGCGCACGAACTTGGTGGAGTCCAGCGGGTAGGGGATCGTTTTCCCGAGGTCGTGGAACCCGATGCGTCGGTAAAAGGCCATGGCGCGGTGATTGTCCTCGCGCACCCCCAGGGTGAGCCAGGTGTAATCGGTGTGCTCGCGTGTGAAGTCGACTGCCGCTTCCATCAGTGCCCGCGCCGGACCGTCCGGACCGCGGTGCGTCGGGGCGACATAGACGGCGTGCACGTGTGCGGTGTCGGGGATGCCGTCCAGGGGTGCGACCCCGGCGGTTCCGACCCAGGAGCCGGTCTCGTCGACGGCCACGAACAGTGCGTCGTCGGCCGCGGCCGCGGCCCTCTCTGCCTGCTTCCGCCACGTGCGATCGAAGAGCGCGACAGCGTCGGCGTGACGGACACCGAAGGCGTCGGGCGAGTTCAGCAGGGACTCAAGTCGTATCGCTCGCAGCTCGCGCCACTCCTCGGCCGTGATCCGGCGTATGACGTACTTCATTTTCTCGCTCTGTTCGAGGCGGTCAGGGGCGGCGTGCGGGCACGATGTCCTTCGTCAGTAGCGCGTTGCCGGACCAGCAGAGCCGGTAAAGGTCCACTTCGTCCAACAGGTCGCGGCCGGAACGGTAGAACTCGCAACGTGTGCCGGGTGGTCGGGATGCGGAACGGGCCTGGTCGGGCGGGTAGGGATAGGCGCGGGCCGGCAGGAGAGGGGCGAGTTCGGCGCGCGGCCTGTCGGTAGTCAACTCCTCGAACCGGGAGGGCGGCAGCACGCTCGTGGTGAGTTGCCAGGCGAGGTAGAAGGCGGATGGTACGAAGAAGGCGGCTGCGACGACAGGTGCCACGAGGGCGACGGCGGAGCGGCGACGGGCGTCGCTCCGTACGGAGGCGAGCCGTTTGGCGGACTCCGGTACGACGGTGTCCGGTGCTGTGTCTGTCTCCGGGCCCGGACCCGGGTGGGGAGCGGATTCGGACGTCAACGCGGGCCCTCGGGTCCCGGCCGGCGTTCCATCCGCCGATCCTGGTTCCGGCGCCGGCGCCGGCGTCCCGCGACGGGCGGTGGCAGTGGCCTGATGCGGGAAGACAGCGGTGACGTGGAACCCGCCTTCGCCGGGCCCGGCCCGCATCGAGCCGCCGAGGAGCGTCACCCGCTCCCGAAGCCCCGTCAGCCCCCGGCCGCCGACGCCGCTTGCCAAGCTCTCAGAGCCTGTGTCTAAACCCCGGTCGGATCAGCGAACGTCGTCTGGTGCGTGCAATCGCAAGGCGCTGGAAGGTCCTCGCTGGGGTCTCCCCTGCTCGAACGAAGTTGAGAGCTCGGGGAAGGAGCTACTAGGGCATTTCGGCAACGCCGCGAGCGTGCGTGCCAGGCGGCGGGCGCCCGGCCGGGGTTTAGACACAGGCTCTCACCCGCGTGCGACGGTCCGCCAGCCGGCGGAGCGGCGTTCACGACGCTCACGCCGGTACGGTCGGGCTCATGGGTGATCCGCACCCTGATCGAACAGTCCGGCGCGTGTTTCACCGCGTTGGTGAGGGCCTCCTGCACCACCCGGTGCATCCCGCGTTCGACGAGGGGGGACATCTCGGGCACCGCCCCGCGCCGCTCCCATTGCACTGGCACCCCGGAAGCGGCCGCCCGTGAGAGGAGATCCTCGACGGTGCCGTTGATGGGCAGCACCGCATCCTTGTCCGTGCCGGGCGGGTCGTGCAGGACGGCGACGGTCTCGCGCAGTTGCTCCACCACGTCCGCGATCGTCCTGCGCAGCTCGGCGAGGTCGGCGCGGTCGCGGTCGGTGAGGTCGGGCGAGAGTTCCAGGGCACCGGCCCGCAGAGCGACCAGGCTCAGGGCGTGGCCGAGGGAATCGTGCATGTCGGCCGCGATGTCCGCGCGCTCCGTAAGCCGCGCCCGCTCCGCGACCAGATGCTGGCGCTCTTCCAGGCTCCGGGCCAGCCGCCAGCCCTCCCTCACGAGTTCCCGCCGGCCGCGCCAGTGCCGGCCGGCCAGCCAGGGCAGCAAAAGGGCTCCGGGCAGCACGGTCATCGCGTAGAACCACCATACGGGAGGCGTTCGCAGCACCGCGCATGTCGCGAATCGACCGCTGCGCACCCGGCGAGCACCAGGAGCGGGCGCCATGCCGCGGCGACCCGGGCACCCAGCAGACAGCTCATGGCGACCAGCGACAGGACGTGGGCGTTGCCGGGAGTCGCGGAGTCGGACAGGCCCCACACGCACAGCCCGTTGACCAGTACGACGGCGGCCCCGGCCGGCGGCGGGACCATGGCACCGCCACCGCCAGCACGGCCAACGGGAGGAACAGATCCATAACCAGGGAGGCCGAACCCGCGTCCCAGAACCCGAAGCCGGTGGCGGCTGCGAGTACACCCCACAGAGCCACGTCGCCGCACCCGGGCCTGGCTGAGGTGATGCGCGTGTGCAGCATGGCGCGTCGGCCGTCCTTCCGCTGGATGTCCTCACCTGTCAGGGGCGATTCTGTGGGACGAGCCCGGACGCCCGACGCGGGGGGGTGTACACGGTGAGGGCGTTCGGCCGGTTGCGCCGCTGTTCAGACGTCGCGCCGGCACATCTTGCCTCCCGACGGCGGGAGATCGGCACACGGTGGAGGCGTCTACAGCGGGCCGTCAGGCTCCACTCGCTCTGGCCCATCTGCGGTGCGGCCGCACCTACCTCGCACCTCATTCCGAATCAGGCGTCGACGACACAGCCCCAGGACCCTCAAAGTGCTCTGGGGCGCCGCATGATTGCTCGGGAGCCTCTTACGCCTCAACGTAAGCAACAATCGTGATCTGCCAGAGAGCCGTGACGTAGGAGACGACGCGGACGCCGTCGCTGCCGTCGACGCAGTCGCACAGCAGTGAGCACGGCGAACTCGTGCGCGAGCCGTGACGCCGCCGGTCGACCGGCGGCCAGGTCCCGGCGGTGCGGCGCCACCTTGAGCGGCAGATGTTCCGCAGTTGTTCACCCCCGCGTGGCCCGCCCCTCCCCCTGCCCGGGGGCGGGCCCTGTCGGATGAGATCGACCCAGAGGTCTGGACCAATTCCAGGACTGGCCGAGTCACGCCAACCTTGCGTCCTGTTACGGCAATTGACATCTTGTTGTTAAATTGGTCTATACCTTTGACGGTAGGCTCCCCTCCAGATACAGGCAGATACACAGCCGTGGGGGGTTTTATGACTGTTCATCATCTTCCGCAACCTCCGTCCGACGAAGAGCTCTTCTGGTACTTCGGACCGCAGCACCGCTGGGTGCTGGTCAGCACCTCGCTGGCCTTCGTGTTCACAGCGGCGACCATGTTCACCTTCGCGTTACGCACCCCGGCCCTGTGGGCCTTCCTCGCCGTCCTCGGCCTCAACGTCGTGGCGCTCGCGCTCTCCTCCGTCAACAGCCTGCGCCGCCGCCGGCTCACCCGGCAGTCGCACGAACTCCTCGTCCACGCCTGGCAGCCCGCCCGCACGCCGGACGTCGACCTCTACCTGCCCACCTGCGGCGAACCGCTCGACGTGCTGGCCAACGCCTACCGGGCGGTGTCCGCGCTCGACTGGCCGGGACCGCTGACCGTCTGGGTCCTGGACGACGCCGACCGGCCCGAGGTGGCCGAGCTGGCGGCCTCGTACGGCTACCGGTACGTCGTACGGCCCGACCGGGGGCACCTGAAGAAGGCCGGGAACCTCAACCACGCGCTGACTCTGAGCAGTTCCGAGGTCATCGCCATCCTGGACGCGGACTTCGCCCCCCGGCCGGACTTCCTGCGCCATCTCGTCCCCTATCTGGCCGACCCCTCCGTCGGCATCGTGCAGAGCCCGCAGTGCTTCGACACGGACGCGTCGATGAACTGGATCCAACGGGCCGCAGGCTCTGCCCAGGAATGGTTCTTCCGCTGGATCCAGCCCTCGCGGGACGTCAGCGACGCCGCGATCTGCTGCGGCAGCAACGCCGTCTACCGGCGCGCCGCCATCGATCTGGCCGGCGGTTTCGCCCGGCTCGACCACAGCGAGGACCTGTACACCGGACTCGCCCTCCACGCCCAGGGGTTCCGCACGCTGTACGTCCCCGTACTCGTCGCCAAGGGCACCTCCCCCGAGTCGGTCACCTCGTTCGTCAACCAGCAGTACCGGTGGGCGATGGGCAACCTCCACCTGCTGAGCACGCCCGTGCTGAAGCAAATGGGCGCGCCCTGGCGGATGCGGCTGTGCTTCGCCGAAGGGATCGTCGGCTACCTGACCACGGCGGTGAACACCTTCGTCGCGCCACTGCCGCCGCTGGTGATGATGTTCTGGTACCCGGACGACGTACGGCCCTGGCACGTGCTGCCGTTGCTCGCCCCGCTGTGGCTCTGGCACGTACTGCTGCCCCGGGTCAGCCGCACCCGCTGGCGGGTGGAGGTGATACGGGCGAACGTCCTGACGAGCGTGGCCGCGGCGACGGCGTTCGTGCACACGCTGCGGGGGCGCAGCGCGGCCTGGGTGCCCACCGGCGCCCGGGGCTCGGGAACTTCGGGCGGCATGGCCCGCCGGGTGGTAGCCGTCTCACTGGGCTGGCTGCTGCTCTCGCACGCGGCGGCCGGCGCGGGACTGGCGCTCGTGGTGGCACGCAACGGCTGGGCGCCCAGCTGGGGACTGCTCCTCTACCTGCTGGTGCAGTGCCAGCTCAACGTGCCGCTGATGCGGCACCTCTTCGCGGAGCTGCGCCCGGGCGGTTCCCGGCGGAGCGGGGCGGGCGCGGCCCCCCGGCGTAGCGGCGCGGGTGCGGTCGTGCGGTCGCTGCTGCCCCGGCTGCGGGCGCTTCGGCTGCCGCGGGTCGTCATGCTGCCCCGTCGCTGGCCCGAGACCCTGGCCGCCAGCGCCCTCCTGCTACTGACCGGGCTCGTGGCGTCCGGCTGGGTCAACCCGATGCTCCCCTGGCTGAGCTGACCGACCCTCACCCGGCGGGTGGGCCCGCACCCGGCCCAGGCCCGTCCCACCGCCCTACCGCCCCACCGACCCCGCAGTGGCGGCGTCGACCGATCCCGAAAGGCAGCATCCCCATGTCGTCCCCCGTGGCCCCCGGCCAACGGCAGTCCCCCGAGCAGGCTCCCGCTCCCCCCGGGCGCAGCTCGGCTCCACCCGGCGTTCCGCGGAGTCCCGGGAACTCCGAGTCGGGCCCCAGCCCGCACCGTTCCGCCTTCCGGCCCGACATCGAAGGGCTGCGCGCGGTCGCCGTCGTCGCGGTCCTCGCCTTCCACGCCGGGATACCCGGTCTGCAGGGCGGCTTCGTGGGCGTGGACGTCTTCTTCGTGATCTCCGGCTATCTGATCACCGGACTTCTCGTGCGCGAGGCGATCACCACCGGCCGTGTCCGGCTCGGCGACTTCTTCTCCCGGCGTGCCAGGCGGCTGCTGCCCTCCGCCGCTGTGGTCCTTCTCGCGGTGGCGGTCATCGGCGCCTGGCTGAGCGTGCCGCTGAGGCGTACGGAGCTGGAGCACGACGTCATCGCGGCAGCGCTGTCCTTCGTCAACTGGCGTTTCGTCTTCCAGCAGACCGACTACCTGGCCGTCGGGCACGACCAGAGTCCGCTGCTGCACTTCTGGTCGCTCGCGGTCGAGGAGCAGTTCTACTTCTTCTGGGCGCCGCTGCTCGCCGTCGCCGCGCTGTGCGTCAGGCGCGCGGTGCGCAGGGGGCGTGCCGTGCGGGCCGTCGTGGCCGTCGTCGCCGGGCTGCTGGCCCTCGGCTCCTTCGCCCTGTCCCTGCACTGGACGCAGGGGTCGGTCTCGCTCGCGTACCTCGGAACTCCTTCGCGGGTCTGGCAGTTCGGCGCCGGGGCGCTCCTCGCCCTGCTGCCCTGGCACCTGATGCGCGGGCCGCGGCCGCTGCGGCTGCTGTGCGGGTGGGCCGGGGCGCTGGCCATCGGCTGGTGCGTGGTGTCGTACGACGCCTCGACTCCGTACCCCGGATTCGCGGCGCTCGTGCCGACGCTGGGCACCGCCGCCGTCATCCTGGCCGCGATCCCCGGCCGGGGCGAGCGGGACGTCTGTGGCACCCACGGCGTGGGACCGCTGCTGTCGCTGCGGGCTCCCCGGGCGGTGGGTCGGCTGTCCTACACCCTGTACCTGTGGCACTGGCCGGTGCTGGTGCTGGCGGAGGCCCGGCTCGGTGCGCTCGGCTGGCCGGCGAAGAGCGCCCTGACGCTGGCCGCCGTACTGCCCGCGCTCGCCACGACGTACGGCGTCGAACGTCCGCTGCGCCGCAGCCGCACGGTCTCCGCGCACGCCAGGCGCGGGCTCTCGGTGGGGGTCACGGCGATCGTCCTGCCGGTCGCGCTCGCCCTCGTGGTCGGGTCGACGGCATTCCACGGGCTCGGCCCCGACCGGCCGGTGGACCTGCGGGGCCTGCCCGCGGGCGCGGCTTCGGGACCGAACCTCCTGGTACGTCAGCCGGGCGTGCCCCTCCCGGACGGCCCGGTGACACCCGGGCCCGCCCAGGCGCGCAAGGACTTCCCGCCGGACGGAGAGTGCCAGGTAGCCCCGGCCGTGACCCGCAGCCCCGCCTGCCTGTTCGGGGCGGTGCGCAGCCCGGACCGGATCGTGCTGCTGGGCGACTCGCACGCCGGGCAGTGGTTCTCCCCCCTGCTGGGGATCGCGGCCCAGCGGGGCTGGGCACTGCAGGAACTGGTGAAGCAGGGCTGCCCGTTGCCACGGCTCACGGTGCGCAGCCCGCAGCTCGGCCGCACCTACCGGGAGTGCGACACCTGGCGGGCGGACACCCTGGAGCGGCTGCGGCAACAGCCCAGACCCCGGCTCGTCGTCGTCTCCTCGCTCAACCGCTACACCGACGACCAGAAGCTCCTGACCGAGGGATGGGAGCACACCCTGCGGCCGCTGCGGGAGCTCGGGGTGCCGATCGTCTACGTCGAGGACACCCCGGTACCCGGAACGGACGTCCCGGCCTGCGTCTCCGGCCACTTGGAGGATCCAGCCGCCTGCGCGTTCGACCGTGGGCGGGCGCGGCAGCCCGATCCGCTGGCACGGAGAATCGCGTCCGGCGCGCTGCCCGGCGTACGGAGCGTCGACGTGAACCGGGTGCTGTGCCCAGGTACGGGACCGACCTGCCCCGCCGTACTGGACCGGGTGCTCCTCTACCGGGACGACACCCACCTGACGAACGCGGCGGCCGTCGTACTGACGTCCCGGCTGGAGCGGCTGCTGACCGAGGCGGGTGCGCTGCCCGCCCCGGGCGCGGCAGGGAGTGCGGCGGACCGGGGCCCGACGGCGGGCACGCCGGGACCCGACGGATGGACCCGGCTGCTGCGCGACGACTTCGACGGCCCGGCGGGCAGCCCTCCCTCCCCCGCCACCTGGCTGCACGACGTCGGCACCTGCTATCCCGGCTGCCCCGCCCCGCAGTGGGGCACCGGCGAGATCGAAACGATGACCGACTCGACGGACAACGTGCGTCTCAACGGCAAGGGCGCACTGGAGATCGTCCCCACCAGGAAGGACGGCCGTTGGAGTTCGGGCCGGATCGAGACCCGCAGGGCCGACTTCACGGCGCCGCCCGGCGGAACCCTGCGGATCGAGGCGTCGATCGCCCTGCCGGACGTGACAGGGCCGGGGGCCGCCGGCTACTGGCCCGCGTTCTGGACCCTGGGGGCTCCGCTGCGCGAGGGGTACACCGGCTGGCCCGGCGTCGGAGAACTGGACATCATGGAATCCGTCAACGGGCGGGACACCGTCTTCGGCACCATGCATTGCGGGGTGCTGCGCGGTGGGCCCTGCCGGGAACCGGCCGGCCTGAGCTCGGCTGCCCGGCCGTGCCCCGGCTGCCGCACAGCCTTCCACTCGTACGCCGTGGAGATCGACCGTTCGCCGGGTGCGGAGGAGGTGCGGTGGTACGTGGACGGCCGGGTGCACCACCGGGTGACCGCACGGCAGTTGGACCCCGGGACGTGGCGGCGGGCGGTGACCACGGGCTCTTCCTGATCCTCAACGTGGCCATCGGCGGTGAGCTCCCACGCCAGGACGGCGCCTCCCCGGGCCCGGCCACGGACCCGGGCCACCCGATGCGGATCGACCACGTCACCGTGTCGACCCGGCAAGGAGCGGTGCCCCCGCAGGAGAAGAACGGGCAGGACTGACAGCCGCGCCACCACACCGTACGACGCCCCGTCCTCGGCGGACATCACGTACGCCGAGGACGGGGGCGCGGGCGCGCGGTCGACGGATGTTCCGGCGGCGGAGGGCGACCAGGGCAAGGCGGCGTCCTCGTTGGCCAGGCGGGAAGGGACGTGAGCCAGGCAGCGGGTGCCGAGGTCGTGTTCGCACGGTCGCTGGTACTTGCCCGGTCACGTGCGGTGACGGTATCCAAGTACCGCCCTAATGCTGGGCACTTGGGCTCAGTGTCGGCACCTGCCTGGGGTACGAAAGGTGAGAGTGTGCCGGTGGTGGGGGCGGCGTTCCACGACAGCGCTGCCGCGAGGTGGCATAGGCGCCCGCAAAATGGCTGGTCACGGGAGCGGTCTGTGCAGAACCCTGTGGATATGCCTCGACGTCTCATGTTCGTGCAGTTGAAGACTGGTTACAACACCGACCGCGGACCCTCGTGGATCGGGTGGGTGGACTTCTCGAAGACCTGGAGTACTGCGTACTTGCGCGGGAGGACACTGCGCCGGGCAGGGGGAATGCTCGATGCGAACTTCTACGACGTGCAGACCGACGAGGAGTTCTGGGTCTCCGGGCCGAAGCGGGACCGCACGGACACCCGCTACGGCCCCTCCGACCCCGAAATCGAGCCGGAAGCCGTCGACGCCTATCGCGCCTTCCTGGAGGGCGCACCTCTGCCGGGCAGGGAAAACGGCTGACCTCGCGCCCTTGCGAGCGGGGTTGTCCGAGTCTTTTCCGGGCGGCGGAATAGCCGTCCCCCGCCCGGTGCGGGATGCCCCGGGGCAGGGGAGGAACAGCATGGTGTCCTCCGCACACCAAGCGGAGACGCGCGGCCTCGCTCTTTGCCGACGGAAGACCTCCAGCGCCCTGGTGACGGGGTTCTGGAGGCTGTAGCCCCTGTTCGTCACGCCCTTCGTCCTCCTGACGGAACGCCCTCGTCGCCCACGCCGCGTCTCCCCGAACCGTGCGGTGCCGTGCGGCCCACCTCGATCAAGGGCGCCGAGTCCTGCGCCCCGCACCCCCGGGCCTTCCAGCTGCGCGTCGCGCACGTGAACAGTCCTCCCCATACGCCCTGCGGCCCCGCATGCGAGCTGCCCCCACGGAGCCGGGCCCGCTCTCCGGTCTCGGCACGCCCTCACCCTCTGAATGGGTGACGGGCCTACGGAACGAGGACGATCTTCCCTCGCACGCGCCCCGTCTCGCTCAACTCATGCGCCTTCGCGGCCTGTTCCAGGGGCAAGGTCTCGGCGATCGTGGGGCGCACTCCGTGGTGGTCGACCAGTGCGGCGAACGCGGTCAGCACGGCGGGCGTAGGGTTGAGGAAGAACTCCACGAAGCGCACGCCGAGTTCCGCGGCGCGGGCGGTGACCTCGGTGCGGTCCACGCCGACGCCGACGACGTCCACGAGGATGCCGCCCGGCTTCAGGGTGGCGAGCGAGCGCGGGCCGTAGTCGTTGCTGATCGTGTCCAGTACGGCGTCGATGTCGCGCAGCGCGGAGAAGTCCTCGACCGTGTAGTCGATCAGCTCGTCGGCGCCGAGTTCGCGCAGGTACGCGTGCTTGGCCGCGCTGGCGGTGCCGATGACGTACGCGCCCAGGGCCTTGGCTATCTGCACGCCGAGGTGGCCGACCCCGCCCGCCGCACCGTGCACCAGCACACGCTGGCCCGGCTGTACGTCAGAGAGGGTGACCAGGGCCTGGTAGGCGGTGAACCCGGAGATGGGCAGGGCCGCGGAGCCGACGTGGTCCAGCGTCCGGGGCTTGGGCGCGACTCGGTCCTCGGCGACCACGACGTGATCCGCGTGGCTGCCGTGCGGCGGCGTGGTCCAGCCGTAGACCTCGTCGCCCGACGCGAACCGGGTCACGCCCTCACCCGCACGCTCGACCGTGCCGCTGAACTCATGGCCGAGGACGAAGGGAGGCGGCCCGAAGAAGTCGACCTTGCCCGTACGGACCTTCCAGTCCGCCGGATTCATTCCGGTGGCCAGCACCCGTACCAGCACATCACCGGGACCTGGGGACGGCACGGGTACGTGGGCCACTTCCAAGACGCCGGGGGAGCCGATGGTTCTCTGCGTAAGCACTCTTGTTGTCGTCATGCGCGCCATTCTTGATGATCTTGGCCAGAAAGCACATTCCCTGTCGGTGCGGTTCCAGGATGAGCAGCCTGGCTCGGCATCCACTGGATCCGGCAGAACCACCGGCGCACCTTCGGCGGCGAGGACCTCGCTGTCAACGTCGACCTGAGCCTCTCGACCTGCACAAGGCACGTCCGCGGATCCTCGCCGACCCCAGTGACATCAGCCGCCGGGGTCGGCTACGCCAGCCCGTCGCAGTTCAACCGCGGATACCGGCGCCAATTCGGCACGGCCCCGAGCCAGGACGCACAACGCCACCAGCCGGCCTCTCTGCTGCAGGAGGCCCACAGCTGAGTTCACCGCATCGCGCTCACTCAGGGCCGCCGGGCGTACGTCGCTCGGTCAGGCGTCTGCCGGTTGCGCGATCTGCCGCATGAGACCCGCCAGGTCCGGCGCCACCCACTCCTCGGCAACCTCGTTCCCTACAACGCGGTACATCTCGATGCTGCGAAACCCGACCGTTCGCTGTGTCGCGGGCACGCCCTGGAACGGCCCCCCATGAGTGCCGCGGAAGGAGACCCGCACCGCCACCCTGTCGTCGACGGCGAACATCTCCTCGACGTCGATCCGCAGGTCGTGGAAGGCATCGAGCATGGCCCGCGTGCCCAGCTTCCAGGCCTCCCGCCCGTACACCGGATCCGGCAGCCCGGGAAGGTTGGCAATGAAGTCCGGCGCCGACAGACCGGCACACGCGTCGACGTCGCCGCTGTTCAGCAGGTCGTACGCGGTACGCAGGAGTGCCAGGCTCTTCTCCGTCGTGGTGTCGTTCATGGGGACCCTTCCTCTGACGGCCCGGGGTGCCCCAGGTCGGATACAACGGCCGGTGGGCCGCGCATGACCTCAGTGAAGTCCTTGGCCCCGCGTCAAGGTCAAGCTCCTCCCGTCCCTCCCCGCAGAGGGCTGCGGGGAGGGACGGGGGCTCTCAGTTAGCGCTGCTGGGGTGAGGAGAGAAGGTCTCGTTCGAAGCAGGGAACCTGCCCTCGGAAGAGTGGGCGCAGGGAGCTCCAAGGGCGTCGACCAGTTCGGCACCGCAGGGAAAGTGGCAGGCCGACACAGTTGTTCCTACCTCAGGACGCTACGAGCGCGGCACTCACCTTCTTGACGCCCGCACCGGCCTGCTCTCCGTCACCATCGTCGCTCACCGAGTGGGGTGGGCTACTCGACGACGGGGTGGAGGTAGAAGGTCTCGTTCGGGGCGGGGAAGGGGCCGAACTGGTCGGGCCACTGGATGGCCCACGCGCCGTCGCCGGTCTGGTTGCGGTTGATGTTGGCGTAGAGGCCGGTGGCATTGTTGCGCAGGAGGGTGAGGTTGGGGCGGGCGGCGTTGGGGTGTTCGAGGGTGAAGTTCTGGGTGTCGCGGGGGTATCCGCCGCCGCCGGGTTCGCCGTCGCGCGGGTGGCAGTCCCAGACGTTGAGGTAGTCCCCGGCCCGCGAGCTCTGCCCGTTCGCGACGTCGAGGCACTTGTTGCTGGCCTTGCTGACGATGCGGTAGAGGGGTCTACCGGAAGGGGAGTTGTAGCCGAGGGCGGCCAGGTACCACTGCTGGTTGGCGGCGCCGTTGGCGTGGTACTGGATGACGTGCGTGCCGTTGGCGGTCTCCCCCTGGTAGACGTCGAGCAGGCGGTCGCTGTTGTCGGCGTGGATGGTCAGGTCGACGGGTTCAGCGGCGGCCTGGAGGGAGCCGAAGCGAATCGGCCAGTGGTCGCTGCCGTAGTTGGGCAGCACGGTGGCCTGCCAGCGGTCGGTGGTGACGTCGGAGACCAGGTAGTCGAGCTCGTTGCCGTTCTGCTGGGTGGCCTGGCCGCTGTTGTAGATGCGGGCATCCGGGGGCAGACCGAGGCCGGGCAGGTTGGCCGGGTTGAAGTTGAAGTCGCCGAGCGCGGCCCACTCCAGGAAGCCGTTCGCGTCGGCGGCGTCCGAGATGCGGCGCAGCAGGGCGCCGGCGTCGTTGGGACGGCCGCCGTTGGAGGCAGCGTGGACGGAGGCGAAGAGGATGCCGTCGGTGCGGTTGACGACGCCGAGCGCGGGCCGGTAGACGCCGGCGATGTTCAGGACGTTGTCGGGCTGCCAGGCGGTGATCATGCCGAGGCTGCGGCTGGCGGTGCGCAGGATGTAGAGGTGGCGCAGGGGGCCGTTGTCGCCCTGCACCCACAGGTAGTGCTCGACGCCGTTGATCTGGCCCTGGTAGTGCGATCCTGCGGGTGCGCCGAGCGGCACTTCCTGGAGGGCAACGAGGTCGTGCGTGCCAGCGAGGTTGTAGGCGCCCGCCCAGCGGTCGGGGCCGGCCTGCATGTTCCAGGACGCGACGACGTGGCTGTCGGGGTTGGCGGCCTGCGCCGTACCGGTGGAGGCGACCAGGGCCGTGGCGGCGAGCAGCAGCGTCGCACAACCGGCCAGCAGGGCACGTAATCGGTGGCCTGCGCGGGGCATGCGTCTCGCGTACTGAGGAGTGGACGAATGGTCCGCCTGGGGCCTGCCCTCACGGCGGGGTCTGAAGGGATTCATGAGGGGACCATGCCACCGGAGGTACCGGAACGGGAGGGGAGGTCCAGCCAACTCACCTGCCTGATAAGGGCATTGAGGATGACCGGCCTTCTAACAACCTCGTGCACGATAAGGGCTGCCCTCGAAAAGGTGCTGACCAGCGGCTCGCACCTCGCGGCGAGTGGATCTCCTGAGCTGCGGTGACGCCAATAGTGCACGAGGTCGTTAGCGAGAGCGTCTCCCGCTGGGGCCCCGGACAAGAACAGACTCGTTCCACGACCTTCGTACAGATCGACGCCTTTTCGATGCAGCACTCGGTTGCCCGAAGTCCGCCTGGGCGAGCGGCGAACGGCGAAGACCTCCCTCAAGTGCGAGCACTATTCGCGGCAGTGCTGCTGGCACGCCACCACGGCCGCGCACTCGGTCGACAGGGTGCGAAGGCACGCGGGCAAGGTGCAGCGGCAGTCCCATCAGTGGAGCGTTTGGGAGCACCGCTCCCCGCTCTTTCAGATGATCGGTGGGCTCGAACTCCCGGTACAGCCCGTGGCAAACCGCCTGCGTCTACACGTGGAGCGGTCGTGGGACGGGCTGGATGATCTCGACGTCGTGCTGTTTCTGCTGCGGGGCTTCAGTTTCGCCGTCAGCAAGCACGGCGGCAATCCCGCCGGAGTCTCCCTCGTCCGGCTTACTCAGCCACACGTGGATGCGGACAAGGTCCTGGATGCCCTCCTGGAGGTGCTCGGAGTGAGCGAGGAGATCGTGGCATTCCGCGGCGACTTCCGGGACACACCAAGTGAGCGCACCACTGAAGGCCGATGACCCTGCGTAACACCCTTGGGTCTGCTGCAGTTTCAGGTGACAGGTTGACCTTGTCACCTAAAATTCCAGCAGACCCCTTTGCAGGGCGAACACTCAGTCAGATGTCGATGGCTAATTGTCCGCTCACTTTATGGGTGTTCTCATATGCGATGCCCGTGCGCAGCAGTTCCGGTTCGGCTAGAGGGCGTGCGATCAGTTGCATGCCGATCGGGAGACCGTCGTCGTATCCGACAGGAAGGGAGAGTGCCGGAAAACCCGTGACGTTAGCTGGTGCGGCGAGCCTGACGTAGGCATCCGTGGCGGTCTCAGTTGACCCGTCCGGCCAGTGCACTTTGGTCTGTTCACGCCCAAGTGCGGTACAAGGGACCGAGGGGGCGGCGATGACGTCGATGTCATCGAACATTCGTAGCCAACTGTTCCGAATGAGCGTGCGCGAGCGCTGGGCGCGCAGATAGTCGCCTGCCGTGATGAGTTGGCCGGCTTCAAGAAGAGCGCGGACGTCCTGAGTGTAAAGGTCTGGACTGGCCCGCAGTGTTCCTTCGTGCACTGATGCTGCTTCCGCGCCCATCAAGCCCCATTGCGTTGCCAGCAGATAGTTGGCGAGTGGGACTTCTATTCCGACGATGGTGGCTCCGAGGTCACCGAGGTGATCGATGGCAGTGCGCACCACCTGCTCCACATGAGCGTCCACCTTCTCGAAGAAGTAATTGCGGGGAATCCCTATGCGGAGTCCCCGTAGGTCTCCGCTCAGTGCGCACTCGCTGTGCTTGTTCGGGGACGCGATGCTGGCGGGGTCTCGTGGATCGTGACCTGCGAGGGCATCCAGGACCAGGGCGGCGTCTTGGGCGCTTCGAGTGAGAGTGCCGATGTGATCCAGTGACCAAGCCAGTGGGGCTGTGCCGTGGCGAGAGATGAGGCCGAAAGTCGGTTTGAGGCCGACGACACCGTTGAGCGCGGAGGGGACTCGCACAGAGCCCCCTGTGTCAGTGCCCAGTGCGAAGGTCGCCGATCCTGCGGCCACTGCCACCGCTGAACCCCCACTGGAGCCGCCGGCCATGCGGCTCGTGTCCCAGGGGTTGACTGTCTGAGGAGTGATCAGGCCGTAGGCGAATTCGTGAGTGTGGGTCTTGCCCATGAGTACGGTGCCTGCTGCTGCGAGCCGTTCCGCAACAGCGCTGTCCTCGGTCGGTGTGCGGTCCGCCCAGACTCGGGAGCATGCCGTGGTGGGTGTCCCTGCGGAGTCGATCACGTCTTTGAGGGCTACTGGGATGCCGTGCAGCGAGCCCCGATAGCGGCCGGCTTGGATCTCCTGTTCCGCATGGAGGGCCGACTCGCGTGCTGTGTCGGCCAGGACGGTGACGTATGCGTTGAGCGAGGGTTCGGTCGCCTCGCTGCGTCGCAGGACCGATTCGGTCAGCTCGACAGGGGACAGTTCCTTGGTAGCGATGGCCCGGGCAGCGGCAGACAGGCTGAGTTCATACGGCTTCATCGGCTGGCTCCTGAAGTGTGGGCGTTACAGCTTCCTCTTCAGGTTCCAAAAGCGTGGCCAGCGGGTTGTCGAAGGCCCGGAAGACCGGAGCGGGGGCGACTCCCGTGAGATCGAGTGTGCCCAGTACGTCGATGCGAGCTTGGATCTGCTCGGCCAGCACTGTGGCTCGGAGGGGTTGTTGGCCTGTCCCTGACGGGTCTGCGTGCAGCCCGTACGGTGCCTGAAGGGCCGCCGACTCTGGGGAGGTGATGGGGAGGGGCAACGGGGGTTCCTCTCTTGGCTAGAGATGGCTGGGGCAGGCAGCAGGCAGCAGGCAGCAGGCAGGGCGACAGTGGTGTCGAGCCCTTGGGTCACAGGTGACGCCTGCTTCCGTTGCGCCCGACGGCCCATTCGCGGGGGATACAAATGGGCCGCCGGGCAGTCTCAGAGGCTTGCGGTCCTACAGGTCAAGGGTGACGTTGTACGACTCGAGCCAGGCATTGAGAGACAGCGGGACTTCCAGGTCGATCCGGGTTATCTGGGTGCTCTCCGCACTGACCGGTCGAGTGAGCCGGTCGTTGACCGCCGGGAGGTCGAGCAGCGGGAGAATCGGGGCGTCGCTCTTGGAAGTAACTTCGGCGAGGCGATCGCGGAGCTTCTTCTCGTAGCCCGAGTCTTGAGTACTGGGGTAGGGAGCCTTGACGCGTTCCGCGATGGACTGAGGCAACACGTCGCGGGTGGCCGCGCGCAGCAGGCTCTTCTCGCGGCCGTCGAAGGTCTTCATGGCCCAAGGGGCGTTGAAGACGTACTCGACGAGTCGGTGATCACAGAAGGGCACGCGGACTTCCAGGCCCACTGCCATGCTCATGCGGTCTTTTCGGTCGAGCAGGGTATTCACGAAGCGGGTGAGGTTGAGGTAGCTCAGCTCCCTCATCCTGCGCTCCAGGCCGTCCTCGCCGGGGAGAACGGGAACCTCGGCGATGGCGGCGTCGTAGCTGGCCCGCCGACGGCCGAGGATGTCGAGTGATCCGATCAGGTTCTTGTCGAAGAGCGGGGTTCCGTCGTAGAACGGCCCGGGCGTCGAGGTGAGCCATGGGAAGGTCTGGGCCGTGAGGACTTCGGGGTCGTGGAACCAGCTGTAGCCGCCGAAGAGTTCGTCGGCCGATTCGCCGGAGAGGGCGACGGTCGAACGCTCGCGTACCGCACGGAAGAGAAGGTAGAGCGAAGGCCAGAGATCGCCGTACCAGACGGGCGGCAGGTCGGTGGCGCCGAGGACGGCGGCGCGGACGGCCGCGTCACTCAGGTCGTCGCTGTCGAGAAGGATCTCCTTGTGATCCGCCGCGACAAGTTCGGCCAGGTCGCGGACGAACGGGGCGTCGGGTGTACTGCGCAGCGGGTCCGGTACGAAGTTGTCGGCGGCGCCGACGAAGTCGACCGAGAAGGAGCGGACGGGGCCGGCGCCGTCGGCCTTCAGGGCCCGGGCGGCGAGCGAGGTGATCGCCGAGGAGTCCAGGCCGCCGGAGAGGAGGCTGCACAGGGGAACGTCGGAGATAAGCTGGCGGGAGACGATGTCTTCGAGGAGTTCCCGCACCGTGCTGATGGTCTTTTCCAGGGAGTCGGTGTGCTCCTTGGCCTCCAGCGCCCAGTACTGGCGCTTGGTCAACCCCTCGCGGCGTACGCGGACAAGGTGCCCGGGGCGGACCTCGTACATGCCGGTGAAGATGGCGTGCTCGGGGGTCTTGACCATGTCAAGGATCTCCCGGAGGCCATCCGCGTTCACGCGGCGGGGGATCTCCGGGTTGGCCAGGATCGCTTTGGGTTCCGAGCCGAACAGCACGCCGTTCGCGGTCGGGAAGTAGTAGAGGGGCTTGACGCCCATCCGGTCGCGAAACAGGACGAGTTCTTCGCGCCGAACGTCCCAGATGGCGAACGCGAACATCCCGTTGAGCTTGTCGACCAGGTCCTCACCCCACTGGAGATAGGCGCGCAGCACCACCTCGGTGTCGCTCTGGGTGCGGAAGTGGTGGCCGCGGGAGATGAGCTCGGAGCGCAGCTCACGGAAGTTGTAGATCTCACCGCTGAAGGTCAGGACGGCCAGGGGACGCCCCGCCTCGTCGGCGACCATCGGCTGCAGGCCGCCTTCCAGGTCGATCACCGACAGGCGGCGATGGCCTATGGCGGCGTGGCGGTCGAGCCAGACGCCGTCCGCATCCGGGCCGCGCAAGGCCATGGTCCGGGTCATCGCCTCGATTGTGGCGCGCTCCCGGGTCAGGTCACGCTCAAAGTCCACCCAGCCGACAATTCCGCACATGGGGGAATTCCTCCTAAATGTAATGATGGGCTATCTGAAGTACCGGCCGCGCCAGAGACCCGGGACACACGGGTGAAGTTGGGCTGCACAACAGCAGAGCCCTGGGCGAGTTGGGGCAGCCAGACCTTTTCGAGCGGCATGAAGCACTTGACGGCATGCGTCTGCACACCCGTCCTGCAGTACGGAGCCCTCTGATCCGTGAGCAGTTGAGCAGGTGTCAGTGAGCCGCGGCTGGCAGATCTGCGACGTCACCTTGCCGACTGTTCGACGGTGTCGCATTCCTGCCAAGGGTTCGTCGACCGAGCGTCCACCGTCTTCGCTGGTCAAGGTTTTGGGATCTTGGAGTGCCGTGACGGCCTGTCCCAATCGCGCGTCTTCCGGGACAAGGTCAGGCAGTGCCTACTTAGGCAAGTCATCCCTCGTCGGGGGCCCGCAGCCGCATCCTCGCGGGGCAGAGAAGGTGGCCAGTGCCGCCCGCACAGCCACCCGTACGCAGTCGCTCGACGCCGTACCGCGACGGCAATGTTCGCCTGCTACTTCGGCAAGATCGTGTTGACCAGTTGTGATTTGACGGTAACGGTATGGAACATGTCCATATCTGTGGCCTTAGTGATCACCTCTGCTACCCCCAGTCTTGAAGTCACAGCTACGCGTGAGGTCTTTGGAGCACACAGGTCCGCTCCTGCGACGCCCTGGTACGACTTCACTGTCTTCAGACCCGCGCACACGCAGGGCTGCGCCTGCCTGTCCCCCACTGGATACCGAAGCCTGGACGAGTTGTCCCGGGCGCACACCGTCATCGTCCCCGGGCTCCCGGACATCACCGCTCCGCCACCTGCCGACCTCGTCGAGGCGGTACGTGCCGCGCACGCGGGCGGCGCTCGGGTCGTGTCGCTCTACACCGGGGTGTTCGTGCTGGCGAGCGCCGGTCTGCTCGACGGTCGCCGAGCCGCCGCTCACTGGAGTTACGCCGACGCCCTGATCACCCGGTATCCACGCGTCAAGGTCGATCCCGACGCGCTGCACGCGGATGAGAAGGGCATCCTCACCTCGGTGGGCCAGACGGCAAGCCTTGAGATGTTCCTTCACCTCGTGCGGCTCGACCACGGAGCTGCCGCGGCCCATGCTCTTGCGCGCCGGCTGGTCATGCCGGCCTACCCCGCAGAAGGGCAGGCCCAGTTCCACGCCTCCGTCGGCCTCGAGGAGAACGAGCACCTTCTCACCGACCTGCTGGCCTGGATCAGCACTCATTTGGACAGCCAGTTGAGCGTTGCCGACATGGCGCAGCAGGCAAACGTGAGCCGGCGGACGCTGACCCGCTATTTCAACACCGTCACCGGCACGACACCGCTGCAATGGCTCCTGACCCAACGGGTGGAGCAGGCCCAGCGCCTGCTGGAGAAGTCGCACTTCAGTGTCGAGCAGATCGCCGCGCAGACCGGTATGGGAACGGCGGCCACGCTGCGCCGCCATTTCAGCCGTATCGTGGGAATCCCCCCGCACGCCTACCGGCACTACTACCAGGCCCACGCCGCGGGAGCCTCGGTTCCGCCCCGAGTCACCCAGGTTCAGCCCGTCGTGTGACGGCCTACGCCATTCCGCTCCAAAAGCGGCCGCCCCTCTTCCTCCCTGCTCTCCCCTGCTCTCCGGGCCCGTACCTCCCTGGCCCCTGCTGCCCGGCCCGCACCGCACAAACACCTCCCCGGACACTCTACGAAGAGAGATTGATCATGGCTGTCCGTACACCCCCTGCCAGCCCCGCGCTGCCCGAAGCCTTCTATCGCGATCTCGGGCAGGGGCGGTATGAGAGCACCTCCGCCACGGCGGGGCCCTGGAGCCCGAAGAGCCAGCACGGCGGGCCCCCTTCGGCGTTGCTGGGGCGGGCCCTGGAGCAGCACGGGCCACGACCGGGATTTCGTTTCACCAGGATCACCGTCGAACTGCCGCGTCCGGTACCGGTGGCCGACCTCCATGTGAAGGTGCGGACCGTCCATTCCGGCCGGCGCGCCGAGCTGCTGGAGGGAGAACTGACCTCGGGCGGAGAGCCGGTGCTACTCGCCCGGGCCTGGCGCATGGTGGCCAGTCCGGCCACCACCCCTTCGCTGCGACCTGTGGCGGACTCGCCGCTCCGACTGCCCGGGGTTCAGCCGCAGCACACCATGCGCGGTGCCCATCTGGAGGGATACCTGGCCGCCATGGAGTGGCGGTTCGCGCCCGGGATGGGCTTCGACACCGCGGGCCCGGGCACGGCGTGGGCACGGCAGCGCGTGCCACTGATCGCCGGAACCGCGGACACTCCGCTGACCCGGGCGCTCACCCTGGTGGACAGCAGCTGGGCAGTGGCCTTCGAACTTGATCACCACCAGCAGCTCGTGATCAACACCGACATCACACTGGCGCTCCACCGCGACCCGGTCGGGGAGTGGTTCTGCCTGCGCTCGGCCACCGCGGCCAGCCCCGGTGGTTCGGGCCTGGCCCAGGGGTACCTGGACGACCAGGCAGGTGACTGTGGTCGTGTCCTGCAGACCTTGCTGATCAGTGAGACCTGACCAGCAAGGCAACGCCCGCCGCCCCTCCCGGCACCCGGCAAGGGGCGGAAGGGGCGGAGAGCAGGCTCCACAAGGCGGCCGTCTCTTCAGCGCAATGGGGAGTCGCATGCGACGCATCGCAGGGACGTACCGATCAGAACCGTCAGTTGGGCCAGCGCACGCGCAGGCTCCGCGGACCGCGGAAGGAGATATTGGCCGGGAAGTCGAAGTCCTGGCCGTCGATCAACTTCATGTGCGGTGCCCGTTGAGCCAGCAGATCCAGGGCGATGCGGGCCTCCATACGGGCCAACGGCGCGCCGATGCAGTAGTGGATGCCCTTGCCGAAGGCAAGGTGCGCACGTGCGTCCTCGCGCTGGATGTCGAAGGTCTCCGGCTCCGCGAAGTGCCCCGGGTCCCGGTTGGCGGCACCAAGGAGCAGCAACACCTTGGCCTCGGCCGGGATGTCGACGCCATCCACGTTCACGGCCTGGGTCGTGATGCGACGCCACGCAGGAATACTGCTGTCGAAGCGCAGCATCTCCTCGACGGCCTGCGGGACGAGCGACCGGTCGGCACAGAGCGCCTTCCACTGCTCCGGGTTGGCGAGGAGCTGACGGATCGCGTTGCCGGTGAAGCTCGTCGTGGTCTCGTGGCCGGCGAAGCTGAGCCCATAGGCAACGTTGGTGATGTCCGCGATCGACAGCGCGTCCGGGTCCTGCTGGTGGATCCGGATCAGGTCGCTGGTGAAGTCGTCGACCGGGTTGGCCGCGCGCTTGGCAACGAACTCCTCGCAGTACGCCCAGTAGTTGACCATGTTGTTGGCGATGTCGCGCTGCTCGTCCGGGCTGGGACGGCCCCAGCTGAACGCGATGCGGTTACCGCACCACGACTTGAGCATGTCCATGTCTTCGTCGGGAAAGCCGATGAAAGTGAAGATCATGTAGGCGGGCAGTGGGTAGGTCAGCGCAGACACGAGGTCGACTTCGCCCGGCTCGATCGCGTCGACGAGCTCGGTGGCCTTGGCCCAGACCTTCGGCTCCAGCACGGATATCCGCCGGGCGGAGAAGCCCTTCTGATTGTGCCGTCGTATACGCGTGTGCCGCGGCGGGTCACAGTCCGACATCACCGGGTAGGCGCGGAAGCCGTCCTTGATGATGGCCTGCGCATCACCGCTCAGCGGGAACACCGGCCGCTGTCCCACTTGCGCGGAAAACGCGCCGGGGTTCATAAGGATCTTCTGGATGTCGTCGTATCGAGTCACCACCCACATGTCGATCGACGGGGCATAGAAGGCAGGTGTCTCATCCCGGACAGCCGAATGGATCGGATACGGATCGGCCACGTAGGAATCACCCAACGGGTCGAAATTCTGGTGAACCGGGCATGATGCCGTTTCGGGTGGCGTCATTACTCAACCTCCTGGACTCGATGCCCCCAGTCTCCGTCATCCCAACTCTCTTGAAAACGTGAATAATATGGACGCTATCCAGGGTTTTCCTCATACCCCCGAGCGAATAAGTCTGCGCCAGCTGGACTATTTCGTGACCGCAGCCGACGCCGGGACCATAACAGGTGCTGCTCAGCGCCTGTACGTCTCGCAGTCCGCAGTATCGGCAGGCCTCAGTGAACTTGAGCACCAGCTGAGGGTGCAACTGCTGATCCGCGCCAAGGCAAAGGGGCTGGCACTGACGGCAGCCGGCCGCCGCCTGCTGCCGGAGGCCCGCGCGCTCTTGGCCCGCTGTGAGGAACTACAGCTCAGCATGCGCGAGTTGGGGCAGGCATCGACCGGAAAGCTGGTGATCGGGTGCTTCACCACGATGGCGCCCTTTCTCCTGCCCCGCCTCCTGGAGGGCTTCCAGGCCAGGCATCCCGAGGTAACCCTTGACTTCGTCGAGGGCTCGCTCACCGAGTTGCAGCAGTTCCTGCGGGAGGGCCGCTGCGAACTCGCCGTTCTCTACGGCGTCGACATCGAGTCCGGTATCGAATTCGAAACCCTCTTCGCAACCGGACCCCATGTCTTGCTGTCCCCCACACACCCGCTCGCGAGCAGGGATCGTATCTGCCTGGCCGACCTTGCCGAACACCACATGATCATGCTGGATGTGCCGCCGAGTCAGCAGTACTTCAGCAAGGTACTCACTAACGCCGGAATCCACCCCGTCATTCGTCATCGCACGCAGAGTTTCGAGATGGTGCGCAGTCTTGTCGCACGCGGCGTCGGGTACTCCCTGCTCATCCAGCGCCCGGTGCTGGATCTCAGCTACGAGGGACGTCAGCTGCAGCTGCGCGGCATTACCGATGAGATCGAGCCGCTTCCGGTCGTCCTGGCACACCCGACAGGCGCGCAACTCACCCGTCGAGCCGCCGCATTTGCCACTTTCTGCCGATCTTCGATGGCAGCCCTACCACAGAGCGAGGAGAGAGATGGATCCCTCCGGTGAATTCCCCACAAGGGTTGTGTCGAAAAGCCGCCAGCCTGAAAGGGAGTCCATTGGTCATGCTGGCCAGATGCATGAAGACACGGAGCGATGCATTCGGGCAGTGCAGTCCAAGGACGCCCGGTTCGACGGCTGGTTCTTCACCGCGGTACTCACCACCAAGATCTACTGTCGGCCCAGTTGCCCGGTGGTGCCGCCGAAACCGAAGAACATGAGCTTCCACCCGAGCGCGGCGGCGGCCCAACAGGCCGGCTTCCGGGCCTGCAAACGGTGCCGCCCCGATGCGACCCCGGGCTCACCGGAGTGGAATGAACGAGCGGACCTCGCGGCCCGGGCGATCCGGCTGATCAACGACGGCGTGGTCGATCGCGAAGGTGTTCCCGGACTGGCGGCCCGGCTGGGATACAGCACACGCCAGATCGAGCGGCAGCTGCGTGCGGAGGTCGGCGCCGGCCCCTCCGCACTGGCGCGCGCGCAACGCGCCCAAGCCGCCCGGACGCTGATAGAGAACAGCACGCTGCCCATGACCGAGGTGGCCTTCGCTGCCGGCTTCTCGTCCATCCGCGCCTTCAACGACACGATACGGACCGTCTTTGCGCTCACTCCCACCGAACTGCGTCACCGCAGTCACCCCACGCAGGTGGCGGGCACGCTCGTGCTGAAGCTTCCGTTCCGCGCACCGCTGTGTCCGGACAACCTCTTCGGTCACCTGGTGGCCACGGCCGTACCCGGAGTGGAGGAGTGGCGGGCCGGGGCCTACCGTCGCACTCTGCGTCTGCCGCACGGCCCCGGTATCGCCGAACTGCGGCCCGGCGCCGGTTCCTTCATCCAGTGCCGGCTGACCTTGTCGGACCCACGGGACCTGACCACGGCGATCAACCGGTGCCGACGCCTGCTGGATCTGGATGCAGACACCGTCGCGATCGATGAACTGCTCGGTGCGGACCCCGTGTTGGCCCCTCTGGTGGGCAAGACGCCAGGCCGACGGGTGCCTCAGACCGTGGACGGCGCGGAGTTCGCGATCCGGGCCATGCTCGGACAGCAGATCTCCACGACAGCGGCCCGCACACATGCGGCTCGCCTGGTGGCCGCCCACGGGCAGCCCATCGCGGATCCTGGCGGCGGGCTCACCCATCTGTTCCCCACTCCGGCCGACCTTGCCGACCTCGACCCGGCCTCACTCGCCTTGCCGAACAAGCGCAAGGAGGCGATCGTCACGCTCGTCAAGGAACTCGCCGCCGGTCTGATCGACCTAGGAGCGGGCAGTGACTGGCAGGAAGCGCGGCGCCAGTTGAGTGCCCTGCCGGGAGTCGGTCCATGGACAGTGGAGAGCATCGCCATGCGCGCACTCGGCGACCCGGATGCCTTCCCCGCGACCGACCTCGGCCTCAAGCATGCCGCCACCGAACTGGGACTGCCCGACACCCTGGGCGCCTTGGACCGTCGCGCACGGGCTTGGCAGCCTTGGCGCGCCTACGCTGTGCAGCACCTATGGGCCATGGGCGATCACCCGATCAACGACATGCCCACCAGCGACATCGTCGCGACCCCCGTGCCCACGTCGCCCCTTTCGATTCCCGTCGGACTTCTCGCCGGCGATGCTCTCCACCGCATCAATCCGGCGCCGATCAGACCGCAAGGTTGACGAAACGTGCCGAGCTGGTGCCGATGGCGTCGGTGATCTCACTGAGGAAGAGGGACGGAACGACATCGTCGACAGTCAGCGCCATAGCGGCCTCTCCCCCTTCGGTGACGCGAGCAACCTGCATGTTCGCGATGTTGATGCCCGCCTCTCCAAGGATCCGTCCGATGGAGCCGACCATCCCGGGCATGTCCTTGTACTGGAGGAACAGCATGTGGTCGGTGATGTCCAGGTCGATGTCGTAATCACCGATCCCTGCGATCTTGGGCAGCTGCCGGATACCGGCAAGCGTGCCGGAGATCGAGGTCGTACGGCCGTCCGTGAACGTCCCCCGCACCCTGATCAGGATGCGGTGCCGGTCATTTTCCGAGCTCGTGGTGAAGTGCACACTCACCCCACGGACCTGCGCGTACAAGGGAGCATTCACCAATGTGACCGCTTCGGCATCCGAGGTCTCGAAAACCCCCCGGAGGGTCGAAAGTTCAAGTACCTTCACGTCGTGCCGGACGAGTTCGCCGTGCACTTCGATGTCGAGCCGCGCCACCTCCTCACCTTCGGCCAGCGCGGCGAATACCCGGCCGAGCTTGTACGCCAGAGGCACGGCCGGCCGGACCTGCTCGGCGGGCGGGCCCCCGTGCACGTTGACCGCGTCCACCACTAGCTCACCGGCGAGCACCTGGCGCACGGAGTGAGCCACCGCGACGCCCGCCTTCTCCTGGGCCTCGCCGGTCGCGGCGCCGATGTGGGGTGTGACAACCACGTTCTCGCAGTCGAACAGCGGAGAGGCCGTGCAAGGTTCGCTGGCGAAGACGTCGAGCCCCGCAGCCGCAACCCGGCCCTCCCGCAGCGCCGCGGCAAGCGCCTCCTCGTCGACGATGCCACCGCGCGCGGCATTGACGATGCGTACGGTCGGCTTGACGCGACTCAGCGCCTCATGGCCGATCAGCCCCATGGTCTCTGGGGTCTTCGGTAAATGCACCGTGATGAAGTCAGCACTCTCCAGCAGGGCGTCGAACGGCAGGAGCCGGACCCCTGCCTGCGCCGCCACGGCCGCGGGGACATGGGGGTCGTAGGCCACGACGTTCATTCCGAAGGCCTTCATGCGGTGCGCCACGAGCTGGCCGATGCGCCCCAGTCCGACGACTCCGAGGGTCTTGCCGGCCAGCTCCACACCGACGTACTTGCTGCGCTTCCACTCGCCGGCCTTGAGCGAAGCGTTGGCCTGCGGGATGTGGCGGGCAATGGCCAGCAGCAGGCCGCAGGCGAGCTCGGCGGCGGTGACGATGTTCGACATAGGGGCGTTGACCACCATGACGCCCGCCCGGGTCGCGGCCGGGAGGTCGACATTGTCCAGGCCGACACCTGCACGCGCGACGACCTTGAGCCGGCGCGCGGCGGCGATGGCCTCCGCGTCCACTTGCGTCGCGGAACGGATCAGGAGCGCATCGGCTTCGGCAAGCGCGGTGAGCAGCTCGACCCGATCAGCACCGTTGCACCGCCGAATCTCGACGTCCGGGCCCAGTGTCTCCACAGTCGCGGGGGAGAGTTCTTCAGCGATCAGTACGACAGGCTTGTTCATCGACTTCATCGACACTCACTTCGTGGCGGGGATGCCGGTTCGATCTCCGGCGAGAGCAGGGGATGACAAGGCCGGGGCGGCCCGTGGTAGGGCCTCGACGACCGGGTGATCCTCAGCGAACGGGGCTTGTCCGCTGGCGCCGCCGGGTGTGCCGACGGCGTCGAAGATCTCCCGGTCGGCCGTAGTGAAGGCCGACCATTCGGACGGCACCGCGTCCTCGTAGAAGATCGCCTCGACGGGGCACACCGGCTCGCAGGCGCCGCAGTCGACGCATTCGTCCGGCTGTATGTACAGCTTGCGCTGTCCTTCGTAGATGCAGTCGACCGGGCACTCCTCGATGCAGGCCTTGTCCTTGAGGTCCACACAGGGTTGGGCGATCACATAGGCCATGATTCTCAACTCTCCACATTCCAGGAATCTCTACCGGCGAGCAGTGCGCCGAGGTCGCCCTTGCCGTTCCGTTCGATCGCGGCGTCCAGTTGGTCGGACATCAAGGTGTCGTACACCGGGCGGTCGACGGA
>NZ_JBITDM010000028.1:0-89956 GCF_044454195.1 Streptomyces sp. NPDC051561 | reverse complement strand
TCCGCGCACGCGGGCCAGGTCGCGAACAGCTGCCGCTTGGTCATGTACGTGGCGTCGCCGTAGTGCTGCTCGTTCAGCAAGGCGGTGACCTCAACCAGGCGGCCGGGCAGTACCGACTCCACGGTGTCCAGGGCCCGCCGGTACTGCGAGCAGTACACGTACGGGTCGCGGCCCGCGAGGTCCTTGAGCGCGGTGCGCAGCCACTGGCACTGGCGGTAGCCGCGCGGTGTCAGGCCGACGAGGTCTCGGGACAGAGCGTGTGCGGCGGGGCTGGTCCACGGACGCGGGTCCTGGTAGAAGCTGGTGTGTTTGGTGGCGTTCTCGATCGACTCGGCATGGCGTACGACGGTGAGAAGCATGCATCACCCCAGTTGAGGCTGGTGAGGATGAAGAAGGGCTCGTAGCGAGGTAGTCCCGCCGGCTTGATGCCGGAGCGCACCGGAACCAGGTGAACCTGTCCCGGTGGCGGGATGGACCACAGCGCCGACAGTGCATTAGAACTAGGACTATCTTCGGCATCGCCCAATAAGCCGTCAATAGAGCTAGGACTATCGGATGCGGTTGTCCGAATCTGCGCGAAACAGGAGGTACGGATGAGCAGCCCCGCCTACCAGCAGATGGCCGCCGAACTGCGCGCCGCCATCGAGGACGGCACCTACCCCGCAGGAAGCACCCTGCCGAAACTCACCGACCTCACCCAG
Organism: Streptomyces sp. NPDC051561; assembly: GCF_044454195.1. Classification (NCBI taxonomy): domain Bacteria; kingdom Bacillati; phylum Actinomycetota; class Actinomycetes; order Kitasatosporales; family Streptomycetaceae; genus Streptomyces; species Streptomyces sp. NPDC051561. The sequence goes on along the minus strand of NZ_JBITDM010000028.1, from coordinate 89,255 downwards.
CAGTACAACGTCGCCAAACAGACCGCCCGCGAGGCCATAGCCCAACTCGAGGCCGAGGGCCTGGTCGACGTCATCCGCCGCCGCGGAACCGTCGTCCGCACCCACCCCGCCCGCCGACGCCTCACCCGCGGCCGCCAGGTCCACCGCGACGAACGCGGCTACTACTTCGACGCCTCCGCCCAGCCCTGGACCGCCCTCGAACCACCCACCATCACCTGGGCACCCCCACCCCGCGACATCGCCACCCTCCTCAACCTCCCCGACAGCAAAGAGCAGGACGTGCTGGTACGAGACCGGCTTATGGGCGATGCCACCACCCAGACCCCACTCCAGCTCGCCACCAGCTACCTGCCCGCCTCCCTGGCCCGCGGCACCCAGCTCGCCCACCGCGACACCGGACCCGGAGGCATCTACGACCTCCTCGAACAGATGGGCCACACCCCTCTTTCCTGGGAAGAAGCCGTCAGCGCCCGCATGCCCACCCCCACCGAAGCCGACCGCCTCCACCTCCCCAAAGGCGTCCCGCTCCTGCGCATCACCCGCACCACCACCAGCCCCGACGGCACCATCCTCGAAATCAACGACACCCGCATGTCCGCCAACACTTTCGAAATCGGCTACAACCTCACCCGGCACCCCAGCGCCCAACACCCCCAATAGCCCCGGGCACAGCAGGGTCCCCTCCCCGAAGCCCACCGGATCAGACCCGAATAGTGGCCGCCCGGCCCACTTGGCCGTTGAGCGGAGCACAGGCTGTGCGGGAGCAGGAAGGCCGTTCCGCCCTGCCAGGCCGCTCGCTCGGCACCTCGTCCACGACGCAGGGCTCGGGGAGCGCCTGGTGGGCGAGCCCCTGCATCCCGACGGCCAGGCGGCGGACCCGGCGCGGCTGATCAACCACCTGACATGCCCTCAACTCCCGTGGCAGGGTGCGGTGATCGGCTCAGTAAACGGCAGGGGGCTCCCGTGGAATCACGGATGTGGAATGGGCTGGTCGGCGTCGTGAAGGAGACGTACACCGCCTCGCTGGGCGAAGGAGCGGTGCCGCGCCCGCTCATGATGCCGGTGGTACGCGGCGAACTGGTCGGACTCATCTGGGGCCGCCCGCTCCATGTCGGCCAGGACGCGCTCGCCGGGATCGCAGAGCTGTCGAACATCGCTGCGGCGGCCGGCGCGGACGAGGTCGTCCTCGCCTGGGAGACCCACGACGTCGCCACCGCCTGTGAACTGCCGATCGGCGGACCGGCGCCGTGCCTGAACATGGTGCTCGCCACCCCGAACGGGCACGTCCTGCACCAGTTCCCGTACCACGAGAAACTCCTTTCCCGCAGCCCCGAGGGCTGGGCGTCGGCCGCCCCGGACTGGAGGCCGGCCCCGCGCCGCAGCCCGGATGCGAACTGGTGCCACCGATCCAGGCCGCGCTGGACTTCTCCTTCACTCCCATCGAGCTGAACCATCCCGACCCGTTCGGCGTCACCGTCGTGCTGATGGAAGAGGACGGCTACCGCATCAGCCTGACCGAAGCGTTCGCGCGCTGATCCGCCATGACTAGAGACATCAATGACGACGCCGCCCGGCGGCTGCAAATCGCCTACGAGCAGGTCAGAAGAAACCTTGACGATGACTCCAGTAGCGATACAGCAAAAATCAACGGTAGCCCCCTGGAGCAGTTGATGAACTGGGGACAGCTGCAGCTTGATACCGCACGGCTGGAACGCAAGCTGGCGCAAGCACACTCAGCTTGTTCTTTATCTACCAGGATCTTCCTGGCTTGCCGATGGCCTTGAGGGTCTCGGGGCGTTTGACGGTCTTGCCGACGTCGTAGCGGGGTGCCCGGTGCTTGTTCTTGGCGCCGGGTGGCCGCCCTGGTCCGGCGCCTCGCGGTTTGGGAACACGGGTCGGGCAGGCGAGAGGCTGTCGCACAGCTTCTGATCTCACTCCGTCAAGGACGTGTCACTGTGTGCTTTTCAGGTTCGAAGGGGTGTTCCTGAATAGGGCTGGCCAGCGAACCAACAAGCCTGGTGTAGATCGCTGCCCCTCAGTACCGCGATCGTTGCCCGGACGCCTGTGCTGAAGCCGCGTGTGACTAGATCACTGCCTGCCCCGGATGAAGCGTTGTCAGTGGCTGTGGCCACACTGGCGGTCATGGACATCTCAGTGTCCGCCGCTGCCGAGAGGGCAGCGTGGGATCGGGGGGCGGCAGTGAGCATCAGCAACGAGCACGTGAAGGTGCACTTCCGGATGGAAGTGGACGAGGACGGCTGGCCGCCGGCGAGCGTGGAGAGTTTGTGGGCGGTGGACCTCGGTGATGGGACGGTCCGCCTTGACAACACTCCCTGGTTCGTACGTGGAGTTTCCAGCGATGACATCATCCGCGTGGACGTCGACGAGGAAGGCGCCCGCTGGGCCGGTGAGACGGTCCGGGCCTCGGAGAACTGCACGATCCGGTTGATCGTGCTGAAGGACGGCGGCTCGACCGCCGCCCGGCAGAAGGTGCTCAAGATCTTCCACGACCTCGGGACGACCGGTGAGGGGATCGAGCAGTTTCAGATGGTGGCGCTGGACGTCCCTCCGGACGCGAACCTCCCGCGTATCAAGAAGCTGTTGGAACACGGGGAAGCCCAAGGGTGGTGGCACTGGGAGGAAGGCTGCATCACGGCCGCTTGGAGTGCTGCAATCGCAGGCTGATTTCTGCGCCGCTCGTTCGTGGCAACAGCGCCCTTCCAGGACGTCCGGGGCCGGTAGTGGCTGATGAGCACACCTCCCCCTGTCCACATGATCCCAATAGCCGGACCGCGTCCAGAATCGCGGTCCATGATGTGGCGCCCGGCTCCAGTACGGCGACGAACGAGTAGGGCCAGCCTGGGATGAACTGTGAGGCTGTCTTCGCGCGGCCGTAGACGTGGCAGAACAGCCGATCGGCTGAGCACGGCGCGTCCGACCGCAACCACGGTGACACATTGACCGCCAGGACCAGGCGTCCGCCGTCGAAGCGAGGCAGCGACAGCCCGGCCAGCACCGTTCGCAGCCGATCGACGTTGATCCGGCCGTGGTTCAGGCCGCCATACATTGCTCCGTGCCCACGACGGTGCTCGGGCAGCAGCGTCAAGTCCACCGGGGACTTCACCGCCCCGTCCGCACACAACACCGCGTCCACCAACTCGAACAACTCGTCGCGCCGAGCGGTCAGGCACTCGTAGAACTCGCCCCGGAAGCGTGACGCTTCCGCGAACGCTTCCCTCCGGACAGCATCAGGCAGCAGACTCATACTCACGGCCTTCGTCGTGGTCACGTGCACCTTGGTCGGAGCACAGGATCAGACGAAGGCCGCCCCCACGTCCGGCGAATCCCCAGGTGAGCGACCCAGTGCGAGACGCCGTTCGAAGCCGGAATGTTCTGGTCTCAGCCGATGCGTGGCGGACCTGCCGGGGGCTGGCAGGATTTCCCGAGAGGCGCTGCGCCAGGTGAAGTAGGGTGCCGCCAACCAACCGGGGGCAGCATGACGCAGCAAGCATCGACAGGTCCGATGGCCCAGGGTAGCGATGCGAGACCGCCTCACCTGCGGCGACGGATGCTGTTCGTAGTGACGGTGTATGTCATCTGCTTCCTCTGGGGAACCGCCATGCACGTCGTGGACCTGGCAGGTGGTGGCCACAACAGCTATTCCTCTCCTGCACCGGCTCCCATCCGGTTCTACTTCGTCGCCCTGGTCGTGCTCGACCCCCTGGTGGTCGTTCTGCTGGTACGACTCCGACCGATTGCCGTGATCGTGGCTGGCGCGGTCATGGTCGTGGATGTGTCCGCCAACTATTACGTCAACTGGCCGCAGATTTCCCAGCACCCGGACTACCTGCTCCGGCCCCTCGGGTTGCTGCCGTTCACCCTGTTCGCGCTCTTCGTCACCGTGACCGCACCGCCCCTCTACCGGCACTTGGCCCGGTTTGCCGGAGCGCGAAAGCTGATAGGCGACAACATCGGTTGATGCGGTTCGTCCCATCTTCACTGCGAGCGACAACACTTCGTCTGGCAGCGAGCTCAACAAGTCTCGTGAGAAAAACGAACGTCCGTGGCGACGGGGCGCGGAAGATAAAGAACAAGTTCAGTAGTCCGAGTACAACGGGTGGCCGTACTGGTCGCCTGCCTCTCCTTGGCCGCAGGAATCGTCTGGACCGTGTGGAGCTGGCAGGCGACCTCGCGTGCGGTTCTGTTCGCCCCGGGCATTCTCTGCGCCCTGTTGAGCTGTCTTTGCGTGACGGGAGCCGTAGTTGACGCCCGGCGACGCAGAACAGAACCCATCGCCGATCTTGAGGACGATCTAGCGCTTCTCAAGCTGTCCGCACGCGGCATCAACGCGGCCCATCCACCGTCCCTGAAGCTGCAGCGCAGCGTGTACAGGGAGGATGTCGCACTGCTGGTGGAGCAGTACGAGGCCGACAGCCTCCGCTACCGGAGCATCCATAACTGACTGCAGACCCTCATCATGAGCGGCTCAGCCCTGACCACCACGATCGCGGCCCTGGACACAGGCAGGGAGCTGACATGGCAGAGCGTCACCCTGACCGCCATCAGCTTCGCCATCACGATCGCCGCGATGTTCACCGGCTACTACAAGTTCCGCGAGCGCAGCTACTTCCTCCAGCAGACCGCCGACGCCATCGAAGAGGAAGCCAACGCAGTCCGGCTCGGCATCGGCCACTACAGCGAATACGGGCCCGATCAGGAGGACGAGGCACTGAAGAAGTTCACTCAGCGCGTCGAAGAGCATCGCAACGAGCAGCGGCGCCGCCAGCAGCAGCTGGACCAGCCCGCCGACCAGGCCACACCGTCCAGCCAGCCGCCCGCCGCCTGACCTCCCGCGGCCTGGCCCTGACCCCGCTCTTCGCCAGTCAACGCGGTCGCGCCGAGTCATGACTCCCTCGGACGGGTGACGCCAGGCTTGCAGACCTCCGTCTGGCTCGCGACGTGCGCTACGGTGCGCACGGCTGGACGTGCACGCCCCCCGCCGCAGATCCCACGCCCACGTCGTCGGATCGGTGATCGGCCAAGGACCTTCGGGTCCCACGCCCCCGCGTCGTGTCTCGAATCGGCGGGCGAACGTGGGTAGCCCCGCTGGAATCGGACCTCTCGTGCCACGTCGTCAAAGCACCGCCGCCAAGCACGCCCGCGAAGCCCAACGCAGGACCGGCGGCAAATACACCACGCTCCTCCGCGAAGTCGCAACCCCTCAGACGCCGAAGACTTTCCCCTTCCGAAGCCTTCTGGCCGAATGTTCCACGCTGCCAGCGTTCGAGCTCGTACACGAAGGGGACTACCACCCCGATGACGAACCGTGGCCTGGTCCGCAGGTGTTCGAATCAACCCTCATCGGCGGCCCCGTTCCCTGCGGTACGGTCCTCGCGCTCGCCGGAGCCCTGTCTGGCCTGGAGATGCGGGGCAACCTGCAGATGGAGTTGTACACGCACCTCAGCAGCGCGACCGTGGTGTGCGAGGGCCGCCGCTTCGAACTGATTCTGAACCAGGATCTCCTCTACGAGCTCTGCCGGTCACCGATGTGCAGCCGCCATCCGATCAACGATGTCTTCCTCCCGTTTTGCACCAGCCATCTTCCAGAGCAGGACCCAGAGGAACTCACCGACATGGCCCGGGACTGGGGACTCACACGGCGCGAAGTCCACACAGGACAGGCCGAAGCCACACACGCAGCACTTGAAGGCGACCTTCTGATCAAGGCGGCCGTCGCCCAAGGCGCCGCAACAGAAGTGATGGCCGCGATCATCGACTACTGCTTCATTGACCCCGACCTGCTCGATGAGTGCTTTCCACAGGAAGAAGCCCTGGCGGTCCGCCATGCAATCGAACGCGAACAACTACGCCTGACCACGGTGGCAATCCAGGAAGCCACACGTATTCGAAATTCTGTCGACAACTCCTGCGAAGCCTGCAGCAAACACCTCTGGGACAGTCCGGCCATGCGGCCCGTACCACCCCAGTTCTGCTCAGCGTCCTGCGCCCCGCCCAGAACGCCGCGAAGGCAACGGCTGTCGGTATGGGCTGCGAAGCAGTAGTTCCAAACCACAGCCTTCGTCTGAAACACCGACAACGAGCGGCGGTGCCACCAGCCGTAGCTAGACCGCCTACGGCCGCTGCCCGACGTCGAGGTTGTACGCGTGCCTCACTGCGCCATGTCCACGAAACCGGCCTCGGGGAACATCGGTACAGCGGTTATCGGCGAGAACGATCATGGGGTCGAGCTGCGGATCTCCGCGTTCGGGTGGGGCTGGGTCTGGAGGCGCTGGCGGAGGTCTATCTCTTCGGGGGTGAGCGGGTCCTCGGGCTGGCGGATGCGGACGGGCTTGGGCCGCAGTGGTAGGCCGTCGTTCGCCGCGGCTTCCTCGGTTCGGCGAGTGCCCGGTAGAGCGAGGCGAGCGAGGGGTTCTTGCCCGCGTTCTTCCCCGTCTTGATGACTAGCTTCTTCGCGATCTCCGGGACGGGGACGCCCTTGTTCTTCAGCGCGACGGCGAAGGTGAGCATGTCGTCGTCGATGACCTTCGGGCGTCCGCCGTGGTTGCCCTTGGCGGCTGCGGTGGCCTGGCCTTCGAGGGTTTTCTCCCGGATGTAGTTGCGTTCGATCTGGCCGGCGACGGCGAGGACGGCGAAAAACATGGCACCCATGCCGTTGGGGTCGTAGATCCCGGTGAGCGGGCCGGTGAAAAGTTCGAGCTGGATGCCGCCGGCCTGGAGCTCGGCGGACAGCGTCATCAGCTCGGCCGCGTTGCGCGCGAGCCGCTTGAGCTCGTGGACGGTGAAGATGACGGGCGTCTCCGGGGCGGCCTCCTTGAACTGGTAGGCCAGCGCGAGCGCCTTCTCCAGCTCGGGCCGCACCTTCACGCGGGTGCTGATCTGCTCCTTGAAGACCTTGTGGCACTCCGCACGGTGGAGGGCTTCGAGCTGGCTCGCCAGTTCCTGGCGGGCGGTCGAGGTCCTCGCGTACCCGATCCGGATCGGCCGCTCGGTGCGGGGCGCGGGCACGACGGCGAGCGCGGGGCCCTGCTTCCACGCGCGGCCGGGGAGCCGGTCGGCGGGGACGGGGATCTCCAGTTCCTCGCGGAGCGCGGGGACGAGGACGAAGCGCGGGGTGTGGTACTTCGCGGCGGTCTTCCCGCCCCGAGTGCGGCAGGCGCTACCGGCGGGCGCGTCACAGTTCGGGCAGTCGTGACGTTCTACCGCCAATGCGGCCTGATCGGGCGCGAGATCCATGGCGGCAGCCTCTCAGAACCCCGTCGCACAACGTGCAGGTTTTGAGTGGGCTTTTGCGAGCGGCGGCCTGCGGAGACGGGTCGGCTCCCGGGTCTCTCGCAGAACTCTCACAGATGGTGCGGCGTCCTCGAACGCGGTGTAGTAAGCGCGGTTGTTCACACCCTCCCACCAGGGGTACGGGGTGGGGCGTTCCTCGCCCTCGTGGAGCGGGCCGATGAAGGGCTGGCCGCGGGAGGCACGCCACAGGGCCTGGGTCTGGTTGCGGTTGGGCATCGCGACCTTGGGAGCCTTCTTCGTCGCCTCGGCCTTCGTGAGGCCCTGATTCATGAGGTGGTTACGGCCGGCCTTCCAGCGTTCGTAGGCGGCGACCTTCATGCCGAGGGCGGTGTTGAAGCCGCAGCGCGACGCGGTCGCGTAACGGTGAAGGATGTCCACCTGGGCCTCGGTGGGATCCAGCGCATACCGGAACGCCCTCAGGACCTCCTGCTCCACCAGCCACTCCCTTCTCCAAGTCGGCCTGCAGATAACAGTGTTGAGAACGCTAGAGGCTGCCACTGACAATTGTCCTGACCTGCAAAGACCCGCACTCGGGGTGTGGGTCAGGCGCTCTGACGTACTGCCGGGGACACGCCAACGCCCCCTGTGCTCTCGGCCGGCGCAGCCGGGGCTTTCCGCCGGCCGCTGCGGGGCCGCGGGGCTCGGCGCGTAGGTCCTCTGGCGCTTGCGCGGTGAGGGCACTCACAATCTCGGTGACGAACAGTCAGTGCTCTGGGGTGGGGATGCCGACAGATGGGGGCGCACGATGAGCAGTCCGTTATGGCAGTTGGAGCCGGCGACGGCGGCCAAGCACTTGCTCTACCAGCACTACTTCGACGCGTGGTGGCCGATACTGCTCCAGCCGAACGGCAGGAACGGGCGGAGCTGGCCCAAGGTCACGCTGCTGGACGCCTTCGCGGGCCCGGGACGGTACGAGGGCGGGGAGGACGGCTCGCCGGTGTTCGCCCTGCGGCGGCTGCTGGAGCACACCGCGGTCTCCCGGATGGGGCTTTCTCCGGGGCGGGTCCAGTTGGTGTTCATCGAGCGCCAGCGCAACCGCTACGAGCACCTTCTCGCTGAACTCACCCGCCAGTTCGGGCCGCTTGACCAGCTTCCCGTACGGGTGGTGGTCCGTCATGGCGAGGCGGGCCCGGACAGTGAGCGGATCCTGACCGAGGTCGGAGCGTGGGGGAATCCCATCCTGGGGGTCTTCGACAGCTGGGGCAGTGTGAACGTGCCGCTGGAGTTGATGCACCGGATCGCAGGGAACCCAGCCAGCGAAGTGATCACCACGTTCGGGCCGAATTGGTTCAGCCGCCGTGAGGACCTCAACGCCGACCTCCTTGACGTCGTTTTCGGCGGCCGTGGCCACTGGGAGTCGGCCGCCCGCGAGGAGCGGAGCGAGGAGAAGTGGCGGGCCTGGCTGGCCTCCTACCGCGAGGCCCTGCAGCGGGCAGGGTTCGGCTACCGCCTGCAGTTCCAGGTGGTCCCTCGCACGGGGAAGCCTCTGTACCTCGTCTTCGGCACCGGCCACAAGAAGGGTGTGGAGGTGATGAAAGCAGCGATGTGGAAGGTGGACCGCAGTTCCGGGCTCAGTTTCAAGGACCCGCGGTGCCGAGGCGGCGTACCGATGGGCCAGCAATCCTTCTTCGAGAGCGACGCCATCGATCCCGAGTTGCTCGCCCTGGTCGAGCAACGTTTGAAGAACGGCGGGACCACGTTGGAGCAGCTCGGGCAGTGGCTGCTGCTGGAGACTTCCCAGTGGCGGGCCAGTGACGCCGCCAAGGCGCTCAAGGAGCTGAAGGACAACGGCCGGATTGTGCTCCCGCCCGGCCGTCTGAACCGGAGCAGCCCGGTCAGCCTGCGGCAGTAGCCGGCCGGGTCAGTGGCATCTGGTCCCAGGTGCGGCCTTGCAGGGTGCGGCCGTGCGTCTTCGGCGTGCGGCCGCCCCACTGCTTGAAGAAGAAGGCGACATCATCCTGCTGGCAGGTGTCGCGGATCGTGGTCAGCCACTCTTCCCGCACCGGGCGGTACCGGGCCCCTGACTCGCCTCCGGCGATCACCCAGTGGATACCGTTCAGGTTGAGGCCGTCGAGCGGCCCCAGTAGCGGTTCGCAGGACAAGAACCGCACAGCGGACGGTACTTGCCGCAGGTCGTCCACGCGGGGCAGTTCCTTCGCGGTCTCCACCGACACCCCCATCCACAGGTTCGGCGGCCACTCCAGGCGGTCGGCGGACAGCCGCAGCCTGCGGGCCCGCTTCGTCAGGACCTGGTAGGTGTGCTGGGGGGTGTCTGCCATCACGGCGAAGACCTGCCGCACGTAGTCGAGCGGCACCCGGGCGTGGAAGAGGTCGCTCATGGAGTTCACGAACACCGTCCGCGGGCTTTTCCACCCGTACGGCACCCGCAGTGCGTCCGGGTGCACCGTCAGATCGAAGCCCGGCCCGGAAGTACGCGGGTCGCCGTCGTTCTGGTACTTGGCGGACCCCATCGCCTTCAGGCGTTTCGCCAACGTGAGGGCGTAGCAGTTGTCACAGCCTAAGGAGACGCGGTCGCAGCCGGTGGTCGGGTTCCACGTCGCCTCGGTCCATTCGATCGTGCTGCGGTCACTCACTGGTTTCCTCCTGCTGTCGTACCTGTGCCCGTGCCGCCGGGGGCGGTCGCGGGGTGCTGCCCAACGATGCCGTTGCCGTTGGGGCGCTGGGGGCTGTATGCCGGTATCGGTGCGTATCCGAGCGGTTCTGACGCATCCATTATTCGAACTCCTGTTTGAAATCTAGTAGTGGAAGCCGCCTCGGTCGACCCGCGTACCAGCACATCAATGGCACGGGACACCCCGGTCACGACGCCGCCTGCCGGGGCTGCATCTGCGGTGTCTGGACAGCAACGTTCGTCCGTTCCGCCCGTGCACGGCGCACTGCCATCGCGTGGGTGGCCTCGGCTTCGCGTCGCCGCCGGCCGCGGGCAGTGCCGATCGACGGTGTTGGCTCGGGGAACGCCCTGGTACTGAGCGCGCGCATCGCAGCCGTCTGCCGTTTCACCGCCTGCGCGATTGCCGGGTCCTCCCTCGACGGCGGCGCAGCGGCGCGGTGCGCTTCGATGGCCTGTCGGTAGCCCTCCGGAGAGGCATGCCGCCAGGGAACAGCGGGCGGGGCCGCCGACGGCCGCGGGGCGGCGGCCGGTACGGCGGGCCCGATCCTCCCGGGGTCGGGCGGTAAAACGTGCAGGGCGCGGACGTGCGCGCCCCGGACCTTCGCGTTGACGGCCACGATCAGCTTCGGCGCACTCCAGCGCAGCTTCGTACCGTACGCGGGAGCCTCGGGGACGAGGCCCAGGTGGCCGGTATCGACGTCGAACGACACGGCCTGGACATGTCCGGCGAGCTCGGGTGCGGTCGTGGCGAGGATGCTCTCGAACTGGTCCAGGAGGGTGCCGCCGGCGGCCGGGGCGACCATGCCGCGCTCGGTCATCATCATCCCGAGCGCGGTACCGAGTCCGAGCGGATCGCGGCCGACGTGGCGTACGAGCGGGCCCGTACGCCGCTTCGGTGGCTTCTTCGGGGAGGCACCGTTCCTCCGCGCCGCTTCCCGGGCGGCGGTGAACGCCTGGCGCGCAAGGTCGACGCCGGACACCTCGCCGCCGCTCACGCCTGCCCCCAGGTGGAGTATCCGAGGTTCAGGTGCTCGAGCCCGGATCGGTGCTCCGCCTGGTCGACCAACTGGTTGCTGAACAGGCGTCGGGCCGACGGCTCGCCGTAGCGGTCGATGTGGTCGATGACCACCTGGTGGTCCTTCATCCCCCGCACCCGCCACTGGCGGATCTCGTCGGGGGTCAGGTCCTCGAGGACGAGCTCCTGGCCGTCGTCGACATCGACGCTCTCCAGGTCCGGGGCAGGGACGGCGACAGCCGGGTGCGGCGCGGGCAACACGACCGAAGTCACGGGCACGGCCGGAGCGTCGATGACCGGCTGCACGACGGCTGCTTCGGCGCGGGCCGCCTTCGCTGCGGCCTGCCGGACGCGAACCTGCTCCCACCGGTACGCCTGCGCCCACGCCCTGGCCGTCACCGTTTCGTGCAGCTGCCGGTCGGTGGCTGCCCGCCGCTCGGTCTCGGACGCTCCGGGCATCGCGGCGTCGACGGCGGCCGCGACGGTCTTGCGGGTGGCACGGCTGTCGACCTGCCGGTCTTCGCAGCGCGGGCAGTCGCGGCCGGAGTCGAGCAATTCGCCCTCGTCGCACCGGGGCTCCGCGCACAGCTGGATCTGCGGCAGGCCCCGGCCGATCAGCCAGCCCACCGGATCGGTGATCGGCCCCAGCCGCATCTGGTGTTCCAGACGCCGGGCAAGCCGGTCGGCGAGGATTTGCGGCGCGTCGGCGGGACCGGTGACCCCGGCCACCCGCCTCAGCTCGGTACGGACCTTGGCCTCCACCAGGCGCCGGACGGGAGGACGCTCCAGGCGAGCCCAGACCAGCCGGACCGGTGCCAGGACGGCCCGCAGATCCAGCGACGGAAGAGCCACCCTCCCCCGCTGCTGCCGGCCCTGACCGCGGTCATCGACGGCCCGCACGCTGCCTCCGGCCACCGGCCCGCAGTTGCCCTTCCCTGCTTCAGCGACTGGGGACTTCTGCGGCTTTTCCCCGCGCAGCGGGCCACCCTCGCCGTCGACCAGCGTCAGCCTGGCAGCGGCATCGCCGTCCACGGCCTGGTCCTCGCGCACGCACACGCGTTCCGGCAGACCACCGGTCCCACCACGGCCTTCGCCGGAAAAGCCACAAGAGAGCTGCGGAGGAACTACGGCAGTAACCCCAGAAGCGTGGACTGCGTGGAGCTCTGCACCATCGGGACGCTCCTGATCCGCCCCACCCTCGGTTCCCTCAGCACCACCGATTCCAGTCGTACCAAGGGCACCAGCCGTACCGGCCGGAGCATGATCTCCGCCTGCACCATCGGGACGCGCCGAAAACATGCTCTCAGGGCTCTGAACAGCCTCCACAGAGGCCAGAGTGCGGCCGTACGCGCGGGCTACCGGCAGCACCATGACCCGGGCCCGGCCGTTCATCCGCGTCGACGTCGTCCTGCGCTGCCGCACCACGACACCCGCCTCCGTCAGCCGCGCCAGGACCTTCCGGGCACCCGCGGGCGAGCAGCCCAGCAGCCGGGCCAGCGTCGCCGCCCCGCGACCCTCTCGCTTCTTCACCGAGCCGCCGACCAGCTGCAGCCAGCCCGACGCCCTCGTGTTCAGCACCATCAGCAGCAGAGCGAGCCGGTCGGTCGCAGCCCCCTTGCCCCTGCGGCCGGCCAGCAGGCCCGGGGGCGTCGCATCCTTGTCCTCAGGCGTCCAGCCGTGCCCGAACAGCGCCTCGATGAGGCGCAACAGCGTCGCCAGCTCCGCCTTCGACAGCGCCAGGGGGTGCCTGGCCCCGCCGTGCGTGCGGGCCTGCCACAAAGGCATCACCAGGCACCTCAGCCCCGTCGGATAGCCCTGCGCGTCTCGGACCTCCTCGGTGTGCAGCCCGTCAGACGCACGCAACGGGGCCAGCCCACGGCGGTGCACCGTGGACTCCCCCACACCCATCCACCGGCCTAGCTCCGCAACCCAGATCGACGTCACGTTGTCGTTCCTATCGCCCTTGGGCGCCCGCGACTTCGCGTACAAGACCACCGCTGCGAGCCTCGCGACATCCGACTGCCCGACGATCGACGGGTCAGCTAGCAACGCCTGGACAGCGTCGCGCAGCCGCAGCCGCATCTTCCGACCGAGGCGCAGGGGGTCCTCCGGGCAGTCGTTGCCCGGCTTTTCAGTAGGCGCCACCGGCCGCAGCGCAGTGCGCTGCCCGGGAAGTACGAGGGGCTCGTCGACAAGGTCGTCGAAGTAGCGGTCCGGCGCGACGGCCGATGCTGCCATGACACTCATCGGCACACCGCCCCGACCGGAACAGCGGGCGCCGTGAAGGCCGCGCATTTCAACGTCGTCCGTGTCCTGGGGCTGGTGTAGGCGCCAAGGCAGACACCCCTTGGAACAGCCGGAACTCGCGATTCGGTATCCACCCGCTGACCCTGCAACGGGCGGCCTGTGGACAAAGGACGATCAGCCCCGATTACCCCCGATGCTCCCGCACGGTGAGTAGAAATCTTGAAACGCGTCCCGTCCCACGGGATGGGGACCTCGAGGGGAGCACCGAACACGGACCGCGGATGCAGTCTGATGACCCCACTGGTCGAGCTGCGGGCGTGAGGCCCTGCACGGCGAGCTGAAGGCGTGCACGAGTTCGTGTCGGCGGACAGGGCGGTGCAAAGGGGGGAAGTGTTCTGTGCATTCAGGAACATCACAGGACGCAGATATGGGCATACCTGGATGAAACAGGCATGCGTGGGCTGGCAATAGCTCAGCAGGTAATGCAAAATGGCACACGCCTTCCTCACTCGCGAGGGCAGGTACAGCAAAACCCCCTGGTGGGTGATGCAGGTTCGGGGAGAACCAAGAAGTTGGACCGTTCGCAGCCGGATGGCACCGGGGCGGACAACCCCTCCGCGGAGGCCCTGGCAGGCCGAAGCGGAGACACGTAGGGCGCTGGACTGTGGTGACGGCAAATCACCGGAGAGCCGGGCCCTGGGCGGCTAGAAGTCCCGCAGAGCGGGCCCCGCCGAATGTGACTACCTCATCTCAACCCCCTCGGGGGAGAGGTGCGCCCGCGCTCCGTCGAAGCGCGGAAACCCCAAAAGGCACCCAGCCGGAGCGACGAACGTATCGTCGCTGCTACAGCGGGTGCCTGAAGATCGAACAGTGAAGGTACGGGTACCCTTCAGCATGTCGAGACCCCCTATAGGTCGTCGGCCACGATCCCCGGAGCACCACCTCGCGGGGATCAAGCATGTCTGCGTATGGATCTTATCCGCTGACACACTACTCCCACCACGGTGCGTAACGACACTCCCAGAACAACCGTGTCGCCGCTCCCCCAAAGCACCCTGACCGAGCGTCAGCAGCGCCGTGACCGGCCGCAGTACAGCACCAGCAGGGAGCACGGCATCATGAGCAGCATGAACGCGACCGGCGCCCCAGCAACACCCGACAGCTACGCCCCGCCCGCGCGCCGGCGCGGCTACGTCCAGGCCATGCGGAAGATCGCCGCAAACCGCAGCCCCGGCGACCCGGTACGCATCTACCTCAGCGCACCCCCGGTCTATCGCGACCGCCCCAACTGGCAGCACCGTGTCGACACCATCCGCCAGGCCCTGCCCGACGGAATCGAACTCCTCGACTTCCACGCCGTCTTCGCTGACCGCGCCGACTACACCGCCCGCTGGGCGGAGTTCGCCGCGTCTCTCGACGGCCTCGTCGTCACCGGTACCCGCGCGAAGCCCGGCAAGATGCGGATGCACGTGCTCGGGAGTGCCGCCCGGCAGGAGCTCATCACTGTCGTCGCCGCGGGCAAGCCCGTCCTGCTCCACAACATGGAGCTCGGACTCATTCCGGTCCTCGACTGCAGGCCAAAGCGACTGGGCCCGCCTGACGACGCGCAGCTGCGACTCCTCATCCCCCACGGTTGGACAGGCGTGCCGCCCACCCTCGATGCCGCCCTCGACGCCCTCCGGCCGACCGGCACCCCCTGACCCCAGATCGCTGGACGAACACCGAACCGGTTCTGCCCGGGGCAGCCCGCAAGGCGGGCACACAAGGCCACTAAGGTCACAGACATGCCCACGCCCTTGGCCCTCTTCGATCTTGACGGCACCCTGGTCGACCGTCAGATGGCGTACGGCGACGCCATTGCCGCCCTGTGCCGAGCACACGGCTTCGACGAGGCCACCGAGCGATGGCTCCGCCTCGAACTGGCTGACCGAGCCAACCTCGCCAATTTTGCTGAGCTGTGCGCCGTATTCCAGTTGGCGGTACCCGCCCAACAGTTGTGGCAGGAGTACACCGGCTTCGTTGCAGCCGCCGTAACCTGCCGACCCGAAGCGGTGCAAGGTCTCGCCCAACTGCGCACGGCCGGATGGACGATCGGCATCATCACCAACGGCGCCAGCGACATCCAGCGCCGCAAGATCACAGAATCCGGTCTCGCCGACCTGGTCGACGGCATCGCCGTCTCCGGCGACCTGGAGATCCGCAAACCAGACGAGCGGCTCTTCGAACTGGCCGCCGCCCGCTGCGGACACGACCTCGCCGAAGGCGGCTGGATCATCGGAGATAACCCCATCACCGACATCGATGGCGGCCGACGAGCCGGCCTCCGCACGATCTGGCTGCGCGGCCGCCCCTGGCCCACAGGCCTCGCCACCGCCGACCACACGGTCGACACCGCCGCCGAAGCGATCCCCATCCTGCTCAACGAAACCTCGGAGTAACGCCGTGGACGACCAGCCCACCGTCGCGATCCTGCACCCCGGCAGCATGGGCGCTGCCGTCGCAGCCTGCACTCGTGCGAACGCACGCGAGGTGCTGTGGTGCCCGGCCGGACGCAGCCCGGCGAGCACCGCCCGCGCCGAGGAACACGGCCTCGTACCAGTGAACTCGATCGCCGAAGTCGTGGACCGTGCCGACATCGTCATCAGCCTCTGCCCACCCGCTGCTGCCGAAGACGTCGCCGCAGAGGTCGCGTCGTACGGATTCGGCGGCTGGTACCTGGACGCCAACGCGATCGCACCCGAGCGCATGCAGTACATCGCTGACCTGCTAACCCCCAGCGTCAAGGCTGTCATCGACGGAAGCGTCGTCGGCTCCCCACCTGTCAACGGAAAGACCCCGCGGCTGTTCCTGTCCGGCCCGGCCGCCGCAGTCGCCCGCATCGAGAACCTCTTCGCCGACACCGACGTACGCACACAAGCCCTGGGCACCGGCATCGGTGCCGCGTCCGCGCTGAAACTGTCGTACACGACGTACCAGAAGACCTCACGCGTGCTCGCCGCACTCGCACTCGGAATGGCCCGCGAGCACGGTGTCGACCAAGAACTCACCGACATCGCCTCACACCGCACCCGCTCGTACCTGGCCGAACCCGAGTACGTCGCCAAAACCGCAGCACGCGCATGGCGCTGGGGCCCCGAACTCGAAGAAGCCGCCGACACTCTTGAGGCTGCCGGGCTCCCGTCGGAGATGCTGCGCGCGGCCGCGACCACGCTGGCCCGGTGGGACGACTCCAAGGACGACAGCGAGATGGCGCTCGCCGACGCCTTGGACCGACTCGCCCAGCCGTAGCCCTCGTTCATGCCGTCGCCGCTCCCGCCCGCTGCGCCAGCACCTTGTCGATCAGCCGCGCCGCATCCCGCGGAGACACATCCGTAGTGTCCACGCTCAGGTCCCAGGTCACGCCCGGATGCGCGGCCAGGTCCTCACGCGTCGCCTCCCACGCCACCAAACGCGCCTCCGTGTCGCCGTCGCCGCGCCCCGCAGACCGCTCCGCGGTCACTTCGCGGGGGCACCACAGCAACACCACGGTCCAGTCGGCCGGGTAGCCCTCGACCAGCGCACGAATGCCGTCTATCTGCCCGAGGTGCACAACGGGCACCCCTGCCGTAAATGCGGCATCGACGCCAGGTCGGTCGATCGCGTACGTGTTGCCGTACCGCGTGTTCGCGTAGACGACATCACCCGCGACCTCCAGCTCGTGCAGCTGCTCTGCGGTACCCATCCGGTAGCCGGCGCTCTTGCCCGAGCCGACCTTGAGCCGAGCGAACTGTGAGTACGCCGGGTTCAGGTCCGTGAGAGCAGCGGTGACGGTGTCCTTACCCGATGCCGGCGGGCCGTACAGGATGACACCCTGCGTCCCGTTCACGCGTACACCGCCCTGATCGCCTGCCGGGCCTGGTCAGCGAGGGAGATCGCCCCGCCCATCCGGTTGTCTACGAGAAGGTGGGGCACAGCTGGGCGCTTGTCGATGTCGATGGTGGCCAGGTACTCCTCCCACCGTTCGAGCTTCCAGGCATCGCGCGCGGCACCGCGGTGGGAGATGTACTCGTGCATCGACTCCACATCGCACTGCACCCAGATCGGCGCCACATCCACGCCGTACGCGGCAGCCCGGTTCACCAACCGCTGCATCCACTGCTCATCCGTGAGTTCCGCGATGAACGGAGCTGTCACGACGGTGCTGATCTTGCAGGCGATGTTCGAGTGCACAGCCTGCATCAGGGCCGCGTACTCCGCAGGCCGCACCTGGTTCCGGTAGATCTCCGTATGGCGGTCCTGCGGCTGAGACCCCAGAGCAGTAAGCAACGGCTCCACCAGCGGCCTTGTCAGCGGATCCTTGTCCACGAGCGGCCAGCCAGTGAGCTGCGTCAAGAATCGTGCGAATTCCGTTTTGCCGGAACCGGCATAGCCCCCGACCAACACCACGCACGGCTTATGCGGATCACCACCGGTGTGACGGCGTTTCCACGCCTCCATCACCCGCTGCTGCCACCCGTAGCTGTCAAAACCCTGCCCATCAGAGATCCGGGTGAGCGCACGCTCGACAGCCAGCACGTGCGAGCCGTTTCGCTGGTCGGACAGCGGTGTCACGTCGAAGCGCGTATCCTCCCCCGGCAACGCGGGGCGGAAGCCGAGCGCGGGTTCCGTAGCCCGGTACAACAAGCAGTACGCCCGCCGGTACGGCGGCCCCGGGTAGCTTTCCCCCTGCTCATGCATGCTCAGCGTCTGGGGATTGCCAGCCGGGATCTCCTTGAGTCCCGCCTCCTCAGCCACTCGCCGCAGCCGCTCCCCCGCCTCCTCCTGCGAGAGACCGTGCCGCGTCCGATGCTCGCGGAGACGATCCGGTATCCATCCAGCGCGCTGCTCGTGTTGCTTCCCCACCCCGTGGGCCTCCGTCTTCGCCATGATCGGAGCCTAGAGCCAGACCCCGAAATCCCGTGTGTAGCTGCCTGTTGAGTCCTCGTTGAGCTGTGCGTGGATGAAGCTGATGAGCCGGTCGTGATGTACCAACAGCCGTGTCTGGAGGTGTGATTGGTTCCACAACCGCGGGGTCGGAGCGAGCCTCGTGAGCTTTCAGGAGGTACTCAATGTCGGCTACCACCGGGTCGAGGCCAGGCTTCGTCCACTGCGGCCAATACGGCGGCCGTGTCACCGCTGAAGATGATGTGCGGCTCGTCGGCAGTTGGGGGGTCGAAGCGGCCTTCGAAGCGTCGAAGATCCTCCTCCGAGAACTCGATGCTGTTCGCATCCACAAGGGCGTTGGCGTTCCTTTCTTGGATCCTTTCCCAGCGCACCTTCAGTGGTACAGGCAGGTAGATCAGCACGGGAGAGCCGGCGACTTCCATCGCGGAAGCTGCCCATTGCCCGCGTTCCTCCGGAGTCCAGAATCCGTGGTCCACCACGACATCGCGCCCTTCCGACAAGTGCTCCTGGAGCTCCAGGGCGATGTCCTTAAGGACCGGTGCCTCCCTGACCCGGAATTGCCCGCGAGGGTAATCGCGTCCGTAGTGGCCGTACCGGCGCCACATCTCTTCGTCCGGGCAGAGGCGCACCATCCCGGCCTGCTCGAAGGCGCGCGCCAGCGTCGTCTTTCCGGCACCAGGCATTCCCGCCATGAGGATGGCACGGGGCGCTGGTCCTGGTCTGCCGGAAAGGGCTGCAGAGATGCGGCTGATCTCGCACCGTCCTTCCAAGGTCAGAGTGTCGGCCCGCTCGGCCCGGAGGAGTTCCGTCAGACGGCACTCCAGGGAGCGAACAAGTTCGTCGTCCAGGTATATGACATCGCGGGCGTTCATCGCCGGGCCTCCGATGTTGTCCGACGTGTTCGGCCTGGGGCACCTAGATCGATGCCGAGCTCCAGGAGTTGGCCGTCGGCGTCCAGGAATCTCACGGTCAGCACCAGGATCGCCGCCACGGTACCGGCCTCCAGCTCCAGGAGCTCCAGATCCTGCGGAGTGGCGATTCGTGCGCCTTCTTCCAAAACCCGCCGGGCGACTTGCTGTCCAGTAGCTCGGGCAATCAAGTCGAGCGACAGCCCGCCTTTGAGACGTTCACTCTGCGCCAATTCCGGCAGGACCTGCGCGAACTCGGCGGGAATCCAGGACGTCGAGTGGGAGATGAGCCCATGCGCATCCCGATAGACACGGCTTCGACGGATTACGTCATCGCCAGCCTCGATGCCGAGCGCGTGGGCAACTTCCTCAGGCGCGGCCACTATGCCGGCGGTGTGTCCGCTGGACTGTTCGCCCTCGCCCCACGAGGAGTGGGTCGTGCTGCTGCGGTCATGTCGCTCGGCTCCCGAGGCCATGGGAACGGGCGCGCCGATGACTTCGGTCCCAATGCCGTGAATCCCCTTGACGAGTTCCTCCTCGCGGAGCTTGCGCAGGGCTTTCTCGACGGTGGCGGTGCTGACCTCCCACTCCGCAGACAGAGTCTTGATGCTCGGCATCATCGTTCCGGTGGCCAGTGCACCCGACATGATCAGGTCGCGGTAGTGATCCGCGATCCGTACGTACGGCGGCCTGTTGTCGGTCCGGCCCACGCCGACACCTCCTTCTCTTTCGTGTTCCGAATCTTAGGTTCCCTACCGTACCGCTTGACACCCTAGGGAACCGTAGGGAACCCTAGGGGTGTGCCTGAGTGACCGAACGGTTACCCGGCACCGCAGCACCGCTTGACCAGCTCCACTGCAGGAAGCACTTCCCCTGAGGAGGGGGAGGGCCAGGGTCGATGCTCTTCCAAATCCCCTGGGCCGGTCACCAGGCCGGATGCTCCCTCCGCACGTCGCAGCGCTGATGCGCTGTCCGAGCAGTCAGGACAACGTCCCGTCGGACGCCTGGTGTTTGGAGAGCTCACCCGCGACGCAGCCACCCTTCCTCTCTCCTCTTGAAGGAGCCCTGCATGTCGATCACCGCGATGCCCGTACAGGACAAGGACCTTAAAGAGCGCAAGCGCCGCCGTAAGCCCCGCACGAAGCAGGTCAGCGACCTGCCGGCGATCGTTGCCTCGGAACTCAAGGCCAACGAGATCAACCTGACGCCGGGCAAAGAGCACACCGTGTGCCCCAACTGCGGCTGCTGGACGCCGATCACCGGCATCCTCGGCACGCCGAAGCTGACTCCGCACCACACCACCCCGTACCACCACCAGCAGTCCACCCCGCGCCGCTGTATCGGCAGCAACCGGCGCATTGACCTCGACATCGACGCCCGCTTCTGGCGCACGCAGCTTGCCGAGACCAATCCGACCGTCGCCGCCCGCCGGGCGACGAAGGTGCTGCCCAAGCCGAAGACCGGCACGCTGCCGGCGGCTACGCAGCTCAAGCCCGTCGCGCTCAGCGCGAGTGCGGCACACCAGATCCTGCTTGGCCACATCGACAGGTGCATGTCCTGCACGAAGCGCACCCCCAGCGCGGCAGCGCGGATGTGCCGCGACGGCGCGCGACTGGAGGAGCTGTTCCAGCGCCTGCGCCGGCAGGAGCCCACCCGCCGGGCGCGGCGTGAGGTGCTGGAGCGCGAGCGTCGGCGGTTCGACCGCCAGTACATGACGGCGGCAGTTCGCAGAGAGCACTGGGAGTCGGTGCTGCCGCGGGCTGAGGCCGCCGATGCGCAGCGCGTACCGGAGTTCGTAGGCGAGCAGCCGGCGGAAGCGTGTGAGGCGCCGATGGATCCGGAGCTGGTCACGGTCCCGGACGGGCGCAAGGACGACATCAAGCGCCTGTTCCCCGATCGGCCGTCGCTGGTCAGGCCGACGCCGAAATGCGTGCGGTGCGGGGCGACTAAGCCGACCCTCGCCAGCGCGGCCGCAGCCGGGTGGCGCCGCATCCGGCACCAGATGCACTGCGGACCCTGCGCCATTGAGTTCCCCGCCTGGACGACCCCCTTCTCCTCCTGACCTTCACCCCGCTTGTTGCACCACCGCGGCCCCGGCCGACCCGTCACAGACCGGGCCGACCGGGGCCGCGGGCTGTCCGCACCACCACTCCCTCCCACCACCGTGCACGGCCCCATCCCAGAGAGGCATCACGATGACCATCTCCGCACTGAACCCCCTGCGCCCCGTACGAGCGGCGCTTGACGAGCAGATCGGCCCGCGCCGACCGGGTGCGATCTATCAGACGTCGCTGGGGCAGTACGAGGTCCTGGTCCTCATTACCGACCCTGCCGAGGCGGCGCAGTTGCTGCGCCGGGACGCCGCCCAGTGGGCGCTCATCGTCCGCGACGTCCTGCGGCCGGACGGTCAGCCGTATGCGATCGGTGATGTGTGGACGATGTCGGACTACCTGGTCCGCTCTGCCCCGGCCACTGCCGCATACGCGCCTGTGGCGTAGGAGCGCCCACGGTCGTGTCCGCACTTTCTCGTGCTTGTGCGGGCACGGCCGTGGCTGCTTGTACGGCAGTCGAGTTGATCAGCATCCTGAAGGGACAGTCGCATGAGGCTGCCGTTTGTACGGCGCACGACCGCTGACGCGTTACGGGACAGGCTTGCCAGCGCTGAGCGGGTGGCGGTCGCCCAGGCCGTGAGCATCGAGGCGAAGGACAGCGAGGTGCAGCGTCTGATCGGCGAACTCGCTGAGGCGCATCTCGCGCGGAAGGCGGCGCTGGCCGCGTACGAGAACGCCAACTACCGTGCGCGCCGCGACCGGGACCAGATCGCTGAGTTGCAAGACCGACTCCGGACGGTTCAGGAGCAGCCGGACGCGGGCGAGACCGGCACGGATGAGCATGGGACGGTGGAGAGGGACTTCGCCTTCACCATCCTCAACCTTGCGTTTCCGCAGTGCGCCGACGTCATCGCGCAGAACGGCGGTGTCCTCCCTGATAGCTACTACGAGGCTCTGGCGATCTACGTGAACGGTGCTTCGCGGTACGGCCTCACCAATGCAGAGGTCGAGGAGCTCCGAGTCCGGCATGGCCTTCCCGCCTCGATCTTCCAGCGGGCGAAGGACTTTGCGTCTCGTGCAGGCGCTTCCTGACTTGGGTGTTGCACGAACGACCACGGCCCCGGCCGCCCCGCTTCAAGAGGGGGCGGCCGGGGCCGTGGCTGCTCGTACAGCAGTCGACTCCCCAATTGGGGAGTGATCGTGACAGCCCTTGGGATTGCAGCCCTCGGACTGTCCAGGACCTGACTCGGAGGACCTGATGCCCAGCATGACACGCACCATCGCCCCGTCGAACGGCCTCTTCAAGGACATGGAGGACGACGACAACCGGCGGGGCCCGGAGCGGGACGAGACCGACGCCTTCCATCAGCTGGTGTGCCGCCTGGTGGCCGACGGCGACGCCCGCGCCGCGAAGGCCGGCCGCCGCGCCCGCCGCACCCTCGCGCAGATGCGGAGGGCGGCCCGATGACCGACGAAAAGAAGGCTGAGCTCTCGCGGAAGAACGCGGAGCAGAACAAGCGGTCGGAGAACAACCGCCGCTGAATCCCCCGGCATTGCCCGTCGTCTCCGCGCCTGCACGGGCGGGGGCGGCGGAGAGCGTCGGGAGCTCACCACGCTCCGGCCACTGGCCGCCACACACGCAAACAGCCCTCGGGGGTGCGACCCCGGGGGCTGTCGTAACGGACCTTCTGGGAGGCCCTGATGCGCAATTCCATCGTACGCACCCCCTACAACGGCGCCGCCACCACGGACGTCATCGAGCGTCCCCGCCCGGCGTGCGAGAACGAGGACCCCGAGCTCTTCTTCCCGATCGGCGAGACCGGTCCGGCGCTCATGTGGGAGGACGAGGCCAAGACGGTCTGCCGTCGCTGCCCGCTGATGGAGTCCTGCCTCGACGGCGCCCTGGAGAGGAACGAGCAGTACGGCGTGTTCGGCGGGCTGTCCGCGAGGGAGCGCCGCTCCTTCAAGCGTCGCCTGGCCCGCAGGAGCGCCGCCTGACGGGAGCAGTGAGCAAGTTCGGGCCCGCCCCGCAGTACCCCCCCGCACCACGGCTGCCCGCACGGCGGACAGCCGCCCTTTCAGCATGTCTCCAGCCCGGGACAATCCCGGGATCGCCTCCCTCCCCGTAGGAGAGCCCCATGGAAAGCAGCCATCAGCTCGACACCGCGACGACCTCCACCAGCACTTCCCGGATGCCGGACTCGCTGTGCAGGCACAGGCCGACGTGCCCGTCCGCTGAGAGCTCGGACCGGGAGGCGGCGCAGGTCGTGGCCGCTCATCCGGAGCAGGGCTGGAACCTGCTCTGCAACGCCGTACTGGTGTTTGAGGTTATGTCGATCTCTGGCACGGATGGTGTTGGTGACCAGGCACCTTGCGAGATGGACATGTCTTCCTCGTGCTGCAGCAGCGACGGAGTGTCCGACTCAACGAGGGTCGAGAGCTGGGGGCGCCAGCGCGCGGAGGCGACGGATCTCGCCGTGGGCGGTCTCCAGTTTTCGGGTGAGGTCGGCCACCTGGTCGCGGAGTTGCCGGTTGCGTTCGAGCGCCGTCTCCAGCCTGCGTCGCAGGGAGGCGTCGCTCGCCGTGAGCCGAGGACTGTGACGGAGAGCCGGGGCTCGCTGCTGGAGTTGGTTGATCGCAGTGATGAGGTCGGTCTGCGTGTATAGCCATGACCTGGAGACACCAGCGGCGTTCGCGATGCCGACGACCGTGGGCCGTTCGTTGCGGCGGCCGGCGGACGTGATGGCTTCCTCGGCGCGCTCGCGCGCCTGCCTGCTGCGGGTCTTCGACGCCTCGACGAGGAAGCGGGCGTTGTCAGCCGGTGTCATCGAGATCAGTCACCTTTCCTCCGGCCACGATCTGTTGCGGCCCGGCCTGTTCCAGGGCGTCGATGATGGTGTCGAGCTTGCCGAGCGTGCGGGTGTTCTTCTCGACGATGCGCGAGAGCCCGGCTTCACTGGCATCGCCGATGAGCTTGCGGGTCTCCTCCCGCTGGCGGCGGTGCTGATCGAGGAAGTCCCCGGTCGTGATGAAGAAGCGGCAGTCCAGGCAGGGGTTGGCGTACTCGCAGTCGGTCTGGATCGGGGCTCCGCAATAGCCGTTGGGAAGGCTGACCTTGGCGCGGACCAGGGACAGCCTCATCCAGGTGGCGTCGGCCAGTGGGTGATCAGTGGGCAGCGCAACGGGTTCGCCTTCGGCGTTGACCTTGAGCGACTTTTCCCAGTGCTCGCGCAGCGTCTTCTGGTGCAGCCGGGCGTAGACGGCCGTCATCTGTGGCGACATGTGGTCGAGCAGTTGCTGGACGATGTGCTGCGGAACGTTGGCGTTGATCAGCCGGGTGCCCAGCGTGTGGCGGAACTGGTGGAAGGTCACGCGGGCGGGGCGACCGTGTTCGTCGATGAGGCGGATGCGTTGCAGCCAGGTCTCCATCTGTTCGCGGCACCAGGTGTCCGAGGCGGCTTTGCGGCCGTTGAGGTTGGACTGCCAGCCGGGAAACAGGAAGCGGCTGCCGGCGGCGAAGCGGACCTGGACGCGCTTCTGTTGTGCGGCGATTTCGTCGGCCAGGGCCTGGCTGATGGGGAAGAACGCGATGCGGCCGTGGATTTTGTGGTTGACCCAGGACAGGTAGGGGGCGCCGGTGTCGTCGTGTGTGACGCAGTCGAACCGCAGACGGCGGGCGTCTTTCATACGCAGGCCGCAGGAGATCAGCAGCGGGACCATCAGGCGGAGATCGTCGGTGGAGATCAGAGCCAGGCTGGCGGGGTTTTCCATCTGCCGCATCAGGTGTTCGGAGATCCAGCGGGGCTTGGCCGGCGGCGGAGGCGGAGCGTCGTTGTAGATGATGGCGTCGCGCGGCAGGACCGGCTGCCAGTCGCGGGCGCGAGCGTCTGCGAGGAAACGGCCGACGGAGTTGACCGTGGCCCGGCGGGTGAACACGTCGGGGTAATCGACCGCCAGAGCGGCGATCCACGCCTCGATCCTGACGCGCGTCAGGTCGGCCGGTCCGGCCTTCGGCGGCAGATGCCGGGAGAGGTGGTGCAGGGAGCGCAGGTTCTGCGCGACGGTGTTCACACTGATCTTCGTGCTGATGCGCCACCGGCACCATCGTTTGCCCAGCTCACGAAGCCAGGGCTGAACTATGGGGCCGAAGCGCAGGTAGCGGACCTCTCCCTCGGTCAGGGCGAAGTGCCGCAGGTCCCAGACGTCGCGCGGATACTGGTCGGCCCACGGATCATCGGCGATGAGCAGGTGCTCCAAGGCGAAGCGGGTGTCCGCGATGAAGCGGAAGGCCACCACGTTGTGGCCATGACGTTTCCCGCCGGGCCCGAGCGGGGCGACGTGGTCGCGCCAGGACCTCTCGTCCCAGTCCAGGAGGCTGGAGACAGGTGCCTGGCTGGCCCAGGTGACCGCGCGGCGGACGTCGCGGGCGGGGGTGAAACGTATTCCCTCGTCGAGGCGGTGCTGCAGACCGAACTGGAACTCCAGACGCAGGGCAGGCGCCAACGGGTCCAGGCGAACCTTCGGGTCGCCGCGGCGAGCGAGCTCGTCGTACCAGATGTCGAGTGCTGGCCGGCCGTGCTTGCGCCACCGACTGTGATGGGTGTGACACAGCGGAGCGTCGGCGCTGTCGGTCCAGCGCGGGCAGTCGGGGAACCCGCAATCCCGCTCGGCGGACCGTGGTGTGCGCGGTGGCTGCAAGAGGGTCTCTCCCAGCCAGGTCGTGAGGGGTGGCCGTCCGGCGTAGGTCCATCGCGAAGCATGGCGGTGACACAGCCCGTGGGCGGCTCGGGCCCGGTTGCACCCGGTGACCAGGCAGGCGGGCACTTGGCGCCGCTGCTGAAGTCGCGTGTCCTCCTCTGCGGACCAGCCGTCCAGTTCGGCCGGGCGTCCAGCCGCCACCCAGCGATGGTGGTGGGTGCGACACAGCTTCAGGCGGCCCATGGTCAGCGTCGTCGGGCAGGACGGAATGCGGCACTCACCGGGGAAGAACACCGCGCTGTCGCGCGGAGGACTGAACACCTCGGCCCGGAATTCCGGGCGCACCGTCTCCATCAACTTGGCCAGCAGTCCGACGGTGCTGGGACTCGTGCGGGGTGTGTTCACCGAACCGGTGCCCCGTCCTTGATGATCCCGGCTGACAGGAGCACCCGCCGATGATCCTCAACATCGAGATGACTATAGATCTCTGCCGTGGTCTGGGTGCTTGCGTGACCCAGGAGTTCAGCGACGACCTCGATCGGAACCTCGGCCCGCAGCAGCCGTGTGGCGTAGGTGTGCCGGCAGGCGTGCGGCGAGAAGTGCCGGATACCGGTCCGCTTCTGCAGCCGCTCGACCAGCTCGTTGACGTTCGCCCGGGTCATCGGGGAACCGATCGGCGCGCGGAAGAGGTTGGCGAACACAAAGTCGCAGTCCAGCGTGCCGTACTCACTCTCCATGTAGGTCGCGTAGCGGTCGAAAAGCTCCGGCCGCACCGGGATGATCCGCCCCTTCATCCCTTTGACCCGGGCTCGGTTGGCGTTGTTCTCTCGCGGAACGACGTGTACCTCGCCCTTGCGAAGGTTGAGGTCCGCGTGCCGCAGGCCCAAGGCTTCGCTGATCCGCAGTCCCGAGTCGTCCAGGAGCGCGATCAGGAAGCGGTCCCGCCGTCTGTTGCAGGCGCCCATCAGCCGCTGCAGCTCGTCATCGGTCAGTGTCCGGGGCGGCTTGCGGTGGGCGTGGATGCGGATAGGGCTGTGCTCAACAACGGCCCCGCGCTGAGTGTGCGCCAGCATCGGCGTATAGGTGCCCGTCGGCTGCCTGGTCAACAGGTCGCCCAGGAGCGCGGGCACGCTCTCATCCCGTCGAGCGTGGAACCGGTAGAAGGACGCGAGCGCGGCACGCTTCCGCTGCAGCGTTGTGTTCTCCAGAGCCTGGCCGACGCCGGGCAGCACAAACACCTGCGGGGCGCGGGCCGACTTCGGGCGGCGCAGCCAGTCGAAGAACTGGGCGAGCGTCTCCAGCCGCAAGCGTCGGAAGTCCAAGCCCATCTGCCTCAGCCAGACGAAGAAGTCGCGCAGGTCGTAGGCGTAGCCCTGCACCGTGTTCGGCGAGGCGCCTCTCGCCGTCAGGTACGCGAGGAAGTCCTCCACGTCATCGACGGGCAAGCCGTCATCCCCCACCACGGTGTACGAGACCGGCCCGTCCTCGGACAACCGCAACCTCTGCACTGCGAACGACACACCACACCCCAGGACGACATGGACAGGCGAACACGACCCGTCCATGTAGCACCTAAAGGCCCTCCTGTGACAGCGAGTTGGACATCAAAGACACCCGCAAGACTGATGGACATAGTTGAGGACACCGGGGAGCTCCTGCCCAACGGCCAGATCATCGCCCCGCACCGGCCTCTCGCCATGGTCTGACGGCTGCCTGATCCGCCCGCCCCGCCCGCCGAACTCTGGCGGCCGGGGCGGGCGGTGACGGGAGCCGGACAGCCCGGACCGAGTGATCCACCAGGAGCGACAGATGCCACAGATGCCCGAGTACACCACCACCCTCTCCCCCACCCCGCCCGCCCTCACTGCGGTGTTCAGCGACGAGACGCTGACCAGGGCGGCCGAGCTCGCCGCCGACGCCTACCGGCCCCTGTGGGTCGGCCCGTCCGGCGAGGAGTCCTCCGGCGAACTGGTGGCCCGCCACCTGGAGGCCACCAGCGCCCTGCTCGACAAGGACGGATGGGTCCGCGCCTACGACTACAGCAAGGACTGGTCGACCGGCGCGAACCTCGCCGCCGACGACTCCCAGACGGTCGAGCAGATGGTCCGCTCGCTGGTGCGCTTCGTCCGCGAGGACAGCGGGCCCGGCCCGCAGCGGTCGCTGTCCACCGCCCTGGGACACATCGGTGTGGCCGGCGCACACGGCGACCCCGACACCGCGTACATCGCCTCCGAGGTCATGAACTTCGTGGTCCAGGCCCACACCGGATCGGACTCGGCCCGTGTGACGCCGTGGTCGGAGCGCAAGCACCGTACCCACGCGGACATCACCGCCCTGCTGATGGCCAGCGCCCGGTTCGCCCGCCTCCACGGGCCCGCCGGCCAGGAACCGGAGGCGTCCTGAGCCGGCGCTGCCGCCTCACTGACTCACCACCCCCGCAAGCGCTGCCGGGCCGCCCCGCTCTCAAGGGACGGCCCGGCCGGCGTATCCCAGAAAGGACTCCGCCTGTGAGCACCCGACGCCAGCCCGCCCGCAAGGCTCCCGCGAAGAAGAACACGACGACTAGGACCACCACCGCCACGGCCGCCAAGACGGCAGCGGCGACCGACGCGAACACGTCGGTGGTCACCGAGCCCGCCCCGGCCCCGGCTCTCGACACCGAGGCGCTCGTGACGGCCGCCCGTGCGGAAGCCGACCAGCTGCTCGCCGCCGCGCGCACCGAGGCCGACGACCTTCTCGCGCAGGCCCGCCAGCAGAGCGCCGATGCCGACAGCGCCGCACGGAAGGCGCAGGCGGAAGCGGACAGCATCCTTCAGGTCGCCAAGGACCAGGCGGCGCGGATGCACAAGCTGACCGAGGAGCAGATCGCGGCTGCCGAGGAGACCGTGCAGCGCGCCCGCACGATCGCCGACGGCGACCTGGCGGCTGCCGAGCAGACTCTCGCCCGCCGCCGTCAGGCCGCGGAGAAGCTCCAGGCGGAGGCGGAAGCGGAGGCCGCCCGGATCGTGGAGGCCGCCCGTACCCGTGCACAACAGGTACGTGCCGAGGCGGAGCAGGACAAGGACCGGCTCCAGGCCGAGGCCGACGCCACCGCCGCGCACGCCGGGCACCTGGTGGAGGAGGCCAAGCAGCGTGCCGGTGACCTGGTGGCCGCTGCCGAGGACGACGCCCGCGCCCGCCGGGAAGCCGCCGCCGCGATGCGTCAGCAGGCGGAGAAGGACTCCGAGCACCTGCGCACCCGGGCCCGCGAGGAGGCCGCGACGGCGGAAGAGGATGCGGCCCGCCTCCTGGACGACGCCCGCGCTCAGGTTGCCGAAGTGCTGCGCGAGGCCGAGCAGGACGCCGACGGCACGCGCGGCGAGGCGCAGCAGGTCCTTGAGGCCGCGCAGGTCCGCGCCGAAGAGGACGTGCTCAAGGTCCGTTCCCTCGCGGAGGCCAAGGCGGCCGGTGCCATCTCCAGCGCGAACACCGCCGCCTCCGAGCGGATCACGGCGGCGGAGAAGGAGGCAGGCCGTCTGGTCGCTGCCGCCCAGGAGGAAGCCGAGCAGGTCCGCAACCGTGCCCGCATGGAGCAGCAGACGGCGTGGGGGGAGCTGGAGGCCACCCGTGCGGAGGTCGCGGAAGCCCAAGCGCTCATCGCGAAGCAGGAGCGGCGGAAGAACTTCGTCGATACCTGGGGGCCGCGTGTGGCCCTGGGCGCGACGATCGTCCTTACCGCGTCCGGCGAGTTTGCCCTGGCCAAGATGAGCGGCTGGCCGACGGAGGTTGCCTGGGCGCTGCCGCTGGCGATCGACGTCTACGTCGTGCAGGCGTTCCGCCGGCACCGCGACGTCGCCGGTGCGCTGATCCTCATGGTCGCAGCCAACGCGATCTACCACCTCGCGGACGCCGGGCTGGTCGGCGTCGACGGCAAGGGCAACCCGCTGTGGTGGCTCATCGTCAGCGTCGCCGCCATCGCCCCGTGGGTGATGTGGCGCATCCACCAGATCACCAAGGAGCCCAGTGAGACGGACTCCGGTGAGACCGGCACCGGCAACGGAGCCGGGCCGGATGAGACGGACCGCGCCGCACCCGCCGATGAGACCGAGCACACCCGGGCCGCCGATTCCGGCGCCTTCGGTGAGACGGTTCCCCACCCGCGCATGGCCCCGGCGCTCGTTGCCGAGACCGACGGGGGTGAGACCCGCCGGGCACTTGAGACAGGTGCCACCGAGACAACCGCTCCAGTGAGCACGACTGAGACAGCGTCTCAGTCGAGTGAGACGCACAGGTCAGGCCGTGAGACGGCTCCTTCGGACAGTGGCGCGACTCCGCTTCCGCTGCGCTCCGTTGAGACCGGCCGCCCCGCTCTCGCCCGGGACGCTGAGATCGAGGGGCAGATCACTTCGCTGCTCAGTCTCATGTACCGGCGCAAGGGTGCGGAGACCGTCTCAGTGGACGAGGCCAAGGATGTCCTCGGTGTCTCACGGGCCACGGCTGGCCGCCGCCTTGAGATCGCACGGTCCCGCTTCAAGAACGTCTCGTGAGATCACGCGGCCAACCAGACCGCGTCAGCCCCGACCGAGAAGGAGTTGTTCCTGTGAGCACTTTCCAGTACGCGCTTGGCCTGGTCCTCGTCCTGCAGGCGGTGGCCGCCGCGGTGGCCACACCGTTCCTGCTGGCCCACGCCCGGACTGAGCACGACCACGGACCCGGCTGCTGGTGGTGCCACCCGCACCTTCCGGGCACGCGCAGCCGGCGCTGAACCCAGCGTCCGACACCCACGGTGAAGGCCAGCCCAAGTCGAAGTTGGGCTGGCCTTCGCCGTGACTGCCGGAAGCAGCCACAGCCCACCCAGTACAGCACGTTTCCCCTGATCAGACCCTCTTCCGCATTGAACAAGGAGTCAGCCGCCCATGTCCGGAATCGACTGGGACAAGGAGTTCAGCCTCATGAACCCCCCGCCCCCCCCGACGACCCCGACTCCGGATAAGCCGGAGAAGCCCGCGACCTCGCGTCTTTCCGCCGCGGTCGGCGGGATGCGCCGCAATACCGCGGCGCTCGCCGTGTGCGGCACGATCGCCGTCGTCGCCGTGTGCGGCACGCTCATCACCGTCACCGGTATGCAGGCCGAGCAGGCCGCCCAGGAGCGTGCGCGCGCCAAGGAGAGCGCCGCGAACGCCCTGGTCGAGGCGGAGGCCGACAAGCAGCGGGCGCAGACCGAGGAGGCCGCCGCCAAGTCCGTGTACGAGCGGGAGATGACCGTCTACCGCGAGTGCATGAAGCTCCGCGCGGCGGCGGTCGCCAAGGCCGTCTCGTACGACATCGCAAGGATCCCCGAGTGCGACGCCCCGGCCTTCAACGGCACGGACACCAAGGCCCAGAAGCCCGCCAGTGGCGGCGCCGGAGGCGGCATCACTTCCAGCCCGTGGCTGTGGGTGGCGCTCGTCGGAGGCGGCGGATTCATCGCCTACAAGAAGCTTTCCGCGCCCTCCGGTTCAGGCGCGGTAACCCCCATGAACAACAAGGGATTCACCTTCGAGAAGGGTGCATGAAATGACGCTCCAGTTCTTCGCTCTCGCCCTGTTCTGCTGGGCTCTGTTCTTCACCTTCAAAAAGACCAAGGGAAAGCAGCTGGTGATCTGCGTGATGCTGATCATCTCCGGGATCTTCCTGCCGTACACGCCGTTCAGCGAGCAGATCCGCACCACGCTGGAGTCCGTGTTCAACACGGCGAACACGACCGTGAGCAACATCGGCTCATCGTCGCACTGAGTGAACAAGTGCGGTTACCGGTTACCGGTTACAGCCTCCAGGAGTACCCCGAGCCCCCCGCTGGAGGGTCCGAACCGGGGTCCTGTGGGCCTGTAACCGGTAACCGGTAACCACCCGAGACCACACAGAGTCACAGAAGGGAGGGTCATGGAACTCCTCGTACTCCTCGCCATCAGCTACCTGTTCGGCGTGGAGAAAACGCACGGGAAATACGAGCAGGCGGGAATCAAGAAGCCCCCCGCCAAACCGAAAGAGAAATGGGAGCCGACCCGGACTCCGGAAACATTCAGAAACGCGCCGTACAACGTCGCGGCGAAAACACACTACGGTCTTCTGGCGGGCGCCAATTGGGCCGGTGGGCTACGCGACGGATGGCGCTCGGGCTACCTCAAAAAACCGAGTGAGAAGCCTTCCGTTTCCACTTCCGCCGGGCCCGCTGCAGGGCCGGCGGCGGCCACCGTGCCGCCCAAGCCCACCACGCCCCCGACCCCTCCGCCGACAACCCCGCCGACAGCGACCCCGCCCCCGGCGGAGCCGTCGGCAACACCCCCGCCGGCGGCGGCCACGGTGCCGCCCAAGCCCACCGCCCCCCCGACTCCGCCGCCGACGACCCCACCACCCACTCCCCCGCCGCCGACGGCCCCACCGACGACGGGGGCGCCGGGGTCCGCGGTCCCCCCGAAGGGCACCATCCCGCGGCCCCGCACCGTCACACTGCCCGACCACATCCGGAAGGACCCCGCGATGCAGCCCACCCCGCCCGTACCGCACTCCGCGACCGTCGACGACAAGGGCATCCACGTCTCGACCGCAGCCGGGAAGTCCCGCACCTACAGCGGCGGTGAGGTAATGACCCTCACCCAGGTCATCGACCTCGCCGAGGGCTCAGCCACCCTGTGCCAGGCCAGCACCGAAACCGCTCTGGAACTCATGGACGAGTCCGTGGAGCTGGCCACGGACTGCGACACGCTCATCGCCGAGATCACCGAGAAGGGCGTCGGCGTGAACCTCATCGGCAAGTGCGAGGTGCTCAAGGAGCAGCTCGACCTCCAGGCCGCCGCCGCCAAGGACGTCCACGACAAGATCCAGGGCGGCGAGGAGGCGTGCCGCACCGCCTCAGCGAACGCGGAGCTTAGGCACGGCGGGATCTTCCGGGCCGTCGCCGACTCCCCCCTGACCAAGCCCGCCGAGCGCGACTTCTACAACGCCCGCTGAACAGACAGGAGAGGTACCGCATGAGCGTCACCGAGACCCTGAAGGACGCCGCGACCTACGCGGCGCTGCGCACCAAGCTGGCCTGGCTCACCCACAAGGTCCACGCCCACGCCCAGACCGTCACCACCCTCGCCTCCGACGTCGACGACGCCGCCGAGCAGATGCTGGACGCCTCCGAAACGATGAAGGCGCTGGCCGTCGACGACGCGACCACCGCTGAGTTCGCCGACGCCGCGCTGACCATGACCGGCGTCAAGGACGCGGCCGGCGCCTACACCTCCGCCGCCGACAGCGCCTCCGCGGCCGCCGACGACGCGAAGACCAGCACGGAGAACGACCACGGCGGGATCGCCGACGCGGTCGACTCCTCCCCCGTCGACATGGCCGAAGCCGCCTTCTACACCCAGAGCTAAGGAGATACAGACCGTGGGGCCGACCCGAGAACAGTTCATCCAGTACGCGCCCGCCGCGCTCGCGGTGGTGCCTCTCGTGGCCGGCCCCTGGTCCGCCCTCGCCGCCGCGGCGGCCGGAGCCTGCGCGTGGGCCGTCAACACCTCCGCCCCGCATCTGCGGTCCCTGATCGCGTGCGGGCTCACGACCACCGGCTGCGGCATCGCCGCAGGCGAGGTCCTCGCCAGCGGCATGAACCCGCTGATCGCCCTCGGGCTCGCCGTTCCGGCCGGGGCGGCCGCCCTCGCCCACCACCGCAACCTCACCGGCCACATCCCCGCCGCCGCGCTCACGCCCGCGACCACGACCAAGGGCGCGGGCACGGGAGCGGGGCTGACGTCGCAGGAACAGGTGATCGCCGCCTGGTGGGCGGAGTTCATCTCCGGGCCCACCCAGACCGAGGGCCGCAAGCTCATCCAGCCCGGGGCAAACCTGGAACACCTCGGCCTTCAGATCGACGGCGATCACGTGGCATTCACCGGGATCATCACCCTGCCCCCCGGGCAGCAGGTGAAGGTCCGGGAAGCCGACATCGCCGCTGTCTACCGGGTCCCCGTCTCCCAGGTCGAACTGGGAGACCCCAAGCACTACGCGCCGAACGCCCTTCCCGTCACCGTGCAGTTGAAGGTGGCGGCGGCGCAGCCGCAGATCACGGCCGGAGCCCCCACGACTCCCCAGGAGCTGTGGGCCGTATACGTCGGCGTGCCGGAGGGCGCGATGCCCGGTACCACGCTGACCGTCACCCGCTACGACGGGCCGCTGGACTGGGAAGGCACCGCCACCCGAGACCGCCGGGCGATCGGCACAGTCAACCTCCAGGACCTCGCTGGCAACCTCGACCTGGAAACGATCCAGATCGCTCTGGCCCCCGGCGACAAGCCGTCGCAGATGGGGATCCGGGTGATGCGGGAGCACGCGCTGATGCACGGCACGATGCTCTCCTCGGTCCTGGACGAGCTGTCGATGGACGCGCGCGGCTACGTCCGCGCCGGCACCTACGTCGACAGCCGGGCCGCCCTGCTGCCGCTGGCGCAGCCCGGCTCCGGTGCCCGCCACCTCTACCTCGTCGGCGGGTCGCGGTCGGGCAAGTCCGGACTGCTGGAGCAGATCCTGCTCTCCGCCCACAAGTCACGCATCGCCGTGATCCTGGCGTCCCCGCAGGCCGGTACCATCGCGGGAGCCTCGCTGGCCGCCTACTGCGGGGACGGCCTGGACGAGGCGATGGGCGCGCTGCGCCTGGCCTACGCGCTGATGCTCGACCGCGAGGCCCGCTACCGCAGCCCGGCCTTCCCTTTCACCGACCCGCTGGTCCTGTTCGTCATCGACGAAGCGCACATGCTGCTGTCGGCCTCCTCGCCGTACCACCTGGAGGCGAAGGCGATCGTGGAGCAGCTGACCCGCCGGTCCCTCAAGCGGGGCATCGGCGTGGTCCTGGCCACCCAGACCCCGCTGGCCGAAGACCTCGGCAACTCCACCGTGATCCGTTCCCAGTTGCTGATCGGCGGCGGCGCGGTCTTCCTGCGCTGCGCGCGCGGTCAGGGCTCCCTGGTCGGTGCGAACGCGGTGGAGGGTGCGGAGGGCATCGACCTGTCGATGATCCCCTCGCAGTGGCCCGGCCAGTACGCCAAGGTCTCCGACCGGGACATGAGCGGCCTGGCCACCGAAGTCGCCGCCGCTCCCGAGGACGGCACCTTCGGCCTGGGCTACCTCCTCACGCCCGGCTCGCAGGCCGTCCAGTTCCGTTCCCTGCACCTGGACGTGCCGCCCGTCTCCCTCGCCGGAGGCGGGTCGCCGGTCAGGATCGAGGACTGCGACGCCTGGCGTGAGCGCGACACGATCGCCCAGACGCCGATGGTCGACAAGCGGGGCAAGAACCTGATCGGCAGCCTCGCCGACCTCCTCGCCGCAGCCGAGGGCGCCCCCTCCTCGCAGGAGGCGGCCCACCACCACCCCGGCGGTCTGCACGTAGTCGCCGGATCCAGCAGACCCAGTGCTCCCGGTGCGGCCGCGGGGGCATCCGACGGACAGGAGCTGATCAAGCCGCGCATCCTCGAACTCCTGAGGGAGCAGTCCATTCCGATGACCGCCGAGACCATCGCCCGAAAGCTGGGCACCTCCGCGAAGAACATCAAGCCGCGCCTGTCCGAGCTCAAGAAGCGGGACGAGGTCACCAACGAGAACGGCCTGTGGAGGGCAGCATGAACACCCACACCCACACCCACACCCAATCCCAGTTCACCCCCGTCGACCAGGACCTGTACGCGAAGGCGTTCCAGCTCCTCGACCCCAGCCCGAAGTCCGACGCCTCTGCGGCTCCCGTCGCTCCCGCACCGGTCTCCCCCGTCCCCTCCGCCCCGCCGGTGCATCGGCCCGGCGCGGTCGAGAAGACCCTCACCGACGCCCTCGCCATCCTCGACAGCCACGGCTGGGCCAAGCGCGCCCTCGTCCGTCCCGACGGGGCCCGCTGCTCCATCGGCGCACTGCGAGCAGCGGCAGGAGCCCGCAATGCCGCCTACTGCGACGCGGGGAATCTCCTCCTGGACGAGGCCCGCAAGCAGCACGGCAAGAGGTGGGAAGCGATCCCTTCCTGGAACGACTCCCACACCGGAGCACAGGTGCGTAGCGTGTGGGAGGCCGCCATCCGGCGCGCCCACCACATGAACATCTGACCCGGTTGGAGCTGCCCGTGTCGTTCTCGTTCACCAACCCCGAACCGGACCGTGACGACCGGTCGTTCTCGTTCACCGGCTCGGACCCGGCCGACATCGACAGGCAGCTCCAGACGATCACCGACATGGCCACCGAGATCCTCCGCCTCGTCGCGGACGTCCGCAGGCAGATCAACCACTGATACCGAGTCACCGCCCCAGGCCCGGCCCCGTGAACCGGGCCGCACGCACCAAAACCCCATAGCCCCACCCCGCGCCCCGCCCGGAGAGCCCTTCCGAGCGGGGCGCAGCTCTGCCCCGCCCCACCACCCCAAACCCCTTAGGAGACCAGGCCCCGTGCGCCGTTATCGCTACCGCTGCAGCGTCTGCCGCACCACCAGCCCCGTCCTCTTCGACCTGCCCGACCTGGCCGCCGAAGGCGAGGGCCACCGCCTCACGCTGCACGGCGGGCACATACCCGACGAAGAAGTCGTGGGTGAGGTCGACAGACTCGGTCGCTGGTACGCCGCCCTCTCCCCGCTCGTAGCGCTCCACGCGCGCATCGCGGACGGGCTCAGCGACCTCCACAACGAGAAGACGATCGGCCACTACTGGTGGGCCAGCGTCGGTGCCGCCCTCATCCTCGGTGCGGCCGCCGCCCTCGTCCTGGCCGTCATCGCCGCCGCCCTCTGAACCCAGCCCCGACCGCCCTGCCTGGTCCTCACCCACCCCGGATGAGGGCCGGACAGGCCGACCGGCCCTCTTCCCGCGCCCCGCCGACGCACCGACGTCAGCGGGGCGCGGTGTCGTCTACCGCCTGCTGGAGGAGATCACTCGTGCTCATCCCTCGCCCGCGCCGCCGGATCGGCCGCCCCCGCCCACAGCGCCCCGGCCCCCGCTACCCGCAGCCCCCGCACCGCCTCCCGGAACCCTGGAGCCGGTGATGCCCCGCCGCAAACGGCGCCGCCGCGAGGCGAAACGGGTAGCGCGCAGCGACGCGCTCCTCGAAATTGGAGTTCACGCTGGTTCCTTCGCGATGTGCCTGCCGAGAAGAGTGCAAGTGGGGAGGTGGGAGGCCTTCTACCGGACTTCATTCGTACGTGTGAGGTGTTCGCAGTAACTGGCAGATTCTGCGAGTACGGCCAGTAAGTTGCGATGCCATGCAGGATTCGGCAGCCCTCTCACCGCACTGCACATCGACCGCCCGCCCGTGGGAATCTCCAACTTCTCATCTCTCCGCGACCGCATCGGCATCAACTTCACCCAGCTCCGACAGGACCGGTTACTGGACGAAGCGCAGGAGACCGCTGACC
The DNA here is from genome assembly GCF_044454195.1 of Streptomyces sp. NPDC051561. Classification (NCBI taxonomy): domain Bacteria; kingdom Bacillati; phylum Actinomycetota; class Actinomycetes; order Kitasatosporales; family Streptomycetaceae; genus Streptomyces; species Streptomyces sp. NPDC051561. Next base: position 52,090 of record NZ_JBITDM010000028.1, on the reverse strand, counting down.
CTGTCAGGCTGATGCGCTTGTTCGGGATCACCTCCTGCACCGCGATCCACTACGTCCGCACCGCCCACCCCGAACGCTTCACGATCGACCCCACCCGGGCATAGGCGCCGTTACCATCCGGTGCTGGTGGCGAACCGACCGAGGTCGTTAAGGCCTGAGTTTGTTCAGCTGAGGATCGAAGCAGACCAGACCCATGGACCGCGCAAGGTCAGCCGCGAAGCCGGAGGCCTCCTCAGCCATGCTCCAGCGCATCGGGAAGTAGATCAGTGAGCCACGGGCCTCGCCGATCAACGGACCGGTGGACCACGGCGAGGTGTCGTCGTCGTCTTCGGTCAGGTCGCACCAGCGCTCAAGGAGCCCGGCGACATAGTCCCGGATGCGCTCGGTCGGAGGCTCGTCAGTCTCCGTCTCCATGAGGCGGTCGTAAAGGTCGTTAAAGACCCGACCAGCAGTCTTATCGTCCGCTGGTCTTTCGCCTTCCCATACTGCCAAGTCGTAACTCATGCCCGCGAGGCTTTCACAGCCCACTGACACCAGCGGAGCCGGGCGAACCCGCGTGCCTCCCCGAGTGTTGCCCACCCACCGCCAGCGCGTTCCCGACCCGGTGGCCTTCAGATTCTGCGAACCCGCTGGTTTCGGAGTTCGACCGTGGCGCAGTACCCGAGGGCCTGGTCACCCGACGGCAGTTACGGGACATGGGCCTCAGCCCGGGTGGCAACAGGGGCCCGGTGGCCATCCTGCGCTGCCGGTTGTGCAGGAACACCCCGCAGTGGTCATGCCGCCACCCCACCAGGGGCTTCCTGCTCCGCGTCGACCTGGCCGCACCGAAGCGGAAGCCGACGCTGGCTCAGGAATGGGCCCTGGACCGGGCGATGGCCAAACGCCAGACCTGTCCCGTCCCCACCTGCGGACGGCGGTACGAATTCTGTCTCCAAGCTGCCGTATTGCATCAAATGCAACACATCTCGCGCTGCGCCAACTCGCTGAGCTGCAGTTGGTGCCCAGGTTAGTGCCGGGTCGGTGGCTGGTTGCGATGCGCTGACCTGGCGCCCGTTACCGACTCAACGATGATGCGTTAGATGCATCGTGAGTGCTGTCGTTGATATGCCTGGAGCCGCGCGCCTTGTCCTCGCCGACGGAGTCGTACACCTGGACCCCGAACCCGCTGTCCTGGAAGCGATGCTGGAGGGCTGGGCACTGCAGCAGCGCACGCGCTTCTTGAGGGAGTCGACGATCCGCCCCCGGATCGCGCTGGTCCGTCGACTGGCCCGCTTCACCAATGAGTACCCGTGGCAATGGGACCCCGCCGAGGTGGAGGCCTTCTTCGACGACCTTCGTACTCGGCGCCCTGGAAGGCCACTGGCGGTGTCGACCGCACGGAACTACCAGAACGACCTGCGGCTGTTCTTCGACTACATCACCGACACCCGCTACGGCTGGCCGTCCACCTGCAGTGAGCGCTTCGGCCGGGCTCCGGTCCAGCTCTTGCACGAGTGGAACACGATCACCCACACCAGCGAGTACGAAGGAGCCGCCGAACGCCGCCCGCTCACCTACGACGAAGTCCAAGCGCTCTTCGACGCCGCCGACGGCCGCGTTGAGGAGATCCGCACACGACGACGCAAGGGCTCCCTCGCGGCGCTTCGTGACGCCATGGTCCTGAAGACGGTCTACGCCTACGGCCTGCGGCGACAGGAAGCGTGCGGCCTGGACCTGTGCGACCTGCGCCGGAATCCCAAGGTCGCCGAATACGGCCGCTTCGGGGCGATCTTCGTCCGCTACGGCAAGGCATCCAAGGGCGGGCCTCCCAAGCGCCGCAGTGTTCTGACCGTCCCTGAGATGGACTGGATCGTGGACGTTCTCGACCAGTACGTCAGCGAGATCCGCCCCGCCTTCGTGCCGGGCAGGCACCCGGCATTCTGGATCACCGAGCGCCGCGACCGGATGTCCCTGAGACGGCTGAACGGCGCCTTCGAGACGGCGCGCCGGGCCGCCGCCCTGCCTGCGGAGCTGGACCTGCATTCGCTGCGGCACAGCTATGTGACCCATCTGATCGAGTTCGGTTATCCAGAGAAGTTCGTCCAGGACCAGGTCGGCCACGCCTACGCCAGCACCACGGCCATCTACAGCCACGTTTCGGACGAGTACCGAAACCGGCTGCTGCGACGCTCACTGCAAGCCCGGCACGGCGATCTATGGGGGCAGGAAGCATGATCAGGAAGATGGGCATCGACTGGCAGCTTCGGATCCGTATGGCGGAGAAGGGCATGTTCCAGACCACGGAACTCGTCCCGCTGCTGGCCGAACGCGGCGTGCATCTGTCGCGTGAGCAGGTCTTTCGTCTCGTGACCCAGACACCGCAACGGCTGTCCATGGACACGCTCGCCGCGTTGTGCGACATCCTCGCATGTGAGCCCAACGATCTGATCCAGGTGGAGGTCGCCAACGCTGAGGTGCGCAAGACCGCCGGCGAGCAGACGGCGTCCCGGCCGCAAGCGCGTCGCACGACGATCCGGCGCCCAGGCCCGGAATGACCGCTCCTCTCCGCCTCGAGGAGGCCCACCGACAGGTCATCGCCCACCTGACCGCCCGGCTCACGGGGGTGACCGGCGAACAGGCAGCGCAGGCACTGGAGCGCGGGAAGATCACAGCACGTTCCTGCGTCGGTCTTGCCCGCCATATCCAGGACCACCAAGACGCCCTGACGAATCCGGGCCCGACACCTCCGCAGAATCTGGTACGGCTCGCGCATGCCCTGACGGACGCCGGATACGGTCCGGTCACCCTGCCGACGTGCGTCGGCTGCGGAAAGACCTCGCGCCAACTCACACATCGCCTCCCGGCCGGACACTGCTGTTCGGCCTGTGCTCGTCGGGTGCGGCCGCCGAATACCTGCTCAGGCTGCGGCCGACAGATGAAGATCAACGCCAGGGGTCCCAACGGTCCGCTCTGCGGCACCTGCTACGGCAAGCACGTTGCCACCGCATGCGGGCAGTGCGGGCGCGTACGTCGCGCGACCTTCCGCATGCCCGACGGCAGTGTCCGCTGTCAGGGGTGCCACCCACGCCCGCTCCGCACCTGCGTCGGGTGCGGAGCTCAAGCTCCAGTCCAAGCGATCTCGGCGGACGGCCCGGTCTGCCGGCGCTGCTACCGACAACCCCAGCGCCGCTGCGGCAGCTGCGGAGAAGTCCGCAAGGTCGTCCGGCGCGGCGGCGAGGACACGCCCGATCTGTGTTCCCGCTGCTATGACGCACCGCCGGTCGCCTGCTCCGCCTGTGGCCGGCTACGGCCCTGCGCGCGCAAGGTGGCCGGACAGCCGTTCTGCCAGAGGTGTTACCCCCGCCCTGCGGGGCCATGCGCACGCTGTCTCCGTGACCGTCCTGTTCACGCCTACTGGCCGATGGGCCCGGTCTGCACAAGCTGCTACTCGGCAGTGCGTGAACACCCCGGGGCCTGCGTTCAATGCGAACAGCAACGTCCGCTCATCGGTTTCACCGAAGCGGGGAACGGGATCTGCGGACCCTGCGCCGGGGTCGATCTCACCTACGCGTGCCAGCGTTGCGGCACAAGCGAGAAGATCTTCCGCGAGCGATTGTGCACCCGCTGCTTCACCACGAAGCAACTGGCCGAGGCGCTCGGTGGAGATGGCACAACAGTCCCCAGACAGCGGCAAGACTTTTACTCGGCTCTTTCCGCCGCCGGACACCCTCGCCGAGTGGCGTATTGGCTGACCTGCGATGGCGTGTCGACTCTTTTGTCCCAACTAGGCGCTTCCGGTGCGGAGTTCACCCACCAACAGCTCGACGACCTGCCCAATACGCCGACCACTCGCTACATCCGCGACGTCCTCGTCGCCGCTGCGGTGCTGCCACCGAGGGACGACCGACTGGAGGCCCTGCCCCGCTGGGCAGACGCCCTCTTGGCCCAGGCACCACTCCCCCAGCGCAAGTTCCTCACCCCCTTCACCCACTGGTACCTGCTGCACCGCATCCGCCGGGCCCACCGGCACCGCCCGCTACGCGCCAGCACGCAGCACCAGATGCGATCACGACTGCGCCGAGCCCTGGAACTGCTCGACTGGCTCGACGAGCACGACATCCCTCTCGGGAAGCTCACACAACCAGAACTCGAGACGTGGCTGGAAGAAGGGCCTGAGAAACGTCATGAAGTGCGTTCCTTCATCACCTGGGCGACAGGCCGGGGCCAGGCCGGCGAACTCGCAGTCCCCAGGACCCCCGTCGCCGCACCCAGTGTCTTCAGCACGGACGAGGACCAGGCCGAACAACTGCACCGGTGTCTCGACGACGATGCACTGCCTCTCGATGTCCGCACGGCCGGCGCCCTGACACTCCTCTTCGGGCTGCAGCACACCCGACTGCTCGAACTCACCGTGCACGACATCATCGACGACGACACGGTGGTGGCGCTCAACCTCAACGGTCATCGCCTTCCGCTGCCACCCGAAGTCGCCCAGCTAGTCCGCGCACTGCGCGACCAGCGCCAGAAACGCTGGCACCTCGACCAGACGGCCAGCACAACACCATGGCTGTTCCCCGGGCAGGAGCCCGCCCGCGCGCTCGGAGCTACCTACCTCTACTTGAAGCTCCGCCGACACGGCATCGCACCCCTCGCCAGCCGGAACAGTGCTCGTCTCGCGCTTGCCACCGATCTACCAGCATCTGTCCTCGCCGACTTCACCGGCACCAGCATCAGCAACTCCACTCGCTGGACCGGATATGCCAAGCGGGACTGGCTCGACTACATCGCCAGCCGCGCGCAGGACCGTCCATGAAGCACGCCTGCTTCCATCGTCTGCCTGGACTCAGCGCATTCCGGGCAGGCGACGCAACTCGTTGACCTTCATCAGCCGCGCGAGAAGGAGGTACCCCACGGCTGTTGCCAGCGCCCCGGTAGCCAGCGCGACGGCCGTAGGCCACGTTCCACTTCCCAAGCCCGCACACCCACGCGCTGCAGCCCAGCCCAGCCCAGCCGCCGGGCCCGCGGCGCAGAACAGTTTCACGTAGGTGCGGCGCAGGTCGCCGTCGTCGATGCGGCCCCCAAGCCTCCTGCGCAGCAGATGCGCGGTGAGCGCGAGACCGGCCACGTAGGAGAGGGTGTAGGAGCCGGCCATCCCGACGACCGCCCAGCGGGCGGGCAGCAGCAAATGACAGGCGGTGGCCAGGGCGATGTTCACGCCCGCGATCCAAGCCGCCATGAAGAACGGCGTGCGCGTGTCCTCGAACGCGTAGAAGCCACGCAACAGCAGGTACTGGGCGGAGAACGGGATGAGCCCGAGTCCGAACGCCTGCAGCATGTACCCCAGCGGTCGGACCGAGTCGGCGTCCGCCGCCCCGTGGGCGAACAGCAGCGCGGAGATCTGCGGCCCCAGAGCGAGGAAGAGGAACGCGGCGGGCACAATGACTACGCCACTGATTCGCAGCACCCGGGACAGGTCCGCGCGTAGATCCGGGACGCGCCCCTCAGCGACGGCCCGGCTCATACGCGGCAGCAACGCCGTCACCAGGGACACCGTCACGATCGACTGCGGCAGCATCCAGATGGTCTGCGCGTAGGTGTAGGCCGAGTAGCCCGCGCCGGCCTGCGGCAGCTCCTGGTCGGCGGCATTGGCGTAATTCGTGACCACCGTCAGAGCGACCTGGTTGGCCAAGACGAACAGCAGCGTCCACTTCGCCGCGTGGACGCTCTTGCCCAAGCCGGTGCCCCGCCAGTCGAACCGCGGGCGGAAACGGAAACCGGCCGCCCGCGCGAACGGGATCAGCGCCAAGGCCTGCACGGCGATGCCTGCCGTCGTCCCGATCCCCAGCAACTGCACCTGGTCGGCGGTGATGTCCTCCACCCGGTCGGGAACCGTCATGAGCCCCAAATAGGCGGCGAACATGCCTACCAGCACCACGTTGTTCAGCACCGGGGTCCACATCATCGCCCCGAACTTCTCGCGGGCGTTCAACACCTGCCCGTAAATGCTGAACAGCCCATAGAAGAAGATCTGCGGTAGCAGGAACCGCGCGAACGTCACCGTCAGCTCGAACGACTCATGACTGCCCGGGGTGTCCCGCATGTACAGGCCCACGATCTGCGGCGCCGCCCATACCGCCAGCGCCGTCCCCACACCCAGCACGCACACCACGAGCGTGACCAGACGCTGCTCGTAGGCACGTCCGCCATCAGGCTGTGTCGTCCTGGCCCGCACCAGCTGCGGCACGAGCACAGCGTTGAGCGCGCCACCGATCAACAGCGTGTACAGGCTCGTCGGCACGGTGTTCGCCGTGTTGTACGTACTGGCCAGCAAGCCCGTGCCCAGCGCCGCGGCCTGCAACACCTGACGGATCAGCCCCGTCGCCCGCGACACCACCGTGCCAACAGCCATCAGCAAAGACGAACGAGCCAGCCCGCCCTTGTCCTTCTTCCGCCGGGCGGCATGCCGCCCCCTCGTCTGCTGCTCCTGCGGCATGGTCTGCGCCGCGGAGTTCGCCCCCTCCACCATGCCGTCAACCTATGCCCCAAGGTTCCTCGGCCCCAATTCCGCCGTCTCGCCGCAGAGTTCGGCGAACGTCCCCCGGCCGTGACCGTGGCCAGGAATACGACAGCAGCGGAACAAGTGCTCTGCGCCAGTACCGCTGAAAAAGATCGGCTCCTGCCTGGAATGCGCCGAGGGCATCCCGGCCGACCCCAGCAGCTACGTCGCGCCCGCCGTTCACCGGCTGGCCGCGTAGCGCGAACCCCGTCCCGGCCACACAGGCCGGGACGGGGCCACACCGGGCGGCCGCAGCACCGGCAAAGGCCGGCCGCCCGCTCCCTCACCTCTTCGAGATCAGGAGAAACCCAGCATGACGCATCGCCCCGCCACCTTCGCCGCCCTGCTCGGACTGACCCGCGCCGCCAGCGCCGTCGGCGATTTTTGGATCCAGTCGGACTTCTGCGCCCGTGTGAAGGGCGCCTCCGACGACTACCCGGTCACCTACGAGGACCCGGCCACGAACAAGAAGACCACCCACGGCACGGCCGACGGCCGCAACGCATGCCTGACTCATTGCCTGACCTACACGGCCACGCAGGCACTCGTGGCCGGGGCCGGGGCCCGCGCGCTCGGCATCCGGGTCCACCCGGCCGCCGCCGCGGCCGCGCTCGCTCTCTCCTTCGCCACCCACTACGCCGCCGACCGACGCGTCCCGGGCAAGGGCCTGCTGGAGAAGATCGCCACCAAGACCGGCAAGGGCGACTTCTACCGGCTCGCCGACTTCGGCATGAACGGGGCCTTCCACCTCGACTCCGCCTGGCACCACGGCTGGGAGACCGTTGCCGCCCTGGTCGCCACCACCAAGGCCACCACGCGGTGACCGGCCACACCCGCACCCGCACCCGCACCCGCCTGGACCGCGTACGCGCCAGCGTGGGTATCGCCGCGCTCGCCGTCCAGCAGATCGAGGACGACCTGAGCGCCGACGACGTCGACCCCCGCGAGCTCGCGGCGATCCTGCGCGAGCTCCAGCAGGACACCGACTCCCCCGGCGGCCCCGACGGCCTCTTCCCCGCGCTCGCGCAGCTGGTCACCGCCGCCGCACACCGCGCGGAACAGATCGAGCCCCACAGCGACGGCGACGCCTCCTGCCCCCTGCACGAGGCCGCCGCACTGCTCACCGACAACGCCGGACAGCGCCTCACCTGGGCTGCCCGCTCCCTTCACCCGCAAGGAGACCCCGCATGACCTCGCTGTATTCGGAGCTGCCCGAGAACGGGCTGATCGTGCTGATCGGTGCCTCCGGTGCGGGCAAGACCACGCTGGCCCGCACCTGGCCGGCCTCCCAGGTCCTCTCGCTCGACGCTCTGCGCGGCGCCGTCAGTGACTGCCCCGGCGACCAGGGCGCGACCGGCGACGCCGCCGACGTCCTCCAGCTGATCCTGGAGCACCGGATGGCCCGGGGCCGCAACACGGTCATCGACGCTACGAATCTCGAACGGCCCATCAGGGCAGAGCTGGTGACGGCCGCGAAGCGGCACGGCGTACCGGCCGCCGCAGTCGTTCTGGCGACGCGGCTGTCGGTGTGCCTGCAGCGGCAGGGACCGCGCCCGGACAACCGCCGCGTTCCCGAGGACGTCGTGCGCGCCCAGCATCAGGCGGTGCCGTACGACCACCAACAGCTGAGCGCCGAAGGGTTCGACACGGTGGTCTTCGCGCACAACCTCCGCCGCCTGGAGCCGTTCCTGCAGCGGCTCTCGCACGCCCGGGAGGCCGACCTCGGACGTGAGGGCAGCGAGGGCCTGGGTGACCTGCTCCTGGTCCGCCGCTTCTTCGGCCCGGAGATCCTGCCGTTGTGGCAGTGGCTGCCCGAGTCGGACCTGGCGGGCGGCCGGGACCGCGTCGCGGAGATCCGCCTCGGAGAGCAGAAACTCACCCTGGCGTTCCGCGACGACGTCGACGGCGAGGGGGACTTCGGCTTCGACGTGGCGCTGCCCTGTCCCGTCGACTCGGAGTGCACCGGGCCAGCATGGGCGCCCGCCTACTCGGTCACCGATCTGCACAAGGCGCTGACCGGCGCGATGGACAGCGACCCCGACATCACCTGCACCATCCACGGCGGGCCCGATGACGACCAGGACGACGACCCCGAGGGCCGCGCCGACCTTGAGGCACAGGCACTGGAGGCGGTCAGCGGATGACTGCCAAGACCTCAGCATGCGGATGGGACCAGGCCGCCTTCCGGTGCGGACGGTGCGGTGCTGAGCACACCGCCACCACCGAGGCCGACTACCTCAAGGTCGTCGGCGCTCACGGTGACGCCCATGCCGTGTGGGACCGGCTCAACCCCATCGAGCGCGACGGCATCGCCTCGGTCCTGCGCACCATCCTGTCAGCGCCGGACCTCGCCGTGGAGCTCCTGGCCCTCGCCGACCGGCCGCCGGCCGGAGGCGAGGACCGGTGAGCCGCGCCGCCGACGGCCCGCACCCGCTCACCCCGGCTGGCCTCCCGGCCGGGGACGAGTGGGCGCAGTGCTGCCCGGCCTGCCACCTCCCGATCCAGGGCGGCAGCGCCGGAATGACCGCGCACCGCCGCACCGTCCACACCCGCGCGGGCGACCCGCGCACCCCCATCACCGTCCAGCTCCAGTTCTGAGCGGCCCCGGCCGCCGCCCCCGAAGGGACCTCGACATGCAGACGATCACGAACACGTACGGCACCCCGCACCACGTCAGCGACACCAGCCCGGCCCACGTCACGAGCTGCGACTCCTACCGACTGCCCCTCGTAGGCACCATCGCCCCCGGCAACCCCGGCTACGAGAACATGGTCAAGATCCTGCGGGACAACGGCCACGACACCCGCCCCGAGGGGTACGGGCTGATCTTCCTGGAGTCCGAGGAGTTCTCCGCGACCTACTTCGGGTCGATCGAGCAGATCGAGCAGTACAAGCGCGACAACGTCGACGGCAAGGGCACTTTCGACGCCGCGCTGGGCGTCACGTACGCGCAGTGGCCCCACGGCAAGGGCTGGGACACCTTCCTCCCCCGCGTCTTCTGGAACCTGCAGGCACGCGGTGCGATCGCGGACGGCCTCGGCCTCGTCACCGCCTTCGCGCACACCGAGATCCCGGGTGCGGAGGTCATCGTCTACGAGTTCGAAGGCAAGTGGCTTCCCGACGGCGAGGCGCAGCAGATGGTCACCTACCACTGCACGGGCTGCCACATGGACACGTTCCACGACTCGGGGCACGTGCACGACAACACCGGTCCCGACCGCCGCCGTTGGGCTGCCCGCCAGGCCCGCCAGCACCTGATCAGCGCCTCCCGGCACGGCGTCGGCGACAAGAGCAGCGCCTGCCGCCCCAACAACGGCGAGATGCTGCGCGCCGTGAACGCGGTGGCCCGCGAGAAGTGGGGCACCACGGGCAACGCCCTGCCGGACACCGACGACGCGTACTGCGCCACCAAGGGCCCCTGCTCGGTCATCCGCGAGCTCCGCGCCGGGATTCGCCCGCCGGTCTACCGCGCATGAGCTGCCCCACGCGCCCCACACCGACACCGGTGACCCACGCACCTCGACCACGATCCGGCTCGATCCCTGACAAGGAGAACCCGATGAATGCTGCTCTGACCAAGGCCGACACCTTCGCCGCGCTCGACACCTGCTTCTCCGCAGACCTCACCGCCCTCATCGGCAGCCAGCCGACGCGCAGCCTCGCCCCGACCCGGTTCATCGACCTGGTCGAAGAAGTCCGCGACCTCCTCGCCGACTCCCGCCTCCCCCACCACGAGGACGCCAGTGACGACCTCGACCACGCCGCCGACCACCTCACCGAGGCGCTGACCAGCACGGCCGACGAACAGCACGCCCACCTGGCGCAGGCACGCACGCACCTGCGCGCCGCCATCACGGCGGCCAGCTGAATCACCGCCTGAGATGAGCGCACTCTGTGCCGCCCCGGACCCCCGCACCAGCCGGGGCCGGGGCGGCCGCAGTGGCCCCTCAACACGGAAGGAGTTGGACGTCATGCGCCGATACGAGACACCTCAGGCGCCTAGCTGGTCAAGCCGAACCTCCGTGGGCGCATGGGGAGTCGAACATTCAGTTCGCTGGCTTGGCTTGCCCACGGATCTCTGGTTGCGCGAGAGTGCGTCTGACGCAAAGCACGGGGCGTATCGCGGCAGGACGGGGAGTGGCAGGTGTGCAGCACGGATCTGGCCGCTAAGGATGCGGAGATTGCTCGGTTCCTCCAGGACTACCCGCGGGTGGCTGATGCCGACCGTGGCCATCCTGCCCTCCGCGGGTGTGAGGAAGTTCGCTGGTCCGAGTTCCCGGAGTGCCCTGCTGCAATCCCGGTGCTGCTGCACGGTCTTCTCGATCAGGCCGCCGCAGCCGAGGCCAAGCGGGTACTCACCAACTCCATTCTCAACAGCGTCAGAGAGATGAACGCGGCCATGTCGGCCATACTGCCGTTTCTGTTCCGCCTAGCAAGCGACCCGCAGGTTCCTGTGCAGTCCGGACTGTTGGATCTTGTGGTCTCGGTTGCTGGGTTCTCCGAGCCGATCGATGGGCGCAACGAGGCGATGGTGCGTTGGTTCGGCAGCGACAGCGATCATCCCGAGCGTGAACAGTGCCGGGCAGTCTTCACGGAACACGCGGGTGTGGTGGCGATGCTGGCAGAGCAGCTGAACAGCTCCGACGATCGAGTGAAGCTTCGGCGGGCTGCCGGACTTCTGTGAGATTTCCGCGCTCAGGCCACCAACACGTCCGCAGAAGTTGCCGTGGGGAAGGCGACGGCCTCGTCGAAGAGCTGGCCGTGCTGGAGGCAGTGGTAGAGCTGTCCGATCATCCGGTTGAAAAGGTTGCGCTGGGCGGATGCGTGCCAGTCTCCGTGCTCGTCGCGGCGCCGCCGGTAGTGCACCTTGGCACCCGGTGAGCGAGTGATGGCGGCGAAGGCCCAGAGGTAGCCGGCGTGGTTGAGCCGGTCGTTCTTCACCCACCGCCGAGAGACGCTCGACTTCTTCCCAGAGGCTCTGGTGATGGGCGAGGAGCCTGCGTATGCCTTCAGTCCGCGGGCGTCGGCAAAGCGATTGCGGTCGTCGCCGATCTCGGCAAGCACCCGGGCACCGAGCTGGACGCCGAGGCCCGGGAAGCTGAGGATGATCTCAGCGTCCGGGTGCTGAGGGAAAGCGTCTTCGACCGCCCCTGCGAGGTCGTCAGCAGCCTGCAGGCCGCCTCCAGTTGCACCAGGAGGGCGAGCATCTGCTTGCCGAGGGCTTCTTCGACCAGCGACGAGTGGTGGGCCCATTCGGCCCGGAAGATTCCACGGATGCGGTCCGCTTCGGTGGCGATGCTCCGTTCGCGGCCGGCGCGCCTCAGCGCGGCCTGCAGCTGTGGGCGCGTGAGCCGTGCAGCCTGGGTGGGCGTGGCGGCCACCCTCAGGATCTCCCGTGCTTCCCGTCGGCAGAGCCCATTCCTCCAAGGCTCGAACGCGGCCAGCGCGGCGGGGTAGTACTCGCGCAGAAGTGAGCGGAGTTGGTTGGAGATCTGCTGACGATTCCACGTCGCGTCCTGCTGGGCGCGAGCGAGCACGGCGATCGCTTGGCTAAATTCGCTGTCGTCCGGCAAGGGTCGGTGAGCGTGCATGTCCGTGCGCAGGATGTTGGCCAGCACGAGGGCACCGCCAGGGTCGGACTTCTTGCGTGACACGCTGTGCCTGTCGCGATATCGAGCGGCGGCCATCGGGTTGACCGCGAAGACTTTGCGCTTCCCGGTTCGCAGCACAGCCACCAGCAGGCCGCGTGCAGTTTCGATCGCGACCGGGATCGGCGCCTGCTCGGTGTCGCCGTGTTCGGCTAGCAGGTCAAGCAAGGCGCGGTAGCCGACGGCATCGTCGGTGATGTGCAGCTTCGCGAGTAACTGGCCGCCGTCGTCGACCAGGGCGACGTCGTGATGCCGTTCGGCCCAGTCGATTCCGCAGTAGATCACGGTCTTCCTCTCCCATGACGTTGTTGTGCTGGTCACGAGCACATGCGGGCCACGCAGCGACCCAATTCCAGGACTCCGCCGTACGGCTGGTCCGCCACCTCAGTAGCTGTTCGTGGCACCAGCTCGCCTCACGGGCCTCGGTCTTGCCAGGAGCTCAAGGGCTCGGGCTTCACAAGAGGTCACCGCGCGGCGGGCTCGCACCACCAACTCCAACGAGTGATCAAGTGGTGGGTGTTGACGTCCGAAGGCGCCGGGCGGCGAGCGATCTTCCTATCAGCCCTCACAGGGACGCGTGAACCAAAGTCGTCCGCCCGACGTCCACGGGCGCCAGCACCCACCAAGCGTGGTGTGCTCCGAGGACACCGGGCGCCACCGGTCTCGTAAGAGGGCATGCGAGTGCCTGGTCGACGTGAGATGTCCACCCGGTGCCCACGCAGCACACCATGGTTGATCGAGGGGTGGTGGCCAGGGAGGCGCCGACCGTCACCGGTCTCGAAGGAGTGCTTGCTGCCCTGGTTGACGTTAGGCATCCGATCGGCGCCCACCTGACCACCATCACATGGAGCGCAGGACCGCCCGCCGCTCTCCGCTGAGGCCTATGGGCCACGCATGGGAAAAGGCGTGACGGTTCCGCTGTTCGAACGCACCGAGCCCGATCGTGCTGGCCCGGCCGTCCTTCCAAGGGAATTAGGTCGACGTCCCGATACACCACGCAACGGACCAGGAACGGCAGGGACATCACGTATTCACCGGCTACGCCGCCGGGGAGCACGAGGCCCTGGCCGCCGCACACAACGCCTACGACCGGGCCGTGCAGTGCGTGTCCGCCGGCCGACCGGCTCCCGACGACTCCAGCGACGGATGGGGCGTGTGCGCCCTGCGTCCCGACTGGGTCCTGGACTGGCACAAGGCCACCACCACGGAGTGGGTCAACTCCCGCAGCCTGATGTGAATTCGCCCCGAGGCAGGCGCACTAGGCGTCGAAACCGTCGCCTGCCCCGGGTTTCCCCATCCCGTACGAGACGAGAGGGAGAACCAAGTATGAACCCCGCCAAGCGCGTTGCCACCCCCTTCGGGCAGCGCGCTCTCCTCATCACGACCCTCGCGGTCCCGTTCACCGGCTGGACCGTCCACGCCGTGACCCTGCATCGCCAGCTCGCGAACTCCCAGCGCGACAAACTCACCGGGGCCCTACGCCGCGAGTCCTTCGAGCCCCGGGTGCAGCGGTTCATCCACCGCCACCGCGACCAGGCGATGGTCCTGGTCTGCGACATCGACCACTTCAAGCAGTTCAACGACCGCCACGGCCACGCCGTGGGAGACCACGTCCTGGCAGTGACAGCCACCCGGATCAGCCAGTGGGCAGGCAGCCGCAGCATCGTCGGACGGCTCGGTGGAGACGGAGGAGACGAGTTCCTCGTCGCCACCCAGATCCCCGCCGACCGGCGCGTGGCACTCCTCCAGCAGCTCATGCAGACGCTGAGCGAGCCCATAGCAACCGGCGACGGCCTCCTGGTCGACGTCGCGGTATCCGTCGGCACCGCGACGCCCGACACGATCGGCACCCGCGACCGGTCGGCACTCATGCGGGCCGCCGACGCTGCGATGTTCCACGGCAAGCACACGGGCGTCGCCATCCAGGCCGGGCCCGAACACGCCCACGCGCAGAGCGTCAACGGCCGCCGCGCCGGACGCATCGGCACCCACACCCTGGCGGGTGCCGCGTGAGCGCCGCCGATCTCCCGGGCGGCGACTGGATCCGCGGCATCACCATCCGCCAGCCCTGGGCGACCTGCATCCTCGCGGGCAAGAGCGTGGAGAACAGGCCCAAGCCCTGGAGCTGGCGAGGCTGGGTCCTTCTGCATGCCAGTAAGGCGAAACCGGAGCCCGCCGTGCTGCGTAACCCGCTGGTCGCCCGTACGATCCACGGCCGCGCACTGCACCGCGGCGCGGCCGTCGGCGTCGCCCGCCTGACCGACTGCCACCAAGACCCCGACGGCTCCCCGCCCTGCTCCCCATGGGCGGAACCCGAGGCGTGGCACCTGGTGCTCACCGACGTCCAGGAGCTCGCCCTGCCCATCGTCGTCGGCGGGCAGCTCGGTCCCTGGAAGCCGACACCGGACCTACTCGACCAGGTCCTCCAGCAGTTACCCGACCTGCGGCCATGACCAGCAGGAAAAGCAAGGGGCAGCCGTACGAGCCGGGCACCGTCCCGGCCCCGGGCATGCTGCTCGACTGGCGCGACGCCCGCCATTTCGACGCCCGGCAGGACCGCCCCTGCACGTTGTGCCTGCGGCCTACCCCCATGCGTTCCCACGCGGGAGAGGCCGTCCACAAGGTCTGCGCCGAATCCTGGCTCGCCGCCAACCCGGTCGAGGCCCGCCCCAGCAGGTTCGCCAACGACCTCCAGGCCAAGCGCCGCAGCGACACCGGCCACGCCTAACAGGAATGCCCCCGGGGCAGTTCGTTCCGTCACCAGCCGTGTGGCCAGCCGAACTTTCCCCGGGGGCTCCTCCACCTTCGCATGTTCAAGGAGACCGCCGTGACGCACTCCAGCGAACCCCTCTCCCTCCCCGCGTCCCGAACCCCCGCCGATGCCGCCATCGAGATGGAGCGGGCGCTCGCCCATCCGGAACCGCCGGCCTCCCCCGCGTGGTCCCGCCGCAGCAAGGTCCTGCCGCTCACCCGCGAAGACCGCGCCCACCACCGCGCCCTCCTCCTGGAGGCCCTGCGCGACTGGACGATCCCGCGCCCCGCCCGATGACCACCCTCCGTACCTTCCGACTCCGCGAAGGAACCACCGACATGCAGCAGCAGCTGAACCCCCCGATACAGCTGGTCCTGGACGGACACCTCGACGCCCCCGCCGAAGCGGGCGACAGCGTCGACACCGCGTCCTGGCGGCTGAAGTCCTCCCCCACCGAACACCTCATCCACGCCGCGCTGATCCCCTGCACCACCAGCAACGCGGACGTCGCCGACACTCTGCTCACCGAGTGCCGTCCCGGCGACCTGCTCCGTGTCGTCGGCCGCCTCACCCTCCCAGAGACCGGGCAGGGCCTTTTCTGCCTGCACGCCGACAGCGTTCAGATCCTCTGGGCGGCCCCCAACCTCCCCGACGACAAGGACACCCCCCAGGGCACTGCCGAGATCGCCGCAGCGATCGAGACCCTCGCCCAGGCCCTCGCCGGAGACCAGGCCCCCGGACCGGATCAGCGCATCCGGATCCACCTCAGCCCAACAGGCACCCCACCGGCGGGCGCGGACCTCAGCCGCAGCCTCCACCTCACTCCCGCCCGCGCCCACCAGCTCGCCGACGCGGTCGACACCATGAACGCCTTCCACGCCAGCGCACCCCCGGACGCCCTGGACGAGGCGACCAGGGCGGACCTGAACGCCCTGTTCGGCGATCTCGATCTGCTCGATCTGACCCACGAGGTCCTGAAATCCGCCCCACCGCAGGCCCGCGTAGCGATCTGCCAGGCCATGGACGCCATGTTCGGCGACGTGGACGACCCCAGCTTCGAGGACGAGGACGGCCCCCGATGACGACCGCACCCACCACCCAGCGCACCGTCCTGAAGCGCTTCCCCGCCGGAGGCCCCCGCGGCTCCTGGCCCGCCGACGCATACGCCGCCGCCCAGCGCGACCAGGGCCGCGACGCACACGTCCTGATGGACCTGGACACCGACCAGTTCCTCGTGGTCACCCACACCACCACCCACTGATCCACAACACCGAGAGGTACACATGAACGACACCGAGACCACCCGCTACACCGCCGACGTGGTCGCCCTGACCCCCGATGGCCACGTTCTGCTGATCGAGCGCGACTGGGAGCCGTTCGAGGGCGAGTTGGCCCTGCCCGGTGGACACCGAGACCGGGGAGAGTCCAGCCGCAAGGCCGCCGCTCGGGAGCTCGGGGAGGAAACCGGTCTCCTTGTGGCCGCCGACGCCCTGCGCGAGATCGGCACCTGGGACCAGCCCGGCCGCGACCCGCGAGGCAGGTACAGCACCACTGCCTTCCTCGCCGTCGTCCCCGCAGGCGCCCCGATCGTCGCCGGGGACGACGCCCGCACCGCCCGCTGGTGGCCCCTGGACGCCCTCCCCGAGCAACTCGCGTTCGACCACGCCGACATCCTCAACGCGGCCGTGGCGCTCAACGCCGCGAAGGAGGCGGGACGGTGAGCGTCGTCGGCCAGGAGCAGGGGATAGACCACGGCAGCATGCGCGGCTACCGCCAACACACCTACCGCCAGGTTCCCGCAACCGAAGCGTGCGGCTGCCTGGCCGCCGTCCGCGAGGCGCAGCGCACCAGCAAGCCGGTCAAGGAGCGCTCGCAGAAGCAGCGGGAGTGGTACGGCGGGAAGTACGTCACCGCCGCGTCCGGCTCCCAGCCCGGACGCCGGATTCTGCCGCCGGGCGACTGCCCGACCGACGGGTGCGGCCAGGAGGCCACGGGCCGCAGCGAGCCGGCCCGCGGCTGGGTCCGCATCCACGTCCAGGGCTCCACCATGCCCGCCCGCCTCTTCTGCGCCGGGCCCTGCGCCACGGTCGGGATCGCCCTGGCCGAACTGCGCATGGCCACGCCCACCAGCAGCTGACCGCCACCGAACAGCACACCCCTCGAAGCGGCCCGCCCCAACGGGTGGGCCGCTTCCCCCTGTTCGGCCCGGGGCGGCCGCCGGCCACGAGCCCGGCCGCCCCGGATGCCACCCCTCAACCTCGAGGAGACCCCGTGACCGTTTTCACCGATGCCGCTCCTGGTGAGCAGTTCGCCCTGTCCGGCACCGAGCCGGGCTTCGACCGCCTGCACGGCATCCCCACCGTCGCTTTGGGCGAGGAGAGCGACCGCCTCCTGGCCCTCGGCCACCTGACCGACCGCGCCGTACTCGCCGTCACCAGCGCCTACCACCGGCGGATCATCGGAGAACTCATCGTCCCCAGCCACGAACTCAACGACCTGATCGCCTTCGGCACCCACCGCGTCCACATCCGCGCCGTACGGGCGCAGCCTGACGAAGACGACTGCCCCTGGTACGTCGATGACGCCGCCTCCAGCCACCCCACCGCGCAGGCCGCCACCGTCATCCACTGCGAATGGCTGGAACGGGAAGAGATCAGGGCCGCCTCCGCGTGCCCGGCCTGCACCCGCATCAGCCGCTCAGTCAAGTTCGGCCCCGGCGACGCCGGATGGGCGTCGTACCACCGCTGCCAGCACTGCGCCCACCGGTGGCTCCCGCCGGTCACCCCACTCCCCCAGCGCTCCGCCCTCACCCAGACCCTGGAGGCCCTCTCGTGCACCCGATCCGCCTGATCTCGTTCGGCTACCTCCACCTGCCCACCGGCCCGGACGGCTCCCCCATCCCACCCGCCGCCGACCGGATCGAGGACGTCCGTGACCGGCTGCGCGACCCCGCCGCCGCCCGCGACATCCTCGACCTCGACGGCCACCACCCCCGCGTCCAGGACGTCGTCCTCAACACCCCTGGTGCCCGCGAACTGATTGCCAACCTCGCCGACTACGCGACCCTTCCCGCTGGCCCCCGCCGCATCGCGATCGGTTGCGCAGGAGGCCGTCACAGGGCATCTGGCCTCACCGAAATCCTTGCCCGCGAACTCCGCGGCCGCGGTCGCCAGGTCGAAGTCGAGCACCTCCACGCCCACCTTCCCCGCGTGCTCAAGACGCCCGCTACCGCTCCGCCCGCCACCTCTGAGCAGGAGACCGCCCGATGATCCGCCACCTGTTCCGCCGCTGCAGCCACACCCCCGAGGACCAGGCCGCCGTCGGCGCTTTCCGCGCACACCAGGCCGCCACCGCCGCGCTCCGCTCCCCGCAGCCCTGGACACCCGGAGCCTGCCGGGACGTCGCTGTGCGGGTCGGTCCGTTCGTTGAGCGCGCGCACCCCCGTCCCGGCGACGACTGCGACCCCGAGGTGATTGCCGTTTCCCTGGGCCACCCCGACACGGGTACCGCCGCGGCTTACCTCCACGGGCACCAGCTTGGCTACATCGGCAGGGGCTGGCTGCGCTGCGAGACGACCGCGATCCTCGGCACCTGGCAGCCGGCCTACGCTCCGCTCACCCACGCTGCCGCCGACTTGGCCCTCCCCGGCGAAGTCGGCATGGAACAAGCGCACTACGCCGTCACGGTCGAAGCCTGCAAAACCGACGGCAACGGCCACACTCTGCTGCGACTTGGCCCCTACATGCAGACCCAGCACGCCTCCCGGGACGCTGCCCGGCTCATCACCGCACTGTCGGGGCGGGAGACCACGCTGGTACCCGGAGCCTGGATCAGCGCATGGACGACCGAGTTCGACGTCAACGCCCACAAGCGCTACATCGACCCGTACATGGGCGACGTCCCCGATCTCCTGGACGACGCCATCGCGGGGACGCGCGCGTAACCCCCACTGCCCGGTACGGGAATTGATACCTGACAGGCCGAAGACCTACGGCACCCCAACACGTACGACGAACGAGGAGCCCAATGACCACCGAACCAACCGGCCGCACCCGCTCTGATCTCGACTCCCCGGAGGGGCGGCCGCGCATCGTTGCGCTGTGCGGCTCGACCCGCTTCTGGGCTGAACTCCAGGAAGCCGTTACGCGGGAGACCGCCGCAGGGAAGATCACTCTGGCGCCCGGCTGCAACATGAAGCAGCCGCATCTCCTGTGGGACGACGCGAGGAAGGCCGAAGACCTCAAGGCGCGACTCGACACCCTGCACCGACACAAGATCGACCTCGCCGACGAAGTCCTGATCGTCGCTCCGGGCGGGTACATCGGGGAATCGACGCGCTCCGAGATCCAATACGCCCAACAGCTCGGCCGCCCCATCCGGTACTCCATCGAGGCCGCCCCCTCCGACCCCGACAGCGCGGTGCTGGCAGAGGCCCTCGCCCTGGTGCGCGACCTCCATCAGCCCGAACCGTGCCACCTCGATCACCACGGCTACTGCCAGGAGCACGGCTGGACGGACACGGACTGCCCGCACGCCCGCGCCGCCCAACTCCTCCACCGGCTCGACAACGCCCCGAGCGCCGGGTAGGTCTCGGTGCCCACAGCGACCGCCGCCGGTCTCCCCAACCCCTGATCAAGGTGCGCCGCGACCCGGGCGGCCTGACGCCCGACACCGCGAAGGCCCGTACTCCCTGCGAACGCCGCAGGGAGTACGGGCCTTTCTGTGTTTCCGGTGGCCGCGCTGGACGGAGTCCCGCAGTTCGGGGTTCTGGCCGATCTTCGCCGGCTTGGGGCGTGGTCGACGGGCGTCGGCGCGGGCCTGGGCGGCGTAGGGCCGGTAGTGCCACAGGCCGCGGGACCCGTTTGTGCGGTTGTGACGGAGCTCGCGGCTGACGGTGGACGGGCTGCGGTCCAGCTCCGCGGCGATCGCACGCACCGACGCCTTCTCCCGCAACCGGTCAGCGATGTGGATCCGGTCCGCCTCGCACAGATACCTGGACGCACCAGAAGGCGGCACCACCGGCCGAACCTGGGGTGCCGCCTTCTGCTTGCGGTCGGCGCTGCGACCGTTGCGCCATCGGCGCCCGGTCTTCGCGTTGATGCCGACGATCTGGCATGCGTGCTCGTTGCTGAATCCCTGCTGCATGAGCCGGAAGTATTCCTCCCGCTCACGCGGCAGCTTCTTCGGGCCCTGAGCCGTCCGGATCTCCCGAATCTTGAAGTCCATCGCATCCCCTGAACTGGGGTGTTGCGACGACCACTAGAACCCAAGCATGCGGGGACCGGGCCTTCGTGCGTTCGGGACCTGACAATCTCAGTGGATCAGCCGTTCGTGTTCTCCCGCAGGAGAATCGAAGCCAGGCGCTTCCGGTGCGGGAGAGACATGCACTGGCGGACGACTGCGGCTACCGCTTCGGGATCGTTCCAGTCGATCACGGCCGGTGCCGTGATTCGGTCGGCTCCGCCCCTACTCGCCTCCGGGGTGTTAACGGCGTTAACGGTGGAGGTCGGATCCCCATCTGAAGCTGGAGGGGTATTAACGGCGTTAACTGGTTCGGCAGCCGGAGGCTGCTCCGTGGTGCGACGGGGAGAACGCGGGCGAGGGGTCTTAACGGCGTTAACGGCCTTCGCAGCTTCATCCGCCTGCTGCTCCTTCGGGAGGCGCCCGATGCGGCGGGCAGGCTCGACCTTCAGGTCTCCCGTTTCCACCTGGACTTGCAGCTCCGGGGTGAGCTCCAGGAGGGCGAGCCGCTGGGACACCCAGGCCCCTGTCTTGCCGAGGCGCTTGGCGACCTGGTTCTGGGATCCGTGGACTTCCTTCAGCTGCTGGATGGCCTTGGCCTGATCCATCGGCGGAACGTCCACACGGTGGATGTTCGCGATCAGCGCCGACTCGAGCATGTCGGCGGCAGACGCAGCAAGATCATCATTGACGTCGATGCGAAGCTGGGGGAGTCCCACTGCTGTGGCGCCTGCGAGACGGCGGTTGCCGTCGATGACGACGTACTCCGCTTCGCCAATCGCCTCAGCTTGATCCGTGTGCACAGCGAGGAAGGCTGCCCGCCGTACGACTGCGATGGGCTGGAGCTGCCCGCGCTCCTTCAGCGACGCGCCCGTCTCCTCGACGTCGGTCAGCTCATCACGAGGGTTGAAAGGGTTGTGTGCCAGCAGCGACAACGCGACGGAGGCCGGCGGGCGTTTGCCCTCGCCTCTCATGATCTGTTCCCGGGTGCGGACAGAGCGGCGAGGCGCGGGAGTCTGGTCCGTGCCCTCTTCGTCGATCGAAAACCCCTGGGTCACACGCTCGCCCTGGGGCTTCGTCTTGACCTGCCTCATACCGCCAACTCCTTCGCCAGGTCACGCATCGCGTTGGCGTGCTCACTGTCCGGTGCGTACTCCAGCAGCGGGATTTCCCCGTCGCTTGCCTCGCGGCCCTCCTTGAGGTCTCCGATCACCGCGAGCACGGACGGGGAGGAACTGCGTTCCCACTGATCCTTGTTCTGGCTGACGAGCTTGCCGCGGCGGCTGTCGTAGGCGTTGACGACCAGCCCGAGGTAGTCGACCGTGATGCGCCCCTTGTGGCAGAGGTCGTCCTTCTGCTTGCTCAGCAGCTTGAATGCGCGGTGTGACGCCTTGTTGGCCCACACCGGAGTGATGATGCCGGAACGGTCCGCGAGCTCTCCCTCCCGTCGACGGACGTAGTACAGCGCCGTGTCCATGTTCAGACCCAGGCTGGGGGGACCGTCGATGACGATGACGTCGTAGTCCGCCTCCAGTGGCTCCAGGGCCCGTTCGAGGGCGGCCTCACTGAAGGACACCTTGGACAGGGACACATCGCGCAGGAACGCGTCATCGGACGCCGGGAGCAGGTGGAGCCGCTCGCCGAATCGCTTCTGGTCGAGGGCCACGAGCAGGTCGTGGATGTCGTCCTTGGCGGTGCCCTCCATGTGCATGAGGAGCGTCTCCACGTCCTCCTCGTACATGAGGTCCTCGAAGCCCAGCTCGGACGTGAGGTGTCCCTGCGGGTCGTAGTCGACGATCAGTACCCGCTTGCCAGCTTCGGCCAGTGCCTGGGCGATGCCGCTGCTGATGAAGGTCTTGCCGACTCCGCCCTTCTGGTTGGCCACTATCACGCGGGTGACCGGCTGGGCGGTGAGCGGCGAGGAGGGGGAGGGGTGGGCCTCCAGCCACATCGTGACGGCCTGGGCGAGGCCCTGAACGTATGTCACGTTGCGCTCGTTGCAGGTGTCTTTGAACTGCTCGGGCTCACCAGGAGGCAGGAAGGTTCCCCAGGTCTTCGCACCGTCAGTGGCGACCTCAGGAGGTTCTTGGACGTCATACCACGCCTTGATGGCGTGCTCCGCTGCGTCCTGAATGTCCATGCCGTGCTCAAAAGCCCTGATCTTCAGCAGGCGTCGAAGCTGGGGGGTGAGTGCGGTGATTAGTTTTTCTCGGTCACCGCGCGGACTTGGGATGCTCATGTGGCGAACCTTACTAGGTCATAGCTGTTCTGAGGCGCAATCAGTGACGATGCGCGTGGCGCTAACGTGACAGGCTCTAGGTATTCGAGGCCGTGACCACTGCAACTGTCGTTCGTTGTCTTCCCCAGAGCCGCTCAGCGACGGCTCCAGCTCAGCGTCCACCGCCCCGTGAGCGGTGCACTGCGTCGACAGCTGAACTACGCGCCGCGTGATCGCCTGCTGGCCTTCTGACGTCATCACCGCTGCCAGCGCCGGGTCACGGGGCTGGCGCGGAAGGCACTCCATGAAGTCCCACAACCAGGCCCGGTCGAACGCAGCCCGCCGACGCCAGGCCGAAACCGGCGAATCTTACGCAACTGCTCTGCAGGCGGTCCGACGGGACCGATCCTCCAGGGCCGAGGAGCTTGCCGAGCCAGCCCTTGCTCAACCCCAGAGGTCCGTCGGAGACTTCCACAGAATGCCTGTCCCCGAAGTGCTGACGGAACTCGTGCGATACCACTCCAACCGCATCGCCAAGTACCTCCACTGCGCCATGGACGAAGGGCGCTGGAACACGGACGACTTCGCGGAGTGGCAGGCCATGACGTTGTACAAGCTCACCGACGCGCAAGAGCACATGCATCTGCTCATCGGCACCATCAGCGCCTACCTGCGCGGCGAAGGGGCAGGCGCGTACTTTCTGCGGCGCTACCTCCAAGTCAACGACGACCAGCAGGTCGAGGCGTACTTCACCCCGACCGTGAAAGAGCACCTGGCCGGGCTCACGGGACAGGAAGAGCCCGAGGATGCGGTCGTCTGGCATTCGGTGGGTCGAGACATTGCCGGGAGAACCGGCTGGTGTGATCCGGACCGGCACGACACGCTTGAAGCGGCACTGCATGCCCTCTACGGCAACTATCCGTACGACAATCAGGATCTCCACCACCTGCCGGCACATCTTCGGAGCCGGGTGATGGCCTTCATTGCCGCGTCCCAGCCGACGCCTCATCCCCACCACCACAGTGACTGCGCGGTCGGTCACGATGCTCTTGACCCTGTCGTCGCCGATGACGAACCGCCCGCGACCTGTACTGCAGAGCCCAGATGACCACCCGCGCACGGCGCCAGTGGGCAGCTCACGCTCGCTGCCTCGCTCCCCTATGGATGGCGCTTCTGACAGGAACCGGTATCGACTGAAGTGACCCAGGGATGTGGATCACCGTATGAAGCAACTCACGTGGCGGCGCTGGATCTTTGCGCCCATCACGTCTTGGCAGGCTCGCAGGCTTTCACGTCTGCTCGGAACCACACACAACGAGGCATGGAACAGGATCCGCATCGCGACCCACCCTGAGGAAGCGGTCTACCTGCGCTACTTGAATACCGGGCAGGAGGACGTCAGACAATAGCCACGAACTCCCCGACGGTAGAAGCCTCCGACTGCCTCCGCGACTCCCAGTGAGTGACCAGCACTGCCGATTCAGCTGCCGAGCGCACGGGCTGACGGGAAATCGATCCAGTGGGTCGCGGAACCCAGACCAAAGTGCAACCCGAACCCGGGACAACCGTTCCGCATCGGCGACCGAGCCCAGGAGCCAGGTGAGCTTGCGTAGGGCTGGGGTGTTATTGCCCGGGGGAGGGTCTGACCGAGTTTGCGTTTGGCGGGGGAGTGGCCATTGGGTGGGGTGGCCACTTTGACCGAGTTCAGCTGCAGGGAGACCGTGAGAGTGGTACGTCTGTAGGGGTTCAAGGCCGCCGAAAACGGCTGTGCGGCGCTCTGCCGCCCTGTCTTCGCCCGGAATGGCCGATCACCCACGGGAGATTGGCCACGGCTCTCCTGGGGCCCGTTCTGCGGACCGATATTTGCCCCTCAGTATACAGTTTGGGGTTTAAGTCCCAGTTGTGGATGTCGTCTTTGGTGAACCAGGCGGTAAGCAGAGTGGCCGACTGGGTATGGGCGATGGCGCCGCGAACGTGAGCCACGGTGCGCTCTTCGGCGTCGGTGCCGTCGATTTCTTCAGGAAGGCTTGCGTCTGCGCGCCTACTGGTCGGCGCGTCCTCGGCCCTTGCGGGCCTGCGGGACCCGACGGGGGCAGCAGGAGGCTGGGCGGCTGCGGGTCGCCTGGGGTGAACAGAAGGGTGACATGGCTGAGACCGGTCGCGGCTCGTGTGGCCACTGACGGGCAGTCGCCAACCACAGGCACGTCGGGGCGCGCTTTCGGTGGTTGAGGTAGAGAGTCCCAGAGCTGAGTTCCATTCGACAGGCCCATCAGACATTCGGCCGCGTCCGCAGCAAGTCCGTGCATCCACAGGATGCAGCGCGACCGCTTGAGTCGGCTCGTTGCCCGATTCCTGAGCCAGCCGGATATCCGCAGGTTGGTACTTAAGAGAGCGCCATCCCCAATATGTGCTCTGACCTGCTAAAAGGCTTCAAGACATACAGATCTGACGATCTGCCACACGGTTCCTGGCAGCGTGCACCCAGTTCTCTCGGTCAGTACAGGCAGTTCTCTGGCACTGCACACACGGGTCCCAAGAACCGCAACACGGTTCGCAGGACCTGAGCACCTTGACCTCACGTTCATCAGTGGCGCGGGTTCCTGCCAGGGCGGCCGCAAGAGCGAGATGTGTGAGCGGGCAAGCGACACGCCCTGGAGGCCGAGTTCATGAACTTTCTGCTCATGTACGCTACGTTCATCTAGGCGGCCCACGGGCCGTTGCTCATGCACGTCACAGCAAGACCCGTCCCCGGAGGGCCCGTTGGGAGCAGCACGCAGGCTGGTGGACGCCGATACAGGCGAGGCCGTCCCGTACGCGCCGTACGCCTTCTCCGGTGATCACATCCAGGTGGACAAGGCCCGGGTTGAGGCGATCACGGAGAGCCGGGAGTTCACGCCCAGTCAGAAATTCCTGGTGCTGTGGTGGATCGGGATCTCTCCTGCGGGCATGGAGCCGCTGCGGGCGACTGGCGCCGACATCGGCAAGCGGGTCGGTATGACCGGCGATGCGGTCGGCAAGATCAACAGGAAGTTGCTGAAGCGGCGCATCCTGATCGAGCGGGGCCGCATCGGCAACTACAAGCTGTACCGCATCAGCCCGTACATCGCCTTCCACGGCACCGGGATTGAACAGCGGGAAGCGATCAAGTCCTGCCGGCCGCCGGACATCCCCGGATTCGGCAACACCACCCCGTCGCGCTGGGAGGCCAAGTGAACAACGAGGACAAGACCAAGCTCCTGGACGTTCTCCAGCGCACGGCCGGCATGACCGCCAACCAGCGCCTGGTCGTCATGCTCTACGCCATGCACCCCACCGACCGGGCCGGAGCCGTCGTCGAGACCGGTGCCGCACTTGCCGCTCTCGTAGGGATGTCGCCCACCGTCTTCTCCCGCACACGCCGCCAGGTCGTGGCAGCCGGATGGCTCGAGGAGTCCGACCGGCTCGCGCACATCAGCTACTACCGGCTCAGCGCGAAGTCCACCGGCGAGGACGTCGTCGTCCCCCTGCGAAGGGCGACCTGAGGACGCTCACTCAGACCGTGCTCATGTACGTGAGGTGGATGAGCGCCGCTCGCAGGGACGGTACTCATCCACCTCACGTACATGAGCATCTGCCGGGGCCTCGCACCCAAGCCGCGCGGTCCGGGCAGCCAGTGCCCAATAAGGGGCGTGTGCTGGCATTGTCATGGGTGGCCCGGTTCCGACGCACATTCTTGCCCGAGTGGCTACTACATCGGTGAGTAGGGGGCCAGGCATACATTCCGTGAGGACGATCACCACAATTCCCGTGCAGCGACGTAGCGTCATCTGAGGGTGGGATCAAGGGAGGGCGGGGCGACCGGCGTCTACAGCCGCCGCATGATCTACGCACAGCACAACAGCACGGCGGGCGGCTCCAAGTACCTGCTCAAGGCATACAAGGACCACCGCATCCTCAACGGCGACGCGTTCTGGGTGAACGTCACATGACCACCACCGGGCCCATCGAAGTGTGGGTGGAATACCGGCAGTTCTACCTCGCCGACCCCGACCTCGGCATCGACTCCGTGCCGCCAGCCAGTACCGCTCAGGACGGTGTCCTGGCCACCGACGACGACGCCGCACTCATCCTGACCGGACTGCACACCGGCAACGTCCACGTCACCGTCCAGCCGGCTTCCACCGACCCAGGCGCCGCCCCGGGACCGTGGGAGCACGTCATCGAGACCGTGCTTACCTCCACCACCGGCAGGCTCGTGGTGCATGGCTACGAGGACGGCTCCCTCGAAGACCTGCCCACCCTGACCCCGCACGGCCCCGGCACCTACCAACTACGCCTCCACAACCAGGGACGCACCCACGCACTCGCCCTCGACACCGTCGACGACTCCGGCGAGCACTACCTCCTGCAAACCTGGCTGTCGCCGTAAGACCGCCGGCGCAGGTATCGGGCGGAATACACGGCGGGCCAACCTGCCTGACGCGCCGTCCGAGTCCGAGGTGCTTCTAACCGCCGCACTCATCACTCGGCGGCGACCGCGTCCAGGAGGCGCGTCAGCTGATGCAGGACCGCCTCGGTCTCCGGACTGGGTGCGGTCAGCTCCCCGAGGGGAGCAGCGGGGGACAGGAGGTCGACGAGCCGACCACCGTGAACGTCTTCCACGGCCGCGCGCAGCTCCGTGCGGATCCCGCCGCCGCGCAACCCGGTACGGGCGAGAGCCAGGGCGAGCTCTCGTTCGGCGGCGCTGGGGGACCAGGTGCTGCGGGCGAGGTCGTCCAGCAGTACGGCCGTATCGCGGGAGAGGGCCTGGAGCAGTGGGACGGTAGTCATACTCCGTTCAACGAGCTGTGGGGCGGGGGTGTTTCGCCGGGCGGGACGGCTCGTTGGGGAAGTGTGACCATGACCTCGTACCTCGGCTGCCGCGTTTCAGTGCTGGCCGACACCGCCGCAGATGCGGCGTGCCAACTCGACGACGTCGTTCAGGTGGCGGGCTGGCCCGAGACAGCAGGCTGCGCCGTCGACGACGCCCTGGAGGGTATCGACGTCCTGGCCGTCGCCCTTGCCCGGCTCGGACCGGAGGCTGAACAGCTCCTCGCTCCGGTCTGGGCCGCGACCATCAGCCTTCGCGAGCACCTGGGCCTCCCGACCGCAGCGGACGATGCGCCTGCGGCCACGACGGTCGAGGAGGCCGAAGAGACATTGCGGTGTGCGCTCGTACACGAGGGCTGCGACATCGAATCCGTCGCCGACGGGACCGCAGAGCCAGAGACCGAGCAGGCGGTGACGCCGCCGGCCTCAGCCGCACCGAAGGGTGAGCCGCCGGTGCTCCCGGTTCAGCGTGCCAAGCGGACGAGCCGGAGGGGCCTCGGTCCGGTGGGCCGCGATGTCCTGGCTGAGATGCCGAGCAGCAAGGGGAGGCGTTCGGGTCAGCCCACTCGGTGACGGTGCAATCCGTACCGCGCACCGAGCGCACCGCTGTGAAAGCGACCGATGCGGTCCCCGATCAGGGGCCGGTGAATATGTCGTGGGTGCCGATGCGGCGCCAGATGATGTGCTGCTCACCGGGGCGGAGCGCCGCACCGTATTGCCACGTGGCGCGTCCGGCGGGCCCGGCGCCCATGGACCAGGTGAGCTCGTAGACGCCGGGTGAGCGCTGGACGCGCTTGACGCGGAGGCCAGGACGGAATCGTCCTCCGGTGCGCAGGTCCTCGACGAAGGCCGCCACGGTCTGGCGGAACTTGCACCGCTGTTCTGGGGTGAGGCGGTCCAGGTCGATGGTGAAGCGGGGCAGGGTCTCGTACGTGGGCACGGCGAGTTCCTCCAGGACGCACGAAGCCCCCGGCCGGTCGGCCGGGGGCGGTGGTGGCTGGTCTTGTGGAAGGGCGTCGGTGACGTGGTGTGCTCAGTGGTGGGTGGTCGGGGGAGTGGCGCGCTGAAACGCACCGGAAGGCGTTGGAGTCGGCTGGAGTCGCAATTCGTGGCGGGTGGTGCTGATGTGGTCGGCGCGCAGCATTCGCACGGTCCCGGTCAGCCCTCGTAGCGAGCGCGCATCAGATCGGCCCACTTCTGTGCGCGGGTCATGTCGCTGGCGCAGCTTGTGCCGTGGGGCGTCGTGTCGGTGCGGGTGGTGTACGGCGCTTTCGAGCGGACGGCGGCCTCCAGGCGCTGGATCAGGGGGAGGTGGTACAGCGGGCAGAGGTCTCCGTGGAGCAGTTCGTGGTTCATGCGGGGGAGCGTGCACAGGCCGGTGGCTTACCGTCTCGGGCTGCGTGGCGGCCCGCCGGGCGGGCGTTGCGGTAAAGATCTGGTGCTGGCCTTCCCGCCAGGCGGGAGGACCCCGGGATCGTGCCTCTATGGAGGTCATGGGCGGTGTTCCCTGGCCGGATGCTCAGCGTCGCGAAGATCGGCCCGAGGGGCTGGCCGTACTACTGCAACGGCGTTCTGGTCGGAGACGGCCACCGCCGGGGCCGGCCGCTGCGCGCAGCCCAGGACGAAGCCGGTGTGCCGCCCGGCGTCTGGCGGGGCCGGGGACTTGCCGCGGTCGGCCTGACGGCCGGGGATGTGGTGACCGAGCGGCAGGCCGAACTCCTTCTCGGTGAGGGCCGGCACCCGGACGCCGACCGGATCGAGCGCGAGCTCCTGGCGGCGGGGGAGAGCCCGGCCCGTGCCCGGCGGGCGACCGTGCTGGGCAGGCCGATCGAGCACAACCAGTCACCGGAGACAGAGAAGGCCAAGGAGCGGACACCCTGGCTGGCCATGGACCTCGTGTTCCGGGCACCGTCGACGGCGCAGATCGCGTGGGCGCTCATGGACGACGAGCACCGCCAAGTACTGGAGAGGTGCCAGGACATCGCCCGGGACAAGACGCTGGCGTACCTCGAGGACTCGGTCGCGCAGATCAGGCGGGGCAGCGGCGGCAAGCACCGCGAGCACGTCCGCGACGGGTTGCTGGTCGCGGTGTTCCGGCACTACGAAGCGCGAGGCGGCCGGCCGCTGCTCCACGACCATGCGGTGGTGTCGATCCGGGTCCGGCGGCCGGACGGGACGCGGGGGAACCTGTCGGCGGACTCCATGCTGGAGCACATCGTCGCCGCTGGCACCCTGTACTCCCTGCACTTCATGGAGGAGGTGTCCGCCCGCCTCGGGTGGGCGTGGGAGCCGCGCGAGGTGACCCCGGGCCGCCGCCCCGTCATGGAGGTCGCGGGGATCGACCAGCGGCTCATCGGCTGGCAGTCGACCCGCCGCCAGCAGATCGCCGACGCGAAGTCCGTCCTGGTGGCCGACTACGAGCGACGGCACGGGCACCGGCCGGGGGAGCGGGCCGTCTACGCGCTGGACCGGAAGGCCGCCGACCGGACCCGCCCGCCCAAGCGGAAGACGCCGGTGTCGCTGACCGAGCTGCGCGAGCGCTGGCGGGACTCAGCGATCCGGGCCTACGGCATCGACGTCATCTCCCGGCTCGCGGCCTCGGCGCGAGCGGCGGCCGCGGCGGTGTGGGCGCGGGTACGAACGACGGTCGACGTCGCCCTGGCGGCCGTCGACACCGTCGCCGTGGTGTACGTGATGCGCGGCGCGTTCAAACGCCACCACCTCCTCGCCGAAGCCCGCCGCCACCTCGCCTACGTACGACGCGGCCAACCCCACCAACCGGGCCTGGACGAACAGATCGTGCAGGCGGTCGTCGACGACTACACCCGACCCGTTGGGCGCGGCCGGAAGATGACCGCCGACCTGCGCGCCCTGTACCCGCGCGACACCGAGGACCAGGCGGTGCTGCGCCCGCTGACCCGCAAGCGGTCCGCGTCGCTGTACGAGCGGGCCCGTCTCGCCGCCGATGCCCTGTCCGCCCGGGTCAACGCGGCGCGACGTGCGGAGCGCCTGGGCTCTCGTCCCCGGCCGCACGTCGTCGCTGTGCCCGCCGCCCCGGGGGCGGACCTGCGGCCGTTCCGCACCGGCCTGAAGGAGGGCGGCTCCCTGGAGCCGGGGACCGACATCGACACGGTGGAGCGGACTCGCCGGACTTTCGAAGCCGCCGCGCAGCTGGCCGCCCGGCTCCAGGACGGCATATGCGAGCGCGCCGCCGCCGCTGACGGTCTCCGGCCGCAGCCCGTCGCGGCGAAGGCCCCGTTGCCACACACCCAGCAGCCGGGCATTCAGCAGACGCCGGGCCGGACCACAGGAGGAGTCACGTGAGTACCCCGGAAGAACGGCCCAACCCCGAGGACGCCCTCGACCGTGCCCGGGCGGCCCGCGCTCAGATGGCCGCCGCGCTTGGCGAGGACCAGGAACGCGAGCCCGGTGAGCCCCTGGGATGGCAGCCCGTCTGGAAGCGGCCCCGAAAGTCGAAGTCGAAGGCGGCGAAGAAGCTGGAACTGCACCGGCAACGACGGCGGCTTCAGGACGCCGGGAAGCGCCGCCTCGCCGCCGGGCAGTCGCGCCGGCCCCGTTCCCGTCAGAGCCGGATCGGCAACGCGGCAGCACGCCGGGATGCGCGGACCCTGTCCCGGATGCGGCACTCCAATGCCTGGCTGTGGTGACACCGCCCACCGAGTGGAACGCACGATGTTCAGCATCCAGTGGACGATGCCCAGCATCGGATGCCGATGCAGAACATCGGATGCAGAACATCGGGTGGACTCCACCGAGTGGAGAGTGGGCCCCACTCCGGGGCGGTTCCACCGGGTGGTCTCCACTCACGCGCGCACCACGATGCCCGGCACGCGCGCACCACGATGTTCGGTACCGCACCGTGCGCGTCACGGTGTCCGGCACGCGCGCGCACCACGATGTCGCGCACTCCTGGCGATGCCCAGCACGGCCTTCCGCCGGAGGGCAGGTCCCTATATCACACACCCCCTTGACCGCAGCCTGATCAGCAGATGCGGAAACCGTGGTCAAGGAGAAACGCACCCGGTTACGAAGGTGGTCAAGGAGAAACGTGCGCTTGGCCGGACCTGGACAAGGGGTCGGCCGGGCGGCAGATGGACCCCATCCGAGTGGCGCGCATCGAGTTCGCGTGCAGAACATCGCTGCGCGCGTGACGAGGTGGTGTGCGCACCGGATGCACCCGGTGCGCACGGTGCGCGCACCACCTGGGAGTGGCACGCATCCGATGCGCGCGGCGCGGTGCGTGGTGCATCGCACCGCTGGGCGGTGCGATGCACCGTGCGCGCACCACCCGCCCGGCTCGGTGCGCGCACGAGTGCCGGGCATCGCCGTGCGCGCACCACCGCTGTCTCTGATGCGCTCTACGCGGTGGTCGGGCGCATCGAGTGCGCATCGGCCGTTGCCGGGGGTGCATGCATCGTCTGCTCCATTCCGACGGCCTCCAGCTGGCGGAGGACGTCGGCGACGTCGCCGGGTGTTCTCGGTGAAGCGGACGATGGTCTGGGCGATGCCCGACGGGAAAGCCAGGCAGTCGCCGTCACTCAGATTCTCCAGGAACAGTCGCCCGAGCGCGTCTGCCAGGAAGGTGCGCGCGCACGTCGCCCCGTCGCAGTCCTCGTCCACGGCGGTGAGCGGGATGATGACGCGTGCGGCAACCTCCAGGAGCATCCGGTGCAGGCTCGCACCGTCGACGTCCTCGGCGACCGTGCAGGCGGCGTCGATGTCGTCGGCCTGCATCGCCCGGATGTAGGCAAACGCGTCGGCGACGTCCTCCGGTTCCATCGGGGCGAGCGGCGTGGTGACGGTGTTCTCGGGCGTGACAGCTCCCTTGGGTACGGGCCGCCCCGCTGATCGCGGCGGCCTCAACAGGAGCCAATAACGGCGGGCCTGTGGACAACGGCCGCGCTTGGGAAGGAGAAGCCTCCCTCCCGGCCGGACCCGGCAGGCCCGGAGCGGGGATGTGGTTCCGCTCACGGGCAAATCGGCCTGGTCGAGCCCAAACCAGGGCACAGGAGACGCCGATGGGCAGGGAACGTTAGACCGCGGACAAGGGGGTCTTCCTCACGGTGGCCACCGGGTCGTGCGCAGCAGTGCGCGATCCGGTCCAGCTCACCGACCCGGCCGCCGGCCGGAGAACCGAGGATCCGATGCCCGCTCTCACCCCGCCCGCCCACCCCGGCCCCGAGCCGCACCCGACCTGGACAAGGGGTGCTGAGCGCCCTGCGGGCGGCCCGGAATCCAGTGCCGTGTCCAGTGCCGTGAACGATTCCAACGTTGTGCCCATCACCGCAGCTCACACAGCACGCAAGGGGGCCTCCCAGCGTGCTGACACCTCTCTGACTTCCCCTGAGACACCGGCGAAGGAGAAGAGGTCCACTCCCACAGCCGCGAAGGTGAGGGCCGATGCGCTGCGGTTTCTGGGGTGTGTGCGCATAGCGACGGTCCGGCAGATGGCTGAAGTGATCACGAAGGAGGAGTCGGACGGCCGGTCGTACGTACGCAGGGCGATGAAGAAGCTGGCGGAGCTCGGACTGGCGGAGACGAACGGCAAGGTGGGCAAAGAGCAGATCTGGAACCTGACGGTGGCGGGGCAGAAGGCGCTGGCCGAAGGCAATGAGCTGCCGCCGCGCCCGAGGGCCGGCACCGGAGCGAAGGCCGTCCGGGCCGGGTTCGGTCCGCACGCTGTCGCGGTGACGGAAATGATCCTCGCCTACACCGACACCGTCCTGTCCGGCGACCGCGAGTGCCTGACGGACTGGCAGGTGGAGGTGAACCACGCCATCAAGGAGATCGGCCTCAGCTTCAACACCGACGCCGTGCTCTCCGTGCCGACCAAAAGCAGCGAGGTGCGCCTCTTCGAGCTCGACAACGGCACCATGTCCCAGGCCCGCCTCGCGAAGGAGGTCTGGGACTACGAGCGCTACGCCGGGCGCCGCGTCTGGGAAGGAGCCCGCGGCACCAACGGCCGCACGTACCCGTTCTGGCAGCGCCACCGCTACACCCGCTCCGAGCGCTTCCCCCTGCTGTATGTCGTCCTGGCAGGGAAGGAGGAGCACCTGCTCGACAACCGCCGCCAGGCGCTTACCACCGACGTGAAGGGCATCACCGTCGCGGTGTGGGTGAACACCCTGCCCCGGCTGAAGCGCGGCGAGCCCTGGTACGAGATCGGCGTCGACAACCCGGACCGCCGCCGCGAGCGCTACCCCGAACCCGTCGGCCGCTGACAGCCCGGCTCGTTCACGTGCCCAGCGCCCGGGGCCGCCGGAGACCTCACCCGTTCGAGGGAACCGGCGGCCCTGTGGCTTCGGATGGTGCAGCTGCGCCGGTTAGCATCCTGCCCGGCTAGTGCGTACTGCCGATCACCGCCCGCTTCCGGAGCCACGCCGCCGGACGCGGGGGTCAAGGTCCTCAGGGGCCCGCTTCTTACCCGTTCTGCGTTCCGTCGTGTCCACGGCAGTCGTACGAGCCGGTCTCGGGGGCGTGGCCCGGGCCGGCGGAGGAGTACGTCATGCCGAAGCACCAGTCCACCGCCGCGCAGACCGCCCGCAAGGCGAGCCGGAACGGCGCCAAATACACCGAAGTCCTGCGTGCGGCGGCCAGCGATACGCCGCACGCACCGCACGTCCTGCGGTTCCTGGCAAAGCGCTCGGGCGACCTTTACCACCTGGTCGGCGGGATCGCGGCGGCCTGGGCACACAGCGGACAACGGGTGCTGCTCCTGCAGGAAGCCGAGGACTACTGGCAGTGGACCATGCGGCCCCGCACCAGGGGCCGCCGCAAGAAGGAGATCAAGCCCGCCACTCCGCCGGAGCCGACGATCAGCACGCTGTGGGCCGCGCAGGACGGTCCCGGTCTCCTGACACGCCACACCTGCATGTGGACTGCCCGCCAGCCTGCGCAGGAGAGCGACTGCGGCTTTCCCCGTACCGAGCGCAGCCCGCTCGCGGCGGCAGTGGCCGATGCAAGCGACACTTATGACGTGATCGTCCTCGTGCCGACGCACTGGTCCTACCCCGACCGTGAGACCGCGACGGCGCACGTGATCCTCGGGGAAATCGACGCCTTCCCGGACACCGACTGCAGGACCGCGCTTCCCGGATCCGGAGGTGAAGAGAGGGGCGTCCCGCTGAGCCCGGAGCAGAGTGCGGCGGTTCTGCGCGAGCGCTGTCTCGGGTTCCTCTTCGGCTTCCCGCACATCCCCATCACCTTCGACGGGGTGATCTGGCAGTCGCACCGGGAGCTGCCCGTCGACGCGGCATACCTGGCGGGCGTCGACCAGGACATGAACCGTGCCGGACTGCGCCCCCTCGGATGGACGTGCACCGGACCCCAGCCTGTCCCGTACAAGCAGCTGCCCGAGCCCGACCAGCTGAAGGACCCCGGCTTCGTCCAGCAGTACCAGTCCATCGCCGGGCGCCTGCGCGCCGCACTGGACGCCCGTCCTGTCAGCAGGAACTGACCCGAAGGGCTGGCCCGCACCGCGATGCGTGGGCCAGCCCTCCGCAGATACGGTTCTGTTGACCGGCTCCTCGGGCTCGGTCGGCGGCGCGATGGGTACAAGTACCGGGTATGACGCGTCAACGGATCCGGTGGCCGGTCGTCGTGGACCGAGCGCGGGAAATCGTGGACGGGTACGCCCCGTTGAAAGTCACGCTGCGACAGGTGATGTACCGGCTCGCCTCGGAAGGGACGCTGGCGCACACGCCGTCGATGTACCGGCACCTGTCCGCCCACCTCGCTCAGGCCCGCCGCGAGGGCCGGTTCCCGGACCTGATCGACACCTTGCGCGAGGTGCATGCCGCACCGTCCTGGCCCCACGCAACAACGTTCGTGCGCGAGGCCGCCGACTGGTTCGCCCTCGACCGCACCCACGGACAGCAGCCGCTCTACGTCGCGGCGGAAAAGGACTCGCTGCGCCAGCAGCTCACCGGCTGGCTGAAGGACACCGGCATCCCAGTGCTGGTGGTCCGCGGCTTCGCCTCCCAGTCGTATGCGGACGTCGTGCGCGAGCGCACCGCCCGCAAGGGGCGTGCGACGTTGTTGTGGTGCGGGGACTTCGACGCGAGTGGGGCGGCGATCCAGGAGGACTGGGTGCGGCGCACCGCCGGGTGCTGGAGCGAGGTGCACCGGGTTCTGCTGACGCGCGAGCAGGCTCTTGCCCACCGCCTTCCGCCGACCGAGGGGAAGCGGGGTGACCCGCGGTGGCCGGCCTTCGCCCGCATTCACGGTCTCGATGCTGACCGTCCGGTGCAGTGGGAGCTCGAAGCCCTTCCGCCGGAGGAGCTCCAGCGTTTGGTCCTGGCGGCCGTCGAGCCGTACATCGACCGGGCCGTCCTCGCCGACCAGGTCGCCCGCGAGGACGAACAGCGCCGTGCTCTGGCTGCGTTCTTCGCACGCTGGAACGCTGAGGAAGACGTGTAGGAGCTTGCGGATTCTGCGGCTGCCGGGACGGCGGGGTGGTTGCCGGGCGACGATGATCGGCGACACACAGCAGCGAGCAGGGGAGGGCGACATGCCGGTTGGACGCAAGGGGTGCCCGGTGGCGACCGTGCTGACGGTCGAGGAGCACCGCCGCCTGGCGGAGGTTGAGGCCGGGGCGAATCAGCTGGAGGACTTCACGTGGTGTGAGCTGGAGCCGGGCACGCATGAGGGGGACTGGCACTATGCGGAGGGGCAGGCGGGCAACGACGGGGTTTGGTGGCTGCGGTGGAAGGCCGGTGTCCGCGAGATCGTCCGCATCCCGTTCTGCCCCGCCGAAGATGAGCGCCCCCAGGGGGAGCTTTTGGGCGGTGAGCGGGAGCCGTGCACGCTGTTCGAAGGGCATGCGGGCGGCCATGACTTCGAGTACGGGCTCGATGCGAACCGTTCGGGCCTGCTGCACCGGGCCCTGACAGTCGGTGACCTCCGCAAGGCACTGGAGGGCCTGGACGACTCCGCGGCTATCCGTGTCGGAGCCGTCAGCGACGGCGTCCTGCCCGCGACCGGGACCGAGGCATTGCTTCAGGCCGTCGCTGACGGGGCCGCTTCCCGGGCGGAAGGCGCGCTCGTACTGCTCATCGGCCTCAACACGATGGCCCCAGGCGACCGTACGGGCTGACCGGGCGTGCCGGAGCGACCGGTTGGGTACGGCTTCCTTTCCGGAGGGGCCAGGACCATGGGGGTGGTCGCAGGTGGGGAAGGCGAGTCGGGGAAAGAAGCAGCGGACCCGGGACGTGGCGGGTTCCTGGAGTTCGGCGGCCGCGGCCCGCACCGCGCACCGGGCCCGCACGGACACCATGCGCCTGCTGCCCGGCAATACCTGGGTGCACGCCCTCATGGCGTCGAACGCCGGGCAGCGGCTGTCCGAGCTGTTCTCGGTGATCGGCAACAGCGACGTCCCGGTCGAGGCCCACGAGTCGATGACGCTGGCGATGACAGTCGGCAAGCAGGGCCTGGCCCCGCCGTGGCCGCATGACCCGAACGAGATGGCCTCCTGGCAGATCGATCAGATCCTGCACGTCCTGGGCCAGGGAGAGTTGTTCGTACTGACGCCGGCGGCGCACGCCGCGGCCATGGCCGCCACCGCGACCCTGGAGCCCGCCGACGTCGCCACCCTGGACCGGGAACGCGACCTGCCCGCACGCACCGGCCTGGTGGTGCTGCCCGAGCCCGTCGTGGTCGCCAACCGGGGCGGTACTCTCTCCGACACCCTCGCCTACGGCTGGCAGTGCATCACCCAGCACCAGATCCTGCCCAAGGCCGCCTACGCCGGGGTTCAGGTCACGACCTTCATGGACCGCGACGGACCCGTGCAGCCTGCGGACTGGCAGGCCGTCGTCTCCACCGCCCGCGCCCTGGGATCCCCGCTGCCCCCGCTCGTGCCGGACGGCATGTACGGGCTGCGCGGCGACAGCGCCGCCTCCGATTGGAGCGGCGAGCAGCTCTCCTCGCTCTCCACCCAGCACCGGCAGCTCAACACCGCTTTGAACCAGGCCGCCGGACCGGGCCGTGGCGCACCGGAGGTAGGGGAGTGGGACGGCGGAACCGTCCAGGACGTTTTCGACGACTTCACGGCCCGCTACATGTTCGCGCTCTGGAGGCTGATGGCCCAGGGCATCACCACCACCAGCAACATCCCCGGGCCCCGGCCCGGCAACAGCGTTCCCGCCCACTCCGGCCGCAGGCACACCGCCCCCGAGCCCGAGGTGCGGGTCATCCGCCTGGCCCGCCCACCGGCCGGCCCCGAGGCCGCCACGGAGACGGCCACACGCCGCTACCGGCACCGCTGGCCGGTGCGGATGCACAAAGTGCGCCAGTGGTACCCGAGCCTCAAGGAGCACAAAGTCATCTGGCGTGGCCCGTATATCAAGGGGCCGGCCGACGCCCCGCTCCTGACCGGGGAGAAGGTCTACCTCGTCGACGGGTAACTACTGCGCCCCGCGCACGTGCGCCGGCGGCATGACCGTGTGGCCCGGCGATTGTTGGCCGTTCCAGCTTCGGCCCGGCCATTCAGCCACTACTTTCGGCCCATGGGCGACGACATAGACGAGATTGAAAAGCTCCTGCAGACCATGTCCACGGTGACGTTCCCCTCGGCGTGGAAGGGATGCCTCATCTGGTCCTCAGGTCTGGTCTCCTGGCATCTCGCCCAGCGCCCCAGCACGTGGACGCCGCTCCAGCAGCAGCCGGCTTAGGCCCACCTCTACATTCGCCACGTGGGCGAGGTTATTGCCTGCGCCCTGCACGCCGTTGCGGTCCAGGAGCAGGCCCGGGGGTCTACTTCCCCGGGCTCAACGGCTGTGACGGTGCTGCAGAGTGAGAGTGGTGGCCGCGAGTGCGGTGAGGACCGGACAACGGCGTGTTCGGTTCGCAGATGGCTGTGCGCAGCTCGCCAGCGTTAACTCAGAGGAGATCAGGCACATAGATGCCTGCTGCCCGGCCAATCTGTACGACGTTCATAGTCGGCTGCAGGGGGGACGGCTTCCAGCCCGTCGCTTCCTGAATGAATCCGCCCTTGTTGCCGTCCGTACTGTTCCATCCGAGGTCCAGGACTGGCAGTCGCATCCAGTTCAGTGGCTCTCCGGTGTCCGCGTTGACCGGGTCCGTGTAGTGGGTGAGGAAGTCTTCCCGCGGGCCCCCGGCACAGGGCAGCCCGGGAAGGGTGCGCGAGTCTACGACGAACGGGGCGCCCTCGAAGATGCCGGTGACGGTCGGTTTGGTGACGAACCAGTTGATGTGGACCTCGCCGGGCCGGTACAGGTCCGGCCACTGCTTGTGAAAGTGGTCGGCCGTCTTGTCGGCCCACATGCGCCATAGGTCGTGGGCGCTGATCTCGTCACGGGTGTAGTCGTCGCTGATCGGAGAGCCGGACGGTTCGGGCAGAAGGACGAGTTCCTCCGTAAAGGCGAACCCATTGCCCTTGTACGAGAAGGTCCAGTTGGTGCCTGGCGAGTAGGGCTGCACGGTTGTCTTGGTACGAGGCATTCCAGCAGTTTGCCGATGTTGAAGCCCGTGTGGAACCGGTTCCCGGAGCCTGTACCGCGTGACGTCGAGAGGGCCCGGCGGGGAGTGCGCCGCTCGGCTTCGTCGTGGCCACCACCCGTACATCTAAAAAGCCCATGAAAGCGCTGTAGGAGGCAATCTTCATGCGTAAAACACATGCTGCTTGGTAGGGTGTTGGACATGGGAATGAGCTTGGAGGAATCACTGCGGCTGACCGTCGCGGCGCTGATGCAGGCGACGGGAGATTCACAGCGGATGGTCGCTGAAGTACTCGGGTTGACTCAGACGCAGATTTCGCGCCGTCAGTCCGGCGCCGCGTCGTGGCAGTTGGATGACGTCGACGCACTCGCCACCCACTACGGCGTCCAGCCCCTGGAGCTCCTCGACGGCCCGACGAAGGCGTGCGAGGCACTGCCCGCCGACCGGCTGCGGTCGGCCAAGGAGAAGAAGGGGGCCGGCCGATGACCGGCAACGGTTTCGACGCGATCGACTCGCTGCTGTCCTCCGTCACCGAGCAGGCCGCCCTCCCCGAGCCAGGGGTGCGCCGTGAGCTGCGCGAGCGCGCGCACCTGTCCAAGGCGCAGGTCGCGAAGGCGCTCGGGGTGAGCCCGTCCACGGTGTCCGGCTGGGAGAGTGGCCGTGACCCGAGCGGGGAGGTCCGCACCAAGTACGCGTACCTCCTCGACGGCCTCGCGGCGAAGTTCACCGACCAGACCCCGCAACCGGCCGACGACGACCAGGCCGACACCGACCCGGCCCCCGAGGACACGTCCACCGAGGCCGTACCCGAGGACGACGAGCTGGCGGACGACGTCGAGGTCCTGGCGGTGCCCGAGCCGTGCGTGCTGTGCGGAAACCCGGCCGGTCACCGGATCGACGGCTTCGCACAGCACCTCGACCCCACCGACTGCCAGAGTGCCCCCGCTCCTCCGGCCCCCGCTCCGGCGGAACCCGCCGCCGACCTCGACACCGCTCCGGCCCGTACGACGCCCGCCCCGAAGTCGGCACCGTCCGCGCGTCCGGCCCGTACGAACCGCCCGGCCTCCCGGCCGGTGGTGGAGAAGAAGCCGCGCGGGCGGGCGTTCCAGGAGGAGACCGGTCCCGGCGACCTCATTGTCCAGGCCGTCCAGGCCGCCCTTACCGAAGCTGGCGGCGACGTCGAGGAAGCCACTGCCGCGCTGATCAAGCGGGCGATCCCGGACGCGATGGCGCTGCTCGACGAGACGAGGAAGGGCGGCCGGTACGACGTCGTCGCCCACCCCGCACTGCCGAAGATCCTGCGCAAGCAGACCTCCAAGGGCGCCGACCAGGTCTGGGAAGCCCGCCCCAAGTGGACCCGCAGGCAGCTGCCCGAAGGCGCGCATGAGGTGGTCGCGCTCGACATGAACGCCGCCTACCTCTCCGCCCTCAAGACCCACCTGCCCATCGGACAGCTGGAACACAGCTCAGGCTTCGACTTCGACCGTCGCCGCGCCGGAGTCCACCTGGTCACCCCGCCCGTCTGGGAGCACGAGGACGTCCTGCCCAACCCGATCGGCAACCGCGACGAGCCAGGCCCGCTCTGGGTGACCGAGCCGACGCTGCGCCTGCTGCTGCGCCTGTCCAGCCCCAAGCACCAGCTCTGCGACCCGCCCGAGATCCACGAGTCGTACACCTCCGGCTCGACCGAGGGCCTGCTGGAGAAGTTCCGCACCACGCTCACCGAGGCCCGCGCGCAGGCTCTGGCCGACGGGGATGAGGTGACGCTGGAGTACGTGAAGGCGATGTACTCGAAGTTCGTCTCCACGCTGGGGGAGTCGAACTACAACAGGGAGATCTACCGCCAGGACTGGATGCACCTCATCCGCTCCCAGGCGTTCGCCAACCTCTGGATGAAGGCGTGGAAGGCCCACGAAAGCGGGCTGCACGTCGTACGGGCCATGGGCACCGACGAGCTCCACGTCATCGGCGACTGGCACCAAGTGTTCCCCGAAGGACGGGGCGTCACCGAGGTCAAGGTGAAGGACACGTACACCGTCGGCACAGACGCCGACAGCCAGACGGGGGAGGGGAAGTAAGTGCCCGAGAAGAACCTCGACTTCGGCAAGTTCGGGGCCAGCGGCATTAAGGGCAGCGACGCGCTCGCCCGCCAACTAGACCGCCTCGCCGGAGGAATCGCCACCCCGGTCACCTCCAAGCGCGGCTGGTCGGCCCGCCTGAACTACCTCACCCGCACCGACCACGCGCGGGAGGCGGCGAAAGCCGCCGGCCTGACCGTCACCGACCGCACCCTCAAAGCCTGGCGCGAGGGCAAGCGCACCCCGTCCCGGGCAAGCCTGGAGAAGATCGAACGCGCCTACACCCGCGTACGCCGCCAGAACGTCGCCACGCACCTCCTCAAGCGCCTCAACTCCGGCGGGGGCACCCGGGTGGAGATCCACCCGATCAACCAGTCCCGCGTCGACCAGCGCCTGAAGCGTGACGTGGGGTACCGCACGATGAACGTCCGCCGCTGGGACACGATCGTCGGCTCCTGGGCTGCCAGCGACCACACCGGCCTCGAAGCGGCCTGGGACGACGTCATCGGTGATCTCGGCTCGAACTGGGGCCAGTACGAGTACGTCACCAACGTGGGCTTCGCCGCGTAGCCGCACATTCAAGAAGGCCCCGGGGTGCACAAACACCGGGGCCTTCTGATGGAGGTAGTGCGCGGGGCACTGTCCTCCTCAACGACGCTCCCGGCGGGTGGGTCACGGCCGCGCGGGAACCCACCACGCCTTCCAGACCCTGGACTCCCACGGGGTTGTGCCCTGGAGCCGGTGGCGGGAAGCCGGAGGACCGGTCCTGCCGGGTAGCAGAGAAGTCGAGCCGGGAGCTCCTGCTGGCCGTCCTTGGGCTCCTCCTTTGGAACCCACTTGGGTGGCCATGCCACCCATACCCCGCAAAACCCCTGACCAGAAGCGGTCCTGAGCCCGTTTCAGCGCCGTCATACCCCTCTTATCTCCTTTGTCAGAAGGACAGGAGATCATCGGGTCCGACGGGCCGGGTGCCCTTCCCCCAGCCCCCGGGCTGCCCGCGCACCTGGGGGCGTCCCGCGAAGAGCCGGCCGGGGGACACCGTCGTGGCGCCGCCCGGACCTCTGGCGCAGCCCCCGGCTGTCAGTGGCGGCTGGGAGGCTGGAACGCATGGACAGGGATGAGGAGTTGCTGCGCGGCCGGATCTACGGCGAGGACCACGACCATCCCCGGCCCGGCCCCAAGCCCGGCCGGGTATATGCCGAACTGGTCGGCGGCCCGCTGGACGGCCTGTTGCTCGACATCACCGGCTGGAGCGCGGACGCGATCGACGCCGGGATTGCGCTGTTGACCGAGCTCGGGCAGTTCGGCCCCGGCGGCCGGGCCCTGTACGACCCGCGCCCCGGCGAGCGGAACCGCTGGGACTGGTCCGGGGACACCTCCTGATCAACAGCCGGGCAGGGGACTTGTCCTGCCCGGCTGCTGCTGCGACTACTCCCAGAGCCCCAGTGCGTGGCAGAGGGCTCTGAGCCAGTCCGGCGGATCGCTGAGGAACTTGTCCATCAGCCGGGCCGTGAGCGACCGAGTGGCGCCCTGCACAGCCCCTTGGGCTGCTGCGGCGGCCAGACCGGCACCGGCAGCGCTCTGCTGCGGGGGTATGGGAGTGGGCGGCGGAACAGGCGCGGGAATGTTGTCCCGGGTCATGATGCTGCCTCCGAGGGGAGGGAAATTGAGGACAGCGGACACCTGTGGGGGTGTCTCGTCCGCGTGGAGGTGGTGAGCGCCTCGCGGTCGGCGGTCCTGCTGCGGCTCTCTGCCGGAGAGCTCGTCCCTGACCCAGGGTGGTGTCATCAGCGTAGCGTCGAGCGGCTCAGGGGTTCCCCTGGACGCCTGGCGAGTGGTCATCTGCAATACCTCCGGGGCGAGTTCGGTGGAGCGGTAGGACAGTGACAGGGCTCAAGTGCTTGCGTCTTGTCCTCCCGGGCAGGGCTTCTTCACCCTCTGGAGCGGGAAGCCGGAGTCCGGACAGCAGCGGCCCGGAAGAAGGATTTCGGGGCGTGGCAAAGGCCCGGACACCGGCCCGGGCCATGCTCTAGATCCCTTCTGGGGAGTCGAAGGCAGATAAGGGAGCCGGTGGCTTCCCTGACAGGCAGGAAAGCCACCGTGAGCCCCTGCGGGTTGTCCTTGGCATTCCCCTTCGGACTCCACTTGGGTGCCCCGGCATCCCCAGACCGCAAAACCCCTGATCAGAAGCGGTCCTGAGCCCGTTTCAGCGCCGTCACGACCCTCTTCTCTCCCCTTGTTGTCAGTGGTGGGGGAGATCATCGGGTCCGACGGGCCGGGCGCCCTTCCCCAGCCCCCGGGCTGCCCGCGCAGCCGGGGGTCCGGCAGAGTGCCGGCCGAACGGGGAAGGGGCTGCGGCGACACGAGAGGCAGGAGCAGGAGTTCATGGCGCGCAAGACGAATTCGGCGGGGTCCTCCAACGGGCTGCGCAAGGACGTGCTGTCCGTGCTCGGGGTGCTGAAGGTCGCCACCACCGACCAGATCCAGCGGATCGCCTCACCGCACCTCTCATACCGGCACACCGACAAGAAGACGCCATCCGAGCGGAAAACGGCGCGCACCGCTTCGCACGGAGGCGCGTTCGCGGACCTGCGCGACGAGGGCCTGGCGCAGAACGGCGGCACCACCTCCGGCGGCGAGAGCCTGCGCCACCTCACCGAGAAAGGCATGAAGGCCGCCGCGTACGCGCTGGACCGTCCGGCGTGGGAGATGGGCGGCACCGGCAGCGGTGCGGGATCCAGCGGCGCCGATCACCTCATGTCCGTGAACGAGACGATGATCTCGCTGCTGCGGCCGAAGCCGGACCTGCTGCAGCTCGCGGACGACGAACCCGAAGAAGCCCTCCAGGCAGCCCGGGACGCGGTCGCGGCCCCGGCCGGGGTGGGCACGCTCGCCGACTACATGACCGAGGTGGCCCTGCCCGCCACAGGTACCTGGACCAGCCCCGGCAAGGGCGGCGCCCAGGCCGACCTC
The DNA here is from genome assembly GCF_044454195.1 of Streptomyces sp. NPDC051561. Lineage (NCBI taxonomy): Bacteria > Bacillati > Actinomycetota > Actinomycetes > Kitasatosporales > Streptomycetaceae > Streptomyces > Streptomyces sp. NPDC051561. The sequence continues at coordinate 8,319 of NZ_JBITDM010000028.1, read as the reverse complement.
GTCCTCACCGCCCCCGAAGACGACATCCCGTTGTTGTTCGTCGAGGTCGACAACTGCCACATGAGCGCCCAGAAACTCGCCGGGAAGATCGCCCAGTACCGGGCGTTCTTCGAACGGCCCGCTACCCGAACGCAGTCCGCACAGATGCCGGTGAACCCGATGTGGCGCGCCCGGTGGCAGGCACCCGCTGCGCACGACTGGGAGAACCCGCACCCGCCTGTGCTGTTCGTCTTCAACCGCCTCGGGGAGCGCAACCCCGACACTGTTATCCCCGCCGTGGAGAAACTCGCCCTGGAGCACTGGGCAGGAATCCGGTATCAGGACCACACCCGGTACAGCGGGAAGATCCCCGTCGTGGTCACCGGATTCCACATGCTCCGCGAGCACGGCCCACGCGGGCAGATCTTCCGCCGCTTCGGACGCGACGGCTACCAGAGCCTGCACGACGCGATCGGCAACCCCCGCCGGGACACCGCCGTCATCCGCCAGCGCGAAGCCGCCCGCGCGGAAGACCAGCGCAAGAAGGAACTCCTTGCCCAGGAGGAGCGCGAGCGCCAGGAGTGGAAGGAGGACCGCGCCCGGCAGAAGGATGCCGCGTGGCCCTGCCCGACCTGCGGCCGCCTCACCTGGCCCGAGCACCGGGGCAGCGACGGCCAGTGGGAATCCTCCCCGGACCGGGGCGACGACTGCCGCCCGTGCGCCGGCTACAAGGAACGCGACCGGAAGCTCGCTGAGGAGCGGGCCGCGATGGAAGCGGAAGCGAAGAGGGAAGCGAAGAAGAACGGCCTCTTCGGCTTCCTCCGCTGAAGCCCACGGATACCAGGAGGGGGGCGATCCAGCCCGCGACCGTGCGGACGTCAGCTCGCAGCTCCCTGCTTCGCAGTGTGCGCGGCGCTCTCGTCGTCGAAGGCCCGCATCATGCAGTCCCGGGCTTCCAGCAGTTTGCGCAGACCAACCGTGCGCTCGGTTCCTGCGGGCACGTTCTTGGTGAGGGCGTCGGCAGCGGCGCCCAGGAGCAGGGCCGCCCGGTATCGTCCGGAGTCCTCTTGGGAGACCACGGGGAAGTGGCGGAGCAGTTGCGCGTCGGCTTCGGGGATCTCGGTCACGTGCTCACCGTAGCCCGGCGTGCCGCCGCCCCCGGGTAACAGGCCGTTCGTGTGGACCCGCGCAACCGCACGCCCTGCTACCTGCGCGTTTCCCTCCTGCCGCTGGCGGGTGAGATGTCCCCTTCAGCGGCAGCGGGGTAGGGGGTGAGATCGATACCGGCCGAGCGGGCTTCCTTGAGCCGGGTGGAGACCAGGCCGGCGGAAACGGACAGCTCGCGCGCGATTTCGTACCCCTTGAGCCCCTGACGGTGCAGCTCAACGATCTGGTCCCGGCGCTGGCGGGACCGGTCCTCGTACGCCGTACGTTCCTCGGCGACCATGCGGACCACCGTCCGCGGCGAGACTCCGAAGCGGTTCGCGAGTTCACGGGCCGTCACCGTACGGCGCTCGCGGTGGGGTTGCTGCGTCATGACGTCCCCCTCATGTACTCCAGCATCGCCACGGTGCGTTCGTCCCGGCGTGCATTACGCACCTTGCCCGAAGCCTTCCCGCCCTTCCCACCGCCCTTCTTGCCGCGGGCGGACTGGATGGCGATGAAGGTGGCCTCGTAGACGGCCGCGCCGTCCTTCCACATCCTCGACCGTGTCGTGATCCACCGGTGGATGCTGTTGGCGATCGCCCGCGCCTCCGACATCGGCAGCGGTTCCGCGAACTCCGCGTTCCGGGTGTGCACTTCCGAAAGGATGGCCGTGTGCAGGGTGTCGGGGCTGCCGAAGTGGTGGCGGACTTCGCGGTACGCCCAGGTCCGGGCCGTCTCGAAGATCGAGCAGTTGCGCCCCAGCCCAGTGACGTTGGTACGGAACCGCTTGGTCTCCCGCCAGCGCGCGGGCGGCATGTGAGAGCCCAGCGCCTCCTCCAGCCCTCCGAGGGTGTGGAGATCGCCATGGAGCCACTCGGTGCTCCAGTCCGTGTGCAGCGGATTCTTCGTCATCAGCCCCGAGTAGGCCGCATCCCCATCCATCGCCCGGCGCAGCCCCTCGGTGACGGCGGCCGCGTAGGCCAGCGGCTTGCGCCGGGCGTACTCGGTCCGCGTCACCGCCTCCGCCAGAGCCCACACTGCATGCGCATGCCCATTCACCGGGTTCTCCACCACCGCGTTCGGCAACGGATGCGAGTCCACCGACGACACCGCCCGCAGCACCGCATCCGCGTGGTCCACATCCACCACCAGCAGATTGCTCAGAGCCGACGGGTTCGCCTCCACGTAACGACGCGTCATCGCCACAGGCCGCCGCTCCCGCCGGATCCCCTCCTGCAGTCGATTCGTCGCGTACGGCCGCAACGGCAGCCACAACTCATCCCACTGCACCACCGGCAACTCCATACTCATGCGCTGATCATCCCGGACAGGCCGAGCAGGGAGGTGCGGACACGCCGCAGTATTCAAAGTAAGTCACGAAGACCAAGTCAGATGGTTCCCTGCCCGCGCCCCTGCGCGACCTCCCCCCACCCCACCCGTACTCCCGGAAGGAACTTCAAAGTGCGCCACGAAGACCAAGTCAGATGATTGCGGGAGGAGGGGCTTTCGCCGGGAGCCTCCGGCACTGTCACGTGGGGCCGAATCTTTAAAGCCAGCCAGAAGCCAAGTCAGATGCACACCACAGGAACCCGACTGCCTCGGAGCTCCGGGAGCGCGTTGTTTGATGTCGGCGCCCTCTACCGACTTCCCGTCCAGCTCCTGGGCGACCTCGACACCTCCGAGCGCCGGCGCGCAGGGCCTCAGCACCGGGAACGTCTGCTCGAAACTCTTTCCGCCGCAGGGCTGACCGGTCGCACCCTGTCGGCCAGGCCCAGGCTCCGGCAGGGTGAGAGGTTCCGCAAAGCGATCAACGGGAGGGGACACAGCGATGGCGTACGAGGACCGCACGTACCACGGCATCCAAAGAGTTGGAGGCGACGAGGACGAGTGGCAGCCCGCCCGGCTCCTGGTCGAAATGCCCGAGGACGGGCCCACCCAACGCGAGACCGTGAAGGTGCTGAGGGAACTGCCCGAACCCGAGGACAGCGGTGGCTTCGGCTGGGGCTACAACGGCACCGGCACCAGCCATACCGCCGCTTCGGTCCTCGCCGACGCCCTCGACCTCGGCGAGCCGGAAGCGTGTGGCATCGGCTTCGTCGCCTACCCCGAGGACACAGTCCTCGTCGCGCTGCGCGAGGACTTCTGCGTCGACTTCCTCTCGCAGTTCTGCGACGAATGGCGCCTCGGACGCGCCGCCGTCCTGCGCTGGGCCCGCGGCTGGTACCTCCAGCGAGGCATCACCGAACTGCCCGCCGCCCTGCGCGACCTCCCGCCGCTCGTGGACATCGACGTCTGACATGAGCCGGCACACGACGAAGAAGGCGAAGCCCAAGCAAGCAGCACCGCTGTCCGCCGACCGGATCCGCGACGGCTGGCCAGGGCCCGATGGCACCCGCATCCGACAAGCGCGAGCCCAAGACACCGAGGCCGCGAACACCCTGTTGGAAGCCGCCGGAGTTCGGCTCATCCCGGCCTTGCAGTCGGCGATCGAGGACGGGACGGAGGGCGCCGCGCTGCTCGACGGCCTGGGCGGCACCCGGCAGACCTTGCAGCAGAGCTTCGCGCACAAGACAGCCGGACACACCTCGGGCGAGTCGATGAGCAGCACCAGCCTCACCCTGGTCGCCGCCGACGACCAGGACCGGCCGGTCGGAGTCTTGTCCGTCACCGCCCCGGCCACCGTCATCGGCAGAGCGATGGACGCCGGCTACTCCGGAGACAGAGCCCTGGCCCTGAGCCTGTTCATCGCGAAGGTCCACGGCCTGGCCGTCGCCGAACAGGCCCGTGGCCAGGGGATCGCCGGTGTCCTGATGAAACGGGCCTGGCAGGTCTACCACCAGCTCGACTACTTCCTGCTGTACGGCTCGTACGAGACCCACCGCGACCTGGGCGCCTTCTACACCCGGTGCGGCTACACCGTCCACGCCCCCGGCGAGGCCGTGTCCCTCGACCGCATCGCCCTGCCCTTCAGCGTCGGCGTAGAAAGCAGCGAGAGCATCTTCACCCGCTGGCGCCCCCGCCGCTGAGCGAGCAGCGCAGCACGGCGGAGGGCCCCGGTGATGCACTCACCGGGGCCCTCCGCCGCAACTACGGCGAGACCCCGTCGATCTCCACCGCGATGAACGGCCCCAGCCCGGCCGAACCCCGGCCCTGTGCTGCGCGCTGGTTCACAGCAGCGTGCCGACGCCCCAGGTGGTGCTGATGTCGTTGAGCCACCGGTCCGGCAGTTCTCCGTTCCACCGTGCGGCCAGCGCGTACCGGGAGCGGACCTCGACCAGCTGCTCCAGCACGATCAGCGACACCGGGTGCGCGAGCAGTTCACGCCGCCCGTGCCTGGCCGTTGCGGACTGCGGCCCGTACTCCGCGTACAGCCGCTCCAGCCGTTCGCGGTAGGTGTTCATGAACTCTTCCAGCCGCACCGGGTACGCCGCCCTTTCCTCCTCGGTGAGCACGGACCACAGGACGGGCAGGACTTCCTCGGTCATGGAGTCGTCGAAGCGGACGTGGACCGCGAACGCGGCGTACGACCGCACCGCGACCGCCAGCACCATGTCCGCAGCACCGTCCCGCACTTCCTCTGCTGCCCGGTCCACCGGACCGCTGGTGTACGCATCCGTGCTCATCGCGCTGCCTCAACCTCCTGTGCTCTCTACCCACGTCCGGAGTTCTGCGGCGCCCTGACGAATAGCTGCTTCCGGGGCCCAGGCCAGCCTTTGGCACAGAACCAGAAGATCCATCGTTCCGGCGCCTTCGGCGACTGCGTCGTGCACCCCGGTCTGTATCCAGTCGCCGTGACTGTCCCCGGCCCCGGCCACCGCCCGCGCAAGCACCTCTACCGCGGCCACCGTCCCTGCCCGTACCAAGGCCTCTGCCGTCTGCCGCGTCACCGCCGTGTTCTGGACGTCCAGGAGCAGCCCCACCAACGCCGTAGCGGCCTCAGGAACCCCGGCGAACGAAGCGAGCACATTCCCGGCCCGCGCACGCCCTGCCCACGAAGACGACGAGGCCCCCGCCAACGCCTCCAACAACCCGTCCACTACGACCGCGCCGCCTTCTTCGTCGTGGTCCATCGCATCCCCAACGCGTCCAGTGCAGCCCGGCGTTCGTCGCTGAGCTTGTCGGCACGCTTACGGATGTTGTCCAGGACCATCCCCAACTTCACGTCCACTACCTCAAAGCCGTCAGCGCCGCTCTGAGCGCCTCCGAACCTGTCGTGTGGCTCCACGGACTCCACATGCTTCCTCGGCACCACCAGGTGCCCCTCACGGGCGTGGAACGCCTTCGCCGCCGCGAGGTTGAGCATCCACTTGTCGTCCTGGGTTCGCTTCACCGGCCGCTCCGACTCCTGCGCCGGTTCGAGACCCAACGCGTTCTCCAAGAGCCACTGCTGCGCGGGCAGCAACGCGTCCCACCCGAACCGGCAGCCCTGCACCCACCGTCCGAGGTCCTCGCCCTGGACGACGACTTCACCGGTCTCCATCGGCATGCTGCCGCCGTGCTCCAGGTGGTTCTGCACGAGCCTGAGGCACCGCTGCCATCCCGCGTCCCATGCCGGGGCCCACCCTGGGTCGATCTCGTTAAGGGCTTCCCGCCGCGTCCAGGACAGCCCACCGACCGCTTCTTCGTCGGAGACCTCAACCCCCTGTTCCTCCAGCTCCTGGAGGCGGGCGTCCGCGAGCCGGGCCGCCGTACGAAGGTTCTTCGCCCACACTCCGACCGGATATCCGTCCCACACCGCCGTGGCCGGCGGGAGGAAGTGCCCGTGCTCGCCCGCCCAACGGCGGGCGGCGGCGAGCCCTTCTTCGAAGGCGTGGTCCTGGTGCGCCCACACCACCCCGAGCTCCTCCAGTTCCCGCACCCGCTCTGCCGCCAGGTCACCGGCCCGGTAGTCCTTGCGCTGCTTCTTCAGCCAGGTCCCCAGCGGGAACCCGCCCGGCGTCCAGTCCTGCGGAGTCACGTAGTCGTACGGGACCTTCAGCTCCCCGTTCTTCGCGACCTCCTTCGCGTACTGCACCGCGGCCGCGAGACCGCTGCGCCAGTAGTCGGTCTCCGGGTGCAGCACCCGCAGCGCCACGAACCGGGCAACCTCCGCCGGATCACGCGGCGTGGAGAACTTCAGCAGCTCCCGCGCGGGCGCGCTCGGACCCTGCGCCTCTCCCTGCTGCTCCTGGCCCTCCATGCCATGGTCCTCGTCGATGTCGTCGTCCTTCCAACTCCCCGTGCGGGGGCGGGAGTCGGCGAGTGCTTCGATCACGTCCGTGTCGTGTGCCCGCAGTGCTCCGAGGACCTTCGCGAGGGTCTCAGCCCCCGGAGACGTCAGCATTTCATCCGGAGTTTCCCCCGGAGCGAGAAAAACGGGAACGACCAGACTGGCGATCTTCCCGTCACCGGGCTGCATACGGAGGGCCCGCCCGACCATTTGCACGATGTCGACCATCGAGCCCCGCGCATCACAGAAAGCGACGGAATCACAGTCCTTCGTGTCGACGCCTTCACCGAGAACGCGAACGGACGCGATCATCTTGAACATCGCCGGATAAGCAACCGTGCCGCCCTTACTGTCCGGCACCTCGATCACGTTCGACGCGAACTCCTGAAGCTGCTCCTTGCGGTAGCCGGGCTTGTGCTCGCCGTACAGCCACGCCGCCCACACCCGCACCGCAGGGTGGTAGCGCTTCGGGTCCTCCGCGTACAGCCGCGCCGCGACACCGGGCAGCCCCTCGGCCATGGCCTCGGCCTCGCTGATACGGGAGTGGAAGGTCAGGCACTTCCGCAGGTTCTCGTCCGCGGCCGCCGTGAGCAGCCCGGCCTGGAGCGCCGCGAGGCGGGCCCCGCGTACGACGTCCGATCCGCGGTCCCCGCCGGCCTGCGCAGCGTGGAGATCCGGATCGGAGATATCGACACACACAACCTGATAAGGGGCAACCAAACCGCGCGAAATGGCCTGCGAGAGCGTCAATTTCCACGCCACCGGGCCGAATACGGGGGAGTCAGGGTCCATGCTCGCGACCAGCCGCGGAGCCTCCCGCCCACCCCGCCGCGCATCCTCGGCGGACTCCCAGATCCTGGCCGTCGCCGTCATGTACAACCTGCGCACGGCCGGGATCTTCGCCTGGTCGTGCACGGCCGCCCACGCCTTCTGGGCGTCACCTGACGTGCGGTGGGCCTCGTCCACGACCATCAGGTCAAACGGCTGCATTCCGAGCGCGTGCGCCTTCCGGACGGCCGTGGTCGCGGTCGCGTACGTCGAGAACACCGTCACCAGCTCGTCGTCACCCACCCACGACAGCAGCTCCGCCTCGTCGGTCGTGCAGGGCATTCCGCTGGATGCTGCGACCTTCGCCTCGCACGCACCGACCATCGCCCCAGCGCGCCCGGCCCGACGCCACTCCGCGGCCATCTGTGCCAGCAGATCCGTCGTCGGCACTAGGACCAACACCCGCCGCGCGTTGAGCCGCTGAGCGGCCACCGCAGCGATCCGGGTCTTCCCCGAAGCCGTCGCGGCGATCACCTGGCACCGCAGTCCCTCCTCCGGCACGGGGGAGCCGGCCGGGAGCTGGAGATACCGAAGCACGGTGTCGACCGCCTCAATCTGATGTGGGCGAAGCCCATTCTCCGACATTCGGGTTTCCTTTCTGAGAGGCCGACGCCGAATTACTCCTGCTATCCCCGTTGGAGCTGGATACAGTCAGCTACTGGGGGAATTAGCCGGTGAATACCGGTGTCGTTCCGGCGATTAACAGTGACAGTTAGACGCAGATTTTTGGCGAGTCGCTCGGGTGGGTGGTGGTCCGCGTTCTGGGTCCAAAGTAGCGGACCTAGAAGGATGACGCATAGGGGTTGAGGGGAGTGACAGGAAGTGTTCGGAACTGGTAGTGTCGGGGGTGCGGGTTGGAGGTTTCGGCCCGTTTCCGGCCCTGATCCGGTCGGGTTTCGCGGCTTCCCGGTACGGGTGGCCGGCCCTTCGAGCCCCCTCCACTCCCTGCACCCACCCACGCGCCCCCGTCGCTGCTGCCAGCTTTTCAGGGTTGCGCGGAGCGTGACCCGTGGTCGGATCGCGGAGCGATCAGGCCCGTCGGCGCAACGCGACGGTGCTGTTGGGCCACGGAGTGGACCGGCAGCCCGTATCGCGGAGCGATACGGGAAAGAGCCGCGTAGCGGCTCCGCGTCGCGTCTGCGGAGCAGACCGCGCGC
>NZ_JBITDM010000027.1:0-98653 GCF_044454195.1 Streptomyces sp. NPDC051561 | reverse complement strand
GGGGGGGGGGCGGCCCCCGCCGCCAATTTAGGGGGGGTAATCGCTATGGGCCCCGGCCCCGCCGCCCGAGGAAGTGGCGGCATAGCGAAGGGGGTGCGCGGCCCCGGCCCCGGCTCCGCAGTCGGTGGGGGTAATTGGGATGCGGTGGGTGTAGCGCCCGGCCGACACTGGGGGTTCATCCGCCCCGGTTCGAAAGGCACCCGTGCAAGCTGTTGTCAGCGTTACTCCTGGTCAGGTTCCTGAGCTGCTGCTGGGGCTGGCGACCGTGCGGCCGGTCTTCCTCTGGGGGGCGCCCGGAATCGGGAAGTCCTCGCTGGTGCGGAAGTTCGCTGACTCGCTCGGGCTGGAGTGCGTCAGTCTGCTCGGGACGCAGCTCGCACCGGAGGACCTCATCGGGGTACCCCAGATCCGCGACGGGCGGTCGGTGTTCTGCCCGCCGGAGGCCATCGCGCGGGACGAGCCGTACTGCCTCTTCCTGGACGAGCTGAACGCCGCCACCCCCGACGTCCAGAAGGCCTTCTACTCCCTGATCCTGGACCGCCGCATCGGCAGCTACGAACTCCCCGAGGGCAGCATCGTCATCGGCGCGGGAAACCGCTCCACCGACAACGCGCTGGCCCGCCCCATCGCCTCCGCCCTGGTCAACCGCCTCACCCACGTACATCTGCGCGCGTCCGCCACCGACTGGCTCGTCTGGGCGGGGGAGAACGGCATCCACCCGTGGATCGTCGACCACCTCACCGACCGCCCCGACCACCTGTGGTCGCCCGCGCCCAAGACCGAGGAGCCGTTCTCCACCCCGCGCTCCTGGCACATGCTCTCCGACGCGCTGCACTCCTTCGGGCCGACCCTCGACGAGGAGACGCTGAAGGTGGTCGCACACGGCACGCTCACCCCCTCGCACGCCGTCTCCTTCTGCGGATACGCCAAGATCGTCCGCCATGCGTACGGGCTCGACGCGATCCTCAAGGGCGACGCGAACTGGCCGAACCGGACCGAGGACCGCGACCTGCTCTACTACCTCGCCGAAGCCTTCCGCGGCCGCCTCGCCAAGGAGCTGCCCGCGCAGAAGGCGCATGTCTCGCCCGCGATGCAGCAGACCGCGTACCGCGCGAAGTCGTTGCTGGTCCAGCTTGCCGAGATCTCGGTGGAGGTCGCCCAGACCGTCATCGCCGAGGACGCGGACGGGCAGCCGGTACTGCCCGCCTGGTTCCTGGTGGAGGCGGCGCGCGACATGCCCCGGCTGGTGGAGGCCCGCCGTTGAGCACCGGTGCGCGCACCGCCAAGTCACGTAAGAACAAGCCCGATCCGGCCACCGAGGCCTTCGCCGCCGGCCTCGCCCTGGTCAAGCGCAACCCCGCCCTCGCCGCCGTCGAGGCGGGCGTCTGCCGCAACGAGAAGTGCCGCAGCGTCGCCCACGACGGTCTGGTCGCCGTCGACTCCAACGGCACCCTGCACGCCCACCACAAGCGCCGCGCCGAACCCGCCGAATGGGCCTGGGCGATCTCGCACGCCCTCCTCCACCTCGGCTTCGGCCACGTCCCGGCCGACACCTCGCAACGCCACCCGCCCACCCCCGCCGAGATCGCCGCCCGCTGCACCGTCGTCAACCGCTTCCTCGCCTCCTCACCCGTGGGCCGTGCACCGGACGACATCCCGACCGCCTACCCCGGCACCGACGAGGAACAGCTCGCCGCCACCTGGCACCGCGACGGCATCCCGGACATCCACCGCTACGGCGGAACCAACGGCAGCGCCCCCGACCAGCTCCTCACCCCCTGGTCGCACCACGAGGAGAAGCCCCCGGACTGGCAGCTCGCCTTCGCCCACGCCCTCACCCGCACCGTCTCCGCCACCATGGACGTCGCGGGCGGCCGACGCGACGCCACCACCGGCGAGCGCGTCCCCCGGCACCCCTGGGAACTCGCCCTCAACTGGTTCGTCTCCTCCTACCCGCTGCTCGGCGGCATCGCCGCCGGCCTCACCCTGGTCGCCGACGCCGAACTCGCCCGCGCCCACGACATCTCCATCGCCGCTGTCAGTGCCACCGCGGGGGAGATCTACGTCAACCCGCTGCGCCGCTTCTCCGACGAGGAGTGGCGCTTCGTCCTCGCCCACGAAATGCTGCACGCCGCGCTGCGCCACTCAGAGCGTGCGGGCCCCCGCGACCCCTACCTCTTCAATGTCGCCGCCGACTACGTCATCAACGGCTGGCTGATCGAGATGCGGGTCGGCGAGATGCCCGAAGGGCTGCTGTACGACGCCGAGTTGAAGGGGCTGTCCACGGAGGAGGTGTACGACCGCATCACCACCGACCTGCGCCGCCGGCGCCGCCTGGCCACCCTGCGCGGCAAGGGCCTGGGCGACGTACTCGACCATCCGCTGGACCGTGCCACCGGCGGGGTCGCCGACTACATCGATCTCGACGAGTTCTACCGGCGCGGCCTCACCCAGGGCTTCGACCTGCACGGGTACGCCGAACGAGGGCTGCTGCCCGCCGGGCTGGTCCAGGAGATCCGTGCGCTGTCCCACCCGCCGGTCCCGTGGGACGCCCAACTGGCCCGCTGGTTCGACGAGTTCGTGCCCCGGCCCGAGGCCCTGCGGACGTACTCCCGGCCCTCCCGCCGTCAGGCGTCCACCCCGGGCATCCCGCGCGCGGGCCGTTACTTCCCGCCGGAGGAGATCGCCCGCTGCACCTTCGGCGTGGTCCTGGACACCTCCGGGTCCATGAACACCACCCTGCTCGGCAAGGCGCTGGGCGCCATCGCCTCGTACGCCGAGGCCCGCGACGTACCGGCGGCCCGTGTGGTGTTCTGCGACGCGGCGGCGTACGACGCGGGCTACCTGCCCCTGACCGAGATCGCCGGGAAGGTACGGGTGAAGGGGCGCGGCGGCACCCAACTCCAGCCAGGGATCGACCTGTTGCTCCGCGCCGACGACTTTCCCGCCGCGGCCCCCCTGCTGATCATCACCGACGGATACACCGACGTCCTGCGGATCAGGCGCGAGCACGCGTTCCTGATCCCGCAGGGGGCGTCGCTGCCGTTCACGGCACGGGGCCCGGTCTTCCGGGTGCGCTGACGGACGCGTCAGAGCAGCCCGCCACCGGTCCGGCCGCGCCGCCGCAGCGCCCACGCGCCGCCGCCCGCGAGCAGCGCCACGCCCGCCAGCGCACCGAACGCCACGCTCGGATCCATCCCCAGCAGGGTGCTCTGCGCCGCCACACCCCGCGGACCCGGCAACGGCGCCGCGCCCTCTGCCTGCGCGCCCGTGGGCAGCAGGTCCATGTCGCTCGAACACACCACGGGCACCTGGGACTTGGGAAGGTACGCGCAGACCGTGCTGGCCGCCCGCAGCGCCCCCGTCCCCTTGGTGCCGACCTTCGCCGACGACGTCAGCACGGCCTTGCCGTGCGCCCGCACATCCGTCGTCCACACCGCCTTGCCGCCCGCGACCTTCGCCCGCTGACCCGCCGCGGCGTGGGACGAGCCGGCGGGCAGCTCCTGCTCGATGCGCAGTTCCGAAAGGTTCTTCGCGCCCTGGTTCTGCACGGTCACCGTGTAGGCGACCTCGGCGCCCGCGCCGACCGTCTCCACACCGTTGGTGAGGGAGATCGACATGGCGGGCGGGGCATTGTCGGCTGCGGCACTCACGGGCGCGTGCGCGCCGAGCAGCAGCAGCGGTACGGCGGCAAGTGCGCAGGCGGTGGAGCTACGAGCGGTGTGACGGGCGGGCATGGGGCCCCTTCCGATAGGGCCGTGGGGACGGCCGGGCCGATTGAACGGGGCCCATCCGAGCACCGCCCGCCGCCCGACCCCCCGCCACCGTGCCGTCGGTTGCCGAGGATTCACCCGTACGCGCACCCGGCCCTTCCGCCCCGCCCCTGCCGCCGCCTGCCCCCGACGGGCCAGGAGGACGGCGGGGAGGTGACTCAGGAGGTCTCCACCGTCCGCAGGTACTCGACCGTGCTGCGGTCCGCCGGGAGGAAGGTCTCGATGGCCAGCTCGGCGACCGTGACGTCCATCGGGGTGTTGAAGGTGGAGATGGACGACACGAAGGAGAGCACCCGTCCGTCGTGCTCGATCTGGAGCGGGAGCGCGAAGTAGGCGACCGGCGGGTCGGCCGTACCGGACGTGTGCGGGTGGGACGGAGGCTGCGGATAGGCCGCCACCTCGTCGTACAGCTCACGCAGCGCGCCGGACCGGTCGAGGGCGATCTGCCGCTGCATCTGGTGCAGGAGGTGCCCGCGCCACTGGGGAAGATTGCGGATGCGCGGGGCGAAGCCCTCCGGGTGCAGGGCCAGACGTATCGCGTTCGGTTCCGCCAGCAGATGGCCGGCGACCCCGGTGAGGAGCATCGCGATGCCCCGGTTGGCGGCGACGACCTGGTACGTGCCGTCGACGACCAGCGCCGGGTACGGCTCGTACCCCTGGAGCAACTGGTCGATGCCCGCGCGCAGCCCCTCCATGGACGGGTCGTCGAGCGGGGTCTCGGCGTACTGCGGGGCGTACCCGGCGGCGAGCAGCAGATCGTTGCGCTCCCGCACCGGTACGTCGAGGTGCTCGGCGAGCCGCAGCACCATCTCGGGGCTGGGCCGGGAGCGGCCGGTCTCGACGAAGCTGATGTGGCGGGCGGAGGAGTCGGCGCGCAGGGCCAGCTCCAGCTGGCTGAGCCGGCGGGTCTCGCGCCAGTGGCGCAGCATGGCGCCAACGCCCTTTTCCACAGCGAGGGTTGTCATGGCATGAAGGTAACCGCAGGAGGTGCGGGCCTGTCACCGGGCTTTTGGCAGTATGGGCCGATGACCTACGACGTAGCAGAGGTGGTCCCCGCCGGACGGATGCGCGAAGGGGAGCAGCCGGTGCTCGCGCTGCCGAGCGGGATCGAGCTGCGGCCCTGGCGTGCCTCGGACGCACCCAGGTTCGTGGAGGCGGGCCAGGACCCGGCGATCCAGCACTGGAACCGGCCGGGACGGGTGGACCTCGCGGAGGCGGAGCGACGCATCGACCGGTGGAACAAGAGGTGGCACAGCGAGCAGGCCGCCATCTGGGCGATGGCGGAGCCCGGCGGGGGAGAGGTGGTCGGCACCATCGGCATCGGTGACCTCCTCCTCGCCCACGGTATGGGTGAGGTCCTCTACTGGGTGCTGCCCGCCGGACGCGGCAAGGGCCTGGCCGTCGAGGCAGCTCTCGCGGTGACCCGCTGGGCGATCGACGAACTCGGCCTGCAACGGGTGCGGTTGACCCACTCCACCCGCAACCCCGCGTCCTGCCGGGTCGCCGAGAAGGCGGGATTCGCCTACGAGGGCACCATGCGCAGCGCCCTGCTGCACGCGGACGGCTGGCACGACGAGCACCTGCACGCGCGAGTGCGGGGCGATGCGTGGCCGGAAGGGTGACGCGTGGCCGGAGCGGCGGCTTGTGGCCGAAGCGGCGAGGGGGCTCCGGCCGCCCGTAACGGCGAATTTACGGCCGGAAGCCTGGGCGAAACCTGCACGCGGTTGGCTGCACCGCATCGCGCATGATCTTCATGCCAGCCGCGGGCCGTCCTCGACGGTCCCGTGGGGTGCAGGGGCGGTGACTGCACCCGGATGCCGATACCTGTGAACCCCTACCAGGGAGAACTGCCGCGATGACACAGATGACACAGCAGGGTTGCGCGACCGGGCCCGACGCCCCTTCCGGCGCCCCGGCCCCGGCCCTCACCGAGCTCGACCGCGAGGCCCGCATGGGCGGTGCCGGCACCGAGCGCACCGACCGCGAGATCCGCCGTATCGACCTCTCCGACTTCGAGGACCGCCGCGAGGAGATCACCCAGCAGCTCTGGGACGCGGCCGTCGAGGTGGGCTTCTTCCAGATCCACCACCACGGCATCGACCTCGCCGCCGTACGCCGGGCGTTCGCCACCACCAGGGACTTCTTCGCACTGCCGGAGGAGACCAAGGCGCAGTACACCCTGAGGAAGGGGCTCAACGCGGGCTGGGAGTCCAAGACCCAGGTACGGCCGTCCATCGGCACCCCGGACCAGAAGGAGTCGTACCAGATCACCCGCCCCTACATGGACGAACTCTGGCCCACCGATACCGAGTTGGCGGGCTTCCGGGAAACCATGCTCGGCTTCGAGGCCCAGTGCTGGGAGGTCGCCATGCGGGTGCTCTCCTGCTTCGCCGACCGCCTCGGCTTCGCCCGCGACTTCTTCGCCGACGCCCACGACCCCTCTCAGGACTCCTACCGCAGCGCGCTGCGCATGCTGCACTACTTCGCCGTCCCCGAGGAGGCGCGCGGCGGCCTCGGACTGTGGCGGGCCGGAGCCCACACCGACTTCGACTGCCTCACTCTGCTCTTCCAGCAGGAGGGCCAGGGTGGCCTCCAGGTCTGCCCCGGCAAGGAGGCCCAGGCGCAGGAGTGGACGCCGATCACCCCGTCCGAGGACGCCATCACCTGCAACATCGGCGACATGCTGATGCGCTGGAGCGATGACGCCCTCCCGTCCAACTTCCACCGGGTGAAGACCCCCGGTCCGGACGAGGACCAGGGCGCCCGCTACAGCATCGCCTTCTTCGCCCAGGCCAACCGGGACGTGCTCATCGAGGGACCCGGCCGCAAGTACCCGCCGATCACCGCCGAGGAGTATCTCCAGCAGCGGATCAGCGCCAACTTCGACCGGAAGGTGGCAGGCTGACCGGAAGCACGCAGTCCTTGACGCGGTAGTGGAGGGAGTCCGGCCATGGCCCAGGAGCCGTTGTCGCAGAAGGAGATCGAGGACCGGTTGCGCGAGCTCCCGGGCTGGTCACTTGAGGAGAGCCGGATCGCCCGGACGTACCGCCTCGGCACGCACTTCGCGGCAGCCGCGATGGTCGTCCAGGTGGCCGCCATCCAGGACGAGCTGGACCACCACGCGGACCTCCTGCTCAGCTACCGCACCCTCTCGCTGTCCGTGAACACGCACAGTGCCGGCGGCGCGGTCACCGAGCTGGACTTCGCGCTCGCCCGCCGCGTCGAGGACATCGCGCCGGGGCTCGGCGCCGCCTGACCGCACCCCTGTGCCCCAGCGCCCCCGTGCCCCGGTAGCGCAGGCTCGCGGGCGTCCTCCCGTGCTCCTCTAGTGGTACGAGGCCCCGCCCCGCGCGCCGAAACCGGGGACGGCGCCGGTGGCCAGCCACCGCGGATAGGTGGCGCTGCGGGCGATCGCTTCCCGATACGCCGTTGCGGTGTACCCGGCGACCGCCCTCGCGGCCTCGGCCGCGGGGGCTCCCGGGTGCCAGCCCAGCAGATGCCGCCAGGACAGCGGCGCCCCCACCAGCGGAACGGTCACGATTCCCGGCGTGGCGGGGAAGGTGGCCCGGCACAGACCCACCGCCCGCCCCACCTGCACCAGGTGCATGCAGGACGCCGTATCCGTCTCGTACACCTGCATCGGGGCGAACCCGGCCCGTGCGCACGCCGCCGTGAAGCAGTCCGAGAAACACCCCTCACCCGGCACGTCCGTCCAGCACTCACCGGACAGCCGCGACAGCTCCAACTCCCGTTCCCCGGACAGCGGATGCCTCTCCGGAAGCATCACGAACACCGGATCGACCCCCACCACCTCCCAGGTGAGCCGGTCCGTCGCGGGCGGCCGGCTCTCTCCGCAGGTACCGATCAGTGCGAAGTCCAGCCGCCCCTCCACCAGCATGGTGCTGATCTCCGTCACCGACCAGGTGGTGTACGTCGTCACCGGCACGGTGGGCCGCGCCGTCGCCAGCTGATCCACCAGCCCGCCGAGCAACGGACCGTGTGTCGCCCCGAGCCGGAACCGGTCCAGGTTCGCCCAGGTGTTGGCGAACCGGACGGCGTCCTCCTGAAGCTCCCGCACCGCGGGCAGCAGCACCCGCGCCCGGTCGAGCACCAGCTCGCCCAGCGGTGTGGGCCGCGACCCGGTGTGATCCCGGTCGAACAGCGGCCCGCCCAGCGCCCGCTCGATCCTCCGCAGCTGCGTACTGAGCGCGGGCTGCGCCAGCCCGAGCGCCGCTGCGGCCTTGGTGAGACTCCCGGCGTCGGCGATGGCTCTTACGGTTCGCAGGTGGCGCAACTCCAGCTCCATACCGGCAAGTTATGGGGCGCGGATACCCCCGGCAATACGCGTGCGCGAGTTGTGTCGAGTTCTCGTGGAGGAGACGTGAGCCGCCTGGCACCTCACCCCTGCCAAGCCCCCGCCGCGAACTCGCCGAAGGGCCTGGCCTCGCGTCCCAGCACCCTGCGCACTCCGTCCGTCGTCGACGCGTTGTGGCCGTCCAGCAGGAATCCGAACAGCCCCGCCAGCCACTCGGCCTCGCCCGCCGGCATTCCGTACTCCGTCAGCGCCGAGGCGTACTCGGCCACCGTCAGCGGGACGTACCGCACCTCCTTGCCCGTGGCCCGGCCCAGCTCTGCCGCGACCTCCGCGAGGGTGAGCAGGGACGGGCCCGTCACCTCGTGGATCTTGCCGCCGTGGCCGTCCTCCAGCAGTACCGTCGCGACCACGTCGGCGAGGTCGTCCGCGTCGACCCAGGGCTCCGCGGTGTCCCCGCCGGGGAAGTGGATCTCGCCGGCGCGGACGCCGTCGGTCAGCGCGCCCTCGCTGAAGTTCTGGGCGAAGAAGGCCGCGCGGATCACCGTCAGGCGCTCCGGCGCACCCCAGGCGCTCCGCAGTGCCTCCTCGGCGACCACCGCGTCCGGCTCACCCCGGCCGGAGAGCACGACCAGGCGTCCCACGCCCTGCTCCGCGGCGATCCGGCCGAACGCCCGCATGGCCTCGGGCGCCCCGGGGGCCGCCAGGTCCGGGTAGTAGGTGAGGTACGCCGCGTCCGCGCCGGACAGTGCCGGGCCCCAGGTGCTCTCGTCCTCCCAGTCGAACCGGACGGCGCCCTTGCGGGAGCCGGCCCTCACGTCGACGCCGCGTGCTGCCAGGCGGTCCGCGACCCGTCGTCCGGTCTTGCCCGTGGCCGCCGTCACCAGAATGGTGCTCATGTGAACTCCCTTGTCAGTGCGACCCGTTGGCCGCTCGTTGCGATGTCTCAAGAATGGCGCCACGGGAGTGGACGGAACATGCTCCACAGGCTCACTTCCATACGCGTAAGTCCAACCCCTGTGACATGGCTCAGAGTTCGGAACAGGGGCCGGAGTCCGGGGCATGGCCTAGAGTTCGGGACATGGACGCACTTGCCGGGCTTCTCGACGGGCCACGTGCGCGGGGGGCCTTCCTGCTGCGGACCGTGATGGATCCGCCCTGGTCGATCCGGGTCGAGGACGAAGCGCCCCTCACTCTGATGTGCATGATGCGCTCCAGCGCGTGGA
This sequence comes from Streptomyces sp. NPDC051561, assembly GCF_044454195.1. Lineage (NCBI taxonomy): Bacteria > Bacillati > Actinomycetota > Actinomycetes > Kitasatosporales > Streptomycetaceae > Streptomyces > Streptomyces sp. NPDC051561. The sequence goes on along the minus strand of NZ_JBITDM010000027.1, from coordinate 89,342 downwards.
TCATGCCGGACGAGGGCGACCCGGTCCTGCTCCGCCCCGGCAGCATCGCCGTCGTCCGTGGCCCCGCCCCGTACACCTGCGCCGACACCCCGGCCAGCCCGCTGCGGGCGAGGATCGGTCCCGGCGGGGCGTGCAGTTCGCAGCTGGGGGCGCCGCTCGCCGACGAGATGCATCTGGGCGTACGGACCTGGGGCGATCGCGTCGACGGGGAGGCGTCCATGCTGATCGGGACGTACCAGCTGGACGGCGAGGTCGGGCGGCGGCTGCTCGATGCGCTGCCCGGGCTGACGCACCTGCCGCGCGAGGAATGGGAGTGTCCCCTGCTGCCCGTCCTGGAGGACGAGATCAGCCGGGACGCGCCGGGGCAGGGCGTCTTTCTCGACCGGCTGCTCGATCTGCTGCTGATCGCCGTGCTGCGGGCCTGGTTCGCACGGCCGGAGGCGCAGGCGCCCGCCTGGTACCGGGCGATGGGCGACCCGGTGGTCGGCAAGGCGCTGCGGCTGATGCAGGACGAACCGGCGAATCCCTGGACGGTGGCCTCGCTGGCCGCCGGAGCGGGAGTGTCGCGGGCGGGGCTGGCACGCCGGTTCGCGGAGCTGGTGGGGCAGACCCCGATGGCGTACCTCACCGACTGGCGGCTGACGCTGGCCGCCGATCTGCTGCGCGGCTCGGACGCGACCGTGGAGACGGTGGCCCGCAAGGTCGGCTACAGCGGGTCCTTCGCGCTCAGCGCCGCCTTCAAACGCGTACGCGGCATCAGCCCGCAGGAGCACCGCAGGGCGGTGGCCGCAGGCTGATGCCGTTCATGCCGGTCTGTAAATCCCTTTACGGCTTGGGGAGTTCACATCCCGCGCGGGTCAGGTCGATCTTGCTGCCCGCCCCGATGCACGGCACGATTCCGTACGTCTGCTGGCCGTAGTTGATGCCCTTGCGGACGGTCACCTGGCCGGCCTCGTCGACCTCGCAGGGGTTGTTCTGGGTGCACTCCTGCCCGTCCTCGTTGCCGGTGTTGTTGACGGCGACGACCTTGCCGGTCGCGTCGTCGACCACCGGGGAGCCGGAGGTGCCGCCGATGGTCTTGCAGTCGGCGGTGTAGCGGACCGAGTCCTTCCAGGTCCAGTCACCCTCCTTGAGGCGGTACGCGAAGCCGTCGACCTTGCAGCTGTACGTCTTCTTCCAGTAGCCGGAGACGACCGTGATGGCCGTGCCCTGGGCCGGACGGGCCGTGCTCAGCTCCAGCGCCTTGATCCCGTACTGGCTCTCGATCTGGGCGTAGGTGCTGGTGAGCTGGTAAAGGGAGACGTCCGTGTCCGTCATCGTGCCGTAGGCGATCTTGCTGGCCTTTACGGTGCCGAGCTCTCCGGCGGTGTTGTCGAGCAGGGTGAAGGTCCGGGTCGACGGCTTGTCGACGACCACCTCGCCCGCCGCCGGGAAGCCCGACTCCAGGCAGTGCCCGTTGGACATCACCAGCGCCGGGTCCTCCGGCTTGGAGTCCGCGGTGCGCACGACGGAGCCCGAGCAGTTGCTCAGTGCCACCGTCCCCGCGAATCCAACTGCCTTGACCTTGGCGGCCTTTGACGGACCTGCCTTCACTGCCGTCTGCGCTGCTGTCTTTGCTGCTGCCGGGTCCCGCGTGGGTGCGGGCGCCGAGCCCGCTGTCGCAGGTGCCGCGCCTGCCCCGACGAGCAGGGTGGCGAGAAGCGCGCCGACGAGAGGCTTGTTCATGTGGGGGTCCCCTCCGTGCCATGTGTGACCGGGGCGTGGGGGCCCCGGTTGTCATGGGCATTGTTCGGGGTGTCCAGGTGCTGAGACAAGGGGGCGCCTGTGAGGCTGTTGTGCGCATTGCGGCGCGCGGACACCGCTGCCCGCACCGCAACGCCCGTTGTGCCGCGTCTGCTTCACGTCCGAGCCACGACCACCCGACCTCGTCGCCCCGGTCAGCCGAGTGGTGCCGGCTCCAGCTGCCACCACTGCCCGGGCGAGTCGGTGTCCTCCCACTGCTGCACCCGCGCCCCCTCCTCCGCGCTGCCGTCCGCGACCTCCAGCAACAGCCCGCTGATCCAGCTGACCAGGCTCACCCGCCCCGGCGCGTCCGGGTGCCGCTCGATGATCCACTCCTGGGCGCCGAAGTTGTTGGCCCGCCACTGCTGGATCCGGGTGCCGTTCTCCACCGAGGCGTTGGCGACGTCCAGCCGCTTGCCGGTGGCCTCGTTCACCACATGGTGCAGCCCGCTGCCCTCGTGCACCGGGCTCAACTGCCAGCGCTGGCCGGGCGTTCCGGCATCCTTGCCCTGCTGTACGCCGCTGCCGCCGCGCCCCTCCAGGAGCAGGCCGCTGCCTGCGTTGCGCAGCAGATAGGTGCCCGCGGGGGCGGACTCGGTGGCTGACATGGCAGGCGCCTCTCGGAAGGGGGACCGGGGGCCGGTTCCCGCTGGTCACGGCCGGTTGCGGCACGGTCGTGGGGGGTGAGTGTATGACGATTTGCGAAGGGCGGCAGAGTGGGGCCATGGCATCAGTGGACGTACGTACCGATCATGGAGTTGTACGGGGCCGGAGCGAGCGGGGGCTGGCGGTCTTCCGTGGCATCCCCTACGCCCAACCCCCGGTGGGCGAACTGCGGTTCGCGGCGCCCCGGCCCCCGGAGCCCTGGGAAGACGTACGGGAGGCCGACGCCTTCGGCCCGCCGTCACCCCAGTCGATTCCGCTGCCGGGAATCGAGCCCGCCCCCGGCGACGGATGGCTCACGGCCAATGTCTGGACCCCCCTGCCCGACCCGGCGGGCGAGCCGGGCAGCGACCCCCTGCCGGTACTCGTGTGGATCCACGGCGGCGCCTACGTCGCGGGCAGCTCCAGCGACCCGATGTACGACGGCGCCGACCTGGCCCGGCAGGGGCTCGTCGTCATCACTGTCAACTACCGCGTGGGCGCCGAGGGTTGGGCCCACGTCGAAGGTGCCCCCGACAACCGCGGCCTGCTCGACCAGCTCGCCGCCCTCACCTGGGTCCGGGACAACATCGGTGCCTTCGGCGGCGACCCGGACCGGGTCACCGTCTGCGGTCAGTCCGCGGGCGCCGGATCGATCGCCACCCTGCTGGTCTCGCCCCCGGCCGCCGGGCTCTTCCACCGGGCCATCGCCCAGTCCGTCCCCGGCATGTACTGCACCCCCGCCTTCGCCGCCGACTTCACCGCCGCCCTCGCCGAGCGGCTGGGAGTGGCGCCCACGGTGGCCGGCCTCGGCGCCCTCGCCCCGCAGCAACTGGCCGACGAGATCGGCCTGTTCATGCGCGAGCTGCCCGCCCACGGCGACCGGTGGGGCCGGGCCGCCCACCTCGGCGCACCCCTCGCGCCGGTACTCGACGGCGTACTCGTCCCGCAGACCCCCTGGCAGGCCCTGCGCGACGGACGGACGCCGGGCGTCGAACTGCTGACCGGGCACACCAAGGACGAGTTCCGGATGTTCCTGCTCATGACGGGCCGCACCGAGTTCACCGACGCCGAGGCGGACGCCGCCCTCACCCGCTTCGCCCCGCTTCCCGAGGGCCCGGCCGCCTACCGCGCGGGCCTGCCCTCCGCCACCCCCTTCGAACTCTTCGACACCGTCCACGCCGACACCCTCTTCCGGATGCCCACGGCCCACCTCGCTGAGGCCAACGCGGCCGCCGGAGCGGCCACGTACCTCTACGAACTCACCTGGCCCGCCCCATCGATGGGCGGCGTGCTCGGCTCCTGCCACGCCCTCGAAGTCCCCCTGCTCTTCGGTACGTTCGACAGTCCGGCGGCCCGGATGGTGCTCGGTGACCCCACCGACGAGGCACGCGCACTCGCCGAGGACATCCGGGACGCGTGGGTGGCCTTCGCGAAGAGCGGTGACCCGGGCTGGACGGCGTACCACCCCCACCACGGCCGCAACACCCGCGTGTTCGACGGCAAGGGGAGCGCCCCGGCGGTCCCGTACCCCGAAGAGGTCTCGCGGCGGATCTGGGAGGGCGCGGAGATCGAGCCGTTCGGGGTCGCGGGCGAGTAGCGGAGCCCTCCGGCGGGCGGTCCGCGCGCGGTACATGGTGGTACGGCTCCCGCGCGCGACCGCTTCGGGGCATCATGCGTACATGGTCAACGAAGGGCGCCCCCAAGGGCATTCGGAGCGCGTCGTCGGGGGCCGCTACCGGCTGACGGGGCGTCTGGGCGCGGGCGGCATGGGTGCGGTGTGGGCGGGCCGGGACCTGCTCGTCGACCGCGACGTGGCCCTCAAGGAGGCGTACGTCCCGGAAAGCCTGCCCACCGGGGGGCGTGGCTCCGGCGGCGCCGCGCACACCGAACGGATCCTGCGGGAGGCCAGGGCCGCCGCCCGGGTGGACCACCCCTCGGTGGTCACCGTGCACGACGTGGTCGTCGAGGACGGCATCCCCTGGATCGTGATGGAACGGGTGCGCGGCGAGTCCCTGGAGGACCGGCTCCGCCGCGAGGGCTCACTGTCCGAACCGGAGACCGCCCGTATCGCCCTGGCCGTCGCCGAGGCCCTGCGCGCCGCCCACGCGCGCGGGGTGCTGCACCGGGACGTGAAGCCCGGCAACGTCCTGCTGGACCCCGCCACCGGCCGCGTGGTCCTCACGGACTTCGGTATCGCGTACATCGAGGGCGACGAACCCCTCACCCGCTCCGGCGAGTTCATCGGCTCCCTGGAGTACACCGCGCCGGAACGCATGGGCGGCTCCCGCCCTGGCCCGCCGTCCGACCTGTGGTCCCTCGGTGTGCTCCTGGTCCGCATGCTGGAGGGCCGCTCACCCTTCCGCCGGGAGTCTCTGGAGGCGACGGTCACCGCGGTGGTGCTCGCGGAGCTGCCCCGGCTGTCGGCGCCCGGTCAACTGGGTCAGCTTGTGGGTGAGTTGCTGGTACGAGACCCGGAGGCGAGGCCCTCTGCGGACATGGTGGTGGCTGCGCTGCGCGGAGTGGGGAGCGCGGCGGGGAAGAGGACGGGGAGGACGGCGTCCGGGCGGGCGGGGGTGGCTGCCGGCCCTGTGATGCCGTCGGTGCACGAGAGGGCGACCGCGGACGGGCCTTTGCTGCCGCAGCCGCGGCTTGAGCCGGTGTCGCTGCTTGAGCCGCTGCCGGAGTCCTCGCCGGTGCCGGTGCGTCCTGGCCGGTGGGCGACCCGACGGGCGGTGCGGCTGGGCGTGGTCGTGATGGCGTTCCTGCTGGGCGGGCTGGTGGCTTTCTACCCGTGGGGCAGCCTGCGCGGTGAGCCGGAATCCAGGGGCCCCGGTGCCACGTCGGCCGCGCCCCCTGCCGGGCCCTCCGCCCCGGCCTCGACCGGTCCCGGGCGGCGAGGCTCCCAAGAGCCGAGCACGACTGCCGAATTCTCTGTCGAGGTGCCCGCCGGCTGGAAGCCGCTGGCGAAGAACAATCGGGGACAGTACCGGTACCGGGGCCCCGGCGGACTCGAACTGACCGTGGTGCCGGGACGCGACACGGCGGCGAAGTACGGAAGCGACCCCATGGTGTACCAGCTCAAGGAGGAGCAGGAGCTGGCGCCGTTCAGAGACTCCACGTGGGCCTCGCAGTCGGGGCTCCGCAGGGTGGGCGTCGGCAAGGACGCGATGGCGCTCGGCACGTTCTCCTGGACCGACGGGAGGGGTCGCCAGCTGTATGTCCGCAACCAGGCCCGTCTCGCCGCGGGCCGGTACCACCTGCTCCTGGTCACCGGACTGGAGCAGAAGGACAACGAGGAGGCGGACCGGGTGTTCGAACGTGCCACCGCCACCTACCGGCCGCGATGACAGGAGGGCCGCCGCCCGGCACGCATGCCGGGCGGCGGCCCTTGGACGTACGCCACACTCACGTACACCCGGTCCCGCACACACCGCAGGTGCGCGCACCTGCGGACGTATCTGCTGAAAGGAATCAGGCGCCGAACACGGCCGGGTCCGGGCCCAGTCGCTTGCCCTCGTCCAGGGCGGCGAAGGCCGCCATGTCGTCGGCGTCCAGCTCGAAGTCGAAGACGTCGATGTTCTCCGCGATCCGCGACGGGGTCACGGACTTGGGGATCACGACGTTGCCGAGCTGGAGGTGCCAGCGCAGGACCGCCTGGGCCGGGGTCTTGCCGTGCTTGCGGGCGACGGCGACGACCGTGGGGACCTCCAGGAGGCCCTTGCCCTGGCCGAGCGGCGACCAGGCCTCGGTCGCGATGCCGTGCTTCACGTGAAGGGCGCGCGAGTCGGCCTGCTGGAGCTGCGGGTGCAGCTCGATCTGGTTGACCGCCGGGACCACGGAGGTCTCGGCAAGCAGCGTCTCCAAGTGCTCAGGAAGGAAGTTGGAGACACCGATCGCCTTGGCGCGGCCGTCCGCGAGGATCTTCTCGAACGCCTTGAAGGTGTCGACGAAGGTGCCCTGGCCGGCGACCGGCCAGTGGATCAGGTACAGATCGACGTAGTCCAGGCCGAGCTTGCCGATCGACTCGTCGAAGGCGCGCAGCGTGGAGTCGTAACCCTGCTTGTCGTTCCACAGCTTGGTGGTGACGAACAGTTCGTCACGGGCGATCCCGGAGGAGGCGAGCGCACGGCCCGTGCCCTCCTCGTTGCCGTAGATCGCGGCGGTGTCGATGCTGCGGTAGCCGGCCTCCAGGGCCGTGCTCACGGCGGCCGTGGCCTCGTCGTCCGGCACCTGCCAGACGCCGAATCCGAGCTGCGGCATTTCGACGCCGTTGTTGAGGGTCAGGGAGGGGACCTTGCTCACGAGGAAACGATCCTTACTTCGTCGGGGGTATCACCAGTCTCAACGATCACCACGGGTCACACATTCCTGGCCCCGGGGACGATTTTGAGCGGCTACTTGCTTACCGGGTAGCTTTTATCCAACTTTATGTAGATCATCCGCTTATGACTTATTCCCCTGAACCATGGGGTTCCCACGCCTCCCACGCCCCCCGCGACTCCCATGGATCCCGGAGCTTTGACGACCTGATCGCCGAGGCCGACTCCGTATCGGTCGACGGCTGGGACTTCTCCTGGCTGGACGGCCGGGCCACCGAGCAGCGCCCCTCCTGGGGGTACCAGCGCCTGATGGGTGAGCGGCTGGCAGGGGTGTCCGCCGCGCTCGACATCCAGACCGGCGGCGGCGAGGTCCTCGCGGGTGCCCCGCAGCTGCCCCCGGTGATGGTCGCCACCGAGTCCTGGCCACCGAACGTGGCCAAGGCAACACAGCTGCTGCATCCGCTGGGCGCGGTCGTCGTCGCCGACACGGACCAGCCCCCGCTGCCCTTCGCCGACAACGCCTTCGACCTGGTCACCAGCCGCCACCCGGTGCGGGCCTGGTGGGAGGAGATCGCCCGGGTGCTCAGGCCCGGCGGCACGTACTTCTCCCAGCAGGTCGGCCCGGCGAGCGTCTTCGAGGTCGTCGAGTACTTCCTGGGCCCGCAGCCCGAGGCACGCCTCGGCCGCCGCCCGGAGACGGCCGGGGAGGAGGCCGAGGCGGCCGGGCTGGAGATCGTCGACCTGCGGTCGGAGTCGCTGCGGACCGAGTTCTTCGACATCGGGGCGGTCGTCTACTTCCTGCGGAAGGTGATCTGGATGGTGCCCGGCTTCACCGTGGAGACGTACCGGGACCGGCTGCTGGACATGGACGGGCAGATCCGCCGGGACGGGTCGTTCGTGGCTCACACCGCACGCTTCCTGATCGAGGCGCGCAAGCCGGAATGAGACGGCGGGGCGGGGACGGCGCGGCCCCCGCCCCGGCCGGGGGCCCGTCAGGGTCCGGATGCAGCCCCTCAGGCCCGCAGGGTTCGGACACAGCCCCTCAGGCCCTCAGACCGGCGACACCAGCCCCAGATGGTCCGGATTCCACAGGTCCTCCGTGCCGTCCGGCAGCACCAGCACCCGCTGCGGGCGCAGCGCCTCGATCGCGCCCTCGTCGTGCGTGACCATCACGATCGCTCCCGGGTACGAGTCCACCGCGGCCAGCACCTCCGCACGCGACGCCGGATCGAGGTTGTTGGTCGGCTCGTCGAGCAGCAGCACATTCGCCCCGGAGTGCACCAGCCCCGCCAGTGCGAGCCGGGTCTTCTCCCCGCCCGACAGCACCCCGGCGGGCTTGTCCGCGTCGTCCCCGGAGAACAGGAACGCCCCCAGCACCCGCCGCGCCTCCCCGTCGGTGAGATGGGGTGCCGCCGACGCCAGGTTCTCCCGTACGGTCCGGTCCGCCTCCAGCGTGTCGTGCTCCTGTGCGAAGTAGCCGAGCCGTAGCCCGTGGCCGTGCACGACCCGGCCCGAGTCGGGCTTCTCCTGCCCTGCCAGCAGCCTCAACAGGGTGGTCTTCCCCGCCCCGTTGAGGCCCAGCACGACCAGCCGGCTGCCCCGGTCCACCGCCAGGTCCACGCCCCCGATCACGTCCTGACTCCCGTACGACTTCGTCAGGCTGATCGCCCCCAGCGGCATCCGCCCGCACGGCACCGGCTCCGGCAGCCTGATCCTCGCGACCTTCTCCGTGCGGCGCACGGGCGCCAGGCCGGCCAGCATGCGGTCCGCGCGGCGGGCCATGTTCTTGGCGGCGACCGCGGTCGCGACGTTCGCCCGCATCCGGTCCGCCTGGGAGTGCAGCGCGGACGCCTTGCGTTCGGCGGCGGCACGCTCCCTGGTGCGCCGTCGCTCGTCGGCGTCGCGCTGGGTGAGATACGCCTGCCAGGGAGTGTTGTGCACGTCGAGGGCGGCGCGGGCGGGGTCGAGGTGGAAGACCCGGTTCACGGTGCCGGCGAGCAGGGCGGTGTCATGGCTGATCACCACGAGGCCGCCTGGGTGGGAGAGCAGGAAGGTGCGCAGCCAGGCGACGGAGTCCGCGTCGAGGTGGTTCGTCGGCTCGTCGAGGAGGAGGGTCTCGTGGTCGGCGAAGAGGATGCGGGCCAGCTCGACGCGGCGCTTCTGGCCGCCGGAAAGGTGGCCGACGGGGCGGCCCATCGCCTCTGTCGGCAGCCCGACCCCGGCCGCGACCCGGGCGGCCTCGGCCTCCGCGGCGTACCCCCCGCCCGCCTGGAACTCGGCTTCGGCGCGGGTGTAGGCGGCCATGGCCTTCCGCTGGGCGCCGGGGTGCCCGGCTTCGGCCATCGCGGTCTCGGCCGCGCGCAGCCGGCGTACCGCACGGTCGAGACCACGGGCGGACAGGATCCGGTCGGCGACCGAGACGGTGGGATCGGCGGCCCGCGCGTCCTGCGCCAGACAGCCGAGCGAGCCGGTACGGGTCACGGTCCCGGCGGCGGGCGGCAGCCGCTCGGCGAGGGTGTTGAGGAGGGTGGTCTTCCCGGCCCCGTTACGGCCGACCAGGCCGATGCGGTCGCCGGGGGCGACGCGGAAGGAGACCTGGGACAGCAGGAGGCGGGCGCCGACGCGGACGTCGACACCACTGGCGGTGATCATGAAATTACGCTCCGGAGAAGCAAAAGGACACACGGGTGGCGTGGGTGTGGGTCCTCAGCTAGGAAACGCGGGGCGTAGACATGCGGGTCAGGGTACGGGTGGAGCCCGGCGGGACGCCAGCCAATTCCGCCGCCCCCGCAAGTCCGCCCGGCGGCGGGGCCGCGCCCTCACCTGCGCCGGGCCGGCCTCCGCCCCCGTACCCCTCACCGGTACAACGCACTGACCTCCGACTCGTACGCCTTCTCGATCGCCTTCCGCTTCAGCTTCAGCGAAGGCGTCAGCAGGCCGTGTTCCTCGGTGAACTGGTGCGCCAGAATCCGGAAGGTCCGGATGGACTCCGGCTGGGAGACCAAGGTGTTCGCCGCCACCACCGCTCTGCGCACCTCCATCTCCAGATCCGGATCCCGCACCAGATCCTTCGGCGCCAGCACCGCCCGCCCCTGCATCGCCAGCCAGTGCTCGACCGCCTCCAGGTCCAGCGTGACCAGCGCCGCCACATACGGCCGGTCGTTCCCGACCACGATGCACTGGGCGATCAGCGGATGCGCCCGTACCCGCTCCTCAAGCCCCGTCGGCGAGACGCTCTTGCCGCCCGACGTCACCAGGATCTCCTTCTTGCGTCCGGTGATCGTCAGATACCCGTCCTCGTCGAGCGCCCCGATGTCCCCGGTCGACAGCCACCCGTCGTGCAGTACGGCCGTCGTCGCGCCCGGGTCGTTGAGATACCCGGAGAAGACGTGCCCGCCGTGCAGCCACACCTCGCCGTCGTCCGCGATGTGCACCGTCGTCCCCGGCACGGGCAGCCCCACCGTGCCGAACCGGGTCCGCTCCGGCGGGTTGGCCGTCGCCGCCGCGGTCGACTCCGTAAGCCCGTAACCCTCGTAGATCGTCACTCCGGCGCCCGCGAAGAAAAGCCCGAGCCGGCGTTCCATGGCGGAGCCGCCCGACATCGCCTGCCGGACCCGTCCGCCCATCGCCTCGCGCACTTTGCCGTACACCAGCTTCTCGTACAGCTGGTGCTGCATCCGCAGCGAGGCGGACGGGCCGGGCCCGGTTCCGAAGGCCTTGTGCTCGATGGCCTCCGCGTAACGCACCGCCAGCTCCACCGCCTTGTCGAAGACACTCGCCTTCCCCGCGGCCTCCGCCTTGCGCCGCGCCGCGTGGTAGACCTTCTCGAAGATGTACGGCACGCCCAGGATGAACGTCGGCTTGAACGCGGCCAGATCCGGCAGCAACTCCGAGGCGGACATGACCGGTTGATGCGCCAGCTTGACCCGGCCCCGGATCGCCGCCACCTCCACCATCCGCCCGAAGACATGCGCGAGCGGCAGGAAGAGCAGAGTGGACGCCTCGTCGCCGGGGGCGGACCGGAAGACCGGGGTCCAGCGGGCTATGACGGTGTCGGTCTCGGTCATGAAGTTGGCGTGGGTGAGGACACAGCCCTTGGGGCGGCCGGTGGTGCCAGAGGTGTAGATGACGGTGGCGACCGTCTCCGGGGTGACCGCGCGGCGGTGCCGGTGCACCACGTCGTCCTCCATCTGGGCTCCGGACGCGACGAGTTCGTCCATCGCGTCGGTGTCCAGCTGCCACAGCCGCTCCAGCCTCGGCAGCCGGTCGATCACCGAGGCGATCGTCATCGCGTGGTCCTCGTGCTCGACGACGCAGGCCACCGTCTCCGCATCGTGCAGCGTCCAGAAGACCTGCTCGGTGGAGGCGGTCGGGTAGATGGGTACGGGCTGCGCGCCGACCGCCCAGAGCGCGAAGTCGAGCAGCGTCCACTCGTACCGCGTACGGGACATGATCGCGACCCGGTCGCCGAACCGCACACCCTGCGCGAGCAGCCCCTTCGCGAGCGCCATCACCTCGTCACGGAACTCGGCCGAGGACACGTCCCGCCACCGGCCGTCCGAGCCCTTGCGGCCCAGTGCGACCCGGTGCGGATCCTCCTCGGCATTGCTGAACACCGCATCGGCCAGCCCGCCGGCCTGAGGAGTCGCAGCCATGGGTGGGACAGTGAACTCGCGCAATGGACTGCTCCTTGTAGCGCTCCGCACGGCGCCGTGACGGTACCCCGATCCACCTCGGTACGGGAGGGTCGGACGGCGACCTTACTTCCGGGTAAGTCAGGCTGTGTGGAATCTCCACGGAATCTGTACGTTGCACGTGCTGGGCGCCTACGGGGGATCAATTCCGGCCACTGGGGCCATCCGGGCGCGGTAACGCTTTACGAGCTGGAACACGTTACGGTCCCTGCCCTCACTCACGCCCCAACCGCCACTCACGCCCCACCGACTACCCGCCACTCACACCCCCACCGCCCGTCACTCACGCCCCCCTACCCGCCTCGGTGCAACCTGTCCGCCCCTGCCAGGATCGCCGCGGCCAGCGCGTCCGCCGCCTCCTGCGAGGCAGGCCGTCGGCGTCCGTGCAGCAGTACGAAGTCGACCGTGCCCAGCTCGGGAAGCCCGGGACCGCCGCCGCCGCGCTGCCGCAGCGGCTCCAGCCCCGGCGGGATCAGCCCGTGGGTGTGCGCCATCACCCCGAGTCCGGCCCGCGCCGCCGCCACCAGCCCGCTGAGGCTGCCGCTCGTGCAGGCGATCCGCCACGACCGTCCCTGGGCCTCCAGCACCTCCAGCGCACGGGCCCGGGTGATCGCCGGCGCCGGAAACAGAATCAACGGGACGGGACGGTCCGGTTCGAGCCGCAGCCCCGGCGCCCCGATCCACGTCAGCGAGTCCCGCCACACCAGCTCGCCGTGCGTGTCCGTGTCGTCCGCCCGGCGCTTCGCCAGCACCAGATCGTGCCGCCCCCGCTCCAGCTGCCCGTGCAGAATGCCCGAAAGCTCCACGGTCAGCTCAAGATCGACCTCCGGATGCTCCCGCCGGAAACTCTCCAGAATCTCCGGCAGCCGGGTCAGTACGAAGTCCTCCGACGCCCCGAACCGCAGCCGCCCCCGCAGCCGGGTGCCGGTGAAGAACGCCGTCGCCCGCTCGTGCGCCGCCAGGATCGTCCGCGCGAAGCCGAGCATCGCCTCTCCGTCCTCGGTGAGCGCCACCCGGTGCGTGTCCCGGACGAACAGCCGCCGCCGCCCGGCCGCGTCCTCCAGGCGCCGTACGTGCTGGCTGACCGTCGACTGCCGCAGCCCGAGACGACGGGCGGCCTGGGTGAACGACAGTGTCTGGGCCACGGCCAGAAAGGTGCGCAGATGAGTCGGGTCGTACATACCCGCAGACGCTATCGCGATCCGCGATGACAGTCAGCACGGTGTGCGCCTTTCCCGATGGGCCGGGCCCGGGGGACGATGACCCGCATGAACAGCCGCCACCCCCGCCTCTCCCTCAAGCTGCCGTCCTGGCTGCCGGTCGACGCCTACATCCTGGTCCTGATCGGCACCGTCGCCCTCGCCAGCCTGTTCCCCGTCTCCGGCACCGCTGCCGACATCCTGGACAAGGTGACGGTCGGGGCGATCGCGCTGCTGTTCTTCCTGTACGGGGCGAAGCTCTCCACCGCCGAGATCGTGACCGGCCTGGGGCACTGGAGGCTGCACCTGACCGTGCTCGCCGCCACCTTCCTCGTCTTCCCGCTGCTCGGCCTCGCCGCCCGCGGCCTGGTCCCGTACGTCCTCACCCCCCAGCTCTACAGCGGCTTCCTGTTCCTCTGCCTGGTGCCGTCCACCATCCAGTCCTCCATCGCCTTCACCTCGATCGCCCGCGGCAACGTCCCGGCCGCGATCTGTGCGGGCTCCTTCTCCAGCCTGGTCGGCATCGTCCTCACACCGCTCCTCGCGGCGGGCCTGATCGGCGGCGACAAGGTCAGCTTCTCCGGCGGCTCGGTCCTCAAGATCGTCCTTCAGCTGCTCCTCCCCTTCCTCCTCGGTCAGGCCCTGCGCCGCTGGGTGGGCGGTTTCCTCACCCGGCACAAGAAGGTGCTCGGCTACTTCGACCGTGGCTCGATCCTGCTCGTCGTGTACGCCGCGTTCAGCGCGGGCATGGTGCGCGGTATCTGGAACCAGATCTCGCCCGGTCGCCTGGGCGCGCTGCTCCTGGTGGAGATGGTGCTGCTCGCGGTGATGCTCTGCCTCACCTGGTACGGCTCCAAGCGGCTCGGCTTCCCGCGCGGCGACCGCCTCGCCATCCAGTTCGCGGGCTCGAAGAAGAGCCTGGCGGCCGGACTCCCCATGGCCAGCGTCCTGTTCGGCGCCCAGGCCGGTCTGGCGGTGCTCCCGCTCATGCTCTTCCACCAGATGCAGCTGATGGTCTGCGCGGTCATCGCCAAACGGCGCGCCCAGGACCCCGAGGCGGCGACCGAGCCCATTGCGGGAATGCCGGTCACTGCTGGCAAGATCGCCAAGTGACCTCCGCGATACGTTCCTTCGCCTCCCGCACCCGTCCCTGCGCCCTCACCGTGTGCCGGGGCTGCTGCTGCGGCGACGCCCGCAAGCACCCCGGCACCGACCACCAGGCCCAGCTCCACCGCCTGCGCGAGGCGGCAGCCGCCTCCGCCGGTCGCCTGACCGTCCGCACCAGCGACTGCCTCGGCCCGTGCGGCCAGGCCAACGTCGTGGTCGTTCAGCCCTCCACGGAGGGCCGCCGCCGGGGCGGTCGTGCCGCGTGGGTCGGCTGGGCCCTGGACGACGACAGCACCGACGAGATCCTGGCCTGGGTCGCGGCGGGCGGACCCGGCATCGCGAAGCCGCCCGCGACGCTGGAGTTGCAGTTCTTCCCGGCGCCGGTCGAGACGAAGACGCCGAAGAGGCGCTGAGTCGCGGCCGGGGCACGGTCCGATGGGGGCGAGGTCCAGGGGTGTTGTAGCGTGGACGTGCTCCTGCGCCGGGTTTCCGGCGGCAGCGAACCGAATTCCTGTTCCTTCTGTGTGCCGATCCCGAGGTGACGTCCTATCAACCAGGCCATGTAGTCGTCCGTGTTCCCCGCGTGCTGTGTTGTCGCACGTGTCCGGGAGCGGACGTCGCGCTGGTCTGAGTTGCGTCATCCCCCCGCAGTTTTCCTCCCGGGTGCAGCTCTGCCGTCTGCCCCGGGTTCCGTGTGCTGAGGCCCCGGTAAGGCTGTCGGCAGGGCTCCCCGAATCCTTTGGATCAGGAGCTTTCCCCTCGTGACTTCCTCAGCGCTCGACAACGAGCCAGAGCACACCCTCCCGTCCCCGGGCCGCCCAGCGGATCACCACCCGGCACCTCACCGTCCGAGAATGGCCCTGGCGGCCCGGATCGCCCTCCTGGTGCTGCTGACCGCCGAACTCATGGACATCCTCGACCAGTCTGTCGTCCTGACCGCCCTGCCCGCGATCCAGGAATCGACCGGCGCCGGGCCTGCCGCGCTGCAGTGGCTGACCACCGGTTACTCGCTGCCCGTCGCCATCGGGCTGATCACCGGCGGGCGCCTCGGCGACCGCTACGGCCGCCGCAGGCTCCTGCTCATCGGCACCGCCGTGTTCACCTCGGCCTCCCTGCTGTGCGGCCTCGCCGCCGGGCCGGGCGTGCTGATCGGCGCCCGTGCGCTCCAGGGCGTGGGGGTCGCGCTGATGATCCCGCAGGTCCTGGCCACTCTCCACGTCACCTTCGAGGGCCAGCACCGCAGCAAGGCGTTCGGCCTGTACGGGGCGGTCCTCTCGATCGCCAACGTCCTGGGCCCCGTGCTGGGCGGCCTCCTCACCGAGGCCGACCTGTTCGGGCTCTCCTGGCGGCCGATCTTCCTGATCAATGCCCCCGTCGGGCTCGCCGTGCTTCTCCTGGGACGCAAATTCGTCCCCGAGTCGACCGCGCGGAAGGCCGACCGGCCCGACTTCACCGGCATGGCGCTGTCCGCACTGGCCCTCGTCCTGATCGTCCTCCCGCTCACCGAGGGCCACCTGCACCACTGGCCGGTGTGGGTCTTCGCCCTGCTCGCCGCCGGTCTCCTCACACTCGGCGTCTTCCTGCGCCAGCAGCGGCGCAAGCAGCACGACGCGCCCCTCGTGCCCCTGCCCCTCTTCCAGGGCGGGCAGTTCCCCGGCGGCACGGCCGCGCAACTGGTGCACGGCCTGCTGTGCGGACTGTTCTTCATGACCTGGACCCTCTACCTCCAGCACGGGCTGGGCATGAGCCCCTTCCACGCGGCCCTGGCCTTCGTCCTGCTCTCCTTCGGAGAGCTGGCCGGCGCGACCATCGCGGCGAAGAGCGCCGGGCGCTTCGCCCGCCGCCTCCCTCAGACCGGCATCCTCATCACGATCGCCGCGATGGCCGGCTACGGGCTCCGGATCGCAGCGGGCCAGGCGGACCTGACCCTGCTGGCGATGACCGCTCCCGTGGTACTGATCGGCTTCGGCCTCGGCATGGTCAGCGGCCCGCTCGCCGACATGACCCTCGCCAGGGTTCCGCACGACAACGCCGGGGCCGCCTCAGGCCTGTTCAACACCGCCATGCACCTGGGCATCGCCCTCGGCACCGCGCTGACCGCCCTGGTGTTCTTCGCCACCACCGACGGCTCACCCGACGCCGGACTCAACCGCGACGCCTTCATCACCGTGCTGTGGTGGGTCGGCGGCCTCCTTGCCCTGATGTGGGCCCTGATGTTCTGCCTGCCCCAGCAGGCCGATCGCCAGGCCGACAGCCAGGCCGGCGATCAGGCCGCCTGAGTCACCCCCGGGCGACCGGCCGGACTCGCTCCCGTCAGCTTCCCGTTTCAGCCGTTCACGCGGTCGCTCCAGGCGCTATCTCGGCGATCAGTCCCTCGACGAGGGCCCTGATCTCGTCCCGGATCGAGCGGACTGCTTCGACGCCCCGGCCCGCGGGGTCTTCGAGCTTCCAGTCGAGATAGCGCTTGCCCGGGAAGACGGGGCAGGTGTCGCCGCAGCCCATGGTGACGCAGACGTCCGACTCCTTCACGGCGTCGACGGTGAGGATCTTCGGTGTCTCCTGCGAGAGGTCGATGCCGACCTCGGCCATGGCCGCCACGGCGGCCGGGTTCACGGCGGCCCCCGGCGCGGAACCGGCCGAGCGGACCTCGACACGGTCCCCGGCAAGGTGGGTGAGCCAGCCGGCGGCCATCTGGGAGCGGCCGGCGTTGTGGACGCAGACGAACAGGACGGACGGTTTGTCGGCCATGGTGAAGGTCTCTCTCGCGGGGCGGCACTCGGCTGGTAGTCACATCAGCTGCCGCTGGTATCAGCGAGCAGTGATGTGAAAGTATCAGCGCATGCTGACTTCAGTCGACGCTGATGTGATCCGGGTGCTGGGCGATCCGCTCCGCCTGAAGATCGTGACCCTCCTCGCCCGCGAGACGCTGTGCACGACGCACTTGGTGGAGGAGACCGGAGCGAAGCAGACCAACCTCTCCAACCATATGAAGGTGCTGCGCGAGGCCGGGATCGTGGACACCGAGCCGTGCGGCCGGTTCACCTACTACAAGCTCAGGCCCGAGGTCCTGGAGGGGCTCTCCGCGCGGTTCGCCGACCTCGGCGTGTCCGCCCGCGATGCGGCCCGGAACAGGAGGGCTTGCTGATGGCCGCCGTGGACCCCGCCACCGCACCGGCCGGTGAGGCGTCGGTGGTCAGGAAGCTCTCCACCCTTGACCGTTACCTCGCCGTGTGGATTCTGCTGGCCATGGTCGTCGGCCTCGGCCTGGGACGCCTCGTCCCCGGGATGAACGGCGCCCTGGCGAAGATCGAGATCGGCGGGATCTCCCTGCCGATCGCGCTCGGCCTGCTCGTGATGATGTACCCGGTGCTGGCCAAGGTCCGTTACGACCGTCTCGACCGCGTCACCGGCGACAAGAAGCTGATGGTCTCCTCGCTGGTCGTCAACTGGGTCGTGGGACCGGCGGTGATGTTCGCCCTCGCGTGGACGTTCCTGCCCGACCTCCCCGAGTACCGCACCGGACTGATCGTCGTCGGCCTCGCCCGGTGCATCGCGATGGTCATCATCTGGAACGACCTCGCCTGCGGTGACCGTGAAGCCGCCGCCGTCCTGGTCGCCCTCAACTCCGTTTTCCAGGTGCTGGCGTTCGGGTTGCTGGGCTGGTTCTACCTCGACCTGCTGCCCCGCCGACTGCACCTGGGCGATGGTCAGGGACTCGACGTCTCCGTCTGGCACATCGCCCTGAACGTCGTCATCTTCCTCGGTGTCCCGCTGCTGGCAGGGTTCCTCACCCGTCGCATCGGCGAGCAGAAGTGGGGCCGCGAGTCCTACGAAGCGAAGTTCCTGCCGAAGATCGGCCCATGGGCCCTGTACGGGCTGCTGTTCACGATCGTCATCCTGTTCGCCCTCCAGGGGAAGACGATCACCTCCCAGCCGTGGGACGTGGTGCGGATCGCGCTGCCGCTGCTGGTGTACTTCGCGGTGATGTTCTTCGGTACCTTCCTCCTCGGCAAGGGCCTGGGCCTGGCCTACGACCGCACCGCCACGCTGGCGTTCACCGCGGCGGGCAACAACTTCGAACTGGCCATCGCGGTCGCCATCGCCACCTTCGGCGTCAGCAGCGGCCAGGCCCTGTCCGGTGTCGTCGGTCCGCTCATCGAGGTCCCGGTGCTGATCGGCCTGGTCCACGTCGCGCTCGCGTGGCGCAGGAAGTTCGGCCCCGAGGCCATGGCGACGGCCTCCTAGGGGGCGTCCGCGCCGGTCAGCGGGACGGCGCGGACGGGATCGGGCGGTGGTTGCGCGGACGGGGCTGGGCGGTCGCTGCGCGGACCGGGCCGGGCGGTGGCTGCGCGGACGGTCAGGCGGTGGCTGCGCGGGTGAGGAGCCGGCCCATGGCGGCCAGGACGGACGGCTCGACCTTGTAGTACACCCACGTCCCACGCCGTTCGGAGGTCAGCAGGCCGGCCTCGCGGAGCTTCTTCAGGTGGTGGGAGACGGTCGGCTGGGACACCCCGACATCGGAGATGTCGCACACGCACGCCTCGCCGCCCTCGTGCGAGGCGACCAGGGAGAACAGCCGCAGCCGGACGGGATCCCCGAGGGCCTTGAACATGACTGCGGCCCGCTCGGCCTCCTCGGCCGTGATCGGGCGTTCGGACAGGGGCGGGCAGCACGGAGTGACCGCTTCCTGCTCCAGCAGCGGCAGCGCTTTCGTCGTCATGGCCCCATTATCCATGGGAGTTCGACAAACGTCTATGTTGACGGATGTCGATACAAGGTGTCATGGTGACGTCGCAAGACATCGACATCCGTCGAATCACTAGGAGCCTGCCGTGAACGCGCCTTCTCCCGCCGAAGTTCTGCCCGTCGTCGTGATCGGCGCCGGTCCCGTCGGGCTGGCCGCTGCCGCCCAGCTCATCGAGCGGAACATCGAGCCACTGGTTCTGGAGGCCGGGCCCGCCGCCGGGGCGGCGGTGCGGGAGTGGGCACATGTCAGGCTGTTCTCCCCCTGGTCCGAGGTCGTCGACCCGGCCGCCGAGAAGCTCCTGGCTCCCACCGGCTGGGTACGCCCCGACGGTGCGGGCTATCCGTCCGGCGGCGACTGGGCCGACCTTTACCTCCTGCCCCTCGCCGAAGCCCTCGGCGACAGGGTCCGCACCGGCACCACCGTCACCGGTGTCTCCCGTACGGGCCGCGACCGTGTCGTCGATGCCGACCGCGAAGCCCAGCCGTTCGTCGTCCACCTCGCACGCGCCGACGGCACCGAGGAGCGCGTACTGGCCCGTGCCGTCGTCGACGCCTCCGGCACCTGGAGCGTTCCGGGGCCGGCCGGTGGCAGCGGTCTGCCCGCTCTCGGCGAGAAGGCGGCCGCGGACCGCCTCACCTACCGCGTCCCCGACCTCAAGAACCCGGCCGTCCGCGCCCGGTACGCGGGCAAGCGCACCGCCGTCATCGGCTCCGGTGCCTCCGCCTTCACCGCACTCGCCTACCTCGCCGACCTCGCCACGTCCGAGGACGGCGCCGGCACCCACGGCCTCTGGGTCCTGCGACGCGGTATCTCCGGGAGCACCTTCGGCGGCGGCGAAGCCGACCAGCTTCCCGCCCGCGGCGCCCTCGGCCTCGCCGCCAAGGCCGCCGTCGACAACGGCCACGCCGACGCCGTCACCGGCTTTCGCACCGGCGCCGTCGAACGCGACGGCGACGGCCGCCTGGTCCTGGTCGGTGAGGACGGCCGCCGCCTGGACCCGGTCGACGAGGTCATCGTCCTCACCGGCTTCCGCCCCGATCTCAGCTTCCTGAACGAACTGCGCCTCGGCCTCGACGAGCGTCTCCAGGCCCCCACCGAACTGGCCCCGCTGATCGACCCCAACCAGCACTCCTGCGGCACCGTCTACCCCCACGGCCACCGCGAGCTCTCCCACCCCGAACCCGGCGTGTTCCTCGTGGGAATGAAGTCCTACGGCCGTGCCCCGACCTTCCTCGCCATGACCGGCTACGAGCAGGTCCGCTCCCTCGCCGCCGCCCTGGCCGGTGACCTCGCGTCCGCCGACCGGGTCGAACTCACCCTCCCCGAGACCGGGGTGTGCGGCGGAGCCGGACTCTTCGACGACCCGGCGACGGAAGCAGCCGACGGCGGGGGCTGCTGCGGAGCATGACCGCTCCCACCCGTTCAGGCCCCGTCCAGCACCACCCGCTCCTCACCCGCGTACACGTTCATGTTCGCCCCCCGCAGGAATCCCACCAGCGTGAGCCCCGTCTCCGTCGCCAGATCCACGGCCAGTGAGGACGGGGCCGAGACCGCGGCCAGGAACGGGATTCCCGCCATGACAGCCTTCTGGGCGAGTTCGAAGGAGGCGCGGCCCGACACCAGCAGGAGGGCGCGGGAGAGGGGGAGGCGCCCGTCCGTCATGGCGCGGCCGACCAGTTTGTCGACCGCGTTGTGGCGGCCCACGTCCTCCCGTATGTCGAGGAGTTCGCCGGTTTCGGAGAAGAGGGCTGCCGCGTGCAGTCCGCCGGTCCTGTCGAAGACCTGTTGGGCTTCGCGGAGGCGGTCGGGCAGGGAGGAGAGGAGGCCGGGGGTCACCCGGAGCGGGGGAGTGTCCGCGATCGCAAACCGGGCGGTGGTGCGGACGGCGTCCAGGCTGGCCTTGCCGCACAGGCCGCAGGAGGACGTGGTGTAGACGTTGCGTTCGAGAGTGATGTCGGGGACGGGGGTGCCGGGGACCAGGCGTACGTCCACCACGTTGTAGGAGTTGGAGCCGTCCTCCTGGGCGCCCGCGCAGTAGACGATGTTCGCGACCTCCGAGCCGTCGCCAAGGACGCCCTCGCTGACCAGGAAGCCCGCTGCCAGCGCGAAGTCGTCGCCGGGGGTGCGCATGGTGATGGCCAGGGGCTTGCCGTTGAGACGGATCTCCAGGGGTTCCTCCGCCACCAGGGTGTCCGGGCGGGTGGACACCGCCCCGTTCCTGATGCGGATGACGCGGCGGCGTGCGGTGACCCGGCCCATGGTGAATCAGTCCTGCCCGAGAGTGACGGATGTGTAGCGAGAGGTGAAGTACAGGGGCGCGTTCGTGTGCGCGTGCGTACAGCGAGTGCCATTCTCCGCGGGGTGGGCGGGAAGCTCCAAAGTCTGGGTGGCGAATGCTGTTGATTCACGCGCCCTCGTACCGGTGAGTCACAAAGAAGACTGGGTCGCTCCGACTGTCCGCAATGAGGGGTGGAGTCGCCGCATGACCGGTTCACGGATCGTCGCGCTCGGGCATTACCAGCCGGCCAAGGTGCTCACGAACGAAGACCTGACGAAGCTGGTCGACACCAGCGACGAATGGATCACCAGCCGGGTAGGCATCAGGACCCGGCACATCGCGGGCCCCGACGAACCGGTCGACGAGCTCGCGGCGCACGCCGGAGCCAAGGCGCTCGCCTCGGCCGGGCTCGCCCCCGCCGACATCGACATGGTCCTGGTCGCCACCTCCACCGCGATCGACCGCTCGCCGAACATGGCCGCCCGGGTCGCCGCGCGGCTCGGCATGGGCTCGCCCGCGGTGATGGACCTGAACGTGGTCTGCTCGGGCTTCACGCACGCGCTGGCCACCGCGGATCACGCGGTACGGGCCGGGTCCGCGACCCGTGTCCTGGTCATCGGCTCCGACAAGATGACCGAGATCGCCGACTGGAGCGACCGCTCCACGTGTGTGCTGGTCGGGGACGGGGCGGGCGCGGCGGTCGTCGAGGCCGTGGCGGAGGATTCCGCGGGGCTGGGCGGTCTCGGTACGCACGCGGGCGCGATCGGCCCGGTGCTGTGGGGGTCGGTGCCCGAGATGGGGCATGCGGTACGGATCGAGGGGACGCCGCCGCGGTTCGCGCAGGTCGGGCAGTCCGTGTACCGGTGGGCGACGACACAGCTGCCGCCGATCGCCCGGAAGGTGTGCGAGCGGGCGGGGGTCGCGCCCCAGGAGCTGGCCGGGGTCGTGCTGCACCAGGCCAACCTGCGTCTGATCGAGCCGCTGGCCCAGCGGATTGGGGCGGTCAACGCGGTGATCGCGCGGGATGTGGTGGACTCCGGGAACACCTCGGCGGGGAGCATTCCGATGGCGTTCTCGAAGCTGGTGGAGCGGGGGGAGATCAGGTCGGGGGAGCCGGTGCTGTTGTTTGGGTTTGGGGGGAATCTGTCTTACGCGGGGCAGGTGGTGCGCTGCCCGTAGGGGGACTCCCAGGTGGCGGGCTCTAAGGGTGGTCGTCGCCGTCCTTCGTCTTGCCGGGCAGGTGTGCGTACGAGCTGCTCTCGTGTGGGCCGCCGCCTCGTGAACGGTCGTCCGTCGGGCGGGGGAGTGGCCTGCACAGGGGGAGGGCGAACAGCCAGGCGACCGCGGTGAGGCCGCCGAAGAGCAGGAGCATGCCGCCGTCCCCGTCGCCCCGGACGGTCAGGGGGATGCCGAAGCCCAGTTGGGCAAGGGATCCGGCGATGGAGAGCCCGGCCAGGACGCGGCGGGTGCGCAGGCGGCGGCCGACAGCGGTGCGGTTCTTCTCGGCGGCGCCGCGCACTCCGCGTTTGCGTTCCTGCCACCACCAGGCGATCCAGCAGGCCACGCCGAGGACGCTGAGGTAGAAGGCGCAGTTCAGCAGGATGTCCAGCCACAGGACGTCGGTGTATCTCGCGAGTTTGCCCCCGCCGGCTGCCAGTGGGAGGTGAT
This sequence comes from Streptomyces sp. NPDC051561, assembly GCF_044454195.1. NCBI lineage: Bacteria > Bacillati > Actinomycetota > Actinomycetes > Kitasatosporales > Streptomycetaceae > Streptomyces > Streptomyces sp. NPDC051561. The sequence continues at coordinate 66,903 of NZ_JBITDM010000027.1, read as the reverse complement.
GCTCCGTCATCTCCATGGATGCCGGGTGCCCGCTCGGAGAAGAGGCAATCCGGGGGCCTGGCCCACCGCTTTGTCCTCAGCGTGGAGAAAGTTGACCCCAATTCGCGCGCAACTTCTTCCCACCCCTGGCACCCGCTGCTACGTTCCCCTCCAAAGAACCACCGGAACAAGCCAGTTGAGGCTTGCGGCGCAGGCCGCGGAGGCAGGAGGGGGCACGTGAGGCGCATGACGGCCCGACCCGCGAACGCGCACCAGGCGCGACTGCTGCGCCTGTTGCGCGACGGGGGCCCCAACTCCCGGGCGCAGCTGGGTGATCAGGTGGATCTGTCGCGGTCCAAGCTGGCGGTCGAGGTCGACCGGCTGCTGGAGACCGGACTGGTGGTCGCCGACGGCCTCGCCGCCTCCCGGGGCGGCCGCCGCTCCCACAACATCCGGCTCGCTCCGGCGCTGCGTTTCCTGGGCGTGGACATCGGTGCCACCTCGATCGATGTCGCCGTCACCAACGCCGAGCTGGAGATCCTGGGGCATCTCAACCACCCCATGGACGTCCGGGAGGGCCCGGTCGCGGTGTTCGAGCAGGTCCTGGTCCTGGCGGCGAAGCTGAGGGCGACCGGGCTCGCCGACGGTGGGTTCGACGGTGCGGGCATCGGCGTTCCGGGCCCCGTCCGGTTCCCCGAGGGCGTCCCGGTCGCGCCGCCGATCATGCCGGGCTGGGACGGCTTCCCGGTACGGGAGGCGCTCAGCCAGGAACTCGGCTGCCCGGTCATGGTCGACAACGACGTGAACCTGATGGCGATGGGCGAGCAGCACGCCGGAGTCGCACGCTCCGTCGGTGACTACCTGTGCGTGAAGATCGGCACCGGCATCGGCTGCGGCATCGTGGTCGGTGGCGAGGTCTACCGGGGGACCACCGGCAGCGCGGGCGACATCGGGCACATTCAGGTCGAGCCCGAAGGACGCCCCTGCGCCTGCGGCAACAAGGGCTGCCTGGAGGCACACTTCAGCGGCGCGGCGCTGGCCCGCGACGCGGAGGCCGCCGCCCGGGCCGGTCATTCCGCCGAGCTTGCCGCACGGCTGGAGGCGGCCGGTTCGCTCACCGCCGCCGATGTGGCAGCGGCGGCGGCCGCCGGGGACGCCACCGCCCTCGAACTGATCAGGGAGGGCGGCAACCGGGTCGGCCAGGTCATCGCCGGCCTGGTCAGCTTCTTCAACCCGGGACTGGTGGTGATCGGCGGCGGGGTGACGGGCCTCGGTCACAATCTGCTGGCCAGCGTCCGCACCCAGGTCTACCGCCAGTCGCTGCCGCTGGCCACCGGCAACCTTCCCATCGTGCTCGGGGAACTGGGCCCGGCGGCGGGGGTGATCGGCGCGGCCCGGCTGATCAGCGACCACGTGTTCTCCCCGGCCTGATCCCGGGCGCCGTACAGCCGCACAGCCGTACCGCAGCACCGCTTGTCCAGCAGTACCCCGTACCCAGCACCGCCGCACTCCAGCCAGCCCCGCACCACCTGACACACCCGCCACACCCGCACCTGGCACAGCCCTGTCCGCTCACGGCCGTATCCGCCGAGGGGAATCGTCATGGCACCAGAGCACCCGACATCACCCGCACCACCCCCGGGTCCCTCCGGCCCTCTCCTCACCATGTCCGGCATCACCAAGTCGTTCCCCGGCGTCCGTGCCCTGGACGGCGTCGACCTGGAGGTCCTGCCGGGTGAGGTGCACTGTCTGCTCGGCCAGAACGGCGCCGGGAAGTCCACCCTGATCAAGGTGCTCGCCGGGGCCCACCAGCCCGACGGCGGACGGATCACCTGGTCCGGCGAGGAAGTCCTGCTCAAGTCCCCGATCGCGGCGATGCGTCTCGGCATCGCCACCATCTACCAGGAACTCGACCTGGTGGAGGGCCTGTCGGTGGCCGAGAACATCTTCCTCGGCCACGAGCTCACCGCCGCCGGTTTCGTCGTACGGGGCCGGGCCGGCCGGGCCCGGGCGGCGGCCCTCCTCGCCCGCCTCGGCCACCCGGAGATCGGCCCCGGCCGGCGGGTCGGCTCGCTCTCCGCCGCCCAGCAGCAGATCGTCTCGATGGCGCGCGCCCTCTCGCACGACGTACGGCTGATCGTGATGGACGAACCGTCGGCGGCCCTCGACCCCGACGAGGTCGCCAACCTCTTCCGGATCGTGGCCGCGCTGACCGCCGACGGGGTCGCCGTGGTCTACATCTCGCACCGGCTGGAGGAGATCCGCCGCATCGGCGACCGGGTCACCGTCCTCAAGGACGGCCGCGCGGTGGCCGTGGGGCTCCCGGCACGGACCACCCCCACCCGCGACATCGTGGCGATGATGACCGGCCGCAACGTCGAGTACGTCTTCCCCGAGCAGCGGGACCGGGCCGGGACGGCTCAGGAGCCGGTGCTGCGGGTTCAAGGGCTGTGCCGCAGCGGGGAGTTCGAGCCGCTGGACCTCGATGTGCGGCCCGGCGAGATCGTCGGGCTCGCCGGGCTCGTCGGGTCGGGGCGCTCCGAAATCCTGGAGACGATCTACGGAGCCAGGAAGCCGGATGCCGGTCAGGTAACGCTCGACGGGCGGCAGTTGCGCACCGGGAGCGTGCGAGCCGCGGTCCGGGCCGGCATAGGGCTGGCCCCCGAGGAGCGCAAGGCACAGGGGCTCCTGATGCTCGAATCCGTCACCCGCAACGTCTCCGTCTCCTCCCTCTCCCGCTTCTCCCGGGGCGGCTGGGTCGACCGCCGCACCGAGCGGCGAGACGCCCAACAGGCCACCCGCGAGCTGTCGTTGAGGCCGGACAACCCCGACGCCCGGATCCGCACTCTGTCCGGAGGCAACCAGCAGAAGGCGGTACTCGCCCGCTGGCTGCTGCGCGGCTGCCGGGTGCTGCTGCTCGACGAACCGACCCGGGGCGTGGATGTCGGCGCCCGCGCCGAGCTGTACGCGGTGATCCGCCGCCTTGCCGACGAGGGTCTCGCCGTGCTCCTGGTCTCCAGCGAAGTGCCCGAGGTGCTGGGTCTGGCCGACCGGGTGCTGGTGCTGCGCGAAGGCAGCGTCGTGCACACGGCGCCCGCCCGCGAACTCGACGAACACCGCGTACTCGACCTCGTGATGGAAGGGAGCACGGCCTCATGACACAGTCCGAGGCGCAGGCGCAGACGGACCTCAAACCCCGTGACGGCAAAGGGGGTTGGCCGGGCACCGGGCTGCAACTCGACGTCCGTAACCTTTCCCTCCTCGGCGTCCTCGCGGTACTGATCGCGGTCGGCGGCATCACCAAGCCCGACCAGTTCCTGGACATCGGAAACCTCCAGCTGGTCCTCACCCAGGCGTCGATCATCGGCGTCGTCACCGTCGGGATGACCTTCGTCATCACCAGCGGCGGCATCGACCTCTCCGTCGGCGCCATCGTCGCGCTCGCCTCGGTGTGGGCGACCACCGTCGCCACTCAGGAGTACGGGTTCGCGGGCATCCTCTTCACCGCGATCCTGGTCGGCACGGCCTGCGGGCTGGTCAACGGGGTTCTCGTCGCCTACGGCAAGCTGGTGCCGTTCATCGCCACCCTCGCGATGCTGGCCTCCGCACGCGGGCTCGCCCTCCAGATCACCGAGGGCAGGACCCAGATCGTCACCGTGAAACCGGTGCTCGACCTCGGCGTCCCCGACGCGTACGTCCTCGGGATCCCGCCCCTGGTCCTGGTCTTCGCGCTGGTCACCCTCCTCGGCTGGCTGATCCTGAACCGGACGACCTTCGGCCGGCGTACCGTCGCGGTCGGCGGCAACGCGGAAGCGGCCCGGCTGGCCGGCATCGACGTAAGGCGCCAGCGCCTCTACCTCTACCTGCTGTCCGGTCTGTGCTGCGGCATCGCCGCGTTCATGCTGGTCGTGCTGTCGGGCTCGGGCCAGAACACCAACGGCAACATGTACGAACTCGACGCGATCGCCGCCGCCATCATCGGAGGCACCCTGCTCACCGGCGGACGCGGCACCGTCGTCGGATCGGTGCTCGGCGTCCTGGTCTTCACCACGATCACCAACATCTTCGCGCTGAACAACCTCCAGAGCGACGTCCAGCAGATCGCCAAGGGCGCCATCATCGTGGCCGCCGTGCTGGTGCAGCGTCGCGACGCGTCCGAACGCTCCTCGTAGCCAGCTCAACCACCCCGTCCAGCAAGCCAGTTGACCACCCGAGTCGAAGGGTTCCACCGCCATGCCACGAAACAGCTTCCTGCCACGAAACGGCTCCGCATCGCGGAACACCTCCGCGCCACAGAGCAGCGCGGACCGCGGAAGCACCCGCAGGGGAATCCTCTTCGGCGGCGCCGCGGTCTCCGCGGCCGCGGTCCTCACCGCCTGCACCAGTAACGAGCCCAGCAAGAAGGAAGCCCCGGCCGCCGGCAACCAGCCCGCCGCCGACGACAAGCCCGGCAAGAAGGTCACCATCGGCTTCGCGGGCCCGCAGGCCGACCACGGCTGGCTCAACGCCATCAACGAGAACGCCCGCGAACGCGCCAAGAAGTACTCCGACGTCACCCTCGACATCACCGAGGGCTCCAACGACACCGCCGCCCAGATCGGCCAGATCCAGACCCTGATCAACAAGAAGGTCGACGTCCTGGTCATCCTGCCGACCGACGGCAAGGCGCTCACCGCGATCGGCCTCCAGGCCATGAAGGCGGGCATCCCCGTCATCAACCTGGACCGGGTCTTCGCCGACCCGCAGGCGTACCGCTGCTGGATCGGTGGCGACAACTACGGCATGGGTCTGAACGCCGGACGGTTCATCGGCGAGAAACTCAAGGGCAAGGCGCAGGCCAAGGTCATCGAACTCGCCGGGGTCGACAGCCTGGAACTCACCAAGCAGCGCAGCGCGGGCTTCAAGGAAGCCCTCAAGAGCTACCCGAACGTCCAGCTGGTGGGCCGTCAGGCAGCCGAGTTCACCGTTGAGTCCGGACAGGCCAAGATGGCCCAACTCCTCCAGGCCAACCCGCAGTTCGACGCATTGTGGAATCACGACGACGACCAGGGGGTCGGCGCCTTGCGGGCCATCGAGCAGGCCGGCCGCAAGGACTTCCTGATGGTCGGCGGGGCCGGCGCCAAGTCGGCGATGGACGCCATCAAGGCCGACACCGGGGTGCTGAAGGCGACCGTCCTCTACCCGCCGACGATGTCCGCGTCCGCCATCGACCTGGCCCGCGCACTCGGCCAGACCAAGGGCATCGGCGGCATGGCGGAGCTGGAGATACCGTCCTCGATCACGCTCTACTCGGCCGTCGTCACCAAGGAGAACGTCGACGACTACCTGCCGCAGTCCTTCACCTGATCCCACCCGGACAGGCCGAAATGTCACTGCAGCGAGGAGGGACCCGGATGGACGGGACACAGGACCAGGTGGACGCGGCGGGCGAAGTACGTGCCGAGCCGCCCGTGCTCGGTATCGGAATGGTCGGCTACTCCTTCATGGGGGCCGCCCACTCCCAGGGGTGGCGCACCGTGGGGAGGGTCTTCGACCTGCCGGTACGTCCGGTACTCGCGGCGGTCTGCGGACGCGACCGCACGGCCGTGACGGCCATGGCGGACCGGCACGGCTGGGCCGCCGCCGAGACCGACTGGCGGGCGCTGATCGCCCGGGACGACGTACACATCGTGGACATCTGCACCCCGGGCGACAGCCACGCGGAGATCGCCCTCGCCGCCCTGGCGGCGGGCAAGCACGTGCTGTGCGAGAAGCCGCTCGCCAACACGGTCGAAGAGGCCGCGGCGATGGCCGAAGCCGCTCAACAGGCGCGCACCAAGGGCCAGGTGGCGATGGTCGGCTTCAACTATCGCAGGGTGCCGGCCCTCAGCTACGCCCGCACGCTGATCGCCGAAGGCAGGCTCGGCACCCTGCGGCACCTGCGTCTGACCTACCTCCAGGACTGGCTGGTCGACCCGGACGCCCCGCTGGGCTGGCGTCTCCAGCGGGACCGGGCGGGCTCCGGCGCGCTCGGCGACCTGGGCGCGCACATCGTGGACCTCGCCCAGTATCTGGCGGGGGAGCCGGTGGTGGGCGTCTCCGCGCTCACCGAGACCTTCGTACGGCTGCGGCCCGACCCGGACACCGAGGGCGCCGCCCGGGGCGAGGTGACCGTCGACGACGCGGCCCTCTTCACCGGGCGGATGGCCTCCGGTGCCCTCGTCTCCTTCGAGGCGACCCGGATGGCCGCCGGACGCAAGAACTCCCTGCGCCTCGAACTCAACGGCGAGAAGGGCTCGTTGGCCTTCGACCTGGAGAGCCTCAACGAACTCTCCTTCCACGACCACACCGAACCCGTGACCACGGCCGGCTTCCGCCGCATCCTGGTCACCGAGCCCGGCCACCCCTACCTCAAGGCCTGGTGGCCGCCGGGCCACGCACTCGGCTACGAGCACACCTTCGCCCATCAGGCCCGCGACCTCCTCACCGCCATCGCGCGGGGCACCGATCCCCGGCCCTCGTTCGCGGACGGGCTCCAGGTGCAGCGAGTCCTGGCGGCAGTGGAGGAGAGCGCGGAGAAGAACGCCGTCTACACGCCCGTACCCCAGCCCTCGATGCCGGAGCCCCCGCATTCGCCGGCCCAACCGTCCTAGGAGGCCTCCTCGTGCCACGCCCCTTCACCCTCTTCACCGGCCAGTGGGCGGACCTCCCGCTGGAACAAGTCTGCGCGTACGCACGTGACTTCGGGTATGACGGTCTCGAACTCGCCTGCTGGGGAGACCACTTCGAGGTCGACAAGGCGCTCAGCGATCCCGGCTACCTGGACTCCCGGCACGCACTCCTCGACAAGTACGGCCTCAAGTGCTGGGCGATCTCGAACCACTTGGTCGGCCAGGCCGTCTGCGACAGCATCATCGACGAACGGCACCAGGCAATTCTGCCCGCCCGCATCTGGGGCGACGGCGAGGGGGAAGGGGTGCGCCGCCGGGCCGCCCGGGAGATGGCGGACACCGCCCGGGCCGCCGCCGCCTTCGGAGTCCGTACCGTCGTCGGCTTCACCGGATCGTCCATCTGGCACCTGGTGGCGATGTTCCCGCCGGTCCCGCCCGCCATGGTCGACCGGGGGTACGAGGACTTCGCGGAACGCTGGAACCCGATCCTCGACGTCTTCGACGCGGAGGGGGTGCGCTTCGCCCACGAGGTGCACCCGAGCGAGATCGCCTACGACTACTGGTCGACTCAGCGCGCACTGGAGGCGGTTGGGCACAGGCCGGCCTTCGGGCTGAACTTCGACCCCAGCCACTTCGTCTGGCAGGACCTGGACCCCGTCGGCTTCCTCTACGACTTCCGGGACCGGATCTACCACGTCGACTGCAAGGAGGCCCGCACCCGGCTCGACGGCCGCAACGGGCGCCTCGGCTCGCACCTCCCCTGGGGCGACCCGCGCCGGGGCTGGGACTTCGTCTCCGCAGGTCACGGCAGTGTGCCATGGGAGGACGTGTTCCGGATGCTGCGCTCGATCGACTACCTGGGCCCGGTCTCGGTGGAGTGGGAGGACGCGGGCATGGACCGCCTCTCCGGCGCCCCGGAGGCCCTGGCCCACCTCAAGCGCTTCGACTTCGACCCTCCGACGGCCGCGTTCGACGCCGCCTTCGGGGGAGGCGAATAGGGGAACGGCGCAAGGGGGCGGGGCGCACTTTGTCCACCCTCTGGGCAAAGCCGACTTCTTTGCTGCGCAAGCCCTTTCGGCTCCGTACGAACGCGGCTACCGTCCATGACGCGTACATGGAAAGAGTGGCTATGGAAAGAGTGGACCCGGGGTGATGGTGCACCCCGGGGCCACCGCCCCGAACCGGGGCAACCCGCCCGTTCCGCCCGGCACTTCATTCCGGAGGACCCCGTGCACGGAAGACGCCCGAGAACCCCACACCTCACAGGAACCACCAGAGCCAGGAGGGCGCTCGCCCTCCTCACCGGCAGCCTCCTGGCCGCCACCTCCTTCGCCTTCATCGCACCGCACGCCGCGAGCGCGGCCCCCCTTGCGGACCCCGCCCCCGCTGCCGCCGAGGAATTCCAGCAGGTCACCCTCGCCAAGGGCGCGCAGGAGATGGGCGAGCCCATGTCGCTCGCCGTGCTCCCGGACCGCTCGGTCCTGCACACCTCGCGCAACGGCGAACTGCGGATGACCGACGCGGCGGGAAATACCCGTGTTGTGGGCTCCCTCCCCGTCTACTCGCACGACGAGGAAGGCCTCCAGGGCATCGCCCTGGACCCCAACTTCGCCCAGAACAGGGCCCTTTACCTCTACTACGCGCCCCCGCTGGACACCCCCGCCGGTGACGCCCCGGAGAGCGGCACCGCCGCCGACTTCGCCAAGTTCGACGGTGTGAACCGCCTCTCCCGCTTCGTCCTCAAGGCGGACGGCACCCTCGACAACGCCAGTGAGAAGAAGGTCCTGGACGTCCCCGCGACGCGCGGCATGTGCTGTCACGTCGGCGGTGACATCGACTTCGACGCGGCGGGCAACCTCTACCTCTCCACCGGTGACGACTCCAACCCCTTCGCCTCCGACGGCTTCACCCCGATCGACGAACGCCCCGGCCGCAACCCGGCGTTCGACGCCCGCCGGGGCGCCGGCAACACCAATGACCTCCGCGGCAAGATCCTCCGCATCAAGGTCGCCGACGACGCGTCGTACACCGTCCCGGCCGGCAACCTCTTCGCCCCGGGCACGGACAAGACGCGCCCCGAGATCTACGCGATGGGCTTCCGCAACCCCTTCCGCTTCAGCGTCGACAAGAAGACCGGCGTTCTGTACGTCGGCGACTACGGACCCGACGCGGGCGCGGCGGACCCCAAGCGCGGGCCGGCCGGACAGGTCGAGTTCGCCCGGGTGACCAAGCCCGGCAACTACGGCTGGCCGTTCTGCACCGGCAACAACCAGCCCTACGTCGACTACGACTTCGCCACCAAGGTCTCCGGCGGCACCTTCGACTGCGCCGCCCCCAAGAACGACTCCCCGTACAACACCGGCCTGGTCGACCTGCCCCCGTCGGTACCCGCCTGGATCCCGTACGACGGCGGTTCGGTACCCGAGTTCGGCACCGGCTCGGAGTCCCCGATGGGCGGCCCCGTCTACCGCTACGACCCGGCCAACACCTCCCCGGTGAAGTTCCCCGAGGCGTACGACGGCGACTTCTTCGCCACCGAGTTCGGCCGCCGCTGGATCAAGCGGATCGAGCAGGGCGAGGACGGCACCGTACAGAAGATCAACCCGTTCCCGTGGACCGGCACCCAGGTCATGGACAGCGCCTTCGGCCCCGACGGCGCCCTGTACGTGCTTGACTACGGCACCGCCTGGTTCGGCGGCGACGAGAACTCCGGGCTCTACCGGATCGAGAACGCCACCGGCGGCCGCTCCCCGGTTGCGGTGGCGACGGCCGGCAAGACCTCCGGGCAGGCCCCGCTCAGGGTCCAGTTCTCCTCGGCCGGCACCACCGACGGCGACGGCGACGCCCTCACCTACAGCTGGGACTTCGGCGACGGCACGGCCCCCTCGACGGAGGCCAACCCCACGCACACGTACAAGAAGAACGGCACCTACACGGCGACCGTGACCGCGAAGGACCCGACCGGTCGCACCGGCTCGGCCAGTGCGCACATCGTCGTCGGCAACACCGCGCCCAAGGTGACCCTGGAACTCCCCGCCGAGGGAACGCTGTTCTCCTTCGGCGACGAGATCCCCTTCAAGGTGAACGTGACCGACCCGGAGGACCAGGCGGGCGGCAAGCCGATCGACTGCACCAAGGTCAAGGTGACGTACATCCTCGGCCATGACAGCCACGGCCACCCGATCACCTCGGCCAACGGCTGCTCCGGCACCATCAAGACCTCCTCCGACGGCGGCCACGACCCCAACGCCAATATCTTCGGGGTCTTCGACGCCGAGTACACCGACGGCGGAGGCGGCGGCCAGGCCGCGCTGACCACCCACGACCAGGCGCAGCTCCAGCCCAGGATGCGTCAGGCCGAGCACCGCAACGCCGAGTCCGGGACGCGGATCTACGACAAGGCGGCCGCCCACGGCGGACGTACCGTCGGCGACATCAACAACAACGACTGGATCTCCTTCAAGCCCTACAACCTCACCGGTACCACCAAGCTCACCGCCCGAGTGGCCTCCGGCGGGGTCGGCGGCTTCCTCGAAGTACGCACCGGATCGGTGAACGGGCCGATCCTCGGCTCGGCGCCCATCCCGGTGACCGGCGGCTGGGAGGTCTTCCAGGACGTCGACGTACCGCTGAGGGCCGTACCGAAGAAGACCACCGAGCTGTTCCTGGTCTTCAAGGGCGGAGCGGGCGCGCTCTACGACATCGACGACTTCACCCTGTCGAACACCGCCCCCGACAAGACCGCCAAGCGCGTCCTGGTCTTCTCCAAGACCGGAGGCTTCCGGCACGACGCGATCCCCGAGGGCGTCGCGGCCCTGAAGGAGCTGGGCAAGTCCAGCAACATCACGGTCGACGCGACCGAGGAGGCCGGCCAGTTCACCACCAGCAACCTGGCGCGCTACGACGCGGTGGTCTTCATGTCGACCACGGGTGAGGTCCTCAACGCCGACCAGCAGAAGGCGTTCGAGAACTACATCCGCACCGGTGGCGCCTACATGGGTGTCCACGCGGCGGCCGACACCGAGTACGACTGGCCGTTCTACGGCGGTCTGGTGGGGGCGTACTTCGACTCGCACCCGCAGATCCAGAAGGCGACCACCCGTGTCGAGGATGCCAGCCACCCGGCGACCGCGCCGCTCGGCAAGTCCGTCGAGCGCACCGACGAGTGGTACAACTACCGCACCAACCCGCGCGGCAAGGCCCGCATCCTCGCCACCCTCGACGAGACCACGTACACCGGCGGCACCATGAAGGGCGACCACCCGATCGCCTGGTGCCAGACGTACGAGGGAGGTCGCTCCTTCTACACCGGCAGCGGCCACACCAAGGCGTCGTACGCCGAACCGGCCTTCCGCCAGCACCTGTTGGGCGGACTGCGCTACGCGGCCGGCCAGGTCAAGGCCGACTGCAAGCCGCAGACCGGCTACCGGCCGCTCTTCAACGGTGAGACGGCGGAGGGCTGGAAGCAGGCGGGCCCCGGCAAGTTCAACGTCGCCGGTGGTGAGTTGCGGTCCGAGGGCGGCATGGGGCTGCTCTGGTACCAGGCCAAGGAGTTCAAGTCGTACTCCCTGAAGATGGACTGGAAGATGACCGCCGACGACAACTCCGGTGTCTTCGTGGGCTTCCCGGCCTCCGACGACCCCTGGTCGGCCGTCAACAAGGGGTACGAGATCCAGATCGACGCGAGCGACGCGGCGGACCGCACCACCGGCTCCGTCTACTCCTTCAAGTCGGCGAACCTCAAGGAACGCGACCGGGTGCTGCGCCCGCCGGGTCAGTGGAACAGCTACGAGATCCGGGTCCAGGGTGAACGTCTGCAGATCTTCCTCAACGGGGCGAAGATCAACGACTTCACCAACGCGGACCCGGCGCGCAGCCTGAAGGACGGCCACATCGGGCTCCAGAACCACGGGGCCGGTGACCAGGTGTCCTTCCGGGACATCCAGCTGAGGGAACTGCCCTCCGCCTAGGGGGTGTTGAACCTCGACGCGGTGGCGGGCGGGAGGCGCCGTACCTCCCGCCCGCCGTTCCCCCCTACCTCCTCTTTTGTTGCTTTGTCGCGCGATATGTCTTTTGCGTCATTCACGACCTACGACCCCACGGACAGGGAGGCTCCCGTGCCGAATCCCGCAGTCGAGGAAGCCGAGCAGGCAGGCGTGCGTACCGGAGTCTGGTTCGTGGGGGCCCGTGGCTCCGTGGCCACGACGGCGGTCGCCGGCTGGGCGGCCGTGGTGGCGGGTCTGCGCCCGCCGACCGGCATGGTCACGGAGACCGGACCCTTCACGGACGCGGGACTGCCGCCGCTGGCCTCGCTGGTCTTCGGTGGCCACGACACGGCGAGCTGCCCACTGCCGAAGCGGGCGGAGGAACTGGAGGCCGGGGGAGTCCTGCCGCACGGCCTGGCCTCGGCGGTGCGGGGCGAACTGGCGGCGGTGGAAGACGAGATCAGGCAGGGGGGCCCGCTCCCGGGGGACACCCGGCCGCACTCCGAGCTGATCGAGGGGTTCGCGGCCGACATCGCGGACTTCCGCGCACGGCGGACGCTGGCCCGGGTGGTCGTGGTCAATGTTTCTTCCACGGAGCCGGTGCCGCCGGACGACCACGTCCTGGCGCCGAGTTCGCTCTATGCGGCGGCGGCGATCCGCGCCGGGTGCCCATACGTCAACTTCACGCCGTCGACCGGGATGAACTCCCCCGCACTGGCAACGGAGTTGGCCGCCAGCGGCATTCCGTACGCCGGACGTGACGGAAAGACCGGGCAGACACTGCTGCGGGCCGTGCTGGCCCCTATGTTCGTCCAGCGCGCCCTGCCGGTACGGGCCTGGTCGGGGACCAACCTGCTCGGCGGCGGCGACGGGGCGGCACTCGCCGACCCGGCGGCGGCAGCGGCGAAGAACGCGGGCAAGAACCGGGTACTGACGGACTCGCTCGGCGAACTCCCGCAGGGAGAGGTCCACATCGACGAGGTCCCGGCGCTCGGCGACTGGAAGACGGCCTGGGACCACATCGCCTTCGACGGCTTCCTCGGCACCCGGATGACCCTCCAGACCACCTGGCAGGGCTGCGATTCGGCGCTCGCCGCTCCCTTGGTGCTGGACCTGGCCCGGCTGGCTGCGAGGGCCGGGGAACGCGGCCTCTCGGGACCGTTGCCCGCACTTGCCTTCTACTTCAAGGACCCGGACGGGGAGGGCTCGGCGTCCCTGTCCGACCAGTACGCGCAGCTGGTCGCGTTCGCGGGAACGCTGGGGGAGGGGGTCGCGTGAAGAGCCCCGTCCAGCTGTCCCCTCAGTGGTCCGCTCAGGGGTCCGCGTGGGCCGAACTCCTGCGGGTGTCAGCCGTGTTCAGCGTTCCTGGTGACGCGCTGGCCGGAGCGGCCGCCCTCGCCGTACGTCCGCACAGGGGTACGTTGCTGGCGGCCGCGGCATCCCTCTGCCTGTACGAGGCGGGCATGGTGCTCAACGACTGGGCGGACCGGGCCCAGGACGCCGTGGAACGGCCGCACCGGCCGATTCCTTCGGGGCGGATCGCGCCGGGGGCGGCCCTGGCGGCGTCCTGCGCACTGACGGCCGGAGGGCTGGCCCTGGCGGCGCGGGCGGGCAGGCCCACGCTCGCGCTGGCCACGGCGCTGACGGCCACCGTGTGGGCGTACGACCTCAAGCTCAAGCACACCGCGGCGGCGCCGGGGGCGATGGCGGCGGCTCGGGCACTGGATGTACTGATGGGGGCGGTGGGGACGGCGGGAGTGGGGGGTCTGCGGCAGTCGGGGCGCGGGAGTGGGCTCCGGGGGTCCCGCCCTTCGCCCCCGGGGGTGCCGTTGACCGCGCGCTCCGCCGGGCTTCCTGACGTGCTCGCCGCCGCACTGCCAACGGCTGCCGTGATGGGTGTGCATACGTACGCGGTGACCGAGGTGTCGCGGCACGAGGCGCAGGGGGGTTCGAGCAGGGCCCCGCTGGCGGCGCTCGCCACTGCGGGGGCGGTGGCCTCCGTGGTGGGCGCCGCGGCGAAGGGGGCAGCCCGCTCCGTTGCTGAGGCGGTGACGCAGGGACGACGCCCCGGCGCGGACGTCCGGGATCCGCTCCCGCTCCTGGCAGCCGGTGCCTTCGCGGCCGTCTACCTCCGTACCGCCGCCACACCCCTCCTTCACGCGGCTCTGCACCCGTCCCCGCCACTCACCCAGCGGGCGGTCGGCGGAGGCATCCGCGCCATGATCCCCCTGCAAGCCGGGCTCGCCGCCCGGTCCGGTGCGGCCGGGACCGGAGCCGCACTGCTGCTGATGGCCCCCCTCGCCCGGCGCCTCGCACGAAAGGTGAGCCCCACATGACGGTCTCCGCGACACCACCTGTGCCAGGGAACCCCCTCCGCTTCGGCTACGGCACCAACGGCCTCACCGACCTCCGCCTGTACGACGCCCTCGGCCTCCTCGCGGACCTCGGTTACGACGGCGTCGGGCTCACCCTCGACCACATGCACCTCGACCCACTCGCGCCGGAACTGCCCGCCAGGACAAGGGAATTAGCGCGCCGTCTGGAGCGTCTGGGCCTGACCGTCACCATCGAGACCGGTGCACGCTACGTCCTGGACCCCCGCCGCAAACACGGCCCCACCCTCCTCGACGAAGACCCGGACGCCAGGGCGCTCCGCGTCGGACTCCTCCGTACGGCGGTCGAGGTCGCCGCAGACCTCGGCGCCCACGCCATACACCTCTTCAGCGGCATCACCCCGGCGGGCACCGCACCCGGAACCGCCTGGCAACGCCTGACCGGCTCACTCGAACCCGTCCTGTCGGCAGCCACCGCCCACGGCGTCCCGCTCGCCATCGAACCCGAGCCGGGACACCTGCTCGCCTCCCTCGCCGACTTCCACCACCTGCGCCACCTCACGGGCGGCCCGGAGCTCCTGGGCCTCACCCTGGACATAGGCCACTGCCAATGCCTGGAGCCGACCCCGCCCGCCGACTGCATCCGTGAGGCCGCGCCCTGGCTGCGCCACGTACAGATCGAAGACATGCGGCGAGGCGTCCACGAGCACCTCCCCTTCGGTGACGGCGAGATCGACTTCCCACCGGTCCTGGCCGCCCTGGCAGCCACCGGATATCGAGGTCTGACCGTGGTCGAACTTCCCCGCCACTCCCATGCGGGTCCTCAACTGGCCCGCGATTCGATGGAGTTCCTGAGGTCGCACGGGCCCGCCGAAGCCGCCTCGGCCCGGACAGACGTGGCCCTTGCCGCGCCCCGGGCGGGCCTGGACTCCGTACCGCCCGGGGCAGGGCTGACCTCGGGCGGGCCCCGGGCAGGAGTCACCCCATGACGACGTATCCCTCGGCGTCGGCCACGCCGGCGCAACTCAAGTCCGCGCTCCTGGCCGGCCTGAGCCCGGCATCCCGCACCTGGCTGGACCAAGCGCTTGCCGCCGCACACCGATCCCGATCCGACGACACACCCTCGCCGCCCCACGAGCACGGGTACGGCGCCACACGAGCTTCCGTCCCCGCCCCCGCCTCTCCGCCCCCGCCCGGACGGCCCCGTATCCCTTCCTGGGAACTGCGCTTCGCCGAGGCCGGTCGCCGCTGTCAGGCACGTACGGCCAGCCCTCCGAACCCACCTCCCAGCAACACCATCTGCACCACCGGCCTCCCGGGCCGCCCCCACCCCGCTCCCACCACCACGGCACTTCCCGACCTCGCTGACGCCGCCCGTGTCCTCCTCCTCCACGCGGCGGACGCCGAGTTCGTCACCGTGCAGCGCCTCTACTCCACCGGCACCGCCGCCGAACGCCGTGCCGTCCTCATGGCGCTGCCCCACCTCGACCGCCTGCGCGACGGCTCGGCGCTGCCACTCGTCGAGGACGCCCTGCGCGCCAACGACACCCGGCTGGTCGCCGCGGCGGTCGGCCCGTACGCCGCCGCCCACCTGCCCCCGCACGCCTGGCGGCACGCCGTCCTCAAGTGCCTGTTCACCGGTGTCCCCGTGGCGGCGGCGGCCGACCTCGCCCGCCGCGCGCTCGGCGACAGCGAACTCGCCCGGATGCTCACCGACTACGCAGCCGAACGCAACGCGGCCGGCCGTCCGGTCCCCGCCGACCTCCACCGCGTCCTCGCTCTCGTCCTCACCGACCCTGCTCGCACGGCGCCCTCCGAGGAGTCCTGATGCGCATCTTCGACCCGCACATCCATATGACCTCCCGCACCACGGACGACTACGAGGCGATGTACGCGGCCGGTGTCCGTGCCGTGGTCGAACCCTCCTTCTGGCTGGGCCAGCCCCGCACCTCGCCGGCCAGCTTCTTCGACTACTTCGACGGGCTCCTCGGCTGGGAACCCTTCCGCGCCGCCCAGCACGGCATCGCCCACCACTGCACCATCGCCCTCAACCCCAAGGAGGCGAACGACCCCCGCTGCACGCCCGTACTCGACGAGCTGCCCCGCTATCTGTCCAAGGACTCGGTCGTCGCCGTCGGTGAGATCGGCTACGACTCGATGACCCCCGCCGAGGACACCGCTCTGGCCACCCAGCTCCAGCTCGCCGTGGACCACGGCCTGCCCGCCCTCGTCCACACCCCGCACCGCGACAAAATCACCGGCCTGCACCGCACCCTCGACGTCCTCCGCGAGTCCCATCTCCCCCCGGACCACGTCGTCCTCGACCACCTCAACGAAACCACCGTGAAGCCCGCCGCCGACAGCGGCTGCTGGCTCGGCTTCTCCGTCTACCCCGACACCAAAATGGACGAGGACCGCATGGTCGCGATCATCAAGGAACACGGCACCGAACGCATCCTGGTGAACTCCGCCGCGGACTGGGGCCGCAGCGACCCCCTCAAGACCCGCAAGGTCGCCGACGCCCTCCTCGCCGCCGGATTCTCCACCGACGACGTCGACCAGGTCATGTGGCGCAACCCCGTCGCCTTCTACGGCCTCAGCGACCGCCTGCACCTCGCCGCCCCCGCCGCGCCGCCCCCACCTCTGCACGAAGGCAACTCCATCCTCCGCGGCGGCGGTTGACACGGCGCTCGTCCCCGCGCCCACCCCCGCCCACGCCACCCGCCCCGGACACCGGAACGGAAGGGGACCCCCACCATGCGCTTCCGTCACCCCGACGGCTCGACCGTCCACCTCGCGTACTGCACCAACGTCCACCCCGCCGAAACCCTCGACGGCGTCATGGACCAGCTCCGCGACCACTGCGAGCCCGTACGCAAACGACTCGGCCGGGACCGCCTCGGCATCGGTCTGTGGCTGGCGAGGCCCGCCGCGCACACCCTCGACAGCGACCCTGCTGCCCTCCGCGCCCTCCGCGCCGAACTCGACCGGCGCGGCCTCGAAGTCGTCACCCTCAACGGCTTCCCGTACGAAGGCTTCGGCGCGCAGGAGGTCAAGTACCGCGTCTACACACCCGACTGGACCGACCCGCAGCGCCTCTCCCACACCACCACCCTCGCCCGCCTGCTCGCCGCCCTCCTCCCCGACGACGTCACCGAGGGCAGCATCTCCACCCTCCCGCTCGCCTGGCGCACCCCGTACGACGCGGATCCCGCAGCCGCCGCCACGGCCCACTCCGCGCTGACCACCCTCGCGACCCGCCTCGACGCCCTGGAGGAACTCACCGGCAAAAGCCTCCGCATCGGCCTCGAACCCGAACCCGGCTGCACCATCGAAACCACCGCCGACGCCCTCGCCCCCCTCTCCGCGGTGGCCCACCCCCGTATCGGTATCTGCGTGGACACCTGCCACCTCGCCACCTCCTTCGAAGACCCGACCACCGCCCTGGACGCCCTCACCTCCGCGGGCATCACCCTCGCCAAGGCCCAGCTCTCCGCCGCCCTCCACGCGGACCACCCCCACCTCCCCGAAGTCCGCGCCGCCCTGGCCGACTTCGCCGAACCCCGCTTCCTGCACCAAACCCGCGCCCAGCCCCGGCCCCAGCCCCCTTCCCCGGCGGCCCCCGCGCCGAGCGGCCACCCTCACCACCGGCCCACCCCCCTCCTGGGCACGGACGACCTCGCCGAAGCCCTCACCGGCACCGCCCTCCCCGACGACACCCCCTGGCGCTCCCACTTCCACGTCCCCCTCCACGCCCCGCCCGCCCCGCCACTCACCTCCACCCTCCACGTACTCAAGGACGTCCTGTCCCGCCTCGTCGCCGGCCCCACCGGCCACCCCCTCACCCGCCACCTGGAGGTCGAGACCTACACCTGGCAGGCCCTCCCACCCGAGCTGCGCCCCCGCACCCGCGCCCAGCTCGCCGACGGCACGGCCGCCGAACTCACCCTCGTACGCGACCTCCTGACGGACCTCGGCCTGAAGGAACTCCCATGACCAGCCCACTCCGGCCCGAGCCCCAGCGCCACCCCGAGCCCCAGCGCCGGCCCGAGCCCCAGCGCCACCCCGAGCCCCAGCGCCAGCCCGAGCCCCAGCGCCACCCCGAGCCCCAGCCCGTGTCCGCGCCGCACCCCGCGCCACCCCCCTCCAGCGGCCCCAGCCCCAGCCCTGCCCCCACCCCCCTCCTCGTCCTGGACGTCGTCGGCCTCACCCCCCGCCTCCTCGACCACATGCCCCGCCTCAAACAGCTGGCGCAGTCCGGTTCCAAGGCGTCCCTGGGCACCGTCCTGCCGGCCGTCACCTGCGCGGCGCAGTCCACCTTCCTCACCGGCACCACCCCCGCCGAACACGGCATCGTCGGCAATGGCTGGTACTTCCGCGACCTCGGCGAGGTCCTCCTGTGGCGCCAGCACAACGGCCTGGTCGAGGGCGACAAGATCTGGGACGCCGCCCGCCGCGTCCACCCCGGCTACACCGTGGCCAACATCTGCTGGTGGTACGCCATGGGCGCGGACACCGACATCACCGTCACCCCCCGCCCCATCTACTACGCCGACGGCCGCAAGGAACCCGACTGCTACACCCGCCCCCCTTCCCTCCGCGACGAACTGACCTCACGCTTCGGTACGTTCCCCCTCTTCCACTTCTGGGGCCCGGGCGCCGACATCGTGTCCTCTCGCTGGATCGTCGACGCCACCCGCCACATCCTCCGCACCTCCCACCCCGACCTGGCCCTCTGCTACCTCCCCCATCTCGACTACGACCTCCAGCGCTACGGCCCCGACGACCCCCGCTCCCACCGGGCGGCCGCCGACCTGGATGCCGCCATGGCCCCCCTCCTCGACGACGCCAAGGCCGAGGGACGTACCGTCGTCGCCCTCTCCGAGTACGGCATCACCCGTGTCTCCCGGGCCGTCGACATCAACCGCGCCCTGCGCCGGGCCGGACTGATCGAGGTCCACACCCAGGACGGCATGGAGTACCTCGACCCCACGACCTCCCGCGCGTTCGCCGTGGCCGACCACCAGATCGCCCACATCTACGTACGCCGCCCCGAGGACCTGGAACCGGCCCGCGCCGCACTCGCCGACCTGGAAGGCATCGCCGAACTCCTCGACGACGAGGGCAAGAAGGCCCACGGACTCGACCACCCCCGCTCCGGCGAGCTGGTCGCCGTCGCCGCCCCGGACGCCTGGTTCACGTACTACTACTGGCTCGACGACGCCAGGGCCCCGGACTTCGCCCAGCTCGTCGAGATCCACCGCAAACCGGGCTACGACCCGGTCGAGCTGTTCCTCGACCCGCTCGACCCGTACGTACGCCTCAAGGCCGCCAAAGCGGTCGCCCGCAAGAAACTCGGCATGCGCTACCGGATGGCCGTGGTCCCCCTGGACCCGTCACCTATTCGCGGCAGCCACGGCCGCCTCCCCGAGAGCGACGACGAAGGTCCGCTCATCCTCTGCTCCACCCCCCACGCGATCACCGGCCGCACCGCGGCCACCGAAGTGAAGGCACTGCTGCTCCACCTGGCAGGCCTGCACTGATTTCCCACTGACTCCACTGAAGCAGACGCCACTGACAATCCGCCCAGGCCGAATCCGGCCCCACCCACCTCACCTCACGCAAGCACGTCACCTCACTCCAGCTCCCATCACACACCCGAGGGGATCCACGACCATGAACCACTCCAGCAAGGCCAACGACCCCGAACTCACCCACAGGCTCTCCAGACGCAACATGCTCTCAGTCGCGGTCGGCACCACCGCCGCAGCCCTCCTGGGCCTGGGCGCCACCTCCGCGACAGCGGCGGAAACCCCGTCAACCGCCGCTCGCGGCAAGGGCTGCGGCCGCCCGGTGCTGCCCCCCGGCCGCCTCGGCATCCAGCTCTACTCCCTCCGCGACAAGGTCTCGACCCTCGGCTTCGCCAAGGTCTTCGCCGAGCTGGAGCTCTACGGCTACGACGAGGTCGAGTTCGCCGGCTACACCCAGGGCTCCGCGGGCCCCATCACGCTGCCCCAGCTCCGCAGCCTCACCCGCGATCACGGCCTGCGCGGCATCGGCAGCCACGTCGGCTACTACGACGACAACAACCCGAACGCCTACACCTTCGCCCAGAACCTCACCAAGGTCCTCGACGACGCCCAGGCCCTCGGCCTCCCGCACATCGGCACCGCCTCGGGCCCCTGGCGCTACGGCACCACCGTCGACGGCTGGAAGCGCTGCGCCGAGGACTTCAACAAGTACGGCGAGGCGGCCCGCAAGCGCGGCATGAAGTTCTATCAGCACAACCACGCGGAGGAGTTCTCCTTCGCCACCGACAAACCAGGCGTCCGCCTCTACGACGTCCTGCTCGCCGAGACCGACCCCAAGCTGGTCCACCTCGAAATGGACATCTACTGGGCGTACGTCGCCCAGTTCCGCTTCTCCCAGCGGGTGGACGGCACGCCCGCCCCCTTCGACCCGCTCCGCTACGTACTCAAGCAGCCGCACCGCTACCCGCTCTTCCACGTCAAGGACGGCGAGCACGACACCGCCACCCGCGACGGCTACCGGATGACCGACGTGGGCGACGGCGACATCGACTACAAGCGCTTCATCTCCGCGGTCAACCGCACCCACCAGGGCCGCACCGGCCACCACTGGCAGGCCGAACACGACCAGCCCGCCGAGTCCTTCGCCTTCGCCCGCAAGTCCAGCGCCCACCTGCACTCCCTGCGCGAACGCGACTGCTGACGCCCCTCACCGCAGCACCGGGGCCCGGCCGATCCCCGCCCCTCGCCAGGACGCCGGGGTCGGCCGGTCCCCACCTCTCCGCCCCCGGCGGGCTCAGCCGATCCCCTGCCGGTCGGGCAGCAACGCGAACTCCCGCTCGGCGGGCTCAGGCACCGTGCGCTCCACCAGCTCCACCAGGAGTGCACGGTGCCGCAGCAGCGGCGCGCGCCGGTCCTCGTACCCCTCCTCACCCTCCTGCCCCTTCTCCGCCTCGGCAGCGAGCAGCACCAGATCGTCCAGCCCTGCCATCAACCTCCGCGACACCTGTGGGTTCCCCTCCGCCACCATCCTGACCTCGCTGAATGCCAGGTCCACCAGATCTCCCCAGGTCGGCACCGACTGCACGAGCCGCACCGTGCCGCCCTTGTCCAGGTGGTGCAAGGCGCCCAGCGGCAACCCCACCGCCACCGAAAGGAACTGCACGATCCGGTCGATCGCCTGGACCGCCGTCGTCGGATCGTTCACCGCGGGGGACAGGGCACGCAGCGCGATGTCCGACAACTGCCGCAGCCCGAACCCGAGATCCTGGTGAAACGTCCGCTCCACCCCCACCGACACACTGCGCCGCAGCGCCCCCCGCTTGGGCGCCCGCCCACCGTGCACCGCGAGCACCGGAGTCCCCGGAACCACGAAGTCCCCGATCCGCGGAATCAGCCGCAGCACCACCCCGGACCGCGCCGCCACCCGCACCAGCCGCGCGATGTGCACATCCCGCAGTACCCCGGCCCGCCCCTCGTACGCGATCCGCGCGGTCTCCTCACCCAGCTCCGCCCCCCGCTCCCACCCCCGCTCCTGCTTGCGCAGCACGGCGACGGCCTCCCGGCTGATCCGGTCGATGACGTACCCGACCCGCATCAGCCGCAGGGTGGAGTTCACATACGCGATGAACAAGGCCAGGCTCAACGCCACCATCGCCATGGTCAGCGCACTCTGCACCAACGGCACCGAGCTCACCAGCCGCGGATCGCCCTCACCGTCGTACGCCGCCATGACCAGCAGCGACATCACGAAGGTGGCCAGGAAGACACTGAAAGTGAGCTTGGTGATCCGGCTGCGGACGAAGATCCGTACCACCCGCGGCGTGAACTGCCCGCTCGCCATCTGCACCGCCACCAGCGAGATGCTGAAGACCACGCCGATGAATGTCAGCATGGCCGAGCTGACGGTCGTAATGATCGTCTTCGCGTCCTCCGCGATCCCGATCAGCTGCCCCAGTTCGTCGTACGACTGAGACTCCCGCAGCAGCTCAACGACCTCCGTATCGACGGCCGCCGCGACGCCCCACGCCACGAACGTCACCGCGAGCCCGAGGGCCGGCGCGAACCAGAAGGTGTCCCGCAGATGCTCCCGCAACGGCGAAAGTGCCCGCGGCCTGCGATAACGCGAACCAAGTGGAGTACTCACCCCGCGACAGTAGGTGGCCCCGACCCCCTAGGTGCTCACCCGTCCGCATGCCACCTCAGGCGTACGCACAACGGTCCTCCGGTCTGACCCGTACGGCCGAATCGCCCGAGAGGATTGACCCATACCGCCCCATTCGCCACATCCGCCCCCCTCGTGCGTCCCGGAGCTCCCGCCATGAAGACCGCAGTCATCCTCGCCACCACCGGAACCGTCGCCGCCGCGGCCTTCCTCGGTTTCGTCGCAGGCCCCGCCGTCCACGACTGGTACGAGGGCCGCCACCAGGAATCGGCCACCTACGCCACCGGCACCGCCGCCAAGGAGGCCCGCCCCTCGGTCCCGCGCTGGCTCCCCGACACCGCCCGCACCATTTCCTACTCGATGAAGACCACCGGCGGCGACCGCCTCATCAAGGCAACCCTGCCCGCCTCCTCCACCCCCGCCTCCCTCCCGCCCACCTGCAAGAAGCTCGACCACCCCGCTGCCCCCGCGGACCTCTCCCTCCAAGCCTCCTGGTTCCCGAAGGACGCCCGCAACAAGCCCACTCACCGCTGCGACCTCTACTACGCGTACACGGACGGCGACACCCTGTACGCCTGGCAGCTCAACGACGACTGGATCGCTTCCAACAAGGCAGCCGCAGGTCACTGACCACGCAATATGCAGGTGAAACCGACCCCGAACCCCTGGTATTGTTTTCCATGTCGGAAGGGGTCAGCGCAAAACGGCCCCCACCACACACACCTTGTCCGGGTGGCGGAATGGCAGACGCGCTAGCTTGAGGTGCTAGTGCCCTTTATCGGGCGTGGGGGTTCAAGTCCCCCCTCGGACACCAGCTGAGACCCCACTTCACGTGGGGTTTTTTGCTTTTCCGGGCTGTGGCGTGACCAACCACGTGACCAACAGCCGGGAGACCCTGATCAGTCCAGGGAAAGGCACTTCCCGGCATCGTCGTCACCGTGGAACGCTCCGGCAGGACAGGCCGCCCCTCCACCGTATTCACTCTGGAAGAGAGCGCCCCCGTTCCTGCGGAACCGTCTCCGATGCCCAATCACGTTCCTGAGCCCAACCCGTTCCGCTCCCTCCTCTGATCTAACGAACAAACCCAGAACACCCCCGCTGTGATCGGCGGGGGTGTTCCTTTGTTTCGGAGACCACTCAGATGGATCCTCCTGGGCCATGAAGGCCAGCGTGATGGTGCTCGCCTACTCCGGTACGACCGAATGGCGTTCGACGCTGGCCTTGGACGTGGACCGGTCGAGAAGCCGCAGTTCCCACGGCCCCGTGTTTACGTCGAAGTCCTTCCCGAACCCGACCCACTTTCCCGCCATGCGGCGGCCAGTCGGCTCAACGAGAAGCTGGATCGCCCCGTGGTAGCGGGCCCCGTTGTAGTAGCCGTCAGCAGCCGTCTGCTCAGTCCACGACCCTGTGACGACGTTCCGGTCCACGGTCAGGTCCAGATGAATCGGGCTGTCCGGATTGGACGACGAACCCGGCAGGGACTCGACCGTGAGCCGGTTGCCTCGGTGCACGACAAGCACGTGATGGGATGCCGTGAAGGTCTGTTCCCGGCTGGAGGAGAAGAACTCGTACCGCGAAAGCCAGATGCCAGAGAAGTCCTCTCCTGCTCGCGGAGCGGCCGTCTCCGTTCCGGTCGCGGGCTGGGTGATTCCGTCAGCCGCATGCTCCATGTCGTGACCTCCCGTGCCATCACTCCAGCGCGACCCGGACAACACCAGGGAGTTGGCGGAGCGCAAGTTCGGTCAGGCTGTCGCCTTCGTGATCACCTGCGGTGAGAACCCGGATCTCCTCATGGGTCCGTCGAAGGCTGTGGATGAGGCATGGCACTCCTTCATGCTCGACTCGGTTCCGTACCACCACTTCACCAACCGGCACTTCGGCCGGTACATCCACCACGTCCCGGAACTCCCTGACGCAACAGCCGAAACCGACTGTGCCACGGAGAACGACGTGGACGGCCACGACCCCAAGACAGGCAAGCCCCTCGTGCTGGCCCAGACCATCACGGCCATCAAGGCGGCGGGTTTCGAGGTCGACGCCGAGCTGTGGGGCATGGCGGACGCGGCGGACTGCAACCAGTGCCACGCCGGGTGTCACGACTCCCCGAAGAAGCAGTAACGCCGTCTCGCGGCTGATTGGCTGGGGCTCATCCCCGAACGTCGGGGGTGGGCCCTTCCCGCATGGAGAGGATCAACAAGCAATGACCCTGGCTGAGTCCTGGGACCGATACGCGGTCGGCAGTAAGCCACGTAGGACTACGAACGCCCGAGGTGAGACGACCTGGCTCAACTGGACCCAGTACCCCGACCACGGGCCGAACGAGCGTGTTCTAGGGCCGGTGGCGGGCCGATCCGTGTTGGAGCTGGGATCGGGAGTCGGGAGCAACCTTGCTCACCTTGTGACGCTGGGGGCTACAGGCGTCGGTGTGGACGTGGCCCCGGCCCGCGAGGAGAAGGCGCGGCAGGAGTGGGGTCACGTGGCGGGGCTTCAGTTCCGGACTGCGGAAGCTACGGCGTTCCTGGCTGCTACTTCCGAGACCTTCGATGTGGTGCTTTCGATCTTCGGCGCAGTGTGGTTCGTGGACCCGGAGAAGCTGCTCCCATTGGTCCGGGCTCGTATGGCTACGGGTGGCATCCTGGCGTTCTCCCACCTTCCCCCAGGCAGCCAGGCACCCCGGCCCGGTAAGGCGGGGATGCGACACGACCACACTCCGGATGAGTGGGTACACATCCTCGGATCGCACGGATTCGGAGACGTGAACGCCACGGTTCTCGCCCCGCCGCAAGGTGCGGAGGTAGCGACAATGCTGGTTCGGGCCGTGGCTTCCTGACTCACTTGAGAGCTCGTTGGTCACGTGACCAACGCATGACCAACAGCGGCCAGGAACGGGCAGAAACAGCAGGTCACAGGGGTAAGCCCTGAGGGCCCCGAAGGGGGACCCGAACCACGTTTCCCCAGGTCAGCTAACTAACTAGCTACCACCTGGGGCAAGAGTTCAAGTCCCCCCTCGGACACCAGCTGAGACCCCACTTCACGTGGGGTTTTTTGCTTTTCCGGGCCATGAAGGCCGACGTGATGGTACTGGCCCACTCCGGTACGACCGAATGACGTTCGACGTGGTGCTTTCGGTCTTCGGGGCCGTGCGGTTTGTGAACCCTGCAAAGCTGCCGCCGATTTTGCGGAGGCGGTGAATCCGCCCGCCGCAGTTGGCGCAAGAAGTGGCGGGGCGACGTCCGGTGTCACCGGGGGTCGTCGGTGAAGGTCGGGGCGAGGGCGTTGCGGAGGCGGTGGGTGAACTCGCCTTCGAGGGCGGCGAATTGGGGGTATTCGTCAGCGAAGTGGTTCCACTCGACGTACTGGAGGGCCTCGTTCAGGTGGGTGCCGAGGACCTGCTCGTGCGACGGGTCGGGCCACTCGCCTCCCAGCCGGAAGACGTCCTGGAGGAGGGCGTTGGGCAGGGGGTGGCGTTCGGCGAGGAGGGCGGCGTCGTAGAGGTCCTTGCCCTGGGAGTAGCCGTCGACGACGAGCCACATCACCTTCCAGGCGAGGGAGAGTGCGGGGGAGGCCGTGAGCAGGACGTCGCGGGTGGGGAGGGTGATCGGCTGCGGGGGTTCGGGGAGGGATTCACCGAAGACGAAGTCGAGCTGGAGCCAGCCGCCGGGGGTGCCCGGTGCGCTCCAGGGAAGCATCATGCGGCGTCCCGGGACGCGTTCGTACGTCCAGATGTCCTCGTAGACGGTTCCGCCGGCGTTGATCCGCAGGCCGTCGGGGCGGTTGGCGGCGCACTGTTCGGCGGCTTCGGCGACGCCGGAGAGCAGGGAGGCGGTGCGGGGTTCGGGCATGTCCCAGGAGGAGGGGACGACCACGAAGTCCAGGTCACCGGGCTCGCGGGCCGCTTCGCCGAACCACAGGGCCATCAGCATGCTGCCGCGCAGCACCAGGGACCGCGCCCACGGTGATGCGGCCACACCGTTCATGACCATGGTCAGTGCCTGAGACCTGGCGTTCTGCCAGGTGCGGGTGGCCTCGGGGGTGGGGAAGACGGGGTCGGAGGCTCGGTAGGCGTTGGCGTACTGCTTGAGGGCCGGGTCGAAGACCGCCTTCTGGACGGCTTCGGCGCTCATCACGCGCAGCAGGGTGCGGGGGGACGCGCTTTCGTAGCGCGACCAGCGGGGGAGGTCCGGCAGGACGCGATCCTGCGGTGGGTGGGTGGCCGGGGTGCCGGTCGCCGGGGTGCCTGTCGCTGGTGCGCCGCCGTCCGGTATGCCGTTCTCCTTGGTCATGCCGCCTCCAGCCATCCGTGGTCCAGTTCCGGTCCGCTGTCCAGCAGGACGTACTCCCGCTCGACGTCGATCACTTCGTACGCGGCCAGCTCCGCGAGCAGGTTGTTCAGGGCGTCCAGTGCGCGGTCGTTGCCCACCTGGTGGCAGCGCTGGGTGATGAATCGTTCCTGTTGGCCGTCGGGCCGTTGCCTTCGTGCGTTTCGGGAGACATGGGCGTCGTGGCGTTCGGCGAGGGCGACCAGGGTGGCGCGGTCGTACGAGGGGGGCAGTAGCAGTTTCATGTGGTGCTCGAAGTGGCGTCCGTCGCCGGGCCCGTCCCCGATGCCGAGCGGCGCGGCCGCCGCAGCGGTGTCGTCCTGCGGTACTTCGACCGCCCAGGGCGCACACTCCACCTTCCAACGGGCCACGGTGAAACCGTCGTCGGCCAGCCCCGCCGCCGTCTCCCGCACGGCGGCGACCTCGGCCGCGTACGTCGGTCGCGCACCGCGCAGCGTCAGCATGGGCTGGTCGGGAGTGCGACCCCGGTCCAGCGTGATGTGGGTGAACTTCACGTGGGCGGGGCGCGTGGCTGCCCAGCGCTCCAGCCTGCGCAGTTCGTCGCCGTGGCACAGCACGGTCAGATGGCTCTCGTACACCGGGACAGGATGTCGTACGGGGGTGCGCTCGGGCACATGGTTATCCGGGGTGAGGCGGCTGGCCCGGGGAAGGGGTGGCCTGGTGAGGGGGCCTGGCGAGGGGCTGGTACCCGGGGCCGGGAACGGTCCCGCCCTCACCTCAGCCGCCCCACACACCCCGCAGCGCGGCCGGTTTGCGGGGCAGGTCGCACTCCGCGCCGCCTTCACGCCCGTTGTACGGGAACACCTCGATCTCGGCCGGACCCGCATAACGGTGGAAGGCGGCGAAGTCGGTTGAGGAGGGGCAGATCCGGTCCATCAGACCCACCGAGAACCGGGTCGGATCGACGGTCGGCCAGTAGTCATCGCTGTAATGACCCAGGTCGGAGGGGGTGTGCAGCATCAGCATGCCGTCGGAGAGGTGCCAGTCGTGCAGGTTCTCGTACTGGATCGACTCGTAGGTGGAGACGTGGGTCGAGTAGGCGGAGATGCCGAGCGTGAACGCGGGCCGGCGGTGGTCCGCCTTGTCCATCTGGGGGTGCTGGTTGGGGTGACGAGGGGGCCGCGGGCCCAGATGGGAGAGGCCAGCACTTGGCGGGCGGCCACCAGCGCGGTGAGGGCGGCGCCGATCTCCCAGTCGTAGTTGTAGTTGTAGTCGTTGTCGAAGCGCGGGCGCTCGTCCCCGCCTTGGCGGCCCGTGCCACGGCCGCGGCGATCAGCGGATCGGCGAGGTCGAGCCCGGGGCCGCCGGTGAGGAGACCGTGCCGGCGGGTCCGGAGGGCGGCGGGGGAGGAGTCGGCGGGGACGTCGACGGGGTCAGGGTTACGGAGCGGGGCGGGTCCGGCCGCGTGCGCCCGGGGAGCGGCGGGCAGGACGGCGAGGGCGCCTGCCGCTGCGGCGCCGAACAGAACGGCCCGTCTGGGGGCGTGTTGCCCGGCACCCGGCGGAGTGACACCTTGCGTGTGCGAACTATCCATGAATGCCTCGCAGGGGGAGGGAGCGGCAAGGGGGAGGAGCGTGCGTAGCAGTCGGTCGTACGGTGCGGGCCGCGACCTCAGTCGAGTCCGACGGCCCGCCGCCCGACGGCCCCCGCCAGCGCCGTCGCACCGGCGGCGTTCGGGTGGAGGTGGTCCCCGGTGTCGTACCCGGGCAGCAGTCGCGCGGGCCGGGCCGGGTCCCGTACCGCCAGATCGAAGTCGGCGACCGCGTCGAAGACCCGGCCCGACCGCAGCACCCGGTTGACCTCCTGGCGTACGGCGTCCAGTTCGGGACTCCAGCGCACCCACCCCTCGAACGGGGTGATGGTCCCGCCCACCACCCGCGCCCCGGCATCGTGCCCGCGCACCACCAGCTGCCGGTACGCCGCGACAAAGCGGCCGGGATCCCGCTGGTTCGGCTCCTGCTGAAGGTCGTTGACCCCCAGTGCGACGATCAGCGTGCGCAGCCCCGGCAGTGCGCGCACGTCACGGTCGAATCGGGCCTGCCCGCCGGGGCCGAACCGCACGTCGTCCAGCAGCAGCCGGTTCCCGCTGACCCCGAGGTTGGCGACGGCCACCCCCGGAAAGCGCCGGGCGAACTGGTCGGGCCAGCGCAGATTCGCGTCGTCCGGGGTGCCGACGCCCTCGGCGATCGAGTCCCCGAACACAGCGACCGGGCCCCCGAAAACGGTGTCCGAGGGAGCCACGGGCTCCGCCACATCCACCCCGGTCAGCAGGAACACCGAGGTGGTGCGCACCCCGTCGATCCAGTGCGAGGCATGGGTGTTGCGGTGGAACGACAGCGGCCCGGTCGGCCCCGGCAGTGCGGTCTCGACCGTCAGGTCCGAGCCCGTCGCCACCCGCAGCCCCGCCACCGGATCGCTGGTCAGCGAGGCACCGGCGTACAGCCACGCCTCGCGCTCCCCGCCGAACGTCACCGGCCTGCCGCCCGCCGTGACGGGCCCGATCCGCACCGGTACGGCGCCGAAGGCGTGCCCGTACCGCAGCCGCACCCGCCGCCCGCCCGCCGAAAGCCGCGCGACCGCCCGGAAGACGGCCCCGGTGACGCCCTGGTGGGCGACCGTGTCGGCCGGGGTCGGTGCGGTCTGTGCGGTGGCCCAGGACGTCACCCACGAGGGCCTGATGGCGGCGGGCCACGCCGGGGGCTCGGCCTGCGCCGGTGAACCGGTCGCGGTCACCGCGGCCAGACCCGCAGCGCCCGCGATCCCCGCCGCCCCCGTCAGCAATCCCCGTCTGGCGACCTCCCGGCCGCGTCCCGCCGTCATGACGCGCACGCCCCGGTCGGCGCGTACTGCGAGCCGTACGTCCCCACCGAGTCGCCGCCGAGCTGGATGCCCGCGCCGTTCTTGCCGCCGCCGAACCGGCAGCCGGCGAGACCGCAGCCGGTGATGGTGTTGTCCGAGACGTCGGCGCCGGTGACGCCCTCCAGGGCCGTCCGGTCGTGCCGCACCTGGACGATGCGGGAATTGCCCGCCACCCTCACCACCGCAGAAGCGGGCCCGGTGAGGGTGGCCCGGGCGCGCCGGGTCGTGAAGTCCTGGCGGTACGTCCCCGGGGCGGGCGAGGGGGTGAGTACGGGCGCTCCGGCCGCGAGGGAAGCGGCGAGAGTGGTGGTCAGGAGGCGGTTCATGAGAGATCCCTCCGGGGGTCGGCGAGAAACAGGGCGAGAAGTACGGTCACGCTCGGCCCGCGCGGCGAGCGCCACATGGTGGATGACGAAAGCGGCGCCGATACCGGCCTGGGCGGCCAGGACGAGAAACGCGAGGACACTCGAACCACCCAGCAGGAAAGGGGATTTGGCGGCCAGGAGGAATGCCGACACGGCTGACAGCAGGCCGTGCTTCCACAGTGCGCGCCAGTAGCGGGGGAACGCGGCGAACACGCCGGTGAAGCACCGGGTGTCACCCTCCTCGCGCCACCGCTGCAACGCGTGCGCCAGCGCCGCGAGCGCGGGCAGCCAGGTCACCACCCCGAGCGCGAGCACGGTGAAAGCGGCACCGGCTGCCGCCGGACAGGCCAGGTACTCCAGGCGGCGCAGCAGGGTCGGCCAGGTGACCAACAGCCTGGAGGGCGCGGCCGGAGCCACGGGAGACGAGGGGAGCAGGGGTGTCGTCATCTCAGCGGACCGTTCCTGTGAGGGGCTCCCGTACATTGAGGACCAACTGGCCCCGGAGCAACACCCGTTGCGCGGCCACCACGGTCAGCCCGGATCCCGACAGCAGTACGGCTGCCACCTCCGCGCTCACTTCGGCGGTACGGATCCGGCGGGCGACGGGGGACAGCAGGACGGTCCCGTCCCCGCCGCCTCTGCCAGATCGAGCAGCACCAGCCGCCCCGCCGGGGTGAGGACCAGGGTGCGGTCCAGTCGTTCCACTCCCAGCGCCGGGTCGTACATCGCGGCGATCTCCGCCGTGGCGTGCGCCGAGCCGGGCCCGTCGCCCTCGTCCAGGACCACCGCCGTGTCGTGACACCGCATCGGTCGGCCGTCGGTTCACGGCGTTCGGTGCGCGCGGAGCTGACGATGTGCCAGGCTTGGCCGTACGGTCCCAGCGAGCACACCGGAACCAGTAATTCACCCTGTGTGCACCGGAGTTGGCAGGAGTCGCGAATGATCACGGTCTTGTTCGTGCATGGCACTGGTGTCCGCGAACCTTCCTACTCCCGGTCGTTGGACCGGATACGGGACGGACTCTCCCGCTTCCGGCCCGATGTGCGGGTCGAACCCTGCGACTGGGGCACCCCACTCGGCTCGTACCTGCGAGCGGGCGGCGTATCCATACCCGGGTACGAGGAGTACGCGGCACGCACCGCACCCACTGTTCCACCGGGCGGTGCCGAGGAACGCGAGTGGGACGAGGACCGGCTGCGCTGGGCGATGCTGTACGCCGATCCCTTCACCGAACTCGGCGCCTGCGCCCTCGCGCAGGGGGCGTCCGGCGGGAGTGGGGCGGCGGGTGGATTCGTGCCGGGGGCGGTTTCGGCGGGGGACCAACTCCTCGACGCACTCGGCAGGTTGGAAGGCTCGGACGCCGTGCGGGAAGCGTGGGACGCCGTCCTCTCCGAGCGGTCGGTGGCGGAGGCGGTGGCCGCGGTGGCGGCAGCCGCCGAATTCCGGTCGGCGATCGCCTCGGCGCCCGCGGAAGGCAGCGCCCTGCCCCGGCTCACCGCGCGCTCCCTGACGGCCTGGGCCATGGTGCACGCCACCGTCGAGCCCGGCGACGTACCCGTTTCGGCGCGGGACGAGCTGACCGATGCCCTGACCGTCGAACTGGGCGGTGACATCAAGGGGTTGAGCGAGATGCTCGTCTCCGCGCTCGGCTTCTCCGCGCGGCTCTTCGAACGCTCCCTCGGCTCCCGGATGCTGGTCTCCCGCCGCGCCCCGCTCAGCGACCGCTCGGTGGGCTTCGTCGGCGACATCCTCAGCTATCTGGTCCGGGGCCAGGCCGTACGGGAGCACGTGGCCAGTAGTCTGCGCACCCTGCAAGGGAGCGGACCGGTGGTCGTCCTGGGGCACAGCCTGGGCGGGATCATCGCCTTCGACCTGCTGGCCGACCCGGCGTCCGGTGTCACCGCGGACCTCCTGGTGACCGTGGGCTCCCAGGCGCCACTGCTGTACGAACTGGACGCGCTGCCCTCGCTTCCGTACGGAAGCGAGTTGCCCGGATCGTTCCCCCGCTGGCTCAACGTGTACGACCCCCGCGACCTGCTGTCGTACCTGGCGACCGGCGTGTTCGGCGGCGACCCCCGTATCACCGACGCAGCGGTGGACAACGGCCAGCCGGTTTCGGCGGCCCACAGCTCGTACTGGGCGAACGACGACTTCTTCCGGCAGCTCTCCGCAGCACTTCCCGCGTGACCGAGGAACACCTACCCTTGGCCTCCCTTGCGGTTCGAACAGACGATCAGAGCCGGTGCACGAGAGGAAGCGCGTGGCCACGGGAGGATTCGACACCGCGCAACGCCGGGTGCTGCGTGCCGTGATCGAGGCACTGGAGGACCCGGCAGGGCGGCTCGCGGGCGACGGCGCCCGGGACCTCTGGCGCCAGATGGTCCACGAGCACGTCCCGGCCCTGGGGCCGACCGGCTTCGCCGGATCACGGCAGGAATTCGTCAGCGTCGTGTACGCCTGCGCCGAACTCACGGACGGGCTCGACCTGTTGGTGGAAGCGACCTGCCTGGTCGCGCCCGTCCTCGAAGCGCCCCTGCTCCTGCTGCTCGCCGAGTGGAAGGCCCGGCGGGCCTTCCCCGCCCTCGACTGGGAGCCGCTGCGCCGGGTGCTGGACGTGCCGATGGCCGATTTCGGCGCCCTGATGAATGTGGCCACCGACGGCCTGATGCCGTTCCCCGAGCACTGCGCCACCCCGTGGGAGGCATTCATCCACCTTGCCGATCACAACGCCCGCCCCGGTCGGCTGCTGCCCGCGATGGTCTTCCTCGAACACCTCTCGATGCTTCCGGAAGTAG
Organism: Streptomyces sp. NPDC051561; assembly: GCF_044454195.1. Classification (NCBI taxonomy): domain Bacteria; kingdom Bacillati; phylum Actinomycetota; class Actinomycetes; order Kitasatosporales; family Streptomycetaceae; genus Streptomyces; species Streptomyces sp. NPDC051561. Next base: position 34,404 of record NZ_JBITDM010000027.1, on the reverse strand, counting down.
CCGCGAACACAGGGGAGTTGCACGGCTGGAACGACCACTTCTGTCAGCTGTGGGACCTGACCGGACCGCTCGCGGAACTGCGGGTCGGCCTCCAGGTCGACCTAGGGCTCACCCCGGACCCCGAAGAGCCCGCCGGTGAAACCCGCACCGCACCGGGCGGTTCCACCAGGCGACTGATCCGCATATACGTCAAGGTGGAACCGGATCGCGCCCCCCACGCCGGAAACGGCCGGCGCCGCCCGCTGCGGGCACAGCGCTACTTCGTGTCCGCGTGTGTGAAGTACGCGGACTCGAACACGCTCCAGCGGGATCCGCACACCGAGCCGCGCACCTCTGTGACGCGAGCCCAACTCCCTTCGTTCGTGGCAGAGTTACTCATGCATATGGCTCAGCTGCGGCATGCCCGCACCGAGAACGCTGCCCTGGAGATCTTCCTGCCTGCGGAACTGCTGACCGAGCCCGTCGAGTGGTGGGACCGCGATCCCTCGCTGGGCTTCCCGAACGCCCTGCTCAACCGCTACCGGGAGATCCTGCTGCACAGCCTGGAGCGGATCCAGCGACCCTCGTTCCACAACGCGTGGCGGGCCCGCTGGGCACACTGGCAGGAGGGGGCAGGGCCCGGCCGGGTGTACGAGTGCACGCCCGAACCGCTGACCGACTCCGAGCATCTGAGCCTGCTGGACGTGAAGATCGGCCGCGACGACGACGTGGTCGGCATGGTGCTGAGCAGACCGCCGCACCGCGACAGCGACCTCGGTCTGCGCGAGCTGTACCTCGCACTGGACCTGGGGGTACCCGTGGTCGTCTACCACCGGGCCGATCCCGCGTCAGCGGAATTCCGGAGCATTATTCGCGAAAGCTTGGCCAATGATGGGCTGGCATGTCTTCCCGAACGTGCGCAACAGTGGAAATCCGATGTCGCCGCCCGCGCGACGGCCCCTGCCGAGGCAAGCGCGGCACAGGCCCGGGACGTCGACGCGATCCGGTCGATGAGCATGATCTGGGACGACCCCGAGCATCTTCTTGAGGGCGGGCAGAACGCTCCCGCCACTTTCGTAGGGGGGACCGAGTGAAGCCGTCGCACCAGGGAGGGCCGCTCTACCGGGGCACCGGGGAGCTGTTACCCGATACGGCGTACGAAAAACGGAGCTGGCCCGAGGGCCCGCCCTGGCGCACCTTCCGCAGCGAGGCCAGGATGCCGGAGCCGCCCGAGGACGACGAGGCGGACCGGCGGCTCGGCCCGTCCGGCAGGCCCCGAGTCCCGCGCGACGAGGAAGTGCGACTGGTCAACGCGGCACTGCTGCTCCGCAGGCCTCTGCTGGTGACCGGCCGCCCGGGAGTCGGCAAGTCGGGTCTGGCGTACCGCATCGCCCGTGAGCTGAGGCTCGGCCGGGTACTGCACTGGCCGGTCACCAGCCGAACGACACTCGCCTCCGGCCTGTACGAGTACGACGCCATCGGCCGCGCGCAGGCGACCCAGGACGCCTCCGCGGGGCACGCGCGCCCCGGTATCGGGAATTACGTCCAACTGGGCCCGCTGGGTACGGGAATGCTTCCGTACCGGCTGCCCAGGGTCGTCCTCATCGATGAGATCGACAAGTGCGACGCGGACCTGCCCAACGATCTGCTGACCCTGTTCGAGGACGCGTGGTTCGAAGTCCCCCCACTCGTAAGGGTGAAGCAGACGGAATCTACCGCGACCGTCCATACGGCTGATCCCGGTCACGCCGCGGTGATCGAGGACGGAGTGGTGCGCGCGCACGCGTTCCCGGTCGTCGTGATGACCTCGAACGGTGAACGCGAGTTCCCCGAGGCATTCATGCGGCGGTGCCTGCGGCTCGAAATTCCGGATCCCGATGCGGAGACTTTGGGAGAGATGGTTTCCGGCCATTTCGGTGATCTTCTCGGCGAGGGCCAGGAGAGCCTGATCCAGGATTTCCTCCGGCGCAGCACCAAGGTGGGCGGGCTGGCCGCCGACCAGTTGCTCAATGCCGTCCACTTGGCGACATCGGGTCTCTACCCCCAGGACTCCCAGGACAGGAGGGACGTCAACGAGTGGCAGTCGGTACTGGCCGCTATTTGGCATCCGCTGGGCGGTGAAGGGGCGGACACGGAGTGATGGGGGCAGAACTGCCGGACAACGACGCGGGTGCACAGCACCGGCGGGACGGTCCGCCGCACCCTGGGGGCGGCCGGAGGCTGTCCCTCACCGACCTGTACCCCACCGAAGTGGCCGACGCCGTATGGCTGGCCGCGCACTACCCGTGGCTCACCGACGCCTCGGCCAACGGGGCGGAAGTGCCTGCCGGTCCGGTGGAGGAGACGCCGTCCGCCGACCCGCCGAAGGAAACCGTGCACGTATCACCGCTCCAGGAGCAGGAGCGGACCGAGGAGGCACCGGACCACGAACCGTCCGGCAGCAGTGAGTTGTCCGTGGGTCCCCGTACGGACGATTCCCCCGCGGGCGAGCAAGAGGTGCAGGAGACCGAGGAGGACCTCGCAGCCGCCGCGTCCGGCAGTGATCTCGCCGGCCGCGCGCCCCTGGCGCAGGGGTCTGTTGTCGCGCGCCTCCGCACCGACCCTCTCTCCCTCGGCCGTGCGCTGCGGGCGTTGCGCGCACTCGTCCCCTCTGCCCACTCGGAGGTGGTCGACGAACCGCAGACGGCCGAGCGGATCGCGGTCGCCCCGCATCTGCCACCCGTACTGGCCGCCGAACCGGAACGGCTGCGCAGCGCGACCCTGGTCGTTGACGACGCCCCGCAGATGGCTCTCTGGCAGCCCGCCGTACGGCACTTGCGGTCCATGCTGCGGCAGTACGCCGGACTGAGCGACGTACCGCTGATGACCCTCGACACCGCCGACGCCACGCGTGCGGTACTGCGCAGTCCCGACTCCTCCCGTGCGCAGCCGCCGCGGAGCCTGGTCGATCCGACGGGCCGGCGCATGGTGCTGCTGGTGACGGACGGGTCCGCGCCCGCCTGGCGCTCGGGGGCCGCCCAGCGGCTGGCCGCGATGTGGGGCAAGCAGCAGCCGGTGGCGGTGGTGCAGGTGCTGCCCCAGCGGCTGTGGCCGAGTACGGGACTGTTCCCGGTACGGATGCGGCTGAGTGCCCAGGGGCCCTGGTCGGGGAACGGGCAGGTGCACTGGGAGGCGGCCGAGCCGCTGGCCGCACCGCCGCCCCCGGGTCCGGGCGGGTGTGTCGTTCCCGTTCCGGTACTGGAGCTGGACGCCCGGTGGTTCGGCCCGTGGGCGCGCTTCGTCGCGGGCACGGACCCGCGCTGGGCGGACATGCCGGCCATCCTCGCCAGTACCGGTGCGCTGCCCTCGCACCGGCCCTCCCCGGTGTCCCGTGCGACCGCCGCCGAACTGGTCGCCCGGTTCCGCACCCGGGCGTCGATCGACGCGTTCGCCCTGGCGACCCGGCTGGCCGCGGTCCAGCTGGATCTGGAGACCATGACGGAGGTGAAGCGGCAGATCATGCCGCGCGCCTCCCGGGCCCATCTGGCCGAGCTGCTGATCAGCCCTCTGGTGGAACCCCTGCCGGGCTGCGCGGGGAGTTCCTATGTCTTCGTCGACGGTGCCCGCGAGGAATTACTCGCCTCGGGCAGCCGGACGGCCACCGAACGCACTTTGCGGCAGGCCGCCGAATTCCTGGCCCCGCACAACGAGGCGGCCCGGGAATTACTCGGCTACCTGCACGGATCCAGCCAAGCGCCGCACCGGGAAGAGGCACTGACGGCCGTCGAATCCACGGCCGAGAACCTCCGATTCCGACAGGCGGAGCACGCGGCACTACAGGCGATTTCGGGAGCACATCTGCACCGTGCCCGCCGGCTCGGCGAGCACATCGGGGCGGCCCCCACGCATGCTGTGGATGCGGCCCGGGGCGACCTCGTGCCTCTTCCCGCCGGTGAGACACTCCCCGACGACCATGACAGCACCACGAACACTGGAGGTCCACAAGTGAGTACGGTCCCCGCGCCGGCGCAGAGCCAGGCCCAGCCACCCCCTGCCGGAGGCGTCGCGCGGCCGACCATGCCCGCGGTTTGGGGCAATATGCCACCCAGGAACCTCGTGTTCACCGGCCGGGAAGAGCTGCTGGTCGCCCTGGAACACGGATTGCGTGACGGCCCGACCGCCGTACTCCCGCACGCGCTGCACGGAATGGGCGGTGTCGGAAAGTCACAACTCGCTCTGGAGTACGTATACCGGCACGCCGCCGAGTACGAGGTGGTCTGCTGGATTCCCGCCGAACGCCCCACCCAGATCCAGCAGGCATTCGTGGAACTGGCCCGGCGTCTGCATCTCCCGGTGAGCAATGAGGCGATTACCGCCGTGCCGGCCGTCCTGGAGGCACTCCGCACCGGTAATCCGTACGGGAAATGGCTACTCGTGTTCGATAACGCGGAAAGCCCGGCAGCGGTGCAGGAATACTTCCCGAGCACCCCTGAGGGCGGACCGGTAGGCTCCGTCATCGTGACATCGCGTAATCCTCAGTGGAATACCCTGGCCCATCCGTTGGAAGTCGACGTGTTCGAGCGGCAGGAGAGCATTCAATTGCTCCGCCGCCGGAACCCGGACCTGTCGATCGAAGACGCGGACATGCTCGCCGCGGTTCTGGGCGACCTCCCGCTCGCCGTGGAGCAGGCATCGGCGTGGCGTGCCGAGACCGGCATGCCACCGGCCGAGTATCTGAGGGTGTTCGAAGAAAAGAGCGCTGAGCTGATGGCGGTTTCTCCGCCGACTCAGTACGAGAAGACGGTCGCGACCGCATGGAACGTCTCCCTCGACCATGTCGAGGGCAAAAACGCGGGGGCCATCCAACTTCTGCAACTGTGCGCCTATTTCGCGCCGGAGCCGGTATCGCGGCAGTTCTTCTCCAACGCGGTGTCGGAACCCATCGCACCTGAGCTCGACCGGATTTTCACGGACCCGATCCGTCTCAGCCGGGCCATCCGCGAGATCAGCCGCTATTCACTGGCGAAGATCGACCACCGCACCAATTCGATCCAGATGCACCGGCTGGTCCAGGCGGTGCTCGAAGCGCGTATGACGGAGGAAGAACGCCGGACCTTCCGCCACGGTGCCCATCTGCTGCTGGCCGCCAATGCGCCGAGCGACCCGAAAGAACCCCAGAACTGGGCGCGTTTCGGTGAACTCGCCCCGCACGTCATCGCCTCCCGGGCCCCCCTCTCCGCCCATCGCAACGTCAGGCAGATGGTCTACAACGTGGCGGAGTACTTCTTCCGCTGGGGCGACCATGTGGCCGCGCTGGAATTCTCCAGCGAAACCTATGAGTCGTGGCGCCGGCTCTTCGGCGAGGACGACCCGCAGACCCTGATGCTCGGCCGCCATGTGCGCTTCATCATGTGGACCATGGGGCAGTACCCGCAGGCCGCGGAACTCGGCCAGCAGATGCTCGCCTCCCTGGAGGACTCCGGTCCCGATCTGGAGGAGGAGTACCTGCGTGTCAAGGGTCAGGTCTCCGGCGACCGGCGGGCCAGCGGAGACTTCCGCGGGGCGCTGGAGTTCGACCAGGACGTCTACGCCCGCGCCGTCCGCTCGTACGGGGACGAGGACCCCGAGACCCTGCTGCACGCCCACAACCTCGCGGTCACCCAACGCGGCAACGGCCTCTTCCGGGAGGCGAAGGCGCTGGACGAGTCGAGCTGGCGGGCCAAGGTGCAGATGTTCGGCGCCGACGCTCCCACCACCCTCCACTCCGAGGCGTCGCTCATTTTGGACCGGCAGGAACTCGGTGAGTACGCCGAATCCGAGAAGGCCTGTGTGGAAGCGGTCGACGCCTTCCGCGGGACGTTCGGCGATCTGCACCCCTCGACGCTGCGGGCCGTCGCCCGCCTCGGCGTCGCCCATCGCAAGGCGGGACACCACGAGGCGGCCGAGGCGAACACCCGGGTGGCCAGGAACGCGCTCATCGAGCGCTACGGGGACCGCAGCCCCGACACGCTGCAGGCTTCGCTGAACCTCTCCATCGACCTGCGGCAGAACGGCGATCTCCCCGGGGCACTCAAGCTCGGGGAACGGACCCGGACCCTGTACAGCCAGGTCTTCGGGAAGGACCACCCCCACACCGTCGCGGCCGACGCCAATTTGGCGGTCACCTTGCGACTGCTGGACCGGGTGGACGAGGCCCGCAAACTGAACGAGTCGGTGATCGCCCGCTTCCGGGGGCCGCTCGGCGACGCGCATCCGCACACCCTGTGCGCCGCGATCAACCTCGCCAACGACCTCTTCGCACAGGGCGAGGCGGCGGCCGCTTTCACCCTCGACGAGGCGACGATGCAGGGCATCACCACGGCGCTGGGCGAGGAACACCCGACGGTGCTGCTGCTGCGCAGCAACATGGCCACCGACCTGCGGGCACTGGGGCGTACCGGCGAGGCGGAGGAACTCCACCGCAGTGCGGTCGACGCCATCGTCGCCAAGCTCGGCGGCGATCACCCGGCCTGCGCCGACGCGCTGGCCTGGCGCCGGGCGAACTGCGACATCGACCCCATGTCGATCTGATCGGCGGGGTGCCGGGCCGGGGCCACCGGGGCTCGGTCCGGCACCCCGGGCTCGCGTCCGGCCTCCTCGGCTCGGATCAGGCACCCCGGGTTCCGCATGCCTAAAGGGGTGCGGGTGCCGGGCCCTTCGGCGCTCGACCCAGCCAGAGTGCGAGTGCCACCGGGTCCGGAGGCTTCCCGTCGGCCCGCAGCACGGCCCGGTGGAGCGCGGCAACCAGTTCGGGCGCGGTCCGCAGGGCCCGGACCGCATCCGGCGCGGTCCCGGCATCCGACAGGGCCAGGCCCAGCCCCGACCAGGCTCCGGGCACAGCGACGCCGCTGCCGATGTCCTGGACGTACCACCGGGCCGCGGCCCCGGGGTCACCGGTGGCCCACAACAGATCCGCTCGGGTGGCTCCCGCGACACCCGGCACGGTGTCTCCCGGGCCGTCCCTCAACTTGTCCAGCGCTGCCGGGTCGGTGAGGCCGATACGGACGAGCATGGCCCGGGCGTCGAGATGCAGCGCCCGCGAGCTGCGGACGACCGGCCGCGCACCGCTGACGAGTGCGGGCGGTCGCTCCCGCGCCGCACCCCAGGCGGCCGCCAGACGGGTCACGACGTCTGCCGGGGGCCGGACATGGGCCACGCGCCAGGCTGCCCGGTGGTCGGCCGCCATCCTGCGTGCCAGTGTCTCGTCCGGCGTCTCGTCGGGCCCCTCACCGAGTCGCCCGCGCGAACGTGCCACGGCCTCTTGCAGGGCCCCCAGTGCCTGCCGACCCAATGCGGTCAGTACCGGATCGGCCATCAACTCCGTTATCACTTGGCCGAGTTGATGCAACCACAGGGCGCTTTCGAATCTGGCGAGTCCGCTGTCGGGCCCCTCGGCCAGGGCCGAACGGGCCTGCCAGAACCGCGCCACCGCGGTGAAGGCGTAGGTGCCCTGGAGCATTCCGCCCAGCGGCCTGGGATCGTCGCGCCACGGCGCGTAGTAGAGCCGCTCGGTGCCGTCGGCCGGGATCCGTGGCTGGTGCAGGGGGTACAGGTGCATCAGCGCGCTGAGCTTGGTGTGCTGGAGTTCGTGGACCAGCGTCGCCGCCCACAAGCTCGCGGAGTCGGAGGTCGAAGCGGCCAGGCCGCCCACGCCGTGCCCGTTGGAGACGCTTCGTATACGGAAACGTTCGTGGGTGGCCATCGGCTGAACGGACCGCAGGAGCGCCTCGGCAGCGTCGGCGGTCGGTGGATCCACGGCGGACACCAGGTCGTACGCCTGCTGAAGCAGCGTGCTCCATGAGGCGTACGCGCTGCATGCCAGCCGATGGGCGGCACCGTCGGGCAGCGGTGCGATGCGATGGGGGCCCAGGTCGTCCAGCAGGATCCCGCGGGTGTGGCCCGCCGTGAGGGTGATCCTGCGCTGCGGAATCCAGTGTGCCGCCGACTGCTCCGGGTTTGCGGGGAGCGTCAGTTGGCCGTGCGTCCCGAGGAGGGTGAGGTGTCCGTGTGCCGCCCGCACCTCGACCGTGGTCCACCCGGTGGGCCGGCGGCGTGCCGAGGGGAGCCGTGCCATCCCCAGGGTGGGCAGCCAGATCCGGCCGCCGTGAGCGGGGACGGGAAATCCGAAGGTGAGGCCCGCGCGGGCGGCGGCGACGGAAGCGAGGGTGTGGAGATGGCCGATCTCGGCCCACAGCGGGGTCCGGTCACCGCGGGGCGCGCGCAGCCGGCCGAGCAGCCCGGTCAGCCAGAGGCCCGTCTCCGGGAGGAGCACGAGTTCCTCGACGGCCCGCGGGTCCTCCTGCTGCGCGGCCGCGAGCAGATCCCAGGCCCGTGCGGCCGCCGGAAGCGGAGCGGACGCCCCCGCCAGCGAGTTGAGGCAGTCCATCAACAGGTCGAACAGCAGCAGGCGGTGGCTGAACTCGGCACGGGCCAGCGCGGCGAGTGTGGCAGGACTGCCGCTGCCCGCGGCGAGTTCGCGGAATTGCTCCTGAGTCAGTGAATGCGTCGCCTGCGCGTCGTACGGTAAATCGGGGCGCATACGTTTCCTCTGCCTCGGCACCGGATCGGGTCGGACAGGGACCGTTCAGACGGTCCAGCTATTGTCCCCACCCGTCGACACGCTCCGCGCCGCCCGTCCAACCTCTTCCAGCAGCCGCTTCCTGGCAGGTGCATCGCCGATTTCACATCGGGTACGCAGCACTTCCAGAGACATGCCCGTGAGGTCGGGCAGATCCGATGTGACGACGCTTTCCGGCTCTTCCACTGCCGAGAGACCTCCCCCGAGTCGGACACGGTGTTCGATCCGTCTTTACATGATGTCCTACCCACGGGCCACTGGAAACATAGTCAACCGGTCAGCCTGGGTTGCCCGACGTGCCCCGGATGGCTGAATCATGAAACATCAATTCATTCTTCACTGTGGCGGAGTAAACCAGTCCGGATATTCCCGGAAGATCTCCAGCAGCTCGCCGAGCTCCATGGTCCCGGGGTCGACCAGGGAGATCGCATCCCACAAATGCGTCAATCCCTCCCGAAATGACAAGCACGTTTCGATGAGCCCCAGGATTTCCAGGCGCATCACCTCGGAGCGCGCGACATTTCCAGCCATCTGTTGAGGAAGTAGGCCAATTATTCGGCCTCGTGAGGTGGGTTGGCGCATCACTTCCAACGCCGTCAGTGCGTCGAGCAATCGCCGGCGGTCGGAGAGTGCGAGCTGCCGCCGTGCCTCCGCCATTCGCACAGGCTTCGGCCGGGGTGCGGGGGCGGGGGCCCGGCCGGAGGTCCGGAGCGCCTCCCCGCCGCCGTCGAACCAGAGCGACGTGGTGGACCCGAACCTGTCCCGCAGGGCATCGGCCAGTGGCCGGGGAGTGCGGGACCAGTCGGGGTGCTCGCGCAGCAGCCGTATCGCCTCGGAACTGAACTCGCTGGTGCGCAGTGCGCCCCGGGCGCTCTGGCCGGGCCCGCAGGCGAACAGCACGTGCTGGTCGGCCTGTTGGCGGGGGGTGAAGTGAGGAAGGGGGTCGGGGCGCAGTATTCCGGTTGTCGTGGCCGGGTCCGCATGGGTCTGGCAGGCGTCGACCAGCCAGAGCTGACGGGGATGGCCCGGTGCGCCGTCGGACCGGTACAGGGCGAGGGCCGCGTCCATGTCCAGGCAGCGCAGGTCCTTCGGCCCGGCGTCCGCGAACAGCAGCCGGCGGTTGCGTTCCGCGTCGATGAGGCCGTGCCCGGACCAGGCCACGAACAGCCAGTCGCTGCGCTCTTCCGCGAGTTCTCTGGTCAGCACCTTGTGCACGGTGTCCCGGTCGGCGGGCCGGTGGTCCAGCCCGCAGCTGTCCGCGAGCCGCCGGTTGCGGTCCAGCGGGGACAGCAGGAGGGTCACCGACTGGGGCGGCACACCGTACCCCCGCAGCCAGTCCACGTAGCCGAGGGCGTCACGCACCGGCCCGTCGAGCTGCCAGGCCGACCCCGCCTCGTACGACTCCACCCCGACCACGAGTGCCCTCATCCGCATCCCCCGACGCCTCCCGACTCCCGACCCCCAGTGTCGGCCATCCGGGAGCGGACCGCCTCCCCCTCGCAGGGGACGCAACCGTCTTGACGGGAAGGGCAGTTGGAGCGGTGCCTCCGGGAGTGGGCATTGACGGAGTGAGTGCTCACTCCGTACTGTACGCGTATGACTGAGCCCTCCGCGAGGCGCCGTGCGCCCGCCATGGATCCCGACCAGCGCCGCGCGATGATCGTCGCTGCGGCCCTGCCCCTCGTCGTCGAGTACGGTGCCGCCGTCACCACCGCGAAGATCGCCCGGGCCGCGGGCATCGGAGAAGGAACGATCTTCCGGGTCTTCGACGACAAGGACGCGCTGCTCGCCGCTTGTATGGCCGAGGCGCTCCGGCCCGAGGACACCGTCGCCCATCTCGCGGCGATCGAGCTGGACCAGCCGCTGGCCGCGCGGCTCATCGAGGCGGCCGAGGTGCTGCGCGGCCATATGAACCGCATCGGGGACGTCGCCGGAGCGCTGGCCTCCGTCGGCAGGTCGAGGCGTCCCGAGCTTCCGCAGGCGGGCCTCGCGAAAGCAGGCCTCCCGGAGGCTGAGAAGGGCGGACGGCTGCCCGACCGCGAAGCAGGGCTGGCCGCGCCGCGTGCCGCGCTGGCCGCTCTGTTCGCACCGGATGGGCAGGAGCTGCGGCTGGCGCCGGAGCGGCTCGCCGATGCCTTCCAGATGCTGTTGATGGCGGCCGGGCGGTCCGGCGCCCCCGAGCCGTTGACCACCGACGAACTGGTGGACCTCTTCCTGCACGGGGCCGTCGCGACACCCGGGGGCGCGGCACCGGAAAGGGCGGCACCAAAGAGCCGGAAGGGCGGGGCGAGGTGATGGGCGCGTTAGATCCGTACGGCCAACTCGCGCCGCAGCACAGTAAGTTGATCACCTATGCCCTGCTCGGCTGTGTCTTCCTGGCCATGCTCGACGGCACCGTCGTCGGTACCGCCCTGCCGCGCATCGTCGAGCAGGTGGGCGGTGACGACTCCCGGTACGTCTGGCTGGTCACCGTGTATCTGCTCACCTCCTCGGTGAGCGTGCCGGTCTACGGCCGGTTCTCCGACCTCTACGGCCGCCGTCGGCTGCTGCTCGGCGGCGTCTCCGTCTTCCTCATGGGCTCACTGCTCTGCGGGCTGGCCGGGTCCATGGAACTGCTGATCGCCGCGCGCGCCGTACAGGGCCTGGGCGCCGGAGCCCTGCTCACCCTCGGCATGGCGCTCGTCCGCGACCTGCACCCGCCGTCCCGCACGGAGGCCCTGGTCCGCCTCCAGACGCTGATGGCCACGATCATGATCGTTGGCCTGGTGGGCGGACCACTGATCGGCGGACTGCTCGCCGACCACGCCGGCTGGCGCTGGGCGTTCTGGATCAACCTCCCGCTCGGACTGGCGGCCCTCGCCGTCCTCATCCGCCTCCTCCCCGACCGCAAGCCCGCCGCCGGGCCCACCGGACGGCTGGACAGCGCAGGCATCCTGCTGCTCGCCGCGGGACTCTCGCTGGTCCTCACCGCCTTCAGTGTCAAGGGCAGTTCGGTCGACGGCCGCACGCCGGCCTGGACGGAACCCGCCGTGCTGGGCTGCCTCCTGGGTGGGGCGGCGCTGCTCGCGCTCCTCGTCCCGGTGGAGCGAAAGGCCGCCGTGCCGGTGCTGCCGATGGGGCTGTTCGGCAACCGTTCGTACGCCGCGCTGCTGTCCGCCGGGTTCTTCATCCAGGTCGCGGCGCTGCCGGTGGGGATCCTGCTGCCGTTGTACTTCCAGTTCGTACGCGGAGACTCGGCCACCGTCTCCGGACTGTTGATCCTCCCGCTGCTCATCGGCATGACCCTCGGCAACCGGCTCACCGCCGTGGCCGTCCTGCGCACCGGACGCACCCGGCCGGTACTGCTGGCCGGCACCGGGCTGCTCACCCTCGGCACCACCGCCTTCGCCGTCCTCGGCGCCGCGACACCACCGGCCCTGACCGCCGGGTGGCTGCTGCTCGTGGGGCTGGGCTCCGGCCCCGCCATGGGCGGGCTCACCCTCGCCACCCAGAACGCGGTCGAGCGCTCGGACATGGGCACCGCCACCGCGGGCTCCGCCCTCAGCAAACAGATCGGCGGCGCCTTCGGCCTGGCCGTCACCCAGTCCCTGCTCGGCACCCACACCGGGCCGGGCCCGGGCGCCACGGCCATCGGCTCCATCATCGCCTGGTGCGGAGCCGTCGCCGGACTGCTCGCCCTCGGCGCGCTCCTCCTGGTGCCCGGCGGCACGGCGGGCGGACCGCCGGAGGGAAAGGTGCGCGGCAGGTTTCCGGTGCGCACCGCGAGGCCGGAATGACGGCCGCCGCCTGACGGAGGGCCCCCGCAAATCCCCGCGCTGGGCCCGGTGCTGGACCCGCGTCGGGCCCTCGGGCGTAGCGGAGGCGTCAATACCGGAGGTACGCCGTATGGATCACGTCATGGGGAGTCCTGGCCTCCGGAAACGGTGCTGATCATGGGTGCGGGCCCCGGATCCGGGGTTCCAACTCGCACCCGTACCAAGGGAGTTCCCATGCGCATTTCCCCGCAGGTGACCGCCGCCCAGGCCCTTACCACGCAGGCCCCCACCGCCCGCCGCACCCTCGTCTCCCAGCGGGCCGCGCTCTCCGTGGCCGCCGCGGCCGTCGTCGGTGGGGCGCTGTTCGTGCCGTCCGCCGCCGCCCAGCCGGCCGGGCCCTTGGCGCAGCAGAGCGTCGTGGCGGGCTGCGGGGACTGCTACCCGGACGTCATCTAGCCCTTTCGGGGCCGGTGACGAGGAGGGGCTCGCGCAGTGGCCGGCGGGCGGCGCCGTGAGCCCCTCCGCCCTGGGTGGGGGGCAGGGCGAAGAACGACGGACCAGCGCACAACGACAAGGGAGGGCGGACCATGGACTGGTTCGGACGGTGCGTGCCCGATGCGGACGCGTTGCTCAGCTCGTACTGGCGGAAGGCGCCGGTGGTGCTGCGGCCGGAAGATCCTCCGCTGGAGGTGTTCACCGCGGCAGACCTCGATACCGTCCTCGACGCCGGGCTGCTGAGGGTTCCCTACGCCGGGCTCTACACCGCACACGGGCAGATCCCCGACGAGCGGTTCTGCCCGCGACGGGTGGTCACCGGGAAGCCGATGGACGGATACGTGGACGCGACAGCGGTCCGCGGTCTGATCCGCGACGAGCGCGCCACCCTGCAACTGCGCTACCTCCATCAGTGGCAGCCCCAAGTCCGTTCGCTGACAGATGACTTCGCGACGCGATTCGGGCGGCTGGTCGAGGCCTTCCACTTCTTCTCGCAGCCGGGCAGACGCGGCCCCGTCCACCGTGACGACGGCGATCTGCTCGCCATTCAGCTCGGCGGTGCCAAGCACTGGCAGGTGTACGCAGGCCCCGCCGACGGCCACTGGGAGCCGGTACGGGCCGAAGAGCCGGGGCCCGTGCTCCTGGACACCGTGCTGCGCACCGGTGAAGTCCTCTACGTACCAAGGGGGTTCGCGCACACGGCCGCCGCGGTCGGCGACGAGCCCTCCTCCCACCTGACGGTCGTCATCCGCGAGGCGGGCACCGACCACCTGCGGCAGAAGCTCTTCGAGCGGATCACGGAGGGACTGGTGCTGCCCGGCCGCCCCCTCGACGACCCGGCCCTGCACGCCACCGCGTCCGACCTCCTCGGCCACCTCCGGGAGCGACTCGCGGCGGTCGACCCGCGCGAACTGGTCGCAAGCGCCCGCCCGCACGCGTTCAGCAGCCGTCCGACCGCCTGAGAACGCACGCGATCGGCAGCCGCTTCGCGCGCCTGAGAACGACACCACTCCCCGAAGCCCCGAGAGGACCCGAAAACCCACCATGGACTGGCTCGCACGCTGTGTGCGCGACGAGGAGACCTTCTTCGCCCGCCACTGGCGGAAGGCGCCCGCCGTACTCCGCCCCGACCACCCGCCGCTCGACGTCCTGACCGTCGCCGAACTGGATCACATCCTCGACGCCGGGCTGCTCACCGCCCCGTACGCCCAACTCGTCCACGAGAACGACACCGTACCGGCGGGACGCTTCTGCTCTCCGCGCCTCGTCCTCGGCGAGATCGCCGACGGATACGTCGACGCCACGGCCGTCCGGCGCCTGATCCGCGACGAGCGGGCCACCCTGCTGCTGCGTTACGTCGACCAGTGGCACGCGGGGGTGCGTGAGCTCGGCGAAGGGCTGGCCGAACGGTTCGGGCGACAGGTGGAGGCGTTCTGCTTCCTCACGCCGCCGGGCACCCGGGGGCGGCCCGTGCACCGCGACGACGCGGACGTACTGGCCGTACAACTGCACGGGGAGAAGCACTGGCAGGTGTACGGCGGCCCCACCGACGGCAACTGGCAGCCCGAGCGCGAGGACCGCGATCCGGGGGCTCCGCTGCTGGACACCGTGCTGAAGCCGGGCGAGGTGCTGTACGTACCGCGAGGATTCGCGCACGCGGCGACCGCCGTGGCCGACGGGCCGTCCGTGCATCTGTCGCTCACCGTGCGTGAGGCGGGGGCCGCCCAGCTGTACGCCCTGACGCAGGCGCTGCTCGCGGCGGAGGGCGGGGAGCTGCCCGCCCGGCCCAACAGCGACGAAGCCCTGCTCGCCACGGCCACCGACCTGATCGACGCCTTCGCCCGCACCCTTGACGACGTCACCCCCGAGGAACTGGTGGAGCTGGCGCGGGACGTCATGCGACCCCAGTGGGCGCGGCCCGGCCCCGGGGACACCCTCGCTGAGCTGGTGCGGGGGGCCTCAGGACGGACGGCGGCACCCAAGTAAGGTGAGCCTTATCCGATGACGCGGCGGGTCACCGATCGCCGACGCAAGCCGCTGGAGGCCCCCCATGCCGCTGCCCGCCCCACCCGCCGGGACCACCCGTCGGCCGCCCCGTATCGCCAGGCCGGAGCCCGTGGAGCGTGCGGACAGCGCGTGGGTGGCGGGCGCCGTGGCCGGGGGCGACTTCTGGGGTGCGGTACGGCGGGCCGGCGGCGGACCCCTCGTCGAGCCGGATCCGGGCGGTGACCCGGCGTACCGCGTGGTGACCTTCCTGTGGCGGGGGAGTGCGGCGACCCGCGCCGTGCTCGTCATGCCGAACAAGGTCGTCGACCCGCGCGATCTGGGCCGCAATCTGATGGAACGGGTGACGGGCACCGACATCTGGCACTGGTCGATCCGGATGCGGGCGGACTGGCGGGCCACCTACGGCTTCTGCGTGGACGAGGGCGACGGCCCTCCCGCAGGGAGCGCGGGTTACTGGGCGTGGCTGCGAGGCAAGCAAGTCAGCGACCCACTCAACTCACGCGTCCTGCAAAGGCGTTGGGGTGGCGACCCGGTCGCCTGCGTCGAACTCCCCGAGGCGCCGCAAGGCCCTGAATGGCAGCGCCGCGAGGGTATCGCGCGCGGGAGCGTCAGCGCGCACACCGTACCCAGCGAGCTGCTCGGCAACGAACGCCAGGTGCATGTGTACGAGCCGCCGGGCGGCGGCCGGGACCTGCCCGTGCTGGTGCTGATGGACGGGGAGATGTGGCAGCCGGGACTGGAAGTGGCGACGCTGCTCGACAACCTGATCGCCGACGGGCGCATCCCACCGCTGATCGCACTGCTGCCGGAGTCGCTCGGATCGGACGTGCGATGGGCCGAACTCGCCTGCAACGAAAGGTTCGTCGGGTTCCTGGAGACGGAGCTGCTGCCGTGGGCCGGAGAACGGCTCCCGCTCACCGCGGACCCGGCCAGGACCGTGGTCGCGGGCCAGAGCCTGGGCGGTCTCACCGCCGCCTACGCCGCCGTGCAGGCGCCCCACCGCTTCGGTTGCGTACTGGCACAGTCGGGGTCCTTCTGGTGGCCTGACGGGCCCGACCTGGAAAGCTCCGAGTGGCTCACCGGGCGGATCGAGGCGGCCGAGCGGCTGCCGGTGCGGTTCTGGCTGTCTGTCGGCGAGCAGGAGTGGGTGGCGCTCCCCGCGGCCCGGCGCCTGCGAAAGGTGCTGGAGCACAAGGGATACGCGGACGCCGCGTACCGGGAGTACAACGGCGGCCACGACTATCTGTGCTGGCGGACCGAACTGGCGGACGGGCTGGTGGAGTTGCTGGGCGGAGCCGGGGGCGGCGGGGTTTCCGCGTAATCGCTCCCGGCCGATCCGACGTACATCCTCGACGAAGGGGCCGCCCCCACCGGGAGCGGCCCCTTCGCCCTATGCGGGTGACTCCTGCAAGTGCGCCACGCAACTCCCGTGCGCGGCCGGGCCGTACACGGATTCCCAGCCCTGGGGGATCTCGCGGAAGACCGGCCAGAGCGAGTGGGCGCCCGCGGAGTTGCGGAGTACCAGGTGGGTTGGCTCGGCGGCTGCTTCCGGTCCTGAGCCGGGGGCGTCGAAGGGGGACTGCGGCAGCATCAGTGGTCCAGCTCCTTCAGGTGGGCGGCGAGTGCCGTGCAGATCTCGTCGAGCGGGCCCGGCTGGGTCAACTCCGGGTGCAGGCAGTCGAGATCGCGGTTGGTGAGGCTGCCGGAGAGGTACGGGGCCCAGGCGTCCGGTGTCAGCCAGTCCTCGAAGCGGGGGGCGGCCGCGGTGAAGAACAGCATGTCGCCCTCGAAGCGGCGGTGCTGGTGGGCCCGCATCAGGCGCGCGTTGTTCACCACGATGTCCACCACGGCGGACAGAGTGCGGTCGGGGAGGCCGGCCAGGGCGCTGCCCTCGCGGTGCAGGGTGGCGAGCACGTCCTCACGGGTCAGCTCGTCGGTGCGGTCGTAGCCGGCCATACGGAGCAGGGCCGTGAGGGCGTCCGTCTCGGCGGGGATCGCCGAGTCCCGCCACTGGTCGGACGGGTAGGCGTCGAGCAGTGCGAGCAACTCAACCTCCTCGCCCGCCTCTTGGAGCTGTACGGCGACGGTGTGCGCGAGCACTCCGCCCACCGACCAGCCGAGCAGCCGGTACGGGCCGTGCGGGCG
This sequence comes from Streptomyces sp. NPDC051561, assembly GCF_044454195.1. Classification (NCBI taxonomy): domain Bacteria; kingdom Bacillati; phylum Actinomycetota; class Actinomycetes; order Kitasatosporales; family Streptomycetaceae; genus Streptomyces; species Streptomyces sp. NPDC051561. The sequence goes on along the minus strand of NZ_JBITDM010000027.1, from coordinate 17,427 downwards.
CACGGTGCGCATCTGCTCGATGTACTCGGCGGCCATCTCCTCCATGGTGGAGGGGAGCTGGGCCGCCGGGTCACCGGACAGGCCGCGCGCCTGGAGGCCGTACAACGGCTGGTCGGTGTCGAGGCGCGAGAGCAGCCCCGAGTAGCACCAGCTGATGCCGCCCGCCGGGTGGAAGGCGAAGAGAGGGTTGCGCCCGCCGGTGGCACGCAGCGGGAGGAGCAGGTCCAGGGCGTGGTCCGCGCCGTGGTCGCCGGCGTCGAGACGGGCGGCGAGGGTGGACGGGGTCTGGGCCTGGAACAGGGTGCCGATGGTCAGTTCGGCGCCGAGGGTGTCGCGGACCCGGGCGACCAGACGGGCCGCGAGCAGCGACGTACCGCCGAGGTCGAAGAACGCGTCGTCGACGCCGACCCGGGGCACCCCGAGAATGTCGGCGAAGAGCCGGGCAAGGGTTTCCTCCCGGTGGCCGGACGGGGCCCGGCCGGTGTCGGCGGTGCCGGTGAGGGCGGGGACGGGCAGGGCGCGGCGGTCCAGCTTGCCGTTGGGGCTGAGCGGGAGTGCGCCGAGGACGACGATCACGCCGGGCACCATGTGCTCGGGGAGGGTACGGGCGAGTCGGGCGCGCAGGGCGTCGGGGTCGACGGACCCACCGGGGGCGGGGGTGACGTAGCCGACCAGCCGCTGGTCGCCGGGACGGTCCTCGCGGACCAGTACGCCGACCGCGCCGACCGCCGGGTCCTGCGCCAACTCGGCCTCGATCTCGCCGAGTTCGATGCGCTGGCCGCGCAGCTTGACCTGGTGGTCGGTACGGCCCAGGTACTCGATCCCGCCGTCGGCCCTCCAGCGTGCCAGGTCGCCCGTGCGGTACATCTGAGTACCGGGGAAACCGTACGGGTCGGCGACGAAGCGGGACGCGGTGAGGGCGGGGCGGCCGAGGTAGCCGTCCGCCAACTGTGCGCCCGCCAGGAAGAGTTCGCCGGGAACGCCGGGCGGGCACGGCTGGAGGGCCGCGTCCAGGACGTACAGCCGGGTGTTCCAGACCGGCCGTCCGATCGGGACCGGTCCCGTGGCGTCGAGGTCGCACGGGTGGTACGTCACATCGACGGCCGCCTCCGTCGGACCGTAGAGGTTGTGCAGCGGTACGACGCCGCCCAGCACCCGGCCGAACTCGCGGACCGTCTCGCGGGGCAGCCCCTCACCGCTGCAGAAGACATGGCGCAGCCCGGTGCAGGACGCGGCGGCGGGCTCCGTCAGGAACACCTGGAGCATCGAGGGCACGAAGTGGCATGCGGTGATGGCCTGCTCGCGGACGACCCGGGCCAGATAGGCGGGATCCTTGTGGCCGCCGGGCTCGGCGACGACCAGGGTGGCGCCCTCGCGCAGCGCCCAGAAGAACTCCCAGACGGAGACGTCGAATCCCGAGGGGGTCTTCTGCAACACCCGGTCGGTGGAGTCGAGTTGGTACGCGGCCTGCATCCAGCGGAGACGGTTGTCGATCGCCGCGTGCGGGACGACCACGCCCTTGGGGCGGCCGGTCGAGCCCGAGGTGTAGATGACGTAGGCGGGGTGCTGCGGAGTGAGCGCGGGGACCGGGTCGGTGGTCGGGCGCGCCGTGGTGTCGAGCTGGTCCAGGGCGACCAGGGGGATGCCGGAGGCCGGGACGCGGTCGGCCCGGTCGGCCAGGACGCAGGCCGGTTCGGCGTCGGCCAGCATGTAGGAGAGCCGGTCCGACGGGTAGTCCGGGTCGAGCGGCAGATAGGCGCCGCCCGCCTTGAGCACGGCGATCAGGGAGATCACCAGGTCGAGGGAGCGGGGCACGGCGACTGCGGCCACCGCGCCCGGACGTACACCCAGCTCGATCAGGTGGTGGGCGAGTTGATTGGCGCGGGTGTTGAGCTCCGCGTACGTCAGGGACTCGTCGCCGAAGACGAGGGCGGTGGCGTCCGGGGTGCGGGCGGCCTGCTCCTCGATCGGAGCGAGCAGGGTGGTGACGGGTATCTCGCGGTCGGTGGCGTTGAACTCATCCAGAACCAGGGCGAGTTCGGCCTCGCGGGCGATGGTGTGCGCGGCCAGCGGGGTGTGCGGTCCGGCGTGTGCGACGCGCTCCAGGAGCTCCAGGAAGCGGGACTGGTGGAGGGCGAGTTCGTCGGCGCCGTAGAGCGCCGGATTGCCGTCGTAGTCGATGCGCAGACCGCTGCCGTCGGTGCGGTCGTAGACATTGACCGTGAGGTCGTCGACCGGGCCCGCCGAGAGGTTGTGGGCCTCGGTACGGGCGCCCGCGAAGGTCAGCGCGTAGTCGAACGGCATCACATTGATCAGCGGTCCGACCAGCGAACGGCCCTCGCCGAGCAGACCCAGATCGCGGCGGATGTCCTCGTACCGGTAACGCTGGTGGCGGCGCGCGGCACGAATGCCCAGCACCACCTGACGGGTCAGCTCGGCGAAGGTCGCCGAGGGGGTGACGGTGAGCCGCAACGGCAGCACGTTCATCACCATGCCGGGGACGCGCAGCGCCACCGAGCCCATCCGCCCCATCATCGGCAGGCCGAGCACGACCTCCTGGGAGTGGGTGGCGCGCGACAGGTACAGCGCCTGCGCGGCGATCAGCACCTCCGGCCAGGTCGCCCGGATCGACGACGCCACCTCGCGCAGCTGGTCGGTGGCCGTCGGGGAGAGGTGGGCGGTGCGCCGGTGGAAGGTGCGCGACGGCAGCGCGGTGCGCCCGGCGAGATTCGCGACCTCGGGCCGGTCGGCGAAGGCGCCGTCCCAGTAGCGGCGGTCCTTGTCGTACGTCTCCGACGCCCGGTAGCCGGCGTCCTCCTCGACCAGGTCCGCCAGCCGCCCGAAAGGGCTGTCCGCGGGCGTCTCGCCCGCGGCGAGCGCGGTGTACACCTCGGCGGTGCGGCGGGCCAGCAGCGAATAGCCGAAGCCGTCCATCACCGCGTGGTGCACCCGCTGGTACCACAGCCAGCGCTCGTCCCCCACCCGGAACAGGGCGTGCGCGAACAGCGGGCCGTCCGCCAGGTCGAACGGGGTGGCGAGGTCGGTGTCCATCCACTCGCGCGCCTCCGCGAAGGGGTTGGCGGACGTACGCAAGTCTGCGGTGTGCAAAGGCAGTCGCAGATTGTCGATCCCCAACTGCAGCGGTCCTTCGGCGGCCTCGACGATGCGCACGCGCAAGGCGTCGGCCTCGTCCACGACCTGACGGAGCGTCCGGGCGAAGACCTCCGGGTCGATCGGGCCGTGGATCTCCAGGCACTCGGCGGTGTTCTGCGCCGGGCTGCTCGGGTCGAGCGCCTGCGCGAACCACATGCCCATCTGGGCCGCGGTCAGCTTCAGGGGCTGCATGGCGGTCGGCGCGGGCGCCGTCGGGGCCGTCATGAGGCTGCCCCCAGGAGCGGTGCCCAGGCCTCGATGGCGGGCTGCTCGGCCAGGTCGACGAAGGAGGCGGTGGTGCCGTGGTCGCGGCGCCAGCGTTCCAGCAGGGCCATGATCCGCATCGAGTCCAGGCCGTAGTCGACCAGGTTCTCGTCGACGGGTATGTCCTGGGGGTCCTCGCCGAGGACGTCCGCCACATCGGCGCGTATCAGCTCGACGGTGAGAGGGGTGGCCGTCGTGTCGTTGTCGCTCATGTCCTCAGATCCCCTTCAGGACGGTGTCGGTGGTGGTGACGACCGCGCACCGGCCGGCCGCGTACTTCAGCGCCATGTCGTGGTCCTCGCGGGAGAAGTCGGCCACCGCGTCGGCCACCACGAACGCCTGCACATCGCGCATCCACGCGTCGCACGCCGTCATCAGTACCCCGATGTGCGCATACACACCGACCACCACGATCTGGTCCCGGCCCGCCTCGCGCATCCGCTGTTCCAGATCGGTGCGGACGTACGCGCTGTACTTCCACTTGGTGATGACGGTGTCACCGGGCTCCGGGGCGACCGGGCCGGCGATCGCCTTCGCGTGCTCGTCGTCCGGCAGGCCGGAACCCCAGAAGTCCTGCTGCAGACCGCGCTCGGCGGGGGACTGGCCGCCGGGCTGGGCGGAGTACAGCACCGGGATCCCGGCGGCGCGGGCCGCCTTCGCCAACTGGCCGACGTTCTCAAGGAGTTCGGTGGTCGGCGAGGTGCCCTCGGTGTACGCCGTCAGGAAGTGGTTCTGCAGGTCGTGCACGAGCAGTACCGCGCGCTCGGGGTCGACGGTCCAGGAAACCCGGTTCTCCGGCAGCTCGTTGGGGGTGGGCATGGAGTACGGGGCGACGGCGGGCAGGGCCATGGGGGAGGGCCTTTCGTAGAGCGGGGTGACGCGTGTGCGGTGGGAATGGGTGCGGGACGGCAGGCTCTCAGTGCCCCGGAGAGACCGCGATCGACCGCTGGTCCTTCTTGCTGATCTTGCCGATGCCGGTCTGCGGGAACGCCGTCACGAACTCGACGCGGTCCGGGACCTTGTACGCCGCGAGCCCCTTGTCCCGTACGAACTTCTTGATCGCGAGGGACTTCGGCGGCTCGGCGCCGGTGCGCAGGATGACGTACGCCAGGGTCCGTTCGCCCAGGTACTCGTCCGGGACGGCGACCAGTGAGCAGTCGTGCACGGCGGGGTGGCCGAGGATGATGTTCTCGATCTCCTCGGGGGCGATCTTCTCGCCGCCCCGGTTGATCTGGTCCTTCGCCCGGCCCTCGACGACCAGGTGGCCGGTGGGGGTGCGGCGCACGATGTCGCCCGTGCGGTAGAAGCCGTCGGCGGTGAACGACCGGGCGTTGTGGTCGGGCGCCCGCCAGTAGCCACGGATGGTGTACGGGCCACGGGTCAGCAGGTGACCGGCCTCGCCCTCCGGGACGGCGTTGTCCTCGTCGTCGACGATGCGTATCTCGTCGGCGTCGGAGATCGGGCGGCCCTGGGTGGTGACGATCGTCTCCGGATCGTCGTCCAGGCGCGTGTAGTTGACCAGCCCCTCCGCCATGCCGAAGACCTGCTGGAGGGTGCAGCCGAGCGCCGGGCCGACCCGGCGGGCCGCGGCCTCGCTGAACTTGGCGCCGCCGACGAGGAGCACCTCCAGGCTGGAGAGGTCGTACGAGGTGGTGGCGCCGGACTCGGTCCAGACCAGGGCGAGCGGCGGGACGATGCCGGTGATCGTGACGCGTTCGCGCTCGATGATCGGGAACGCGGTGTCCGGGTCGGGCTGCGGGCACATGACCACCCGGCCGCCCGCGTAGAGGATGCCGAGCGAACCGGGGGAGGAGAGCGGGAAGTTGTGGGCCGCGGGGAGGGCGACCAGATAGACGGAGTCGGAGGTCACACCGCAGAGGTCGTTGGAGCCCCAGAGCGAGTAGATGTAGTCGTCGTGGGTGCGCGGGATCAGCTTGGGGACGCCGGTGCTGCCGCCGGAGAGCTGGAGGAAGGCGAGGTCCGAGGGGGCCGGGCCGTCCAACTCCGTTGCGGGGAGCGGTACGTCGGTGAGGGCGGTGTGCTCGCCCGGGTCGCCGACGACGAACACCTCGCGGAGGGTGGGGACTTCCGCGCGGACCTTGGAGGCAAGGGCGCGGTGGTCGAAACCGGCGGCCTTGTCGGGGATGACATAGGCGACGGCCTCGGTGAACTCGCAGAAGTAGCGGATCTCGGTCTCGCGGTGCGCGGGGAGGGCGAACACCGGGAGTGCGCCGAGGCGGAAGAGGGCGAAGACGACCTCGAAGAACTCCGCGACATTGGGGAGCTGGACGACCACGCGGTCGCCCCCGGTGATACCGCGGGCGGCGAAGCCCGTGGCCAACTCCGCTGCGCGAGCGTCCAGTTCGGCGTACGTCCAGTGGCGGTCGCCGTCGGATATCGCGACGCGGTCGGGGTGGGACTCGGCTCGGGTGCGGAGCATCTCGCCGAAGGTTTCGCCGTTCCAGTAGCCGGCGGCGCGGTACTGGGCGGCTAGGTCGGCGGGCCAGGTGGGGGCGTCGGGCAGCACGGGGGTCCTTGGCGGGGTTGGGGTGGGGTGGGGGGCCGGACCTGGGCGGGTGGTCCGGCCCCGGTGGGCGACGTTGTGCGGGGGCGGGGGCGGGGGCGGGTGTGTGTGGGGGCTGTGGGGCGAGGGGCCTACTTGGAGGACATGGCCTTCTTGATGTCGTCCAGGACGGAGACCGCGGCCTGTGCGCCGCCCAGGCTGGTCCACTTGGAGCCGTCGATCTCGGTGACGTGGTTGTTCTTCACCGCGTCGAGCTGCTTGTACGCGGGCTTGGCCTTCAGCTCGGTGAAGAGCTTGGCGTCCTTGCCCTGGGACGTCAGCGTGCCGATGAACAGCCAGTCGGCGTCGATCTGCTTCAGGTCCTCGTCGCTGAGCGGCGTCGAGTGGCCCTGGCCCTTCTCGTTCTGGATGCCGGGACGCTTGAGGCCGAGCTCCCCCACGACGTCCGAGATGAACACGCCCTGCTGCATGACCGCGGTGCCCTTGGCCGAGTAACGCGCCACCGACACGTTCTTGCCCGCGTTCGCGCCGAGCGCCGCCTTGGTCTCGGTGACCTTGGCGTCGTACCCCTTGAGGAACTCGGCGGCCTCGTTGGACTTGCCGAGCACCTTCGCGGTCAGCTCGAAGGACTTCTTCCAGTCCTTCTTCTTGTCGATGGTGACAACGGTCGGCGCGATCTTCGCCAGCTGCGCCAGGACCTGCTTGTCGGCGAGCTGACCGGCCAGAATGACGTCCGGCTTGGCCTGAATGACCTTCTCGATGTCGGGTCCGGTCACCGCGCCGACGACCGGTATGCCCTTCGCCTGGTCGGCGAGGTAGCCGGGGGCGCCCTTCTGGCCCCGGCCCGCGGAGATGCCGACCGGCTTCACCTTGAGGGCGAGCGCGGAGTCCAGGTCCATCTCGCTCAGGGCGACGACGTTCTTGGGGGCGGCGGGAACCTTCACCTCGGCGCCGGTCGCGTCGGTGACGGAGACCTGGGATCCCGCGTTCTTGGCCTTGCCCGCGGCGTCCGAGCCCTTGGCGCCGGAGTCGTCCGAACCGCAGGCGGAGAGCGTGAGAGCGGAGGCGAGGGTGAGGGCTGCCACCGCGGTCAGCCGGGTGCGCGGGGTGAGGTTCGAGGACATGTCCGTGATCTCCATGCTGGTGAAGGCGAAATGATGACCGGCCAGAAAACCGGACATACGGGGTGACTCACCCCGAGTGGGAGCATCTTGAACTGGTCCTGCGGCAGCAGGGAGTTCGCGATGCCCCGGCCAGGGGCTCCACGTCGTAGTTAGGTTAGGCTAACTTCATGTTGGTTGCGCAAGAGGGGCGGGTCCGGGAGTCCGGATCCGAACCCCCCATACCGGGTTCGGCGAGGTTCCATCGCCCCACGCTTCTGGCGGCCGCCGCCCTGGTCCTGCTTCTGGCGGGGCTGTGCGTGCTGTCGCTGCTGATCGGCTCGGGCTCGAACCCGATGGCGCGGGCCTGGGGGTTCCTCACCGGAGACCCGGCCGCCCGCGCGGACGCGCAGATGCGGCTGGCGGTCATGGACGTACGGATGCCGCGCACCCTCGCCGGACTCCTGGTCGGCATCGCCCTCGGCGCCGCCGGCTGCCTCCTCCAGGCCGTCACCCGCAACCCGCTGGCCGAGACCGGACTGCTCGGAGTCAACTCCGGTGCGGCACTGGGCGTGGTGATCGGTCTCACGTACTTCCAGGTGACTTCGGCGTACGGAGTCCTGGTGTGGGCCCTGGTCGGCGGGATGGCCGCCAGCGCGGTCGTACTCCTGCTGGCGGCTTCCGGGCGGGCGGCCGGATCGCCGCTGCGGCTGGTGCTCGCGGGCAGTGCGCTCGGGGCGACCTTCCACGGAGCGACCTCCTACGTCCTGCTCGGGACCCAGTCGACGTTCGACACCTACCGCTACTGGACGATCGGCTCCCTGGCGGGGATCGAGACCAAGGACATCTACCCGCTGATCCCGTTGATCGCGGTCGGGCTGCTGATCGCCTTCGCCTGTGTACGTCCGCTCTCGGCGCTCGCACTCGGTGACGACAGCGCACGTTCGCTGGGGCATCACCCGGGGCGGATCCGGCTGATCGTCGCGGTGTCGGTGACCTTGCTGGCGGGCGCGGCGGTGGCGCTGGCCGGGCCGATCGCCTTCCTCGGGCTGCTCGCACCCTATGCGGCGCGAGCGGTCACCGGACCTCGGATGGCGGGGCAGTTGGTGCTGTCCGGGCTGGTCGGAGGGGTCGCGATGATTGCGGCGGACCTGCTGGCGCGGGTGGTGATCCGGCCCTGGGAGACGCCGGTGAGTGTGCTGCTGGCCTTCATCGGGGGGCCGTTGCTGATCTGGATCGCCCGCTCGCGGCGGATGTCCACGGCGGGGGCGAGCGCGTGACGACGTATCGGAGCACTCCGGAGACGACGGACGCGACAGGTGTCACCAAGGCCACCTCCCTCACTCCGCCCGACTCCACCACCATCCGTCTCGGCGCCTTCTCCTGGCTCTTCCCGTACCGCAGCGCCCTCGCGGCCGTCGGGCTGACGGTGCTCATCGGCGGGATCGTGGCGCTCGCCGCCTTCGCGAGCTCCACCGGGATGAGCTTCTCCGACACCGTGGCCGGGCTGCTCGGAACCGGTGACTACGCGACCGTGATGCTCGTCCAGGACTTCCGGCTGCCGCGCATCGCCGTCGGCCTCATGGTCGGCGCCGCCCTCGGCATCGCGGGCTGCCTCACCCAGACCCTGGCCGGAAACCGGCTCGCCACCCCCGATGTCATCGGCGTCAACGACGGCGCCACCGCGGCCGTGGTCGCCTCCGTCGTCGGTTCCTCCACCGGCATGATCGGCGACTGGTGGCTGGGCCCGCTCGGCGCGGCGGCCGCCGCCATGGTCGTCGTCGCGTGCGCGGGCGGAGCGGGACGCGGCGGCTACCGCATCCTGGTCGTCGGCATCGGCGTCTCCACCGTCATCGGCGCCGTCACCGACCTGGTGATGTCCCGCGAGAACGACAACACGGCGGGCGGCGTCTTCCTCTGGACCGTCGGGTCGCTCAACGGACGTGACTGGGGCGTCGGTACGCCGCTCTCGCAGCTCCTCCTGGTCCTCGTACCCCTGGCCCTGATCGCGGGCAGCCGCCTGCAACTCCTGCGCTTCGACGACGACATGGCCGCCACCCTCGGCGTCAACGTCTCCCGGGTGCGCGCGATCACCCTCCTGCTCGCGGTCGCCCTCTCCGGCATCGCCGTCGGCATCGGCGGGCCGATCGCCTTCGTCGCCCTCGCCGCACCGGTACTGGCCGCCCGCCTCAGCGGCCCCACCCGGATCCCCGTGGTCGGCTCCGCGCTGGTCGGCGCGGCCCTGGTCGCGGGCGCGGACGCACTGGGCCGGGTCATCGCCCCCGTGGAGATCCCGGTCGGTGTCGTCACCAGCGTGCTCGGCGGGCCCTTCCTGCTCTGGGTCCTCTTCGGCAAGAAGCCCTCGGCGCAACCAGCCGGACCCTCGAAGTCCGCCTCCCCCTCCAAGTCCAGCCGGACCGGAAAGGCCTGACCCCCGTGGAACTGACCGTAGAGGCCCTCACCGCCGGATACCCCGGCCACCCCGTCGTCGACGGCGTCGACCTCACCGTCCCCAGCGGGCAGGTCGTCGCCATCGTCGGCCCCAACGGCTGTGGCAAGTCAACCCTGTTGCGCGCCGTCGCCCGCCTCCACAAGCCCGAATCGGGCACCGTACGCGCCGGGGACGCCGACGTCTGGCAGCTCACCCAGCGCCGGGCCGCCCACCGGATCGCCCTGCTCGCCCAGTCCCCGCAGGCCCCCGAGGCGGTCACCGTCGCAGGTCTCGTACGGTACGGCCGCCACCCCCACCAGGGCCTGTTCCGGCAGTGGTCCCGCGAGGACGAGGCCGCGGTACGCGCCGCCCTGGACGCCACCGGCACCACCGCCCTCGCCGAACGCCGTCTCGACCAGCTCTCCGGCGGCCAGCGCCAGCGCTGCTGGCTGGCCATGGTGCTCGCGCAGGAAACCCCGATCGTCCTCCTCGACGAGCCGACGAGCGCCCTCGACCTCGGCCACGCCGTCGAAGTGCTCTCCCTGGTCCGGGAGGTCGCGGCAGCGGGCCGCACCGTCGTCATGGTCCTCCACGACCTGGCCAGCGCCGCCCGCTACGCCGACACCGTCGTCGCCATGAACGAGGGCCGCATCGTCGCCCAGGGCCCCGCCCGCGAGGTGGTCACCGCCGCCCTGGTCAAGGAGTTGTACGGCGTCGACGCCGACATCCTCCAGGCCCCGGGCGACGGTTCCCCCGTCGTCGTACCCACAGCCCCGACCCCCGTACGGGAACCCGCGGTCAGCCCCGCCGGCTGACCTCGCGCGAGCCCCCGCTGATCCCGCGTCAGCCCTTCCGGCCGAGAGCGAAGTCCGCCGCCGTCCACGCCAGCCCCACCGCCCCCTCCAGCATCGCCTGCTCGGCGGCCGGGGTGGCGGCCGCGGCCGTGAACTCCGGCTGGTGCGGGCCACTCGTACCACTGCCGATGTCGAGCACCGGGTGGATCGACGGCACCACGTGCGACACATTGCCCATGTCGGTCGATGCGAAGGGGCCGCGCAACTGCGGTTCGGGCCTGCCCAGTTCGCGGGCGTTCGCGGTCCAGAGGGCGACCAGTTCCGGATCGGAGCGGAAGTCCAGATAGTCCGGCGACGGCTGTACGAGGTCGACCTCGCAGCCGGTGGCGAGCGCACCCGCCCTGAAACAGTTCTCCACCCGCTCACGCAGTTCCCGCAGCTCCTCCACCGAGGGGGTCCGCAGGGCGTACGCGGCCCGCGCCCGCTCCGGGATGGCATTGAGCGCGGTGCCCGCCTCGACGGCGATACCGTGCACCTTCCACTCCCCGGGCAACTGCTGCCGCAGCAGCCCCAGCGCCACCTGAGCCACGGTCAGCGCGTCGGCCGCGTTCCGCCCGTCCTGCGGATTCATCGCCGCGTGCGCCGACTTCCCCGTGTACGTGACGTCCAGGGATCCCATCGCGAACGACCGGAAGTCCGCCACCTCGAACGGGCACGGATGGATCATCATCGCCGCGTCCACCCCGTCGAACGCCCCCGCGTCCAGCAGCAGTGCCTTCCCGGCGCCGCTCTCCTCGGCCGGAGTGCCCAACACCCGTACCGTCAGACCGAGTTCATCGACGTAGGGAGCCAGCGCCAGCGCCGCGCCCACCCCGGCCGCCGCGATCAGATTGTGTCCGCAGGCATGCCCCATCCCGGGCAGCGAGTCGTACTCGCAGGCCAGCGCGACGGTGGTGGGCCCGGAGCCGAGGGACGCTTCGAAGGCCGTCGTCAGGCCGTACGCGGGTGCGGCGACGGTGAAGCCGTGCTCGCGCAGTACGTCCACGCACCAGGCGGCGGCCCGGAACTCCTGGAAGGCCGTCTCGGGGTGGGCGTGGATGCGGCGGCTGAGCGCGAGGAGTTCTTCCCGCAGGGCGTCCGTCCGGGCCCGAATGGCGGTCTTCAGCTCGCGGCCGTTCCTGCGCTCCGACACCTGTTGTCCTCCTGACCATGAGCTTTGTGGGGTACCTGCCACCATACGGGGCACCGGGACAGCTCTGGGGCGCAGGACGTCCTGCGGTCGGCACGTCACATATCAACTCCCTGCTTCGTCAAGCTTGTTGGATCCGTATGGCGACGCGCCTACTCTGAAGGTCCGTATGAGGGGGTCGTATGAGCGAGCCGGACGACGGACGTGCCCAGGGCAACGGTCTTCGGGCCGCACCGCCCGGCAAGGGCGAGAAGCTGGCCGACTGGGCAGACGGCCGGCTGGGGCTGTATCCGCTGGCAAAGGCCAATATCCGCAAGATCTTCCCGGACCACTGGTCCTTCATGTTCGGCGAGATCTGCCTCTACAGCTTTCTGATCATCATCCTCACCGGCATCTACCTCACCCTCTTCTTCGAGCCCAGCAGCGCGGAGGTCGTCTATCACGGCGAGTACGTCCCGCTGAACGGCGTCCGGATGACCCGCGCGTTCGAGTCCACCCTCGACATCAGCTTCGAGGTGCGGGGCGGGCTGCTGATCCGGCAGATCCACCACTGGGCCGCGCTGATCTTCGTCGCGGCGATGCTGGTGCACATGATGCGGGTGTTCTTCACCGGGGCGTTCCGCAAGCCGCGCGAGCTCAACTGGATGTTCGGCTGGACCCTGCTGTTCCTGGGGCTGATCACCGGGCTCACCGGCTACTCGCTCCCCGACGACCTGCTCTCCGGGACCGGACTGCGGTTCGCGCACGGGGCGATCCTGTCGGTGCCGGTGGTGGGGACGTATCTGGCGTTCTTCCTGTTCGGCGGCGAGTTCCCGGGCGAGGACATCATCGCCAGGCTCTATCCGATCCACATCCTGCTGTTGCCGGGGATCATGCTGGGCCTGGTCGTCGCCCACCTGATCCTGGTCTTCTACCACAAGCACACCCAGTTCGCGGGCCCCGGAAGGACCGAGAAGAACGTCGTCGGCGCACCCTTCCTGCCCGTCTACGTCGCCAAGGCGGGCGGCTTCTTCTTCCTGGTCTTCGGCGTCATCGCCGTCATCTCGGCGGCCTTCGCCATCAACCCGGTGTGGGCGATCGGCCCCTACCGGCCCGACCTGGTCTCCACCGGCGCTCAACCCGACTGGTACCTCGGCTTCTCCGAGGGGCTGATCCGGGTGATGCCCAGCTGGGAGATCAACGCCTGGGGGCACACCCTCCAACTCGGTGTCTTCATCCCCTTCAGCCTGTTCCCGATGATCATGCTGGCGATCGGGGTCTATCCGTTCATCGAGGCCTGGGTCACCGGGGACAAACGCGAGCACCACATCGCGCAGCGCCCGCGCAACGCGCCCACCAGGACCGCACTGGGCGTCGCCTGGCTGACGCTGTACGGGGTGATGCTGATCGGCGGCGGCAACGACCTGTGGGCCACCCACTTCCACTTGTCGATCAACGTCATCACCTGGTTCGTGCGCATCGCCGCCTTCGTCGGCCCGGTGCTCGCCTTCGTGATCACCCGGCGGATCTGTCAGGGGCTGCAACTCAGGGACAGCGAAATGGCGTTGCACGGCCGTGAGAGCGGCACCCTCAAACGGCTGCCGCACGGTGAGTACGTAGAGGTGCACACCCCGCTCTCGCAGGCCGAGCTGCACAAGCTGACCTCGCACGAGCAGCCCGTGCCGTTCGAGGTCGGACGCGAGGTCGACGCGAACGGGGTGCGCCGGACGATCAAGCGCTCCGACCGGCTGCGGGCCAGGCTGGCCAGGGCGATGTACGGGCCGGGGACGCATGTGCCCAAGCCGACCGCGGAGGAGTACCGGGCGCTGCACTCGGGCGACTCCCACGAGCACAGTGGGGACCGGCAGCACTGAGTGACCGTCAGTGCTGACCAAACGTCAGTTCACTGTGGAAGAAGGGTCCGTGGGGCGGGGGTGCGCGTTTCGGCCACCCCCGCCCCACGGACCCTTTCCGCCATTGTCATGCTCACGTAGCTTGTTCCGGGTTGTGTCCCGAGTGAACCAGTGAGCAGGGGGAGACAGTTGCTTTCCGCACGCGCACGCAGAGGCAGAGCACGAAGAACCCGGACCGTACTCGTGGGAGCGATACTCGCGGCGCTGCCCGCGACGGCACTGGCAGCGACGGCCACCGCCGCGCCCGCCCCTTCCGGCGCGGCGCCCTCGCAGCAGGCGCCCGCGCGAGCCGCCGCCGGGGAACATCCCGAGCAGGCCCCTCCGTACCCGGACGTGGACGTACGGGGCGAAGCGCGCCGCGCACCCACCGCCGCCCAGTTCGAAGCGGCCAGGGAACTGGACGGGGCCGCCGTCCGCTGGGGCGGCTTCGGTACGCCGCGACTGGTCACCCCGCAGGGCAAGGGCGCCACGCTCACCAAGGCCGACGCCGCTTCCCCGCGCACGGTCGCACTGGACTACGTACGGGAGAACGCCGAGCTGTACGGGCTGACTGCCGCCGATCTGGGGGGACTTGAGGTCACCAAGTCGTACCGCACCGTGCACAACGGGGTGGAGCACGTCTTCGTCGGACAGCGCGCGGGCGGCGCGCTCGTGTACGGCGGCAGGCTCGCCGTCGCCGTCGACAGGCAGGGCCGGATCATCACCGCCACCGGCAGCCTCGTACCCGGCGTGCAGACGGGCGGCGCGGCGACGGTGAACCGTACCGGCGCACTCGACAAGGCCGCCGCAGCCGTCGGCACCGGGACCGTGCCCGCCGACGCCCGCGCCGAGCAGGTCCTCTTCCCGCTCGCCGACGGCACCACGCGCACCGCCTGGCAGACCTCGCTCACCGCCGACAACGGACACATCTACGAGAGCGTCGTCGACGCCGCGGACGGGCGCGTCCTGCTGCGTACCGACCTGACCAGCAACGAAGGCCCCGAGGGCAAGGTCTTCACCGGCCAGAACGCCTCCGTCGGCAGCCAGCAGACCGTCCCCTTCAGCGGCGTCGGCCACTCCTGGGCCGAGGCCCGCACCACCACCGGCAACAACGTCCAGACCTCGCAGAACCTCGACGGCAAGGACGCGCTGGGCTACCAGCCGCAGACACCCGCCGCCCCGGACCCCGCCTACCAGCACTTCGACTACACCTTCACCGACGCCTTCCGCAACAGCGGCGGCACGGACCTCACCACGGACCGGGACGCGGTCGTCACTCAGGGGTTCTACTACGCGAACCGGATGCACGACTTCCTCTACGAGCTCGGCTTCGACGAGGCGTCCGGCAACTTCCAGGAGGACAACTTCGGCAAGGGCGGCCAGGGCAGCGACCGGGTGCAGATGTACGTCGACTACAACGCCTCCGGCTCCAGCGCCTGCAACGCCAACTTCGGCACGCCGCCGGAGGGTCAGAACCCGACCATGCGGATGTTCGTCGGCCGGACCTCCTGCAACAACTTCAACACCCACCGCGCCATGAACGGCGACACCGTCGCCCACGAGTACAGCCACGGCCTGTCCCACCGCCTGGTCGGCGGCGGCAACCTGGGCTCCGGCGCCCAGGCCGGCGGTCTCGGCGAAGGCTGGGGCGACGCCATCGCCACCTCGATGTGGAGCGACCCGGTCTACGGCGAGTACAGCAACGGCAAGCCCTCGGGCATCCGCCGCTACGCCTACAACGCCAGCCCGCTCACGTACGCCAACCTCTGCGAGGGCGGCTGCCAGGTGCACCGCGACGGCGAGATCTGGGCCGCCACCATGTGGGAGACCCGCACCGCCCTGGTCGGCGCGCACGGTGAGGCCGGCGGCAAGCAGGCTCACGAGCAGCTGATGGTCGACGGCATGAAGATGACCCCGTCGAAGCCCGACTTCCTCGACGCCCGCGACGGCATCCTCGCCGCCGACCGGGCGAACCACGGCGGCGCCAACCAGTGCCTGCTGTGGGGCGCCTTCGCCAAGCGGGGGATGGGCGCCGGCGCCACGTCGTCCGCGCAGGACCAGGGCACCCCGGCGACCGACCTCCCGGCGACCTGCAAACCGACCGCGGACGCGGGTGGCCCCTACACCACCAAGGAGGGGGCGGACGTCCAGCTGAACGCGGGCGGCAGCACCACGCCCGGGGGCGGCGCCACGTACGCCTGGGACTTCGACGGCGACGGTGCCTACGACGACGCGACCGGGCCGGCCCCGGCCTTCGACCGGGTGGGCCAGGACGGCACCTACGAGATCGGGCTGAAGGTCTCCAACGCGGCCGGAGCCGCCACCGACACCGCGACCGTCACGGTCACCAATGTCTCGCCGGTCCTCGCCGTCAACGTCACCGGACCGCGCGAGGAGGGCGGCAGGCTCACCGTCAGCGGCACTGTCACCGACCCGGGCTGGCTCGACAAGCCCACCGCCACCATCGACACCGGTGACGGCAGACCCGTTGCCCTGGAAGGGGAGTTGGAGAACGGGCGGCCCGACGCCACCCTCACCTTCGCCAAGGAAGTCGTCTTCGGCGACAACGGCACCTTCACCGTGAGGATCTGCGGCAGCGACGACGACAGCACCGTCTGCGAGGGCACCGCGATCACCGTCGCCAATGTCGACCCGAAGGCGGCCATCGACAAGTCGAAGGCCGTCGAGCTCGCGGGCGGCAGGACCCTCGTGGCGAGGGCGGGCGAGGAGAACACCCTGTCCGCGCGCGTCACCGACCCCGGCAGCGACGACGAGACCCTCACCTGGAGCTGGGGCGACAGGACCCCCGACACCTCGGAGACCTCCCTGGTCAACCCGCCGGACCCGGACCCGGCCAACAGCCCCGGCGTCCAGCCCCGCGACATCGCCGACACCCAGCAGCACGCGTACAAGAAGCCGTGCGTGTACGACCTCGGGCTCGGCGTCCGCGACGACGACGGCGGCACCGGCGAGGACGGCGTCAAGGTCGTCGTGCAGGGCAACGCGCACCTCTCGCTGCTCGCCGACGTCTGGTACGTGAAGTACCTGACCGGCGACCTCACCGGGCTCGGCAAGGAGCGCCTGGACTGCTACCTGAAAATCGTCCAGCACGCGAGCGCGGTCTTCGGTGGGCCCGAGTCCGAGGTCGACATCTCCGACCAGGGCAAGGCCGTGCACGCACTGTCGCTCACGCTGTTCAACCCGAAGCGCGCCCTGGACCGCCAACTCCTGTCCGCCTGGCTGAACTTCGCGCACGGAGCGTTCCAGTCGGCCGCGAAGGTCGACACCGACGGCGATCTCAAGGTGGACACCCCGTTCCTGACGGTGCTTCAGAACGCCGAGAAGGTACGGCTCGACCCGAAGGCCACCGACAAGGACCTCTCCCGCCAGGCGAAGATCCTGCTCTGCGTCAACGTACCGTTGGTGTAATGACGTTACGTGCACGACGTGCGGTCGCCGCCACCCTCCTGGTGGGAGTGGCGGCGACCGGCTGCGCAAACTCGGGTGCGGGGCAGGGTGGTTCGAGCCCGCCCCGGAGCGCCCCCGGGAGTACGCCGGTGAGCGCGTCCCCCTCGGGCAGCGCGACGACCGGGCCCGTACCCTCGCCGCCCGCCCGGCCCCCGGGCACCCCGACGCCGCCCACGGCTTCACTGCCGCACCCCTCCGGCCCGTACCCCTCCGGCCCCCTCACCGAGGCAGACACCGGCCGCACGCTGGCTCTGACCGTCGGTGACACGGCCCATCTGCGGCTCTCCAGCAAGTACCGGTGGACCGGCCCCGCCGCCGACGGAGTCACCACCGGCGGTCCGAGCCTGCTGCTGGTCCCCGTCGGCTACGAGGGTGACCCCGGCTTCCTCGAATGGGAGATCCGCGCGCTCCGGCCCGGCACCACGACCGTGCGAGCCACCGGGAAACCGGGCTCACGCGCCCTGAAGCTCACCTTCCGGGTCACCGGGAGCTGAACCCGCCGCATCCCACCCGTGAACCCGCTCCCCAAATTCTGCTTAGAGGTCATCTCATTTGGTTGACTCGGTATTCTGTGGGTCATGATGGGGATCGTTGAGCGGCTGGTGCCGGACGAGTTGTGGGAGTTGTTCCAGC
>NZ_JBITDM010000026.1:0-100129 GCF_044454195.1 Streptomyces sp. NPDC051561 | reverse complement strand
CCCGGGCGTCCCCGACCCCAACGAATGGGGCCCCCTGAAGGGCCAGCTCCCCCCCCCCCCCCGGCCCCCCCCCCCCCCCGCGCCCCCCCCCCCCGGGCCGCCCCCCCCCCGCCCCCCCCCCCCCCCCCCCCCCCCCCCCGGCCGTTTCACGGGGTGGTCGCGCTATCCGCCGCCCCGCCCACGACCTGCGGCACTCCCATCGGATCCGCGTCCAGCTCCCGCCCCTTGGTCTCCGGGGCCGCCACCGCCATCCACCCCATCGCCAGCAGCACCGCCACCGCCAGCACGCCGAAGGTCCACGGCAGCCCGAGCACCGGCCACAGCACCGAACCGAAGAGCAGCGGCGCGAAACCGGTCAGCGAGCGGCTCACCGACGACGCCCAGCCGAAGCCACTGGCCCGCAGGGGGGTGGGGTACACCTCCGAGGCGTACGCGTACAGCACCGGGATGGCCAGCTGGACCAGGAAGCCGAACACGGCGATCGCGACCAGCGGTGCCGTCTCCTGCTCCCGTACCAGCGCGAAGACCACCAACGAGAAGGCGGCGAGCGGAGCCGTCACCCCGATCAGCCACTTGCGGCCGACCACATCCACCAGCGCGGTCGAGACGATCACGCCCAGAATGCCGACCGCGCTCATCACCGTGGTGCCGGTGAACGCGGCGGTGTCCCCGTGCCCCTCGGCCTTGAGGATCGACGGCATCCAGCTCAGCGCCGCGTAGTAGACCAGCATGATGGTGGCGAACATCAGCCAGACCGCCGAGGTGATGCGCGGGCTGAACCGCCAGATCAGCCGCAGCTGTTCGGCCGCCGCCGCCAGGCCCTTGGTGCGCGGCCGGTCATCGGGTCGTGGAATGCCGTACGGCTGAGGGCTCGCACCCGTACGGACGACCAGGTCGTCGATGACCGCCCTGGCCTCCCGCTCGCGCCCCTTCTCGGAGAGATAGACGGGCGACTCGGGAACCCCGCGCCGCACCCAGAAGAGCAGCAGTGCGGGCAGCGTCATCGTCAGCAGCATCCACCGCCAGTTCCCGCCGAGCGGCAGCATCGCCGTCGACACCAGCCCGCACAGCGTGACCCCGATCGGCCACCACAGATCGAGCGCGGTCAGGATCCGCCCCCGGTACTTCCGCGGGGAGAACTCACTGACCAGCGCGTAGTCCACCGGGATGCAGCCGCCGAGCCCCACCCCCGCGAGGAAACGCAACAGCAGGAAGATCCAGTACGTCGGTGAGGCCGCGCCCAGCACCGAGAACACCGCGAAGATCAGCAGCGTCACGCTGAACGCCTTCTTGCGGCCGATCCGGTCCGCCACCGAACCCCAGGCGACGGCGCCGACCGCCATCCCGACCAGGTTCGCGGTGGCGACCAGCCCCCGCTGCCCGAGGGTGAGGTCGAACTCCTTCCCCACCAGCGGCATCAGAAAGCCGTTCAGGGCGATGTCGTACGCGTCGAAGAGGTAGCCGAGCCCGCCGATGATGAACACCTTGCCCTGGACACCCCACCTCCACGGCAGTTCCTGGACGATCTGATCGCCTGACTTCACGGTCGCTCCATTGAGAGTGCGTCGAGTAAGAGCGCGTTGGGCGCTGAACTGACGGAACACCTTGTTCCGCAGCGAAGCATCCTGCCTCAGAGCCTGTGTCTAAACCCCGGTCGGATCAGCGAACGTCGTCTGGTGCGTGCGATCGCAAGGCGCTGGAAGGTCGTCGCTGGGGTCTCCCCTGCTCGAACGAAGTTGAGAGCTTGGGGAAGGAGCTACTAGGGCGTTTCGGCAACGCGCGAGCGTGCGTGCCAGACGGCGGGCGCCCGACCGGGGTTTAGACACCGGCTCTCAGTGCCACGCCCCGGCCAGAACGCCGCACAGTCCGGGTGCGGACCCGGTCCGCACCCGGCCCGGCCTCGCCGCGCCGCCGACTCCGGAGAACCGGGCTCCCAGGCCGGTCGTGGTGGGTGCGGCGGAGGATCGGGGTGCGTGCCCGCTGCGTAGGCTGCACGACCATGAGTGACACCGGAGGGCTCCGCGAGCACAAGAAGCAGCAGATGTACCGGAAGCTGTCCGACACGGCCGTCGAGCTGTTCCTGGACAAGGGCTTCGAGCAGGTGACCGTCGCCGATGTGGCTACCGCGGTCGGTATCTCCAAGCCGACCCTCTTCCGGTACTTTCCGGCCAAGGAGGACCTGGTACTGCACCGCCTGGCCGACCACGAGGGGGAGTCCGCCCGGGTCGTCGCACAACGGCCCTGTGGGTGCTCCCCGCTGGAAGCGTTGCGGTGTCACTTCCTGGACGGACTCGCACGCCGGGACCCGGTGACCGGACTCAACGACCATGCCGCCGTGCTGGCCTTTCACCGGCTGCTGTACGGAACGCCGTCGCTGGTGGCGCGGCTGTACACGTATCTGGAGCGGGACGAGGCCGCCCTCGCCGACGCGCTCGGCGCCGGGACCCCCGGGATTCGGGTGCGGCTCGCCGCCGGACAGATTCTGGCGGTACGACGCATCCTCGCCCAGGAGAACTGGAGACGAATCGCAGCCGGCCAGAGTGCCGACAGCCTTCATGACGAAGCGGTGGCGGCAGCCGAGGAGGCCTTCGCGCAGCTGAGGGCGGGACTGCCGCGTTACGCCTGACCCGCCGTCCGACCCGCTACCGGGAAAAGTAAAAAACGTTACCGAGTTACGTTATTCTCGGTGGAATGACTCCCAGCGACCCCACTCCCCGCGATGCCCTCGCCGACGAACGCACCTACCACGACGCCTGCCGCACCGCGCTGGCCGACATGATCGACGGAGCCCAGGAGGAGGTGGTGGTCGGTGAGAACGCCTCCGCGTCCGGCGCCGACGCCGAAGTGCTCGGCCACCAGCTGCGCAGCCGGGCCAAGGGGCTGCGGGAACTCCCCGAGGGGCCTTTGTTCTTCGGCCGTCTCGGCTTCGCCACGGACCCCGGTGCGGCCGGTGATCACGCCGGGCAGAACTACCACATCGGGCGCCTGCGCATCACCCGGCATCCCGCTGCCCCGCCACTGGTCGTCGACTGGCGCGCACCCGTTTCGCGCGCCTTCTACCAGGCGGGGCCGCACGACCCGCAAGGTGTGGCCGTACGCCGACGGTTCGGCTGGACGCCCGCGAGCCGAGGCGACTCCGCCGATCTGACCGCCCTGGAGGACGAACGTCTGGGCGCGGGCGAAACCCACGAGAGCGGCATCGTCGCCGGTGAGATCGAGCGCCCCCGGGTCGGGCCGATGCGTGACATCGCTGCCACCATCCAGCCCGAGCAGGACGACCTGGTGCGCCGGGACTTCGCCACCTCGATCTGCGTCCAAGGGGCCCCGGGCACCGGAAAGACCGCGGTCGGCCTGCACCGCGCGGCCTACCTCCTCTACACCTTCCCCCAGCGCGTCCAGCGCGGCGGCATGCTGATCCTGGGCCCCAACCGCACCTTCCTCACCTACATCGCCGAAGTCCTCCCGGCGCTGGGCGAGTCCGGCGTACGGCAGTCCACCGTGGAGGACGAGATCGCCCGCCACCCCGTCACGGCCCGGGACGACCACGCCGTGGCAGTGGTGAAGCACGACGTCCGGATGGCCGAGGTGCTGCGCCGGGCGCTCTACGCGCGGGTGCGCCCCCAGGGGGCCGACTCCTTCGTCCTGCCGGACGGCTCCTACCGGTGGAGGATCCCGGCCGGCGCACTGGAGCGGATCGTCCGCGACGTACGCACCGAGGAACCCGCGTACGCCGTGGGCCGCGACCGCGTCCGTACCCGCGTCGTCCGCACCGTCCAGGAGGAGGTCGAGCGTCGCACCGGACCACGTACCAGCACCTGGACGCGGAAGACCTCCCGGGCCCGCCCCGTCAGCGCACTCGTCGACGCCGTCTGGCCCGACGTCAAACCCGAAGAAGTCCTCGCGGACCTCTTCACCGACCCGGTCGCACTGGCCGCCGCGGCCGAAGGCCTCCTCGGACCGGACGAGCAGAAGGCGCTGTTGTGGGCCAGGCCCCCGCGCTCGCACCGGACAGCCCGCTGGTCGGCGGCCGACCTGGTGCTGCTCGACGAACTCGCCGGCCTGATCGAACGCCCCGCGAGCCACGGACACATCGTGATCGACGAAGCGCAGGACCTGTCTCCCATGCAGTGCCGTGCCCTCGCCCGCCGCTCACCCTCCGGCTCCCTCACCGTCCTCGGCGACCTGGCGCAGGGCACCACCCCCTGGGCCGCACGCCACTGGTCCGAACTCCTCGGCCACCTGGGCAAACCGGACGGCTTGGTCGTCCCGCTGACCATCGGCTTCCGCATCCCCGCCGCCGTCGCGCACCTCGCCAACCACCTTCTGGAGCACCTCGACGCCGACGTACCCCCGGCCCGTGCCATGCGCCGCGACGGCGACCTGAGGATCGAGGCCACGCACGACACCACCACTGCGACCGTCGCGGCGGTGCACGCCGCACTGACCCACGAAGGGTCCGTCGGAGTCATCTCGACCGACACCCATGCGCCCCTGCTGCGCGACGCGCTCATCGCCGCTGGCCTGCACCTGCCCGCCGGGTCCGACCCGGCGGGGGCCCGCGTCAGTGTGGTCCCGGCCTCCGCGGTCAAGGGCCTGGAGTACGACCACGTCGTCGTGATCGAACCCGCCGCACTCGTCCGGGCCGAGCCGCGCGGCCTCAACCGCCTCTACGTCGCGCTGACCCGGGCCGTCTCCCGCCTCCACGTCATTCACTCCGAGCCGCTGCCCCGGGCGCTCGACGCGCAGGTCAACTCCCCTTCGGAGACCGGAGTACGGCAGGCGTAGACCCCCGCACGGGCCGGACACCCTGCGTGCCCGGCCCTCGGACCGGCTCCGCGTGGGACTACCAGGCCAGCTCCGCGTGGACGGCCTTGCCGTCGTGCAGGGGGAGGACACGAACCCGGCGGCAGAGGCGCTGGACGATCGACCACCCGTGCCCGCCGGTCAGGTCGGGGCTGCGCAAGCGCGGGGGAGTGGGGTTGGAATCCCGGACGGCGACTTTGACGCCGCCAGGAACCAGGCTGAGTTCCAGAGTCAGCGGGCCGGAGGCGTAGCGGACGGAATTGGTCACCAGTTCCGAGACGACCAGCAGGACGTCGTAGTGGAAGGTGTGGTCGGCGAGCCGGGCATGGCGGTGGAGGAAGGCGCTGGTGCCCTCGCGCGCATCGGCGATGCAGCGGGGTGTGCCGGCGAAGCTCATGTGCACCGCCCCGGGAGGGACGTTGAGCGGAGTAGCCGGTGGGGGTTCCATACCCACTCTCTTTTCGCTGGATGCTCACCGCTCGGGTGCCCCACCGTCGTCTGGGACCGCGTCGCGCTTTTCGAGGGCCCGTTTCCTTGGTGTTCCCCGCGTCTCAGAGTACCCAGCCCGGGTGAAACGGTCAGGGCTTTGCACCCGCTGCCAGGGTGCGTGCGTGGACCGGCAAATCAGTGCGAAGTGGTGGCCAGTTCGGGGAAACGGGTTCCCAACTAGTGCAGAATCACTAGGCTTGACTGGTGTGTATCCCTCAGGCTGGAGGTCACTTCATGAAAGAAGCGGCCGCGTGACCGGCCCGCTGTTCCAGGTCCAGCACCACGGCACGGACCGGCTCAGGCTCGTCGGCTCACTGGATCTGAGCGGCGCCGCGCAGGCGCGTGCCGCTGTCACCGACCGCTTCACGGGCGGGTCGGATCGCATCATCATCGACCTGTGGGACCTGCGGTTCTGCGACTGCGCGGGACTCAACGTGCTGCTGGAGGCCAAGGTCACGGCCGATATGCTCGCCATCGAGCTGTGCGTGGAGGGCGCCCGCGCGCAGGTGGCCCGACTGTTCGCCCTCACGGGCGCCGACGAAGTACTGCTCACGCACAGCGTCACGCGTCTACCGCCGAGGACCAGTTGATGCCTCCGACCCCGCAGACCACACCGGGTTCCGGGCCGCGCGCCGCCGGTGGGCGCATCACCATCCTGCTCGTCGAGGACCATGACATGGTCGCCGAGGCGCTCCGGCTGGCCCTGGACCGTACCGAAGACCTGAAGGTCGTCGGCCGCAGCCGGTCCGTGCAGGAGGCTCTGGCCGACGCCGCCCGGCTGTACCCCGCCGTGGTGGTGCTCGACCGGCGACTGCCCGACGGCGACGGCATCACCGCCATCACCACGCTAAGATCCGCCGCTCCCGGCACCCGGGTGCTGGTACTGGCCGGTGAGGGAACTCCCGCCGTGGCCGCGGAAGTTGCCGAGGCCGGTGGCTCAGGTCTCATCCTGAAAGTCGGCAACCTGGAAGAACTCCAGCAAGGAGTACGTCTGGTGGCGGCGGGCGAAGTGGCCTTCAGCAAGGGCCTGCTCGACGGCGCTCTGGACCGGCTGACCGGCCGTACCACCGGCCTGGGCGCCACCCTCACCCCGCGCGAGCGCGAAACACTGGGCCTGCTGGGCGACGGACTGAACGCCGCCGACATCAGTGAAAGGCTCGGCGTGGCCGTCAACACCGCCAGGAACCACGTCCAACGGGTCCTGGAGAAACTCGACGCCCGCTCCCAACTCGAAGCGGTCGCCGTGGCCCGCCGCGAGGGCCTCCTCCGGTGACCGGGAACGGCCACTCCGCAGCGGACCGCGCCCCGGGCCCGACCGAGACCGCGTTCACCCTGATGGTCATGAGCGTCGTCGACTACGGCATCTTCATGCTCGACCCCGGGGGCCATGTCTCCACCTGGAACGCCGGCGCCGAACGGATCAAGGGCTACCGCGCCACCGACATCATCGGCAAGCACTTCTCGGTGTTCTATCCGGCCGAGGACATCGACGCCCGCAAACCCCACCTCGAACTCGAAGCGGCCCTCGCCGACGGCCGGCTGGAGGACGAGGGTTGGCGCATCCGCAAGGACGGCTCCCGCTTCTGGGCGAACGTCGTGATCACCGCCCTCTTCGACGAGACCGGCGAACTGCGTGGATTCGGCAAGGTCACCCGGGACATGACCGAACGCCGGGCCGCCGAGCAGGCCCTCACCGAACGCCGCCGCCTCTTCACCCACCTGGTGCGCGCCCAGGAACTGGAACGCCGCCGCATCGCCTGGGACGTCCACGACGACTCCCTCCAGGCGATGGTCGCCGTCGGCATGCGCCTGCAACTCCTCGCGGACCGGGCCGGCGAGCCCCTCGCGGACGAACTCTCCCAACTCGACGCCTCGGTGCGCGAGGCGGTGGACCGGCTGCGCACCCTCACCTTCCGGCTCCAGCCACCCGGAATCGACCGGCACGGCCTGATCGAGTCGCTGGCCCAGCACCTCGACGACGTGGTGTTCAGCGGCTGGGGTCTCACTCCGATCCTGGAGCACGACCTGGTGAAGGAACCGGCGCCGGAAACCGCGATCACCATCTTCCGCATCGTGCAGGAGGCGCTGCTGAACGTGCGCAAGCACGCCAGGGCACGCGTGGTGAGGGTCACCGTCAGCACCGAGGGCCGGGGCCTGCTGATCCGGGTGATCGACGACGGCACCGGCCACCAGGCGATCACCCACAAGGCGGGCGAGAACTTCGGGCTGATCGAGATGCGTGAGCGGGCCGAGACGGCCGGCGGTTGGTGGACGCTGCGCAGCGAGCCCGGGACCGGCTCGACCGTGGAGTTCTGGATCCCCGATCTGCCGGCCACCGCGCTGGACGAACCGTTGCCCGGTGCGCCCACCGCCGGCCCCGACTCCTTCCGGGAGCCGTCGTGAGCCGGCCCGATGCCCCCGAGCGCCGCCCGAAGGTGCTGGTCTGCGACGACAACGACATGGTGCGCGCGGCCCTGACCGAGGTCGTCAGGGCCCAGCACGACCTCGATCTGGCCGGCAGCGCGGCCGATGCCGACGAGTCGATCAGGCTCGCCATCGCCGAGCGGCCGCACGTCGTGGTGCTGGACGTACGTCTCCCCGGCGGCGGCCGGTACGCCGCCCAGGAGATCATCCGGGCCGTCCCCGGCGTCCGCATCCTGGTGTTCTCCGCCTACGGCGACCTGGGTCCACGCGCCGAGATGGCCGCGGCCGGCGTCTCGGGATACCTGGTCAAGGGCATCACCAACGCCCAACTCCTGGCCGAGATCCGCACGTGGGGAGCCGAAGCCCTCGCACCCGGTGCGCCGGAAGGGACCGCCGACACCGTCGGGCAGGCCGGAAGGCCGTAACCCTGGGGATCGGGCCCCAGCGGACCCTCACCGCAGCGCACTCTTCTGCTGCCACTGCTCCCAGGAGAGGTTCCACGCCCCGAACCCGTTCCCGGGCGCCACCACCCCTTTGGTGTCCTGCCCGGTGATCTCGAACGGGTCGCCCGGCCGGACCTGCGCGTAGAACCAAGTCGCGTCGGCGTTGCTCATCCCTATGCAGCCGGAACTCTGGTTCGCGTTGCCGAAGTAGCGGGCGTTCCACGGGGCGGCGTGGGCGTACATGCCCGACCAGGTCAGCCGCATCGAGAAGTTGACCATCTTGTCGTAGGCGTCGCCCAGGCCCACCGTCTCGGAGTTCATGTTGATGGTGCCCTCCTTGGCCATGAGCACCGCGGTTCCCCGCCAGGAGCGCTTGTCGCCGCCGGGAGTGCCACCGGAGACCGGTATCCGGCGCACCGTTGTGCCGTCCCGCTCGAAGGTCAGCTGGTGCTTGTCGAGGTCGACCCTGGCGATCTGCCGGGCGCCGACGGTGAAGGCGGTCGTGTAGTCGCGGACGAACCAGCCGCCGCCCGTGCCGGAGTCGGTGCCGTTGAGCTCGGCCTTCAGCGTGACCTTCGTGCCGGGCTCGAAGTACGTCCGGGGCCGCCAGTCAGCCCGGTCCTTGCCCGTGTGGTCGGTGACCCAGCCCCAGGAGCCCTCGGTGTTGTTCGAGGTGGTGATCCTGAGCTGCTTCTCGACCGCGGCACGGTTCTTGACGGGACGGTCGAAGACCAGCGAGACCGGCTGGGCGACACCGACGGTGGTGCCCGCGCCCGGTCGCCAGTCGACCTTGTTGACCTTGTCCGCCGGGGCCGTGGTGAAGGCGGACGTGGTGTCCTTCACGGTTCCGCCCCGGGTGCGGGTCGTTGTCCTCACGGTGTACGAGGCGCCGGGTACGGCATTGCGGTCGGAGACCCAGGTAAGGCCGTCGGAGGCGGCCTTACCCGCGAGGGCGCCGCCCTTCGCGTCGGTGACGGTCACCGAGGTAAGGGTGCCGTTCACGGCCGTGACCTTCACGGGCCTGCCCGCCGGAACCTGCTTTCCGGTGGGCGTGACGGTGACCGCGACCGGGCGGTCCGCCGCGCTGGGCGTCACCTTGGCGGCCGGGGCGGCGGAGGATCCGCCCGACGAACAGGCGGCGAGCGGTGCCAGCAGGGCGGCCGCGACGGCGGCCCGGACGCGGGCATGGGCAAGAGCGCGGGTGCGGGACAACGGGACCTCCGGAAAGGAGCGGGAAAGGGCTGGGCCGAGTGGGCGATGCCGTGACTCTAGAGCCGGAAAATCCCAGTTCAGCCGCTGTGGAGCTATGTGACGGCGGCTGGTGAGGAACGGTCATCGTCCGGTCACATTCGCCGCGCGGAGCGGTCATCGGCCGCTGTGAACATCCTGTGCGTCCCCGCAACAGGCCGGGGCGGAGAAGAGGTTCAGACTGTGTCAGCGCTGTTCGTGCCGCCCGGCCGTGTGGACCAGGCAGAGCACCGGGGGGTGGTCCTGCGGACCGTCACCCCCGAGACGTACCGCACCTTCCTCGCGTCCCCCGAGGGGGCGGCGCTCGGTGCCGGTTTTCTGCAGTGCCCGTCCTGGGCCGACGTCAAGGACGGCTGGCGGGCGCAGCTGCTGGGCTGGGGCCCCGACCCCGAGGCGGGCCGGCTCACCGGTGTGGCACTGGTGTTGCTGCGCCAGTTCCCGGGCACCCGCAAGTACTTCGCCTACCTTCCCGAAGGGCCGGTCGCCGACTGGAACGCTCCCGACGTCGACAGCTGGCTGGGCCCGCTGCTGGAACATCTGCGCCGCGCCGGTGCCTTCGCCGTACGCATCGGGCCCTCGCCCGCCTACCGGCGCTGGGACGCCGCCCGCCTCAAGTCGTCCACCGGACCGGGCCGGCACCTCGGCGACGTACTCGCCAGTGAGGTCGACCCGCTCGGCACCGCCGTCGCCGAGCGGCTGCGCGCCCGCGGCTGGAGCCGCTGCGGCGGGGACGGCGCGGGGAACGACGGGGACGCCCAGCCCCGGCACGTTTTCCACGTACCGCTCGCCGGACGCAGCACCGAGGACCTGTGGGCCGGACTCAGCCAGGAGTGGCGGCGCAATGTGCGCCGGGCCCGCAAGGAGGGGGTGGAGGTGGTCGTCGGAAGTGCGGCCGAACTCCCCGAGTTCTACCGCCTGCTGGATCTCACCGAGCGGCGCGACGGATTCCGCCTCGGCCGCTCGCTGGCCTACTACGAGCGCCAGTACGCGGCGCTGAACGCCGAGGAACCCGGCCGGATGAAGCTCTACCTCGCTCGCCACCAGGGAGAGATCCTGGCCGCCCACACCATGGTCACGGTGGGCCGCCGCGCCTGGTACCAGACCGGCGCCTCCGCCGACCACCGCCGCGAGGTGCGGCCCTCGAACGCCCTGCAGTGGCGGATGCTGCTGGACGCCCACGCCCTCGGCGCGCACACCTATGACATGCGCGGGGTACCCTCCACTCTCGACCCGGGGGAACGTGCGTACGGACTGCTGCGGTGGAAGCTCGGCACCGGAGGACAGGTCGTCGAGACGCTGGGGGAGTGGGAGAGACCATTGGACGGCCGTGCCAACCACGCGCTTCACCGCGCCTTCCAGGCGTACCTGAACCGCCGATGAAGCAGCGGACGCCGACGGGCACGGAACGTACGGAAGGCACAGAAGGCACAGAAGGCACGGAACGCGCGGACGGTGCGGAGCCCACGGACAGTGCGGTACGCACGGACGCCACCGGCACCCCCGAAGCGGCCGCGCCCGCCTCGCCCGCACGCAGCACCGCCCTCATGGCAGCCGGATCCCTCGTCGGCCGGGCCACCGGCTTCGCCCGCTCCGCCGTGGTCGCGGCGGCGATCGGCACCATCGGAGCGAGTGCCGACGGCTACGCGGTCGGCAACGCCCTGCCCACCATCGTCTACATGCTGCTCCTCGGCGGCGCCCTCAACGCCGTCTTCGTGCCCGAACTGGTCAAGGCGGCCAAGGAGCACAAGGACGGGGGCGTCGCGTACACCGACCGGCTCGTCACCGTCTGCGTACTCGCCCTGCTCGTGATCACCGCGACCGCCGTCTGGGCGGCGCCCGCGATCATCGACGCGTACACCGACTACACCGGGCCGCAGGCGGCCATGACCACCGCCTTCGCCCGCTACTGCCTGCCGCAGATCTTCTTCCTCGGCCTGTTCACCCTGCTCGGGCAGATCCTCAACGCCCGCGGCAGATTCGGCGCGATGATGTGGACCCCGGTCCTCAACAACGTCGTCGTGATCGCCGTCTTCGGCGTCTACCTGGCCCTCGCCATGGGGGGTGGCGACACCCTCACCGCGACCGAGATCGCCGTCCTCGGCTGGGGCACCACCGCGGGCATCGCCGTCCAGGCCCTCGCCCTCCTGCCCGCCCTGCGCGCGGCCCGCTTCCGCTGGCGGCCCCGCTTCGACTGGCGCGGCAGTGGGCTGACCCGCCCCCTGCGCGCCGCCTTCTGGCTGGTGCTCCTGGTCCTGGCCAACCAGGCCGCGTACTGGGTCACCACCCGCCTCGCCACCACCGCCGGCCTCGACGGCGGCCCCGGATACGGTGCGTACAACAACGCCTACGCCCTCTGGGTCGTCCCGCACGGCATCATCACCGTCTCCGTGGTGACCGCACTGATGCCCCGGATGAGCGCCGCCGCGGTCGACGGCGACACCCCCGCCCTGCGCCGCGACGTCTCCCACGCCCTGCGGGTCAGCGCCAGTGCCGTCGTGCCCGCGGCCTGCGCACTGTTCGTGCTCGCCCCGCCGGTGATGGCCCTGGTCTTCGGGTACGGCAGGACCAGCGCCGCGGACACGGCCGCCATGGCCACCATTCTGATGGCCTTCGCACCGGGACTCGTCGCCATGTCGGGCCAGTACGTCCTGTCCCGCACCTTCTACGCGCTCCGTGACACCCGTACGCCGTTCCTGCTCAACCTGGTGATCGTGGCCCTCAACGCAGGGCTGTCCCTGGCCGCCGCCCAGCTGCTGCCGGCCCGCTGGGCGGTGACGGGCATGGCCGCGGGGTACTCCCTCGCGCTGTGCGCGGGCTGGGTGGTGACCGGCACGGTGCTCGGTCGCAGGCTCGGCGTCGTACGTCCGCTGCGTTCGTCCGCCGTCGGCGCGCACGCCCGGCTGCTGCTCGCCGCCGTACCCGCCACCGTGCTGGGCCACTTCGCGGCGGTGGCCGCGGCGGGGGCGGGGACCCCGGCCGCACTCGCCGCGGGCGCGGCAGTCATAATCCTCACCTTCGCCCTGCTCGCCCGTCCGCTGCGCCTGACCGAAGTCGACGCGCTGCTCTCCGGTCTGCGCCGGCGAGCGGCCCGGACCTGACGACGCGCACCGATCCGACCGGGGTTTGGGCACAGGCTCCGACCAGCACCGCATCACCGAGGGAGAACCACCGATGTCCCGCGTGCTCCTCATCGAGGACGACCCCTCCGTACGCGAAGGGGTCGAACTCGGCCTGCGCCGGCGCGGCCACGAGGTACGGGCGGCCGCCAACGGCGAGGCCGGCCTCGCCGCGCTCGCCGAATTCCGCCCCGATCTGCTGCTGCTGGACCTGATGCTGCCCGGCATGAACGGCGTACAGGTCTGCCGGAAGGTCCGCGAGAGCAGCCAGCTGCCGATCATCATGCTCACCGCGCGCGGCGACGACTTCGACGTGGTCATCGGCCTGGAGGCCGGGGCCGACGACTACATCGTCAAGCCCGCCCGCACCGAAGTGATCGACGCCCGGATCCGAGCCGTACTGCGCCGCATGGACGACCACACCCCGGGCCGCCCCACCATCGAGGTGTACGGCGAACTCACCATCGACCGGGCCGGGCTGACCGTCACCAAGGCCGGCCGGCCGCTCGCCCTCGCCCCCTCGGAACTCAAACTGTTGCTGCACCTGTCCGCCGCCCCCGAGCAGGTCTTCAGCCGGCAGCAGCTCCTGGAACACGTCTGGGAGCACAGCTTCCACGCCGACGCCCGACTGGTCGACGCCTGCGTCCGCCGGCTGCGCGGCAAGATCGAGGACGAGGACGGAAACCCCCGCTACGTCCAGACCCTGCGCGGCTTCGGCTACCGCCTCGGGCCGCTGTGACCGGCGTACGTCGCCGCAGTCGTCCGGGACCGGTCGGGGGGACGGCCGGGGACGAGCCGCCCCGGGGCAGGGTGTTCGGTCTGCGCACCCGGCTGCTCCTCGCGTTCCTGCTGGTCGCTGCCGTCAGCGCCACCACCACGGCCGCACTCACCTACCGCGAGGCCCGCAACGCGGTGCTGAAGACCGCCCAGGACGTGGCGGTCTCCTCGTTCCGCGAGGAGATCCAGAACCTGGGCTTCACCCTGCCCCTGCAGAAGGAGGGGCTGGAGGACACCCTGCGCACCATCGCCCGCAAGGGCAAGCCGCGCACCTGGGTCGTCTTCGCCGAGTACGGATCGATCCGCGCCTCCTCGGGCGAGAACCCCGTCTCCACCGTCATCACGCCCGAACTGCGCCGCGCCGCACGGAACGACCCCCGCGGCAGCTTCGAGCGCGTCGTCAAGGACGGCGCCCCCTACCTGACCATCGCCATGCCCACCCTCTTCAAGACCGGCCCCGGCAGCCTTCTGCACAGCGGACTTACTTTGTACGCCGTCATGCGCCTGACCGACGAGCAGATCAACGTCGACGCCCTGCTCGTGGCCGCCAGGGACGGCGCCCTGCCCGGCCTCGCCGTCGCGCTCGTCCCCGGCCTGATCGCCGCCCGCAGCGTGCTGCGACCGGTGCGCAAACTCCGCCAGGCGGCCCGGAGCATGGGCAGCGGAAAACTCGACACCCGGATTCCGGAACGCGGCAGCGACGAACTCGCCGACCTGGCCCGCACCTTCAATGAGTCGGCGGCCCAACTGGAGCTCACAGTTCGGGAGTTGCGTGAGGCCGAAGCGCGCGCCCGCCGCTTCGCCGCCGACGTCTCGCACGAACTGCGCACCCCCCTCGCCGGAATGCTCGCCGTCGCGGAGGTCCTGGACGAGGACGCCGAGCACTTGGACCCCGACACCGCCCAGGCGGTACGGCTGGTCAGCGCCGAGACCGGAAAGCTCGCCGTCCTCGTCGAGGACCTGATGGAGATCTCCCGCTTCGACGCCCGCGCCGCCGAACTCAACCCCGACGAGATCGACGTCGCCGAAGCCATCGCCAAGACCCTCCAGAACCGCCACTGGACCGACGACCGGGTTCGCCTCGAACTCCCCGACGGCATCCGCGCCCGCCTCGACCCGCGCCGCTTCGACATCGTCATCGCCAACCTCGTCGGCAACGCCCTGCGCCACGGCGCCGCACCCGTCACCGTGCGGCTGCGCATCGAAACCCCCGCCCCGGGCACCCCCACCCTGATCACCGAGGTCCTGGACGAAGGCCCCGGCATCCGCCCCGAAGCCCTCCCGCACATCTTCGACCGCTTCTACAAGGCCGACGCGGCCCGCACCCGCTCCACAGGCAGCGGCCTGGGGCTGGCGATCACCTGGGAGAACGTAAAACTGCACGACGGGACGATCCGCGCGGGCAACATCCCCGGGGGCGGCGCCCTCTTCACGGTCGCCATACCGCTCCATGTGGAGGAGACCGCAGGATGAGACGCACTCGCGATCGACGGCGCGCGCCGGGTGTCGCCCTCACCGCCGCCGTGCTCGTTCTCACCGGCTGCGGCATCCAGGAGACCGACGTCGTCGAAGCGGGCGCCCCCGCCACCGCCGACGCCTTCTACAACGACGAATCCGACATCCTGCTCTTCTTCCGTTCCCCCGACGGCAGAGTGACTCCCGTGATCCGGACCAACCAACTGGGCAAGCCCGGCGCCCCGGACTCCCTGCTCGAAACCGAGCAGGAGCGCGGCGGCGCCACCACCGAGCAGAAGCGCGGTGGTGGCTCGGTGAAGGAGGCCAGGATGGAGCGCGCCGTCAAGTTCCTCCTCAGCGGTCCGGGCAGAGAGGACCGGGCAGCCGGCCTGACCACTGCTCTCCCCGCGGCGCGCGCCGGTGGCACCCTCCGGGTCCAGTACGGCACGGGTGGCGTGATCATCGCCAGGCTGCCGCTCGCCCTGCGGGAACTGGACTCCACCGCCCTGCGCCAGCTGACCTGCACTGTTGCCTACCGGGAGGACTGGGACGGACAGGCCACCGTGGAACTGACCGGCCAGGACGGGGTGGTGAGATCCGGCACCTGCGGCCTCATCGGCGGCAGCGTCGGGGGCGAACCCGAGGAACCGTCGGAACCCTCGGAATCCGTGGCGACAGACGCCCGGACCGAACCGGGCGGTGCCACCGGCTGAGCCACGGGGCCCGGGGGAGTCCCACGGCCCGCCCGCCGGGGCCGGTCCGGGGTTGCGGCCAAGGCTCTAATGAGCCGCGAGCCGTTCCACCAAGCCGATGCCGCGCGCCAGCAACTCCCTTTCCTCCTCGGTCAGTTCCGCCTCGATCGCCCGCGCGAGCCAGTCGGCCCTGCGCTCCCGCGCCTCCTCCAGGAGGGCGCGCCCCGCCTCCGAGAGGTCGACCAGGCTCTTGCGGCCGTCGGACGGGTGGGCGCGGCGGCTGATCAGCCCCTGCTCCATGAGCAGTCCGACGGCGCGCGCCATGGACTGCGGCCGCACCTGCTGGCCGGTCGCGAGCTCACTGGTCGTCATGGCGCCCTTGCGGTCCAGCTCGCCGAGGACGGCCACCTGGCCGAGCGGCATCTGGTCCTCAAGTTTCACGCGCCGCGTGAGTTTTCCGATCGCGGTGCGCAGTTCGGCCGCGACGGCGGCGGATTCCGGGAGGGGCATACCGCACTTTAACGCAGGGGTGCGCACCGCAACGGCACAGCTCAGGAGCGCGGTGGACCTGCGGCAGCCCGCCACATCGCTCAGCAAAATGTGCAGCAGAACTACACAGCGAAACTGCTCAGCAGAACTGCACAGCATTGCTGTAGAGTCAGGTTCGCCGGGTCCAGCGCCACCGTCGTCGCAGCCGGACCGCGGCATGCGAACAACGGGAAGGGCCTCCCATGACCGCCCTCACCTCCGTCACCGGCCGCCTCGTCCTCGACAGCAGGGGCAACCCCACCGTCGAGGTGGACGTGGAACTCGCGGACGGCTCACTCGGCCGGGCGGCGGTCCCCTCCGGCGCCTCCACCGGCGCGCGCGAAGCCGTCGAACTCCGCGACGGCGACCCGGCCCGCTGGCACGGCAAGGGCGTTGACTCCGCCGTCCGCCACGTCAACACGGAACTCGCCGCGGCCGTCATCGGCCGCGAGGCGGAGGACCAGGCCGGTCTCGACGCCGCGCTCGTCGCCACCGACGGCACCGCCACCAAGTCCCGGCTCGGCGCCAACGCGATCCTCGGAATCTCCCTGGCCACCGCCAGGGCCGCGGCCACCGCCCACCGGCTGCCGCTCTACCGCTACCTGGGCGGGTCCGACGCCCGGCTTCTCCCGGTACCGATGATGAACATCGTCAACGGCGGTGCGCACGCCGACAATCCCCTGGACTTCCAGGAGTTCATGATCGCCCCGATCGGCGCCGGGACGTTCGCCGAGGCGGTCCGGATGGGGTCCGAGATCTTCCACACCCTGCGCCGCGACCTGCTCGCCGCCGGCCACTCCACCGGTGTGGGTGACGAGGGCGGCTTCGCGCCCGCGCTGCGCACCGCCGAAGAGGCCCTGGACTTCGTCATGACGGCCGTGGAGCGCTCGGGGTACCGGCCGGGCACGGACATCGGCCTGGTCATGGACCCCGCGTCATCCGAGTTCTTCCGCGACGGCGTCTACGACTACGCGGGGGAGGGAGTGCGACGTACGCCTGACGAACACGCCGCCTACCTGGTCAAGTTGATCGACTCCTACCCGATCGTGTCCATCGAGGACCCGATGGCCGAGGACGACCTGACCGGCTGGCAGGACCTGACGGCACAGGTCGGAGCGCGCTGCCAGCTCACGGGTGACGACGTGTTCTGCACCGACGAGAACATCCTGCGCGAAGGCATCGGCTCCGGCGTCGCGAACTCGGTCCTGGTGAAGGTCAACCAGATCGGCACCCTCACCGAAGCCCTGGCCACCGTTCACACCGCCCACCGGGCCGGTTACACCGTCGTGATGTCACACCGCTCGGGCGAGACCGAGGACACCACGATCGCCGACCTGGCGGTGGCCACCGGCTGCGGCCAGATCAAGACCGGCTCACTGTCCCGCTCCGACCGCACCGCCAAGTACAACCAACTCCTGCGCATCGAAGAGCAGTTGGGCGACAGTGCCCAGTACGCCGGAGCGCGGGCACTGCGCCCGCGGGAAGTCCGCTAGGGAGTGCCGGACGGTGCGGTGCCCGGACCGGCGGGTGCCGCACCGGCCAGGACGGGCGGCCGCAGCAGTTTGACCTCGCGCCACGGGTCGAACGGAGTGTCCGGGTCGAGTTCCCAGCCGTGTACGGGCGCTGCCTGGGCGACGTAACCGGCGCCCAGCGCACGGTACTTGCGGCGCGGAACATCGAGCTCGCGCGGTGGAGTCGCCGCCTTCAGGGGTGCGGTCAACTGGCGCTCCACCCGCGCCCGGTAGAACTCCGCGTCGCCCTCATGACGCAGCTCCGGCAGGGTGACGAACCACAGTGGCCACATGGGCACCACACGGAACACCGCGTCCATGAGCTTCATCAGCCCCGTCTCCACAGCGGGAATCCAGCTGAGGATCTCCAGGAACATGCCCACCACGACCAGGGTGAGCGCGAGCACCAGACAGAACACCCAGTGCACCGGCGCGTACACGACGGTCAGCAGGAACTGCACGGTCATCCGGACGGAACCTCTGACCGGCGACGGGTCCCAGGACGTGTCGCGGTACATACGTAAATCCCCCTCGGCTACGGGCAGCGCACACGGCTGCGGACCGAGCCCAGTGGACCAGCCGCACGAACCGTGCCCGCACCCGCCCCCCTGCCGGGAGAACGCCCCGGCTGCGGTAAGAACACCCCTGCCGTGAGAACGCCCCTGCGCCCTACTTCTTCCGGCGGGCCAGCAGCCAAGTCGTCGCCGCGCCCGCGGCAAAGGTGACCGTCAGGACGAACCACATCGGCGCCTCGGCCCAGAAGAGCCAGAAGTGGATACGGGCGGTGCCCGTATTGATGAGGACGAACCAGATGGCCAGCGCGGCAACGACGATCCCCGCGATCAGGCGCGGGGAGACGCCCAGAGGCGTCTTGCGGGAAGAACCGCCGGTCGGGGGCATTGCACTCCTCGGAGCAGTGAGGCAGCCGATATGACACCCACCATGACCCAGCAACATCCACCACGCATTTCCTCAGACCGGCGCCGGGGCCGCCCGCAGCACCCCCGAGGTACCGATTGGCCCAATGGCCGGGCGCTGTGCCTGCGGGGCGGCGGGGTAGTGCCGATCATGGGGTGATGAAACGTCGTCGGCTCGGCCGGCCCAAGCGGATCGCCCTGCTGGTCCTCGCCCTCGCGCTGCTGGCCTGCGGATACGCGGCCGGTGTCTCTCTGTGGGCGGCCTCCCGGATCCAGCACACCGACGCCCTCGACGACTACGCCGGGCGGCCCGCTCCCGGCAGGGGAGTGAACTGGCTGCTGGTCGGCTCCGACAGCCGCGAGAACCTCACCCCGCAACAGCGCAAGGAGCTCCACGTCGGCAACGACACCGGGCTCAACACCGACACGATCATGGTGCTGCACCACGGGGACAACGGCCCGTATCTCGTCAGCATCCCGCGCGACAGCTACGTGGCGGTCCCCGGCCACGGCAAGAACAAGATCAACGCCGCGTTCGCGCTGGGCGGGGCACCCCTGCTGAGCAGGACCGTCGAGCAGGCCACGGGGCTGCGGCTGGACCACTACGCGGAGATCAGCTTCCTCGGTCTCGTCGATGTGGTCGACGCCCTCGGCGGCGTGGAGATCTGCGTCGCGGCGGGCGGCCTGCACGACGAGAAGTCCGGGGCCGACTTCGACGCCGGCTGCCGGCAGATGAACGGCACCCAGGCTCTCGCCTACGTACGGGCCCGGTACACCGACCCACAGGGTGACCTCGGACGCGTCACCCGGCAGCGGCAGTTGGTGAGCGCGGTCTCCCACGAGGCACTCACCCCGTCGGCGCTGGTCCCCTGGAACCTGTTCCCCTTCCTGAGTGCCGCACTGGACGCGCTCACCGTCGACGACGGGGTGGGCGTGCGCGACCTGGCCCGTCTGGGGTGGCAGATGAAGGACCTCTCCGACGGCGACGGGTCCACCATGACCGTTCCGGTCGGCAGCGAACCGTACGTCCCCGGGGTCGGCGACGTCGTGGAGTGGGACGCCCCGGCAGCCGAAAAGCTGTTCACCGCCCTGCGCGAGGACGCCCCGGTCCCCGCCCGGAACAACGGCCGCTAGTGGCAAGGCCGTAGGGCCGGGAGACCGTCGGGGCGCCCGGGGTTCACCGCCGCTGGACGGGACGGTGCCTGACCTGAACCTGTCGCGCATGGGCCTGATTGTTCCTGTTTCTGTCACCGTTGTGATCACTAAAGTTCGGATGGCCCGCCTCCTGAGCTGGCACTACTGAACGTGCACCGCTTCGAGCGGTGCTGCGTTCCGACGGTCGGAAAGGTGGAATGTGTGATGCTGGCCAAGCTCGAAACCAGTGATTATGCACGTGCGAAACAGTTGTTTCCGGCTTCGTATCCCAACCTCGCGTTCGTACACGCGGTCCTCGACGAAGGCATCCCCGGACAGGTCTGGACCCAGACCGACCGGGAAGAGCCGGAGGCCTGCCTGATCGCCACTCAGGCGCCCTTCTGCTTCGCAGCGGGAGCGCTCTCGAAGACGTTCTTCACCGAGGCAGCCGCCCTCCTCGCCGGACACGGCGGCGTACAACTCGTCCTCCCACCCGGCGCCGGCACCGAGGAACTGGCCAGGCAGGCCGGATTCACCGCGGGGCAGCGCAGGCAGTTCAGCCGCCCCGATCAGGGGTGGAGACGCCCGGCAGTGACCGTCCCTGACGCGTACGAACTGGTCCGGATCGACGCCGAGACCTTCGCCGGACTCGAATCCCCCATGGCCCGCGGCATCTTCGGCACGCCCGACCAGTACGCCCGTCACTCCGTCGGCTTCGGGCTCCGCAGCCAGGGCCGGATCGTCGCCGACGCGCACGGGGTCGTCGGAGGCGGACTGATCGAGGCCGGTGTCTTCGTCGACCCCGGGCACCGCGGGCGCGGGCTGGCCCACCAGGTACTGGCAGCGGTCTGCGACTGGGGCGCCGACAACGGTCTGAAACCCATGACCAGCTGCCACGCGGACAAACAAGCGAGCATCGCGCTCTCCCACGGACTCGGACTCGTCGAGGACTTCCGCTACGCGACAGCGGAACTCGTATGACGCCCCTCCCCGTACTGGACACCGTTTCGGCCGGCGCCGTCTCACGCATGCGGGACCTGATCGAGCCGCATGTGCTGCGCACACCGTTGCTGCGCTCCAAGCGCCGCGGCCCCGCCGACTCCTACCTCAAGTGCGAGAACCTCCAGATCACCGACTCGTTCAAGGTCAGGGGAGCGTTCAGCGCCATCCACGGCTACCGCAGCTTCGAACCGGAGGTGTGGGAACGCATCCTGCGCGACGGCGTGGTCACCTGCAGTTCGGGCAACTTCGCCCAGGGCCTCGCACATGTCACCGCCGCGCTGGGCATCCCCTACTCGGTGGTGGTGCCGGAGTCGATACCCGAGGCGAAGCGGACCCAGATCCACTGGTACAACCCCCGGTCCCGGATCGTCGAAGTCCCCTACCCCGTCTGGCAGCAGACGATGGAGACCTCCCGGTACCCGGACCTCCCGGGGTTCTTCCTCTCCTCCGAGACCAACGCCTATGTCTCGCTCGGACTGGCCACGATCGGCCTCGAAGTCCTGGAGGACCTGCCGGACGTCGACGCGGTCCTCGTCCCCTACGGAGGCGGGAATCTCGCCTACAGCATCGCCTCACTGCTGCGGGACGCGGGCAGCGAAGTCCCCGTCTACGCAGTGGAGATCAGCACCGGCGCCCCGCTGACCGCCTCGCTCCGGGCCGGGCGCCCCGTCGCCGTCCCCTACCGCTCGTCCTTCGTCGACGGCATCGGGGCCGGCTTCGTCATCCCCGCCCAGTTCGAGCGTGTCCAGCACCGACTGGCCGGCGCCTTCACGGTGACCCCGCAGGAGACCGCGGACGCCCTGTCGTCCCTGGCGTTCACCGACAAGATCGTCTGCGAGGGGGCGGGGGCGGCCGCGCACGCCGCCGTGCTGAAGCACTCGGCGGCGTACGGCTGGAAGCGGCCCTGCGCCATCGTCAGCGGCGCGGTGATCGACCCCGACGTGTTCCTTCACACGCTGACCGGCGCCCGCGACACGGCCGGCCGCTGACACCGGGACGTCCCCGAAGGCCCACAGCCAAAACCCGGTACCTGCACATCAGCCCCAGCCCCACCCGCCCAAGGAGAGACATGTCCACGACCCTGCCCACCATCGTGCCCGTCAGCCCCGCCATCGGCGCCCGGGTACTCGACATCGACCTCTCCCAGGACCTCACGGACGAGACCTGGCAGATCGTCCACGACGCCTTCCACGCGCACAACGTGCTGGTCTTCCCCGGCCAGGACCTGACCGTCGAACAGCAGAAGAGCTTCACCCGGCGGTTCGGCGAACTCCTCGCCCACAGCCACCTGCTGCCCCTGACCGTGGAGGGCCACCCCGAGGTCATGGTGCTCCACAACAACGAGCAGAAGCCCCCGGGCCTCAACAGCTGGCACACCGACAACAGCGGTTGGGCCGAACCCCCGCTCGGCACCGCCCTCTACGCCAAGATCACGCCCGAGGTCGGCGGCGACACCCTCTACGGCAACATGTACCTCGCCTTCGAGACGCTCTCCGCGCCCATGCGGCAGATGCTGCTCCAGCTCACCGCGGTGCACGACGTCCGCAAGGCGTTCGGCGCGGACTACGCCACGCTGCAGAAGTCGCTGAAGAAGAAGGGCATCGACACCGACGAGCAGTTCGGCGCCGAGGAGCCGGTGGAACACCCCCTGATCCGCACCCACCCCGAGACCGGCCGGCAGGCTCTGTACATCTCGTCGCCGTACGTGACCCGGATCAACGGCCTCACCGACGCCGAGAGCCGCGCCCTGCTGGAATTCCTCTACCGGCACATCGAGACCAACGAGATCATCTACCGCCACCGGTGGACCACCGGAGACCTCGTCATCTGGGACAACCGCTGCACCCAGCACTACGCGGCAGCCGACTACTTCCCGAATGAGCGGTTGATGCACCGCATCAACATCGCCGGCGAGAAGCCCTTCCTCAAGGCCTGATCCATACGGCCTGAGCACCAAAGCCCCAAAGCCCCAAAGCCCCAAAGCATCAAAGCCCCCAGCAGCCCGTCCGTGCGGGCGCGTCCGCCGAAGAACAACGCGGACGCGCCCGTCGGACCGGTGCGCTACAGCTCCTTGATGCGGATGTCGCGGTACGAGACGACATCGGTCGTCCCGTGCACCTGGAGCCCGATGTACCCGGAGGCGAACCGGCGGCCGTCCGTGCCCGGATCGTCACCGCGCGGCGGCTCGAAGACCTGCCCGCCGCCGTTGTCGAACTCGTTGATCAGTACGCCGTTGCGCAGGATCGAGTAATGCTGACCCTGCACCCTGATCTCGTAGTCGTTCCAGGTGCCCTTGGGCGTGACGCCCGCGCCGCCGAGGCCGACCCGGTCGAAGCCGTAGAGCGAACCGGTCTTGTACATGTCGCCGTCCGGACGGTCCAGGATCTGCACCTCGTGCCCGTACTTGATGGCGACCCATTCCGGCCGCGGCTCCTCCGGGTGGTCGTGGACGTTCGGGAAACGCACGAAGACACCGGAGTTGGCGAAGTTGGTGTCACCGGGTGCGTCGTCCCGGAACTGGAGCTTCAGCGAGAAGTCCTCGTACTTCCTGGAGGGGAACCACAGCATGCCCATGCCGGGCACGGTGGTACTGCTGGTGAGCGTCCCGTCGCCGTTCAGACCGAACGAACCGCCGCCGACCTGCTGCCACTTCGCGAAGGAGGCGGCGGTGCCGTCGAACAGCGGACGGTAGCCCTCGGTCTGACCCGGCTTGCCGATGCCGGACTTCTTGGCGGCGGCGTAGATCTTCCTGTGCTCGCGCTGGTCGATCACGCCGTCGGCGAGGAGCTTGTCGAGCACCGTGTCGACGTGCTTGAGGAACAGGGCGTGCGAGGTCCACTCCTTCTCGTCCTCGATCAGCTCGCCGATGGTGCACCGGCCACGGGTGAGACGGTTCGGCACACCGGTGTCGACGGTCCCGACGAAGACCGTCAACCGCTCGTCGAACTCAGGGCAGTTGGGGGCGGGTACCCCACCGCCGGGCGCCACGTCCAGCGACACCTTCGTCGGCTCGGCGGTGTTGCCCGCCTTGTCGGTGGCCCGGTGCAGCAGGGTGTGGTGGCCGACCCGGTCGATGATCACCGGGGTGGTGTAGGCGAGGTAGGGGCCGCTGTCGAGCGAGTACTCGACCTTGTCGACACCGGAGCCCCCGGCGTCGGTCGCCGTGACCGTCACCTTCGCGGATCCGAGGTAGGCGCCGTCGGAGTTCCTGGTGCCCGTCACGGTCGAAGCTGTCACCGGCGGGGTCCTGTCCTGGGTGGGCGGGACGACGACCGTGAAGTCGACGGCCTTCTCGGCGGCGACGTTCCCCGCCCGGTCGCTCGCCCGGTAGCGGACCTTGTGGACACCGGCCTCGTGCACCATCACGGGTGCGGTGTAAGCCGTCCAGGCGCCGTCCGCCCCGAGCGCGTACTCGATCCGGTTGACGCCCGAACCGGTGTCGGACGCGGTCGCGGTGACCGTCGCCATGCCGACGTAACGGCCCTGATCGTCCTTCTCCCCGGTCACGGTCGCCGAGGTCTCCGGCGGCGTTGTGTCGTCGGTCGGCGGCGCCACCACCTTGAAGTCGACGGCCTTCTCCGCGGCCGTGTTGCCCGCCTTGTCGGTGGCCCGGTAGCGGACCTTGTGCGTACCGACCTCGTGGATCATCACGGGTGCGGTGTACGGGGTCCAGGCGCCGTCCGTCCCGAGCGCGTACTCGGTCTTCTCGACGCCCGAGCCGCCCTCGTCGGTCGCGGACACGGTCACCGTGGCGTGCTGGAGGTAGTCGCCGTCCGCGTTGCGCTCCCCGTCGACCTTCGCGGAGGTCTCGGGCGCGGTGGTGTCGGGGCCGCCGCCGTCAGTGACGGTGAGGATGCCCTGCATCGAGCCGTGGCCCGGGATGGTGCAGTGGAAGCGGTAGCGGCCGGGGGTCAGGGTGACCTCGGCGGTGTGCTTTCCGCCCTGGGCGTCACTGGGGTTGGCGAGGATGTTCAGCGGCACGTCGTGGTTGTACTCGGGGTCCGACACGTCGAAGGTCAGCGTGTGCGGCATGCCCGTGGTGTTGCCGGTCGCTGTGCTGTTCTCGAAGACGATCGTGGTGGGTCCCGCGACCGCCGTGGTGGGGAACGTCAGATAGCGGTCGATGGGGTCACCGGCCGTCCAGGTGAGCGTCTGCGCGGCCTGCTTCGCGCCGTTGTCGCCGCGCCCGTACGCGGCCGTCGACGCCAGCCCGAGAACCATCACCAGCGCGGCCAGAACAGCCGCCCAGACGCGGGCGGTTGAATTCCTGCGTGAACTCCTGGAGAGCACTCACCTCACCTCCTTCTTGACCACGTCCGCGGCGGCCGGGGTCGGCTCGCCGCCCTTGTACGTCACACGCCACAGCGCCGACTTGTCGTCGAGGGTGAAGAAGCCCCGACCGTAGTCCAGGACGTAGAGCGAGCCGTCGGGGGCGAACTTCCAGTCCATGAGGTTGCGGATGCCCGACGCCCCGACCGGAATGATCTTCTTCAGTGACTCGGCGTGCGTGGGCAGCCCGCCCCTGCCGACCGTCTTCGGGTCGGTGAGTACGGCGTGCCGCGGCTGGTCACCGTCGTAGAAGTCACCGACGAACCACTTGCCGTCCCAGTACGACGGCCACTTGTCCTTGCTCTCGCTCGCCGCGTCGAAGCGGTAGACCGGCCCGTTCATGGTGGCCTGGCCGCCGCCCTTGAGCCAGGGCAGCAACAGCTTCTGCTCGGAGACCTTGTAGCTGGGAATTCCGTTGGCGTCGCGGGGGTAGTCGGGTGCGCCGCCCTGCGGGGAGTACCAGATGGTGTTGGGAGTGACGGGCGGCAGGTTCACCAGGCCGTCGTTGTTCGGGGACTCGTTCTTGGGGCTCTCGCAGTCGTACCAGCCCAGCGGCTTCTCCGGATCGGGCAGGTTGCGGTCCCGGTAGGGCTGGTTGTTGCCCATGCAGTACGGCCAGCCGTGGTTGCCCGGCTTGGTGATCGCGGCGAAGGTGTCGTACTTCGCGGGCCCCCAGGTGGTGCTGGGCTCACCGGCGTCCGGGCCGACCCAGCCGGCATACAGCACGTCGGTCTTGGGGTCGATGGCGATGCGTGCCGGGTTGCGTACGCCCATCACATAGATCTCGCCGCGGGTCTTGCCGCCGCCCTCGTCGGGTTCCTGGCCGGTGAAGAGGTTCCCGGCGGGGAGGGTGTAGGTGCCGTCGTCCTCGGGGTGGATGCGCAGGATCTTGCCGTTGAGGTTGTTGGTGTTGCCCGCGGTGCGGCGGGCGTCGGCGTAGGACACGCCCTTGAAGTTGGGCTTGGGGTTGTTTCCGGAATAACCCCCGCTGAACTGGGAGGAGTTGTTGTCACCGGTCGCGATGTACAGGTTCTGCTTCGAGTCCCAGGCCATTCCGCCGCCCGCGTGGCAGCAACTGTGGATCTGCACCGGCCAGTTGAGCAGCACCTTCTCGCTCGCCAGGTCGAGCTGGTTGGTGCCCGGGTCCAGGGTGAAGCGGGAGACCCGGCGCTCCGCCATGTGCGTGTCGCGGTTGATCCGCGAGTGGGGTGTGTAGTGCAGATAGACCCACCCGTTGGAGAGGAAGTCCGGGTCGAGTTCGACGCCCAGCAACCCCTCCTCGTTCTTGATCAGCTCGTCGCCGCCGCCCTTGTTGCCGAAGACGGTGAGGGCGCCCGCGAAGGTGACCTTCTTCGTCTTCGGGTCGTAGACGTGGACCTGGCCCTGACCCTTGCCGATGTCGGGACTGTTCCAGTCGGTGACGACCGGAGCGTTGCCCGCCGCACCGCCCCGGCCGATGTACACGACGCGGCCGTCCTTGGCGACGACCAGGCCGTGGGGCTCGCCGACCTGGTCGGTCTGCCCCGGCTGATTGGGTGAAGTGACGCGCT
The DNA here is from genome assembly GCF_044454195.1 of Streptomyces sp. NPDC051561. Classification (NCBI taxonomy): domain Bacteria; kingdom Bacillati; phylum Actinomycetota; class Actinomycetes; order Kitasatosporales; family Streptomycetaceae; genus Streptomyces; species Streptomyces sp. NPDC051561. The sequence continues at coordinate 73,711 of NZ_JBITDM010000026.1, read as the reverse complement.
CCGAGGCGTAGTTGGCGTTGATCGCGGCGCGGCAGTCGGCGCGCTCCAGCCGGGTGGTCCAGAGCAGGGCGCCGCGCAGATGGTCGCGGAAGTCCGTCTCGGCGAAGGCCTCGGCGGTGCCGCCCATACCGGTGTAGAAGGAACGGCCGCCGTCGTAGTCACGGCACCAGGAGATGGGGTGGTCGGCGCCGTTCGCACCGGTGCCCGGCTGGTAGGTCGCCTCGCGGACCCGGGCGACGGTGTGTACGCCGCCGGACGGATTGGTGGTCCAGTTGAGCCACTTGTCGGGGCGCTTCCACTCCAGCGGGAGCGACCTGGCCGCCGGGTGCTGCCGGTCGCCGACCTCGACGGTCGCGCGCTGTACGGCGGTGGGGCTGCCCGCGGCGGCGCGGGCGCCGACCAGGCCGCCGAACCAGTCCGAGTACGGCTCGGTGCGGGCGGCGTCGTGAATCCCGAGGAATCCGCCGCCCGCCTCCATGTACGCCTCCAGACCGGCTTCCTGCTCCGGGTCCAGGACGTCGCCGCCGCCGGTCAGGAAGACCACCGCGTTGAACTTGCCGAGGCGGGGCTTGGTGAAGACGGTCGCGTCATCGGTGGCCACCACGCTGAACCGCTGGGCGGCCGGCCCGGAACCGCCGATCTTCTCGACGGCCTCGATGCCGGCGTTGACGTTGGGTGCCTCCACGCCGGAGGCGGAGGCGTGGAAGACCAGGACCTTGACGGTGGTGCCGCTGCCGGGCGGAGTGGGCAGGGACAACGTTGTCCTGACCCTGGCCTTCATGGCCTCCCTGGCCTTCAGGGCTTCGCGCGCCTCCCGGGCTTCGCGTGCCTTCGCGGCCGACGGGGCCGGGTCGTCGGGATACGGCCGGGCCGACGCCGACGTACCGCCGAGAAGCGAGACGGCGAGGGCTCCCGCCGTGAGAACTGCCGCCCAGGCGCGGCGGGTTGGTCTTGACCGGTGACGTGGAATTGCGCTCTGCGAATGCTGCACAGGTACTCACCCATCCCTCTGTGGCTCAGTAGTCACAGGAACAGCCGATGAAGCTAGACCCCTTTTCCCGACTCGCCAAGAGGTATGACCGGACTGAACCCAACTTTGTCCTGAGTGTGGATAAACCGGCGGGGCGCCGCTACGGTGACGCCGTCAATCTCCGTACGAGGATGGGGAGTTCGGCATGAACAGACGTAGCTTCAACAGGCGCCTGCTGCTGGGCGGAACGGCAGTGGCCGCGACCGGCACGACCGCCCTGACATCGTTGTCCTCGCCGCCTTCGGTCCACGCGGCCACCGCGGACACCCCGCCGAGGACCGCCCCCGCCGGCGGCCAGGTCCGTCATCTCAAGATGTACGCGGAGAAACTCGCAGGCGGTCAGATGGGCTACGGCTTCGAGAAGGGCAAGGCCTCGGTGCCCGGCCCGCTGATCGACATCAATGAGGGCGACACCCTCCACATCGAGTTCGAGAACACCATGGACGTCGCGGCCAGCCTCCATGTGCACGGCCTCGACTACGACATCGCCAGCGACGGCACGAAGATGAACCGCAGCCACGTCGAACCCGGCGGCACCCGCACCTACACCTGGCGCACCCACCTCCCCGGCAAACGCAAGGACGGCACCTGGCGGGAGGGCAGCGCGGGCTACTGGCACTACCACGACCACGTGGTCGGTACGGAGCACGGCACCGGCGGCATCCGTAACGGCCTCTACGGCGGGGTGATCGTCCGGCGCAAGGGCGACCTGCTCCCGGACAAGACGTTCACCATCGTCTTCAACGACATGTCGATCAACAACAGCCCGGCCCACCAGAGCCCCGACTTCGAGGCCACGGTGGGCGAGCGGCTCGAAGTCGTCATGATCACCCACGGCGAGTACTACCACACCTTCCACATCCACGGTCACCGCTGGGCGGACAACCGCACCGGCCTGCTGACCGGCCCGACGGACCCCAGCCGGATCGTCGACAACAAGATCACCGGCCCGGCGGATTCCTTCGGCCTCCAGATCATCGCCGGTGAGGGAGTGGGAGCGGGTGCCTGGATGTACCACTGCCACGTCCAGAGCCACTCGGACATGGGAATGGCCGGCCTCTTCCTGATCGCCAAACCGGACGGCACGATCCCGGGCCACGACCCGCACCACTGAGAACCGGCGTCCGGCACGGGCACAGGGCTGCGAGAAGGTCCCTCTCGTGTGCGCGCAACCGGTTCGGCACCGGGAGGCGCGTGTTCCCCCCGGTGCCGTTCTCGACGGCGGACACGGCTCCGGGCCGCGGAGACCCCCGGCCCCCTGGCGCGTCGGTTGCCCGGCGCACGCCCGGTCCGCAGTGGCCCAGCTGTCCGCTCCGCCTTGTGCCCGATCATCCGCCAAGGTCCCGTGGCAGTCATTGGCCGTGAGCGCACGCAGTCTTGTACTTGCGCGCAGTTCCACGCGGCCCTCGGACCGCGCCCGGGGTCAGGTCCTGCCGTACCCCCGGACGCTCCTGCGGTACTCCGCGGGCGGCATCCCGTAGGCCCGCTTGAAGAGGTGGCTGAACCCGGCGGGGTCCGCCAGACCGTTGCGGGCGGCCACCGCGTGCACGGGAAGGTGGTTCAGGTGCCGGTCGGTCAGATCGGAGCGGCACCGTTCGAGCCGTCTGCGGCGGATCAGCGCGGACACCGTCTCGGACCGCTGCTTGAAGAGGTGATGGACAAGGCGTACGGAGACATGGTGGTGCGCGGCGATGCTGTGCGGGGTGAGCTGCGGATCGGCGAGGTGCTGTTCGATGAACCTCTCCATGCAGGCCAACAAAGCCGCTCCGCGCGTCTCCGGCTCCAGGCGGGTCCACCCGCCGAGCCGCGTCGCCAGGAACGCGTGCACCAGCCGCATCGTGGCCTCCCCGACTGCCGCACCTTCCGCGTCCGTCAGATGCGGCGCCTCGTCGAGCAGGGCCCGCAGATGCCGGGCGAGCAGGGTGCCGATGCCCGGGGCGGCCGGGAGCGCAGTGGCGAGCGACCTGCGGATCTGCTCCTCGGGGAAGGGCAGCAGCGCTCTGGGCAGGTCCAGCACCATGCCCTGCCCCGTGCGGGCTCCCCCCACCCCGCCGTGCGTGACCAGACCGGTGTACGGCCGCGAGGAGCTCCACATGACGAAGTCGCCGCCGCCCAGCCGGGCTACACGCCGCTCCTGAGCCACGCTCATCGTCCCGCTCAGCACCAGCGTCAGTTCGTACGTCTCCGGGTCGGACTGCCTGATCAGACGCGCCGTCCGCTCGGAGTGCAGCGTGGGGAACCCCATGACGGTCGCCCGCAGAGGACCGGCGGAGAGCATGCCGACCCTTCCGGCGAAGTCGTCGGCGTGCTCACTGCTGATCCGGGTGGGGGCCGCGCCCCGGCCGACCTCCTGGCACCACCAGTCGAACCGGTCCTCGCGCGGCAGCGACATGGTGTCTACGACATGGAACAACCTGGCCCCCCTCGTGCTGATCCCGGCCCGCGCCCCGCGGTCCGGGCGGGGTGAGCGGCATGCACCCTCCAGGCCGATTGTTCCCGGTACCGGGTACGCCGGTAAGGCGTTCGTCTGCCATGTACGGACCGGTACGGCTGTCCCGGGTGGGACCGCACGCCCCCGGCCCCATGGGCGTTCGAGCCGGGCGGCGGGCGGCCGGACACGGGCTCTCTCGCGCCGTTGCGCGCGGTGGTTCACACCGTGGCGCGCTCGGCCCGTGCCGATGCGACGGCCGCGTCGGTGTCGGCGGTGGCCAGGTCGGCGTTGATGTGGGCACCCGCCAGGGCGCCGGCCGCGGCGGAGGCGCCGACCTGGGCGGACGCATCGGTGGCATTGCCCGCCACCCAGACTCCCGGCACTTCGGTCTGTCCTGCCATGCCGGCGGCGAAGCACCGGCCCATCGCGTGGGGCAGCTCCTGCGTCGGCAGCCGCAGGTCCTCCAGGCCCTCGGATCGGGCCCGCATGATGGTCACGACGGAAAGGACACCGCGCGCCACGGTGCTGCCGTCGGCCAGGCGCACTCCGGCGACGGAGCCGTCCGAGTCCCGGACGACCGCCTCGACCGGCGTGTCCACGACGCGGATGCCCCGGGCGGCGAAGCGCGCGCGGGCGTCCTCGTCCAGCTCGGTGCCCCGGACGAAGTAGACGAGGTCATCGGTCAACTGCCGGAACAGCAGCGCCTGGTGCAGCGACGCCGGCCCGGTCGCCAGGACGCCGATGGCCTCGTCGCGGACCTCCCAGCCGTGGCAGTACGGGCAGTGCACCAGCCCGCGCCCCCAGTGCTCCGCCAGCCCGGGAATGCCGGGCAGCTCGTCCCGCAGACCGGTGGCCACCAGCAGGCGCCGCGCGGTCAGGGTGCGGCCGTCGGCCAGGGTCACGGTGAAACGCGCATCACCCTCGAACGCCTCTGTGCCGTCCGCCGGTACGGCCGATGTCACCTCGCCGTCGACAATCGAGCCGCCGTACCGGCGCACCTCCTCCCGGCCCTTCCCGTACAGCTCTGCGGGCGGGGTGCCGTCCAGCCCGAGCAGGCCGTGCACGCCCTCGGCCGGTGCGTTGCGCGGGGTGCCGCTGTCGATCACCACGACGGAGCGGCGGGAGCGGGCGAGCATCAGCGCACCGTTCAGACCTGCCGCACCGCCGCCGATCACCACGACGTCGACGGTCCGGCCGGGCGGTGCCTGGTGCGTACGGGTCGCGGCAGTCGTCACAGACATGTCCTCACGTCCTTCTCTTCGGTTCCTCCGTGGCCTCGGCCTTTCCGGCTGGGGCATCCACGGACGACGGTAACCGTGATTTGCGCCAGAGGCACAGAGCCTTGCGTATAACGCAAGAGGAGGTGTGGGCTCCGTATGTCCCGGCGGACCGTGAGGCCGGCGCCCCGGGCCACCACCCCAACGCCGGAGGCGCGCACCACCTGAGTGGTGCGCGCCTCCGCCGTCGCTGTGACGTCCGTTCCAGGACCCCGGTGTCAGCCGCTCGTGGACAGGGCCCGCTGCCCCGCCCGCCCGGTCTGCCGCCAGCACCCGTCCGTGTCCTGCTCGGCCAGACCTCGCTCGGCGAGCTCGGTCAGGTGCTTGAGTACGGTGCGCCCGGTGTAGCCGGCACGGTCGGCCAGCTCCGGCACGGAGCTGCCCTCTTCTCTCAACTCCGCCCACGTACGCCGCACATGGCGCCCCAGATCGCCCCCGAGCGACTCGGTGTCATCTCCGTCGGACGGCCCGGACGGCCCGGACGGCACGACGGCAGCCTTGGACGGTGCGGGAATCGGCACCGAAGGAGCCCGTCGTCCCGCAGGCACGGCAGCCACCGGCTGGGGCGTCACCCGTCCGGCGGTGGGAGCCGCGGTGTGCGGCTGTGCGGCTGGGCGCTCGCGGTGGGGCGAACGAGTCGCCGAGACGGGCCGAGGAGTCCGGTTGACCGTGCGGTGTCGACGGCCCTTCTGTTTCTTGCTCATCCCTCACTCTTTCCGGTCACATTCGGCAGGTACTCCTGTGCAACGAGATAAATGCCGAAACGAATCGCTTCACCGTGAGATGGCCCTGTTCTCGTACCGCGGCGACCGGGATCCGCGGGTAATTCGATTGCGTCCACGGCCCGCCTGCTGCATCGTGCGACGAGCAATCCGCACACCCGCTGCAAGGAGTCCTGACATGCGCCGACTCTCCGCGTTCCCTCCGAAGGTCATTCCCACCTCTTCAGAGAACCGGATTGTCAGTGCACACGGATTCACCCACCTCGACGGGCGGACGCACCCACGCGCACCCCGTCTCCTCCCCGCACGCAGCTGACGCCCTCAATCTGGGCATCCTCGCCCATGTGGACGCGGGCAAGACGAGCCTCACCGAACGGCTCCTGCACTTCGCAGGCGTCGTCGACGAGATCGGCAGCGTCGATGCGGGCAGCACCCACACCGACAGCCTCGCGCTGGAACGCCGACGAGGGATCACCATCAAGTCCGCCGTCGTCTCGTTCGCGCTCGACGGCCGTACGGTCAACCTCATCGACACCCCCGGACACCCCGACTTCATCGCCGAGGTGGAGCGGGTCCTCGGCGTGCTCGACGGCGCCGTGCTGGTGGTGTCGGCCGTCGAGGGCGTACAGGCCCAGACCCGTGTCCTGATGCGCACCCTGCGGCGCCTGCGCATCCCCACCCTGATCTTCGTCAACAAGATCGACCGCAGGGGAGCCGGCGACACCGACCTCCTCCGCTCCCTCGCCGACAGGCTCACCCCCGCCCTCGCACCCCTGGGAACAGTGCGTGACGCCGGCCTGCCCACCGCCTCGTTCCATCCCCACCCGGAGGAGGACGCGGACTTCGCCGACCGACTCGGCCAGTGCCTCGCGGAACAGGACGACACCGTCCTCTTGGCGTACCTGGACGCCCTGCCGCACCCCTTGCCGCCCGCCCGGCTGCACCAGGAACTCCTGCGCCAGACCCAACAGGCCCGGATTCACCCGGTGTTCTTCGGTTCGGCCATCACGGGCGCCGGGATCGACGCCCTCGCCGGCGGCGTCACGCAACTGCTGCCACGCGCCGGAGGAGACCCGGACAAGCCGGTGTCGGGCACTGTCTTCAAGGTCGAGCGAGGCGCGTCCGGGGAACGGACCGCGTACGTCCGGCTGTTCGACGGCACGGTGCGCGTACGCGACCACGTCACCCTCCAGCAGGAACAGGGGAGCGCCCGCGAGGCCAGGGTGACCGGGGTACGGGTGTTCGCCGAGGGCGCGGTCGCCCGCGCCGGGTCCGTCGCGGCCGGTCGGATCGGCCAGCTGCTCGGCCTCACCGACGTACGCGTGGGAGACACCATCGGCAGGCCCGGACCCCGTACGGCCGCAGGCCACCACTTCGCCCCGCCCACCCTGGAATCGGTCGTCGAACCGGACCTCCCGGCAGACCGCGCCGCACTGCACGCCGCGCTCGTGCAACTCGCCGAGCAGGACCCGCTGATCGGGCTGCGGCACGACGAGATCCGGCACGAAATCTCCGTCTCGCTGTACGGGGAGGTGCAGAAGGAGGTCATCGGGACCACGCTCGCCGAGGAGTACGCGATCCCCGTGACGTTCTCCGCGACGACCACCATCCATCAGGAGATCGTCGTCGGCACCGGACAGGCACACGAAACGATGGGGGAGGACGGCAACCCCTTCTTCGCGACCGTCGGCCTGCGCGTGGAACCGGGCCCGGCCGGCAGCGGCGTGACCTACCGGCTCGGGGTCGAACTCGGCTCCATGCCGCACGCGTTCATGCGCGCGGTGGAGGACACCGTCCGCGACACCCTCCAACAGGGTCTGTACGGCTGGCAGGTCGGCGACTGCGCCGTCACCCTGACGCACTCCGGGTTCAGCTCCGTGATGAGCACCGCCGGAGACTTCCGCCGCCTCGCCCCACTCGTCCTGATGTCCGCCCTGCGCAGCGCGGGGACGACGGTCCGCGAGCCCCTGCACGACTTCCGCCTCGAAGTCCCCGCCCGGGCCCTCGGCCAGGTCCTGCCGGTCCTGGCCCGATTCCGTGCGCTCCCCGCTCCACCGCAGGTCGAGCGGTACGGCTACCTGCTGACCGGGGAGATCCCGGCAGCCGCCGTCCACGCCCTGGAACGCCGGCTCCCCGGCCTCACCGGCGGAGAGGCCCTCTGGGAATCCTCCTTCGCCCGCCACCGCCCGGTCACGGGAACCCCGAAGCCCCCCGCCCGGCCGCGCACCGACCACAACCCCCTGCACCGCAGGGAGTACCTGCTGCACGTCGTACGCAGGGTGTGAGGTCTTCGCACGCGTACGACCGGACCGTCCGGCGTCCCCCGGTGCCCGCGGGCAGTGCATGGCAGACTTGCCCAGGCTGCCTACCGGCTGCCGACAGGACCTGCGCCGAGGTGGGGCCGTGCGCGCGCCACCACCTGGACGGCGCCCGGGCACGCCGCCCTTGGCGCGTTGGTACGTACTCGAAAGGGCGTAAACACATGGCAAAGGCCACCGCACGTCACATCCTGGTCCGCAGCGAGGAGCGGGCGTCGGAGCTGAAGGCGCTGATCGAGGGAGGGATGGACTTCGCCGAGCTGGCCAAGGCGAATTCCACCTGCCCCTCCTCGCGCCAGGGCGGTGACCTCGGTTCGTTCGGGCCGGGGCAGATGGTCAAGGAATTCGACACGGTCGTCTTCTCCGCCCCGGTGGGCACGGTCCAGGGCCCGGTGAAGACCCAGTTCGGGTACCACCTCATCGAAGTCACCAGCCGGGACAACTGACCCAGCAGGAACAACCGACCCACTGAGCCGGGCTGCGCCCTTCGCAGCCCGGCTCGCGCGGTGAGGGCGGCCCGCCGCGCCGCTCCGGGGTTTGGGAGGAACGTCCCGGGGAGCCGAGTGACGGGATGTGTTCGGGGGTAGAGCGAGGTGGGCCGGTGTGCCGTGGCCGGTGCATCCGCTGGTGCTCAACCGGACGAGCGCCAAGGACGGGAAGGGCGACGCCATGAACAGATCCGCCTCCAGGAAATCGACCCGGGTGGGCCTCGCGAGTGGCGCTGCCCTGGCGCTGACCGTCCTCTGCGCGTCGGCCCCATCCCTCGCCACGGCGAACGTGGCCGTCCCCGCGACCCCGGAAACGGCCACACTCACCTCTGCCGGGTCCGAACGCGCCTGCCCCGTCGTGTACTTCGACCTCGGCGAGACCCTCGTGCACACCGCTGCCGACGGCGGCACCGGCTATCAGCCCGGCGCCGCCGCCTCTCTGCGTGCCCTCCGCGAACGCCACATCGGAGTCGGGCTGATCACCAATGTGCCGCCCTCCTGGGGCAGTACCGACGCCGAGCGTGCCGCCAGGCTGAAGAAGGAGGTCGACGCGACATGGCGGGACCCCGCGCCGTTCGCCTGGCAGGACTTCGGCGACCGGATTCTGACCCCCCGTACCGAAGCGGAACGCAAGCCCGCCCCCACGCTCTGGCAGCGGGCCACAAACGCGTCGGAAGGCTGCCGGCTCGTCTTCCAGGGGGAGACGGCCACGGAGGTCGAGGTCGCCGCCTCGCTCGGCTTCGTGCCGTATCAGGTCGGACGGCCCCACCGGCCCGCTTTCCTCCCGGCCGGGCTGGTGGCACTGCTGGCCCACCTGCCCCGGCCGTAGTGCCTGGTCGCGCGTAGTACCTAGTAACGGTCGAGCACGAGCTGCGTCTTGAGGATGTCGCCGTGGTGGAGCCATCCCTTGGCGTCCGCGACGGCGATGGCGTTCTTGTGCAGTTCCGCCGCCTCGGTACGGGAGTCCGTCTTGAACGACAGCTCGACGACGTACTCCGTGCCCGACCCGCCCGCACCGACGACCGGCAGCACCTCGATGCTCGCGTCGTCCGAGGTACCCCAGGCACCGCTGTACACCTTCGCCGTCACCGGGCCGTGCGCGCGGGAAGCCGTCAGTGTGCTCGCGCCCCAGCCGCCGGACTTCCAGTTCTTCAACTCGCTCGGAACATCGCTGACCAGCCAGCCGCGTCCGGTGTCGCCGGACGGCAGCGAGGTGCCCGGGTACCCCGAGGAGCTCCGCTTCTTCTCCTTGCTGAAACTGAGGGTCTGCTTGCCGTAACCCCAGTCGACCTCGGCCTTGTAGGTGGTGTCGGCGCTGTCGAAGCCCGCCGCCCTGGCAGTGCTCAGGGCGGCGTCGATGTTCCCGTCCGTGACCGGGAACCTCTTCTTGTACGTCTCCTCGAAGGAGGATCCGTCCTTGTGGCGGAGCCGGACGCTCCATCCCTCGGCGTCGAGGGCCTGCCCGTCGGTGTCGTAATAGCTGTAACCACGTTCCTTGGCAGAGCCGGTGATCCCGAACTCCGCGCGGACCGCCGCGCTGGGCGCTCGGGACGCGTCGAGCGCCGCCACGGTCAGATTGATCTTCACCTCGTAGGAGGGCACGGCGTTTTCGGCGGCGTGCGCCGGCGAAGCGGGGGACAGGAGCCCGACGGTCACGGCGAGAAGGGAAGCGCCGCCGACGCGGCGCAGGGTCCGAAAAGTGGAGGTCATGCGGCCACCCTCACGGTGGCGGGTGAGGACCGAGTGACCACTGGAGGGAGGCGCGGTGAACCGCAGGCGCCAACCAGGCTCCGCCACCGCTCAATTGAACGCATGGGTCATGGACCACGCACGGGCGGACCTCTGGCCCGCGCTGTGCTGCCCGTGCCGGATTCCGGCGGCCCGTGCGGCGGCGTGGCGGGGGTGTGGTGGGGAAGCGGTGTGATTGTTGCGTGCACGTCATCTTTTGTTGCCCGGGGCGTGCCAGGGTCCGCTCAGCGTCTGTTCAGCGCCCGTGCCGCTCGGGTTTGGCCCGGTGCCGGGCATCGAGAGAGGACCCCGTCACCATGTCCCGTCGTCGTACTCGTCTCAGCACCGCGGCCTCGGCCGTCGCGGCCCTGTCCCTGCTGGCCGCGGCCGCCCCGTCGGCCGCCCTCCCCGCTGACTCCACCTCCACCCGCATACCGGCCGCCGGGGCGCTGGACCCGTACTACGCCGCCGCGGAGGGGAAGAGCGGCGCCGCACTCAAGAGCGCGCTCCACTCGATCATCAGCTCACAGACCAAGCTCAGCTACGACCAGGTGTGGGACGCACTGAAGAACACCGACCAGGACCCGGCCAACAGCGCGAACGTGATCGAGCTGTACACGGGGAAGTCCCTCGCCAAATCACGCAACGGGGGGAACACCGGCGACTGGAACCGCGAGCACGTCTGGGCCAAGTCCCACGGCGACTTCGGCACCTCCACCGGCCCCGGCACCGACCTCCACCACCTGCGGCCCGAAGACGTCACCGTGAACAGCATCCGCGGCAACAAGGACTTCGACAACGGCGGCAGCCCGGTGTCGGGGGCGAGCGGAAACTTCACCGACGGCGACAGCTTCGAACCGCGCGGCGCCGTCAAGGGCGACGTGGCCCGGATGATCCTGTACATGGCGGTCCGCTACGACGGCGGAGACGGTTTCGCCGATCTGGAGCCCAACGACCTGGTCAACAACGGCTCCCAGCCCGCGATCGGGCGACTGGCCGTCCTCAAACAGTGGTCGCTCCAGGACCCGCCCAGCGCCTTCGAGCAGCGCCGCAACGAGGTCATCCACAGCACCTACCAGCACAACCGGAACCCGTTCGTCGACCACCCGGAGTGGGTCGAGAGCATCTGGTGAACCGGCCGTCCCCGGGGCCTGCCCGGGGCAGGCCCTGATCCAGTCCGATATCGAACTGGATCGCGATGCCCTGCGACAGGAACCGATCTTCCGCATCCGCACTCATGCCCCATGGGACCCGGGACGGCACTCTCTCACCGCCTCTCCCGGGCCCCGCGGCGCACCCCACGTGTGCGCCGCTCTCGCGACCAGTTGAGAACGAGGAAGTCACGTGTCCCTGTCGACGCACCGACGTCTGGCCGTCAGCACCACCCTGATCGCCGCCCTGGCCTGTGGCCTCGCCCCGGCCACCGCAGCCTCCGCGGCACCGGCAGCCCCGAAATCCCCTGCCGGACCGGCGGCCCCCGCCACCCGAGCCCCCGACATGGACGGTGTCACCGCCGCCCTGAACGCCGCCATGACCAACGGCGCTCCGGGAGCCATGGCCCGCTTCAGCGGCCCCGACGGCGTCCGCACCCGCACCGCCGGTGTCCGCGACCGGGTCTCCGGCGCAGCCATGGACACCCGGGCACGCTTCCGTATCGGCAGCGTCAGCAAGACCTTCTCCAGCGTCGTCCTGCTCCAACTGGTCGACGAGGGCCGACTGGAACTCGACGCCCCGGTCAACCGCTACCTCCCCGGACTGCTGCCCGACGACCGCATCACGGTCCGTCACCTGCTCACCCACCGCAGCGGCCTGGCCGACTACACCGACGCCATGTTCGCCAAGACCGTCCCCGGCTTCGAAGCCGTCCGCAACCGCGTCTTCAGCTACCGTGAACTCGTGGGCCTCTCGCTCGCCGAACCCCGCACCACCGAACCCGGCGCCGCCTACAAGTACTCCAACACCAACTTCGTCGTGGTCGGCATGCTCATCGAGAACGCCACGGGAACCCCGGTCGCCAAGCAGTACCAGCGCCGGATCATCAAGCCGCTCAACCTGCGCCACACCTCCTACGTCCACCCGGACACCCGCATCAAGGGCGTCCACGTACGCGGCTACCTCCACCCCGACGAGGAAGGGGCGCCGCTCGTCGACTCCACGGAACAGACCGTCTCATGGGCCCAGTCGGCCGGTGCGATCATCTCCGACCCGGCCGACCTGAACACCTTCATGACCGCGCTGATGCGCGGCAGGCTGCTCCCGCCCCGGATGCTGGACGCCATGACCACGGTCACGCCGACGGACACCACCGGGACCCGCTTCTACGGTCTCGGGCTGCGCCGCTACGACCTGTCGTGCGGCGCCCAGGTGTACGGCCACACCGGCACCGTTCAGGGCTTCTACACCTACGCCTTCGCCACCCGTGACGGCCGACGCGCGCTCTCCGCCATGGCGAACACCTCCAACCGAGGCGCCGCGAACACCGCCCTCGGCGGGACGCTGGAGGCAGCCTTCTGCGGCAAGCCCTCCGCGCCCGCGGCATCGTCGACCAAGGCGCCGCGCCTGCGCTCCGTCCTGCCGGCCGAGTCCGATCTGCCCGAGAACCACTGACGACCCGGCCCCGGTCCAACACCGCCGGAAGGCCTGTGGGCCGGGGCCCGCACAGAGTCGTGTCGCACACGAACTTCGAGGCGGCAACCGTCGTGCGCCTACGGCAGTCGGGTGATTCCGCTCCTCGGCCGGACGCTTCCCGCTCGCGCGACTGACGGGGCATCAGGAGAGTACGCACAGCGCCATTTCGGCGTGCTGGGCTCTCGGCGTATCGACGTATCGACGTATCGACGCCTCGACGGGGAAGTGGTGACCACGTTGCACATGGTCCTTGGCGGATTCGGCAGTACAGGGTTGCGGACAGCGGGGGTGACCTGGCTCGTCGCGGGCGCGGTGTTCCTTCCGCTGGGCACGGCCGGCCCGGCGGCAGCCGCACCTCAGGCGGTGCGGGCGGACCCGCTGCCGGGTGGGCTCGGCCCCTGCGTGCCGGGCGACTGCCCGGATCCGTTCCCACCGATCAACAACGGGGCCATCGCGGGCTACGACAACGGCATCAACGTCTTCGCGGGTGGCGACTTCCGGGTGCGCGGCAAGGCCGCAGAGGCCGAGGGGCGGGTCGTCGTGCTCGGCTCGTTCGACATGAACAAGTCGGCCGACGGCAGTCAGATCTACAACGTGGGCGTCGCGGGCGTCGGTTCCCGCGTCGCGCCGCCCGTCGGTTCCGACTACCTCACCACCGGCGGCGCCGTCTCCATCGCCGCCGGTCAGCGCCTCGTCGCGGAGGACGGAGTGGTCCGGCACGCCGGCCCACTCACCGGCACGGTCAACGGCACCGACACCCTCGACCCCGCCGCGGCCGTCCCGTACGTCGGACTGCGCCAGCAGCTGTCCGACGCGAGCCAGTGCTACGCCGACGGGGACACCGGCACCCGCCCGCCCACCGGCACCGCGGACAACCAGGGCGGCCAGACCGTCTTCACCGGCGACGGCACCTCCAAGCTCCAGGTCTTCAACGTCGACTTCGACCTGGCGTCGGCGAGCGGCGGCCAGCAGGGCCTCGTGTTCAACGGAATCCCGGCCGGGGCCACCGTCCTGGTCAACATCCTCGGCGCGAAGCGCACCATCAACACGTACAGCGGCGGCATCGACGACACCAGCGACCCGCTGAACAAGCTGCGCGACAAGCTGCTGTGGAACTTCCCCGACGCCGCGGCCGTGGACCTGAAGGGCACCGGCCAGTTCCAGGGCAGCGTGCTCATCGGCAATCAGGCGTCGGAGACCGCTGTGTCACTGCCGGGCGTCAACGGGCGCTTCTTCACCACCGGTTCCCTCACGCACGAGAGTGCGGCGTCCGGCGGCGGCGGGCAGGAGTTCCACGCGTACCCCTTCAACGGCGACCTGCCCGGCTGCGGCACACCCACGCCGGTGGTGGGCGAGCTCAAGGTGGTCAAGCGGGACGCCGCCACCGGCGCGGTGCTGGCCGGTGCCGTCTTCCAGCTCTGGCGCGAGACCAACGGGGTGCCCGGCCTCCAGCCCTCCGGCACGCGCCCCGACCGGCGCGAAGGCACCCCGTGCACCACGAACGCGCAGGGCGTGTGCCGCAAGACAGCCGACATCGGCAACTCCTACTACTGGCAGGAGACCAAGGCCCCGGCCGGCTACGACCTGCCCGACCCCAACGTCTTCGGGCCGCTCAACATCACCGCCCCGCTCCCGCAACCGGGCATCACCACGGTCGTACGCGACAAGAAATCAAAGGTCCCCGCGGTCACCGGGCGCCTCCAGGTCCGCAAGGTCGACGCGCGCACCGGGCGCGGCCTGGCCGGCGCCGTCGTCGACCTCTGGCGCGAGACCGGCCGCAAGCCGGGCCTCCAGACCTCCGGCCCGGACATCGACCGGCAGACCGGCCCGGGCTGCGCCACCGACAGCCAGGGCCGCTGCGACTTCGACCGGCTGCCCCTCGGTTCGTACTACGTGAGGGAGACCGTCGCCCCCGAGGGCTACCGGCTGCCGCGCAACCCGGTCTCCGGACCGCACCCGGTGACGAGCGCGAACGCGTCCAAGGGCGTCGTCGTACGGATGACCAACGAGGCGGAGCCGAACCCCAAGCCGAAGGGCTGACCGTGCGTGCGGGGCTGCACACGGCCCCGCACGCCCACCCCGGGTGAGGGTCCGGGGTGAGCGCGCCGTTGCCCTTCCCCGTACGCAACGAGGCGTGCGACCGTCGGTGTCGCCGTGCTCCCGGCACGAGAACGCCCCACGGTGTTCAGCCCCGCGTCCCCGGCGGCTGGAACGGTCGAGAGGCACCGCACCAGAGAAAGGTCTCCCCCTCACCATGCAACGACGTGACTTCGCGGCCGCACTGGCCGCCACCCTCGCCGTGCCCGCAACGCTCGGCGCGACCCCGGCCGCCGCACACGAGCACCCCGGCGACAGACACGCCCCCGACGAGCTGGCCCGGAACATGCTGCCGGTGCTGGCCGCCGAACTCGACGACAGGGGAGCGGCTCGCTCGCTCGTCCCGCACCTGCACGACGTCGGTTTCGACTGGCACCCCGAGACCGCGCCCCTGCGGAAGCTGGACTTCCTGGTCGCGTACGGCTTCGGCAACCGGCCCCCGGCCGGGGGCGGCGACCCGACCAAGGTGCGCCCCGAACCGGGCCCGGTCAACGAGGAGTTGGCCGACGCCGTCGCCCGCATCCGCAGGCACCGCACGATCCCGGTGTACGCGCAGTGGGAGATCGCGCGATTCCTGGAGTCCAAGTACCGCATGCGGCACGTCACGGCCATCGAGCCGGTCGTCGCACCGGACGGCACGATCACCTATCTGAGCACCGACGGCGTGGCCGCCCAGGTCGCCAAAGCCCGGGAGGGCCTCCCCGGCGGCATCGGCACGGCCGGCGTCGTCGGCTTTCGTGACCACATCAAGCGCTGTGTGCAGACCACACGGGACCGGGGCATGAAGGCGTACGCGCCGGAGGGCCACGCCATGCCCCACACGTACGACCGGCAGTCGGGCCAGCCGTGGACCCGGCGCAGGGACCTCTATCTGGTGCACGACATGGCGGCCCAATGGCAGGTGCTGCGCGAGAAGCTCGTCACCGGGGCGTACCCCCAGGGCTGAACCGGACGCGCGGGACCTACGAAGCGCCCGGCCGGGGGAGTTTGGCGGCCACGGCGTCAAGGACCCAGTCCAGGCCGTTCGCGAAGGACGTTTCGGCGTCCACGTCGGTGCCGTCGTACACGGCCCTGGCCAGGGCCGGGAAGCGGCCCGTGGCCAGCATCTTCGTCAGATGCGGGCCGGAGGCGCGCTGCCAGTCGTGCTTGGAGAGGCCCGTGGCGCGCTCGGCCCGCAGGTTCGTGATCTCGCGGCGGATCGCGCCGTTGAAGTAGGCGCTGACGGTCTCGACGGCACGCATGGCGGTGTCGACGTCGGCAAGGCCGTCGAGGGCGGACAGCGCGGCCTCGGCGACGGCGAGGCCGTTCGGGCCGAAGGCCGGGCGGCCGCCGAGCAGGTCGGCCAGCCATTCGTGCCGGAGCGCGGCCCGCCTGGTGCGGTGGGCGAGGACGCTCAGCGCCTCCCGCCAGTCACCGGGCTGCTCCTCGGGGAGGATCTCGGCCTGGACCTCGTCCACCATGAGGTCGAACAGTTCCTCCTTGGTGGAGATGTACCTGTACAGCCGCATCGGGCCGGCATCCAGACGGGCGGCGACCTTGCGCAAGGACACCGCCCCCAGCCCGCCCTCATCGGCCAGCGCGACAGCCGCGGCGACGATCCGCTCCCGGTCGAGCGGTACGGGTTGAGTCGGCGGCTCCGGCCGGTCCCACACAGTCATGGTCACACCGTACCGTTGCGATGCATCGTCATGTGCCAATACAGTGTATTGACATGAGGCATCGCATCGCAGTGGTCGGGAGTGGTCCCGCCGGCCTTACCTTCGCCCGCGTCCTGCACCGCCATGGCCACCCGGTCACCGTCCTCGAACGCGATCCCGCCCCCGACGCCCGCCCCCCGGGCGGCACCCTGGACCTGCACGAAGGGCTCGGCCAGCGGGCGCTCGACAAGGCGGGGCTGCTGGCGGAATTCCAGGCGCTGTCCCGTCCCGAGGGGCAGGCCATGCGCATCCTGGACACGGACGGGACCGTGCTGCGCGACTGGCGACCCCGTCCGGCCGACCGGGCCAATCCCGAGATCGACCGTGGGCAACTCCGTGACCTGCTGCTCGGCCCCCTCGAAGTCCAGTGGGGGCGGTGCGTGACGCAGGTGACGCCGGGCGCCCGGGACGGCGTACTGGTCGATTTCACGGACGGGCGGCAGGAAACCTTCGACCTGGTGGTCGGCGCGGACGGTGCCCGGTCCCGGATCCGCCAGGCCGTTTCGCCGGCGACACCGCACTACACGGGCGTCACCTACGTCGAGACCTCCCTCAACGACATGGACACCCGCCACCCCGACCTCGCCCACCTGATCGGCGACGGTTCGGTAGCCGTGTACGGCGTGAACCGCGCACTCGTCGCCCAGCGCAACAGCGGCGGCAACGCCAAGGTGTACGCCCAGTTCCGCGCGCCGCTGGACTGGCACACGCACCTGGACCTGGCCGACGCCGAGGCCGTCCGATCGAGCCTGCTGGCCCTGTTCGACGGCTGGGCCCCGCCCGTCCTCGACCTCATCCGGCACGGCACCGCTTTCGTCCACCGCCCTCTCTGCGTCCTGCCCGTGGCCCACACCTGGACTCACGTCCCGGGCGTGACGCTCCTGGGCGACGCCGCCCACCTGATGCCTCCCCTGGGGGCGGGCGCGAACCTCGCGATGCTGGAAGGCGCCGAACTCGCCGAGTCCCTCGCCACCGGCCCCGCAGATCCGGACAAGGCCGTCCACGCCTTCGAGGAGCAGATGTGGGCACGAGCCGGCCGATGGGCAGAGATCACCGCGGCCGGTCTGGAACGTCTCGTGAGCCCGGACCCTGCCGAGGCCCTCGCCCTCTTCGACGAAGTCCAGCCCTCCTGACCGCGCTCTGCCGGCAGGTCGCCGTCGTGTCCGAGGAGCACATCGATCTGCGCCCGGCGGCGGGTGGTGCCGCACTGCTTGCCGGGCTGGGGCTACAGCGAGCGCAGTACGGCGGTGACCTTGCCGAGGATGGTGGCTTCGTTGCCCCAGAGCGGTTCGTAGCTGGGGTTCTCCGGGAGCAGCCAGACCTGGTCGCCGTCGCGCTTGAAGCGCTTCACGGTGGCTTCGCCGTCGATCATCGCGGCGACGATGTCGCCGTTCTGGGCTTCGTTCTGGACGCGTACGACGACCTGGTCGCCCGGCGCGATGTGTGCGCCGATCATGGACTCGCCGACCACGGTGAGGACGAACAGGTCTCCCTCGCCGACCAGGCGGCGGGGGAGTGGCAGGACGTCCTCGACGTGCTGCTCGGCCAGGACCGGGCTGCCGGCGGCGATCCGGCCCACCAGCGGCACGTGCACGGCCCGGTGCTCGGTGTCCTCGTGCGGTGAGGAGAGGGCGGTGACGCGGTCGGCACTGATGCGGTAGGCGCGGGGGCGCTTGGGGTCGCGCTCCAGGATGCCGAGTCGCTCCAGCACCCCGAGCTGGTGCGCGACCGAGGACGTGGAAGCCAGCCCGACTGCCACACCGATCTCCCGCATCGAGGGCGGGTAGCCGTGCTCACGGACGTGCTCGCGGACGGCTTCGACGATGGCGCCCTGCCGCACGGTGAGGCCATCGGCTCCAGGGCGGATTCCCGGAGGGCGCCCGGGGCCGGTTCTGGTAAGGGGCATGGCTCTCCCGGTTGGTGATCGTTTCGAGCACGCTACCCCGACACCGGGGCAGATGCGAACACGCGATCGAAAGTCGGTCAGGGCCCCGCAATCCCTGCCGTGACCGGACGTCTGGCCGCATCGGTGCCATCCACAGGCGATCAGTCGTCCGCGGAGATGGCGTCGGCGACGAGTTGTGCCGTGAGTTCCATACAGCGCATCCGGGCAGGAGAGAAGTCGTAGGGCATTTTGCCGGTCGCTTCCACGGCGCTCATTCCTGTGTCCTCCTCCCCCTTCAGATCGGCGTCGTAGATCTCGAAGAGCTTCTCCTCGGCCACGTCCAGCCCAGCTGCCCCGGCCGCCTCGTCCAGGGCCATGTGCTGGGCGCATCGCTGTACGGCGAGTTCCTCGACGCGCGGGTCGTAGGGATCGACGCCCTCGTCCAGAGCGGTTTCGGCGGCGTCGAGACGGTCGTCCTCGGCCCTCAGGCCGGGGTGGGTGGCCAGCACGATGAACACGCTGGCCTGGAGGGCGGCGCCCAGCGGTCCGAAGACCCGTTCCGTGACCAGCAGGGTGTCCAGGTCGGAGGGGCGCAGTGCGCCCGGTGGCAGGTCGCTGAGCCGGTCCGTGACCAGTTCGGAGAGCAGTCCCAGCGGGCTGCCCGCCGCCCGCAGGCGCTGGACAGCGGCGCGCTGACGCTTGGTTTCGGCCTCCCGCGCCGCCAAGGTCTCCTCCAGACTGCTCAGGATCTCCTCGATGCCCCGGGCTTCGTCAAAGGCGGCCCGCATGTCGTCCAGGCTGATGCCGGCCGCTGCCATCCTGCGGATCCACAGCAGGCGGATCATGTCGTCGTAGCCGTAGCGGCGTCGGCCGTCTCCACCTCGCTCCGGCTCCGGCAGCAGACCGATCGCGTGGTAATGGCGGATGGCACGCGGGGTGGTCCCGGCAAACGCGGCCGCATCACCGATCTTGACCTGGCGGGGAGGCGTGAGGGAGGGGTGCATCAGACGGAGCCTTTCGTGCGGTGGTGCCTCGACCACACCACATGCCGCTACGACAGGTGCAACAACACCGGCCAGTTTCCGCCGGAGCCTCCTGCGCGGCACCGCCCCCACACTCCTCCACGCCATCAACCGGCTTCCTGGCGCGCCGGGCGTTGCTCGTGGGGCACGCTCTGCCCTCCTGACGACCAAGTCGTTTCGGCGCACAGGCTCTCAGGCTCAGGGCACTCAAGCACGGCCGGTGAGATGGGCGAAGACAACGACGTTTCCCAGATAGCGCTGCGTCTTCTTGTCGAAGCCGCCCCCGCAGGTGATCAGACGCAGCTGCGGTGTGGAAGAGGGGCCGTAGACCTTGTCGTCGGGGAAGGCGTCGGCCGGGTACACCTCAACGGCGTCGACGGTGAAGACGGCGGTGATGCCGTCCGTGCGCGGAACTCGGACGGTGTTGCCCTTGGCCAGGGAGCCCAGGCCGTAGAAGACGGCCGGGCCCGTCGCGGTGTCGACGTGTCCGGCGAGGATCGCGGTGCCGACGGCGCCGGGGGAGGCGCCTGCCTGGTACCAGCCGGCCAGGTTGCGCTCACTGTCCGGAGGCGTGGCGAGGCGGCCGTCCTCGTCCAGCGGCAGGCCCATGAGCGGTGCGTCCACCTGTAGTTCCGGGATCACCACACCGACGGGAACCGCTGCGGCAAGGGGAGGCGCCGTGGGCACGGGAGCGAGTCCGGAGGAGGTGCCGAGAGCCTGGGCGGCACCGGGCTGCGGAGGCGGCCCGGACGCCTGGCCGTTACTGAGTACGGTCAAACCCCAGAAGAGCAGCACGAGGGCCACCACCGTACGGGCGGCTCTGTTCACTCGCTCCCTGAAACCGGGCGGAGTCTGCTCCACGGGTGCCCTGCTCTCGTCGTGGGTGGGTGCGCGCGCCCGGGAGGGTGGCCCGGCTTCGCCGTGGGCCCCTGCGCCGTCTCGCCAGCCGTCTCGCAGGAGGTCCGGCTGCTGGTCCCGGTCCCGCGGGACCACCAGCCGGACCTGGCCTGTACTGGACCTGACCGCTATCCGGCCCGGCCCGGCGCTGCTTTCGGTCAGACCCGACCGCGGTTGCGGCGACGGTTCGCCAGCAGCGCACCCGCACCCAGGGCAGCGGCCGCGCCGAGGCCGACCGCCAGCTCCGTGCTGTCGCTGTCGCCGCCACTGGTGCCGCCCACGCCGGTGTGCACGGCGCCGTGGGGCTGCGTCGTCTGGTGCGAGGGGTCCATCGTGGTGTCGCCGCAGACCCGCTGCGCGTGCGAGGCGGCCGAGTCGGACTTCTGCTTGAGCTGGTCGACGTTGTCCTGTTCGGCCTGACCCGGGTGCCCGCCGGCGTCGATCTGCTTCTGGTAGTCGGCGACGGCCGCCTTGTACGCGGACTCCGCCTCCATCGCCGCCGCGGTGGCGGGGTCGCACTGAGTGTCTGAGGCCGAGGCCATCGGGGCGCTGAGCAGGAGAGCGGTGGTGACGAGGGCAGTGCCGGTGGCTATCTTCAGCGAACGCAAGGAAATGACCTCCACAGAACCCGGGGCGGCACCGGTGCGCCGTCGCGGCGAAACGAGTTCACTTCCGAGCAGAAGGCCCCGCGCACGCCCTCGCATCCTGAAGTTCCGTCAGCCGCGGTGCCCCGGCCGGTGCGATGCCCTCTCAAGTACCGCAGCACCGTTGGCAGTCGAGGCACGAGGGCGCCGTCGGCCGCCCAGCGCCACAAGTGCCAAACGAGTGACCGGTGAGCGTCGTCCCGCGCGGCGCGGGTTGCCGGCCGCCTTGGACACACACCCGTGCTGCGCCGGTTGCGAGCCGTCGAGGTGACAAGTGATGTGCACGCCACCCTTCCGGCCCGCTCTTCCCCTGCTCCGGCGTACTCGTCGTCATCAAGGGCGTGGATGCAGCCAGTGCCGTGCGGCGGCCAGGGTCACCTCGGTGTCGTCGCTCCATGAGCAGACTTCCAGCCACGACAAGTAGCCGCCCTGCGCGAAGGCCAGGACCTCGCCGCAGCACGCACCGGCCTCGGTGACGAGCTGAGCTTCGCCCGCCACGACGGTGCCGGGGCCGGTCGGTGCAGGCTCAACCTCGCTGGTGTCGAGTGCGAAGTAGGCGGTACCGCACCCGCATGTGCAGCGATCTCGCACGCTGAGGTGCGGAACCTGCGCCCGCAGCGCGGCATGAACCGGAATGTCCGAGCACAGCACCGCCGCGAGCACGTCGGCGACGTCGTCAGGCAGGCTCTCGGTCATCCCCTCACCGTATCGGAGCAGTGGCTCCCTGCTCCGACTGTGCCCGGCCCCTCACCTTCGGCGGGCCGGCGTGTTCACGCGCTCGACCGTTCTGCAGGCCGAGCCCGTCTCCGGGGCAGCGGCCGCATTCGGCCATGACGGCCCCTGCGTCGAGCGACTTCCCTCCCCGTCGCATGCCGATGCCGTCCGCCCGGTCAATCCGGGTGCACCACTTGATCGAGTTCGGGCACACTGCGCCGATGAAGCCAGACACAGGCCGTTCACCGCAGGAGCAGGCCCTCTGTCATGTCGCGTCGCTGTCATCCGGCCCTCCCGTGGACCCCGCGCTGCGAGTGACCCTGAACTTTCACCCGGACCGCATGGTGCACGACCGGCCCGTCCTGCTCGCGCTGGCAAGGGACGGCGTTTACCACTCGCAGTTCGTCACCGGAACGAGCAACGGCGGTCTGACCGCCCACCCGGGCGGGGACCGATGGCGCTGGGAGAACCGGATCTTCAACGGTGCCTATGACCACGCGCCTTCCCACGAGCGGCCTGTCTACGGCGCACTGAACTTCCGGCACAAGCCCCACGGGGCCGCGCCACGATTCGGCTCCGCGCACTTTCGGCTGACCGCCGAAACTCTCCCACGAGCCACGTTCTGCTACCCGGACAGCTTCCTCCAGCCAACGGCTTTCGGGGTCGCCACCAGCATGTCTCTCATCGACCTGGCTGCGGTTGACGATCAAGACGCGCTGGACGACTACATCGAGGCACAAATCCATGGACCACTGGTGCTGGAGCACCATGTGGAAGCCCTGGTCCTGGATCCGTCGTACAGGCAAACGCCGGTGGAAGTGGCAGCCCGCCGCCTGCCATGTCCGATCGAATGGCATCCAGGACTCCAGCTCTCCGTCGAAGAACTGCGACGCCACCCCGACTTCCGAGGGCAGGAGTACGTCGACCTGGGAGCCGAGGTCGCCGTCGACGGGATCCTCAACCCCCGGGTCATCGGAGACGCTGCCCGCACCGGACACCATGACCCGCAGTCCCTCAAGAAGGTGTGGCACTGTCTGGCACGGTTCGGGACACCGCCCGGATCAGCCTCAGCACGGCCCGCCCCACCCTGGCAAGGTTGAGAGCCACGCCCGCGCAGAGCTCCCGGCCGCAGCGGAGCCGTCCTCCCCAAGGCCTCCCGATGGCGGCGTGAACCCGAAGCCCAGGGCACGGGGGCGCCTGCCACTGCGGTCACTGCCGCACATTCCGGCCGAAGGCGTCACCACGAGCGTTCGGATACCGGAGTTCCTTCAGTCCCGGTACTGGTGCCGGTCCGGCATTGTGCATTCGATAACAAGCCCAGGTGCAGCGGGAATTGGCGCGTTTCCGCTTGCGCACCGAAGGGTTTCAATCGGAATGCTTTCCACCCGTTGCTCGTGCGGCGCGCGGTGCGCAATAGTCGGCCGCGGCAGCCGAACAGGCTGCTTTCCTTCACAACCGAAGGGGAGAGACCGCTATGCGATTTGGGAAGAACCTGATCCGTTCGGCCGCTGTGGGGGCCGTTGCCCTGGGCACCGTGGTGACGCTGTCCACATCAGCCTATGCGGCTGACCGCTCTGTGACGCTGAACGGTCGCGGATTCATGGAGTTCGTCGACAGCGGCGACAAGTTCAGAGTGTGCGACACCAACGTTGATGGTCACGGTGTCGTAGGAAAGCTGAAGAAGTACAGCACAGGAGCAACCGTCTTTACGATCACTGATGGCGGCGACGCGGCGTGTGGCGCCTACAAGACGTACGACATCACGGGATCGACCAGGTACTACTTGCACCTGTGCTGGAATCCGCCGTCCGGCCCGTGCATCTCCGGAAGCAACTTCTCGGAGAGCTGATCCCGGCGAGCATCTGAAAGTCGGTCCCCCGACAGAATTCGTCGGGGGCCTATCACTGCGCCGGCGAGGAAATCCGCCCCGGCACGGGTGCGCCCCTCACCGCCGCCCGGGGTCCCGCAACCGTTGGCCTGGGGGACACTCGGTCACACGCGACCTTGATCGACCTGATCGACCTGATCGACCGACTCAGCGTGACCTGGCGCCTGGAGCAACGGACGTGACGGCTTACCGCGGATGCGCACGCAGCCGACGCGATCCTCGTGCAGCCGCGCCGGACCACCTTCTGCCGACGGTGAACACCTGCCCGACCCGGCCCGACCGCCACTACGGTCCAGCCTCATGACGATCACCACACGCACGGTCGCCTACCCGGCCGATGGTCTCGCGATGATCGGCCACCTCGCGCTCCCCGCCGGTGCAGATCGTGCACCCGCAGTCCTGATCGGGCCTGAGGGGATGGGTCTCAGCGACGTCGAGCGCCGCCGCGCTGATGCCCTGGCCGAGCTGGGATACGTGGCGCTTGCCTTCGACCTCCACGGCGGGCGCTACTTGGACAACCCCGAGGAGATGCTGGCTCGTTGCATGCCGCTGCTCGCAGACCCCGACCGGATGCGGGCCATCGGCCATGCGGCACTTGAGGTGCTGCGCGCCGAACCCCGGGCCGACCTCGACCAGGTCGCCGCAATCGGCTACGGCACCGGAGGAGCGATTGCGCTGGAACTCGGGCGCGACGGAGTCGACTTGCGCGCGATCGGTACGGTCAACGCACTGACCACGGGCCGACCGGGCGAGGCGGCACGCATGCGCTGCCCTGTGTGGGTGGGGGTCGGATCGGAAGACCCGATCATGCCGCCCGCGCAACGGGAAGCGTTCACCGCCGAGATGCGGGACGCGGGCGTCGACTGGCGCTGCGTGGTCTACGGCGGGGCCCTGCACGGCTTCCACCATCCAACGGTCGACCACGCCACACCCCCGGGCGTCGGCTACCACCCACAGCACGCACAGCGAGCCTGGCGCGACATCGTCAACCTGCTTGCCGAATGCCTGCCCGTAACAGAGTGATCATCACGGCCAGTGGTGCTCACTCCAACCCGGACCGAATACGCCCGCTGGTCAGGCAGTACACACGGGCGGGCCCGCGGCACTCCCCTTCCCTCCGCCCAGACCCACTCCTGCCCCCGTCACGTCGTACGGAACGGGAGCAGCCGGTCGTAGCGGACGACGTCAGCCGTTGGGCAGAAGCACGGCGCGGCCGTTGACGCGGCCCGCGTGCAGACGCTCGTACACCTCGGGGGCCTGGTCCAGCGTGTACGTCTCGACATGTACATCGAGCACGCCCGCACGCGCCAGGTCGAGCACCTCGATCAGCTCGGAGCGCGAACCCCAGTACGGGGCGCGGAAAGCCGCGTCGTACGGGACCGACCCGAAGCCGACGGGGGCCGCGCCTCCGCCGATACCGACGATCGTGACGTCGGCCTCCACCCCCGCGCAGGCCGACGCGGTGGCGACGGTGGGCGGCGCGCCGACGAAGTCGAAGACGGCCTGCGCGCCCAGGCCCGCCGTGAGTTCGCGGATCTTGGCCGCCGCGTGCTCGTCGGACAGGACGCCCTCGTGCGCCCCGACCTTGCGGGCCAGGTCCAGCTTCTCCTCCGTGACGTCCAGGGCGATCACCCGGGCCGGAGTCAGCGCGCGCAGCAGCTGGATGGCGAGGTGGCCGAGGCCTCCGGTGCCGATGACGACCGCCGTGCTGCCGGGAGTCAGCTTCGGCAGCGAGGTCTTGATCGCGTGGTACGGGGTCAGGCCCGCGTCCGTGAGCGGCACCGCGGTGACCGGGTCGAGGTCGCCCAGCGGAACGAGGTGCCGGGGGTCGTCCACGATCATGTACTCGGCGAGTGCGCCCGGTGCGCCCAACCCGGGCGGACGGATGCCGAGTTCGGCGGCGCGCAGACAGTAGTTCTCCTTGCCCTGCGCACACAGCAGGCAGCTGCCGCAGCCCCACGGCCCGTACACGACGACGGAATCGCCGACGCCGAAGGCGGTGACGCCCTCGCCGAGCGCGGCGACCGTGCCCGCGCCCTCGTGGCCGAGAGTGAGCGGCAGGGGGAAGGGCAGTGCCTCGGCGGGCCAGCTCATGACGGCGATGTCGGAGTGGCAGACGCCCGCGGCGGTCACCTTCAGTAGCACCTGGCCGGGGCCCGGCTCGGGGCGGTCGATGGTGACGACTTCGGGGGCCGCGCCGACGGCGCGGTACTGGACTGCTTTCATCTGAGCGGACATGGGTGCTGCTTTCTTGAAGCCTGCGGGGGAGGGTGGGTACGTGGTGCGTGCTGGGACGCGCGCGGTCAGCGGGCCGCGTAGCCGCCGTCGACGAGGTGGTAGCTGCCGTTGACGAACGAGGCGCGGTCGGAGAGCAGGAAGAGGGTGAGTTCGGCGACCTCTTCCGCGGTGCCGAGGCGCCCCTGCGGGTGGAGGGAGATCAGGTGCTCGCGTGTGGCCTCGTCGCCGCCCTTCAGGAGCGGGGTGTCGATGAAGCCGGGGGCTACGGCGTTGACGCGGACGCCCCGGGACGCGTACTCGACGGCTGCGGTCTTGGTCAGGCCGACGACCGCGTGCTTGGCCGCGGAGTAGGCGGCCGAGCCGGCGAAGCCGTTGCTGCCGAGGATCGAGGACATGTTCACGACCGAGCCGCCGCCGGAGGCGAGGATCAGCGGGAGTTCGTAGCGCAGGGAGTAGAAGACGCCGTTGAGGTTGGTGTCGATGACGCGCTGCCAGTCCTCGATGCCGTACTCGCCGGTGGGGGCGGTGGCTCCGGCGATCCCGGCGTTGTTGACGGCCAGGTGCAGGCCGCCGAACTTCTGGAAGGTGAAGTCGACGGCGGCGCGCACCGACTCCGGGTCGGTGACGTCCACGCGGACCGCTGCGGCATTGCCACCGGCCGCGACGAGGGACTCGGCGGTGTCCTTCGCGCCCTGCTCGTTGTAGTCGGCGACGACGACAGCCGCTCCGCCCTCGGCGAGGCGGCGGGCGACTTCGAGGCCGATGCCGGAGGCCGCGCCGGTGACCAGGGCGGTCTTGCGGGCGAATTCGGGGGCGCTGCTCATGGTGGTACCTGGTTTCACTTGCTGGGGGGTGGTGCGGGTGCGGGTTCGGCGGCCGGAGCCGCGAACGCCGCGTCGATCAGCTCGGGGGAGAGGGGTGGTCGCGCCGGGTGCGATCCGGAACCGTACGCCCGCTATGTACGGGAGACGGCCACAGGGTCGCCGAGGGCTTCGACGGTGGTCCCGTCGAAACCCACTTTCGAATCCCGCGGCCCTCTTGTGTCTCCATGATTCCGACTGTACTGCTCGAAATATCCCATTTGCTCGCTCGTGCTGTGACCGGGATGGTTCACCGTGCTCGGGAGACGGCTCACGGGACGCGCGCGGTCCGCGAGGCGACTGGTATTACTGGTGCATGCCCGAAGAGCAGGAAGAGACCGCGCGGTCCGCGATCGACACGTTCATCTCCGCGTTCAACGCCTCGGACGACAGCTATGTGACTGCGCTGCTCTCCCAGGCCCTCACTTCGGACGTGGTCTTCTGGGGGCCGTTGGGCCGCAGTGAGGGGATCGAGGCGGTCGAGCGGTTCGTGCTGGACCTCCGGCGCCACCCCGCCGGGACCGGCACGATGGTGCGCTGTTCGGGGGTGGACATGCCGGACGAGTGGGCCCGGTACCAGTGGGTCTTCACGACGCCGGACGGCGGCCCCCGCCTGGCGGGAACGGACGTCGTCCACCTGCGGCGGAGCCTCATCGACCAGGTCATCGTCTTCGCGGGGGAGATCGAGCCGTCCGCCTCCTGAGCCATTCTCCGCCGGTGCCGCCCTTCTCCCGAACCGGACGTCACCGCGCAACCGGCCGCCACGACGACGACCTCGGCGAACCTGTTCGGTCACAGCACCAGGTGCGGGTACGGGTCACTCGTTTCGGGCGGCTGTCTCCTTCTCAGGGCGGGGAGTTGGTCCGGGCCCGGTAGCGCGGTGGTGGCGGCCTGTCCCGGGCCATGCAGCATCTGGATGGTGCGGTCCATGGCGCTCAGACCGGCCTTCCCGATGCGTTCTGGGGCCAGAACCGCCTGGGTGACGGCCTTGTGGCGGCGGGTCTCGGTCTGGCGCAGGTACGTGCCGACGTAGGGGAAGCGGCGGGGAGGGCGGGGTGGTTGGGGGTGACATGGCGGCAGCGTACGGGCGGGGTGCGGGCCGCGGAGTATGCCGATCGGTAGAGGTCGGGCGGTGAGTCGGGGCGGGAGTTCTGCCGATCGGCGGATGGGCGGGGGTGGGGGTGGCGGGCGAGGCTGGAGCCGTTCCTGAAGGGGCGGTGAGCGGCCGGGAGAAGCCGCGAGCGGCCCGGGGTGCGAGGCCCTGAGCGGCCCTGCTGACACTGACAGAGGAGTTTGTCGTGCGTGTGGAGATGATGGGTGCTGCTGGGGCGGCTGCGGTGATGCTCACCGCGTTGATGGGGGTGGGGCACGGCGCGAGCGGCCCCGGGAAGCACGGCCCCGGGAAGCCCGGTGCCGCGAAGGCTGCGGGCGGGACGGCTCCGGTGACCGCGAGTGTGCACGGGGCGGGGCGGATCGACTACATCGAGTCGCTCGAAGACGACATTCGCTTCACCGTGCACGCCGAGTCGAAGCCCTTCTCGCGGCCGGTGCCTGGCATTCCCACCGGCATTGCGACCGATGCCACGGGCATCGTGAAGTTCAGTCACGGAGCGGCGGGGATGCCCGAGCCCATGAAGGCCGAGGCGCGGGTGGACTGCCTCGTGACCAGTGGCAGAACGGCGACGCTCACCGCCGTCATCACCACGGACGGGGCCGCGTTCAAGGCTGGGCAGCGCCTCGGATTCAGCGTGCAGCAGGGTGACAGGGGCAAGCGGGAGAAGGACCGGCTCGGGTTCTCGTGGGGGGCCGTGAACATCGACCCCGAAGTGCTGGACGAAAAGGGCGAGGTGACCCTCGGGAAGGTGGGGCCCTGCATGGCGCCCGCACCGTTCACGACCGTACGGACGGGTGGGTTCAAGGTCGTGCACGCGGACCTGCGGAAGACCCCGAAGGCTCCGGTACAGGCGTCGGCGAAGGTGGCGAACGGTGGAGCGGAGGGGCATCGTGGCTGACGTACTGGACGGGGTGCGGCGCGGAGCCGGTGCGCGGGCCCAGGTGCCCGGGGCACCCCGAAGCCCCGAGGTCGCGCGGGGCATCAGGTGGGCGGCGCATGCCGCGGCGCTCGCGGTGCTGCCGACGGGGCTGTGGCGGGTCGCCATCGCCTTCGGGTGGGACTCGGGGTTCGACGGGCCGCTCGGACCGGCGAACTTTTCAGGGGCGGGCTCCTTCTACCTGATCGGGCTGAGTCTGTTCGCGGAACTGCTTGCGCTGCTCACCCTGGGACTTGTGCACCGGTGGGGCGAAGTGCTCCCCGCGTGGGTGCCGGGACTGGGAGGACGGCGGATACCGGTACTGCTGGCGACGGTGCCGGCGCTGCTGGGGGCGGCCGCGGTCACGTTCGTCACCGTGCAGGGGGCGGGGGAGTGGGGGAACGCCGAGAACATGGGCGCACCGGACGCCCCTGGCGGCGGCAAGTGGTGGGTCATGACCCTCGCGTACGCGCCGCTGCTCCTCTGGGGCCCCCTGCTCGCGGTCGTGGCAGTCGCGTACTACCGGCGCAGGCGGCGTACCGGGTGAGGGCAGGGCTCCCCAACGGCACCCGGGCGGTGCGGGGGCCCGGGCAGCTGATCGCCCACCCGGAGCTCCGGGCGTTGGCCCCGACACCGAAGGGGACCAACGCCACGCCGGAGGATGCTGCCCAGCAACTGATCACAGCCCCTGATCGAAGGTCTCGGCTGCTTTGGTCATCGGCCCCCCCCTGCGTTACCGGTGTTGATCGTTCCAGCCGGTTCGAACAGCAGGATGGCGGTCTCTTCATCCGCCACAGGGCAGTGCTCGACACCTCGGGGAACCACGAACAACTCGCCGGGGACCCACCACCACATCGTCATCCCTGAGCTGGATGGTGAGCCGCCCGCTGATGACCAAGAACAGTTCATCGGTGCTCTCACGGCTGTGCCGGACGAACTCACCCTTCAGCTTCGCGAGCTTCACCTCGTAGTCGTTGAGCTCGGCCACCTTCTTCTGCGACCACAAGTCGCTGAGAGCCTGTGTCTAAACCCCGGCCGGGCGCCCGCCGCCTGGCACGCACGCTCGCGGCGTTGCCGAAATGCCCTAGTAGCTCCTTCCCCGAGCTCTCAACTTCGTTCGAGCAGGGGAGACCCCAGCGAGGACCTTCCAGCGCCTTGCGATCGCACGCACCAGACGACGTTCGCTGATCCGACCGGGGTTTAGACACAGGCTCTGAACTGGGCAAGCTTGTCAGCGAGGTTGACCGCGACAGGAAACGTGGACATACGGCATTGCTTCCTCTCGGCCGGCAGCTCCGGAAGCCGCTGCCTCCCGCCGCCCGGCTGGTGCCCACGCAGGCTCCTGCTCGACCACCGGGCCTACGGTGCATCGGGGGAGCCGTCTGACCTGGTTCGACACCGACACCGACACCGACACCGACGCCGGCGCAGCCCTGCCGCTCGCGGCTGACGTCCAGGCATTCGTGGAGAGCCTTCGGCCTCTGGTGGTGCGGGAGTGCAGGCTCCGACCGGGCCTGGGTCAGTCGATGCCTTCGACGATGCGGAAGTCGCGCTCGACGCCGTCGGCGAGGGCGGCGAGCGCCTCCTGATAGGCCGTACTCTCGCGCGTCGCAACGGCCTGCTTGAAGCTGTCGAACTCGACCAGGACGGTGCGTTCGGCGATTCCGGCCTCGTACGCCACGACCCGGCCGCCGACGACGAAGGTCCGGCCGCCCTCGGGCTCGACGGCCAGACGGGCCAGCTTGTTGTAAGCGGCCAGCTTCTCGGGATCGGAAATGGTGCGGTAGACGCTGACCCAGTAGCCCTTGGGCATAGGAACCTCCAGTGTTGGAACTCCAGTGTGGGAATGAGTGCATCTGGCTTGGATCAGAGTGCGGAGATCGGCTCGGTGCCGGGCTCAAGGGGCAGGCGGAGCGCCCTGACGGCGAACGAGATGGCGTGGTACCAACCGCAGATCAAGACCAGATCGAGTGCGGCGTCCTCATCGGCGACAGCGACCAGGTTCGCCCAGGTGCCATCGGACAAGTCAGAGGTTGCATGCAGCTCGTCGACGGCTTCGAGTACGGCGCGGTCGGTGGTGTGCCAGCAGCCGTCCGTCGGCCTTCCCCTCGCGAGGGACACGAGCTGCGCCGCGTCGAGTCCCGCCTTCTCGGCGAAGTGCGCGACGTGCACGGCCCATTCGTAGTCGGCGCCACACAGCGCGGTGGTCCGGTCGATGACCAGCTCGCGCTGGCGCAGAGTGAGAGCGGAGCGCCGAGAGAAGTAGTAGCTTCCCCAGCCCGCGATGGAGCGGGCGAGCTCGGGCCGGCGGGCCCATACCCGGAACAGCTGGATGGGTGAATGCCCGAGGAGCTCAAGGGCCTCGCCGGCTCCCTTGCCATAGGGCGGAGAGAGCGGCTCGATGCGTGGCTGCTTCGATTTCAGAGGCATGGCGAGACGGTAGCATTGGTGCTTTGGAAAGGGAAGCAAATGACGGGACCAACACCACTCCCAGGCCGACGGGTCCGCGGCTCGCACACGGGGCGCCCGATCATGGCGCTCCTGGACCTCTTGGGTCGACGCTGGGCGCTGCGGGTCCTGTGGGAGCTGCGAGACGGCTCCTCTCCCACCTTCCGACAGCTCCAGCAACGATGCGGCGGCGTCTCCTCAAGCGTCCTGGCAGACAGACTTCGCGAGCTCGGACAGGCCGACCTCGTCGAGAACACTGGTGAGGGATACCTGCTCACTGAACAGGGCAGGTCCCTGCGAGAATCCCTTTCTCAGCTCGATGACTGGGCCGCCGGCTGGCAGCCCAAGGAGGCGGACTGACGGCCGCGACGGAGGAACGGGCACGGTCTCTCCAGCGGTCACAGAGTGTCGCGAGTCCCTGTTCTTCGGGACCGGTGCCGCCTCGCTGCAGAGGCTCACCCCACACCTGTCCGCGCGAACTCTTACCGACCAGCCGTTCGCCGGCGAGGGACAGCACCAGGAGCAGCACTGCGGCCGGGACGCCCGCGCCCACCTCGCCATCTGAGGCAACCCGAGCTGTCATGGCGGCGGAGACGAAAAAATTCTTGGCTCTTTCCCCGCCGACTCTCCCTGGGCGAACTGGCGTGCGGAGGATTTCGCTGCTGCCCAGCAGAGCAAAGGGGTGGCGGCCACCGTGGTGATGGAGCTCGAAACCGATTCCTTTCTCGTGGTGTCCGCCGTCGGCAAGGCCTGACCGGGTCCAGTCTCCGCAGCACCGGTGCCGTGAGGGTGCTCGTCCTGGAGGTCCCGCGAGCGCACCCTCTCGTGGGCCGGTCCGCGGTGATCGACCGCACCACCCTCCACGGCAAGCACTACCTCTGCCTGGTGCCGCACAAGTCCAACTCGGCGAACAGTCCCAAGGGTGCCGTCAAGTTCTGGCAGCGATACACCACCTGACAGACCGGATGCGTGCAGTGCTGGTGGTCCTGGCAGCCGGCGGTGCCGGAAGTGGCGTTGCCGGTCCATCCGTCCCTCCCACGGGGGAGAAGCCGCAGCGCCTTGGAGCGGCCGGCCAGGGCCTGGGTGGAACTGCCGGCCACCGGCGTGTTGCGCACCGGCTTCGGTCCTCCGGCCGCCGAGGTGGCGGC
This sequence comes from Streptomyces sp. NPDC051561, assembly GCF_044454195.1. NCBI lineage: Bacteria > Bacillati > Actinomycetota > Actinomycetes > Kitasatosporales > Streptomycetaceae > Streptomyces > Streptomyces sp. NPDC051561. The sequence continues at coordinate 41,521 of NZ_JBITDM010000026.1, read as the reverse complement.
ACCTCGGGTGGCTGCGCGGATCAGCCCGCCGCGCCGTCCAGCAGGAGGCTGTGGCGCAGTCGCAGTGCCCGTTCTGTGCTGGCCGCCAAGGTGGCGACGCCGATCGCGATGTTGCCCCACTTCGGCACGTCGATCGGTGAGGTGAAGGTCCCGGTGTGCTGGGCGATGCCCTCGGACTTGGTGAGTTGTTCGGCGAGCTGTGGGACGAGGACCACCAGGGCGGCGACGAGTACGCCCAGTGAGAGGAGGCCGAGGGCGCGGCTCAGCGCGGGGTGTGCGCGGTCGAGGCGCGCTCGGCGCCCCTCGGCGGAGTCGGGGTCCGGGGTCAGCTGCACCTCGCGGCCTTCATCGGTGACGTAATGACAGCGCTTGAGGCCGAATCCGCTCATCCTCACTTCGACGGTGCCGCCGGGGACGCGGAACACGGCTGGAAGCCCGGACACGGCGTGCAGCCTGCCGTCGCGGTACAGGTGGGCTTTGACCTTGCCGGACGACTGGTTCTGCCAGTGCCTGACGTCGACGGTGTAGAGCGTCCGGCGGGCGTCGTCGCCCGTCAGCCGCAGGTGCAACAGCGCCCGGAAGGGCAGCTGCCACCAGCGGAAATGCTGCAACTCTCGTCCGTCCCCGGGCATGACCCGCTGGAGGGCACGACGCTGCCGCCACTCCTTGATCATGTGTTCGCTCTCCTTACTTGTTCGGCTCCGCCGCGCAGACGCGGTCCTTCGCCGGGAGCTGTCCGGTGGTCAGGAACGCTGTCGCGGTGTTGTTGGCGCACGTGTTGAGGCCGAACGGGTAGACGCCGTGCCCGCCCTGGTCGGCGGTCACCAACGTGGCCCGGTCGCCGAATGCCCGCCGCAGCCGCATGGCGCCGGCCAGAGGGGTCCCCGGGTCGCGTTCGTTCTGCACCATCAGTACGTTCGACGGCCCTCGGTCGCCGATCCGTACCGGAGGCTCGGCGCGGTGGTCCGGCCAGAAGGCGCAGGGCTTGATGTTTCCGGTGGTGCCGCCCAGCATCGGGTACTTGCGCCGGTCGATCGCGGCATTGCGCTGGTAGTCCCGGACCTTGCCGGGCCAGCGCGAGTCACCGCAGGTTACGTAGAAGTGGCCGGCCAGGAAGTTCTCCGGGACCGGCGGCGGAGCCGGTAGCGGTGTGCCCGCGTCCAGCGCCTGCCATTCCTTGGCCAGTTGGGGCATGAGTCCCTCGACGTAGAGGCGATCGAACGTCACCCCACGGAACAGCGTGCCGTCGATGCCGCCGACCGGTTTGGCGTCCAGCCGCTGCGCGAGTTCGAAGAACTTGGAGGTCACCTGCTTCGGTGTGGTGCCCAGACCGTACGTGGGGTGCCGGGCCGCGTAGGCGGCGAAGTCCGGAAACCGGTCCTCCATGCCGAGGCCCAGCAAACGGAAGTTCGCCAGGTCGTAGCCCCCGGTGCCCATGTTGCTGTCGAGCACGATCCGGTCGCTGCGCTCGGGGAACAGCGTCGTGTACACCGCTCCGAGGTAGCTGCCGTACGAGGAACCGAAGTACGAGGCCCTTGGCTCGCCCAGCGCCACCCGGATCCGGTCCATGTCGCGTGCGGTGTTCGCGGTGGTGGTGTGCGGCAGCATCCACGCGGTGCGCGACGTCGCGCACTGTTCGGCGATGGTGCGCGCGTACGGGGCTTCCTTGGTGACGTCGGCCGCGGAGTGCGCGTACGGCGGGAAGTTTCCGCGGGCCTGCTGCTGCGGCGTCAGGTTGCAGGTGACCGGAGTGCTGCGGCCCACGCCCCGCGGGTCGAAGCCGATCACGTCGTAGGAATCGAGGACGTCCTTCGGCAGCCTGGCGCCGGCGAGGAGGGCAGGGTAGTCGAGCCCGGAACCACCGGGGCCGCCCGGGTTGGTCAGCAGCACGCCGCGGCGCTTCGAAGGGTCCTTGCTCGCCAGACGGGAGATGGCGATCTCGATCTGCCGGCCGTCGGGATCGCGGTAGTCCAGCGGGACGTCGAGCGTCGCGCACTCAAGCCGGGACGCGTCGGCGCTCTTCGATCCGGCCTTCTGCGGACACGGCCCCCACTGCGGGGAGCCTGGCGCGGCCGTCACCGTATCCGTAGTCGCCACCGCAGGCGATCCGGGAAGTGTGACCGTTGCCATCGCGGTGGCGGCGAGGGCGAGAGACAGGGTTTTGCGCATCTGGTGTCCTCCTGAGGGGGCTCGCGGGGGTGCGTGCCGGAACGGCCGGGCGACGGATACGAGTCTGTTCGCCCGGCGGCACGGTCACATCGGCCCAACGGCTCGACCCGCCTTCGACCAAAGTCGAGTCGGTGCTACGACTCCGGGCCAGGGCGGGAGTGGCCCCGGGGCTGCACCGTCCGCAGGGAATTGGCGACAATGACCGGATGAACAGGGACGCCGTGCCACGGCTCGCGGGGTGGCAGCAGACATGGCGGCTGGTGGCAGCCGCGGCACTGGGTATTCCCTTCTGGCTCTCCACCGCTGCGGTGCTGCCGCGGGGGTGCGCGGCCGACACGTGTTCCTGGTTGGTCACCGGTGATCCGCTGGTGGCTCTCGGCTGCCTGACGGTTCTCCTGTGGCGGCGACGGTTTCCGCTTGCCGTCGCCATGGTGGTCGCCGTCGCCTCGGGCACGTCGGCCCTCGCCGTCGGTGCCGCGCTTCTGGCTCTGTGCTCGATGTCCACTCGTCGCCGTCCGGCGGAGATCGGAGTTGCCGCGTGTGTCTATGTGGCCGCGTCGCAACTCACCCTCGTGCTCTACCCGATCAAGAGCCCGTCCGGCCCGGTATGGCTCCAACTCGCCCTGCCGGCACTGAGCGCGGGCATCGCGGTGGCCATGGGCGTGGCCATCGGCGCCCGGCGCGTCGAGGTGCGGTCCTTGCGAGCGCGGGCAGAGAGCGCGGAACGGGAACAGCGTGCACGGGAAGCACAGGCACGGGCCCTGGAACGGAACCATGTCGCCCGGGAGATGCACGACGTGCTCGCGCACCGGATCTCCCTGGTCGCCATGCAGGCCGGAGTGCTGGACCACCGCCGCAACCTCACCCCTGAGGAGAACCGCACGTTGATCCGTGGCATCGCCGACGGCTCCCATCAAGCGCTGGAAGAGCTACGAGACGTCCTCGGTGTCCTCCGCGCCGACCCGGACGCCCCGGAACCGCCACAGCCCTCCCTCGACCGCGTCCCGGAGCTGGTGGCCGACGCCCGCACTTCCGGACTGGACGTCACGCTCACCACCGCGGTGAGGGGAAAACCGTCCGACGTCGTGGGACGAACCTGCTACCGGGTCCTCCAGGAAGCACTGACCAACGCCGCGAAACACGCCCCGGGCGCCACCGTGCACCTCACCCTCGAAGGAACCGCCGGCGATGAACTGCACGTGAGCGTCCACAATTCCCCGGCCACCACGGCGACCAACCCACCGCCTTCATCGGGATTCGGACTGCTCGGCCTCTCCGAACGCGTCACCCTCGTCGGCGGAGAACTCACCCACCACTCCACGCACGACGGCGGATACCTCCTCACCGCCCACCTACCCTGGCCGAACCACGACCACGAAGAGAGAAGCTGAGTGGACAGCGAGCGGGACCCGGTGCGTGTCGTCATCGTCGACGACGATCAACTGGTGCGTTTTGCACTACGACTCGTCATCGACGGCGAACCAGACCTGACCGTCGTCGCGGAGGCTGCCGACGGAGACGCCGCGATCACCGTGGTGGACGAACAGCGGCCGGACGTCGTGCTGATGGACATCCGGATGCCCGGCCGGGACGGTCTCAGCACGACCCGGGAACTCCTCACCCGGCCGACGCCGCCGCGTGTCCTCATGCTGACCACATTCGACTCCGACGATCTGGTGCTCGGCGCGCTGCGCGCCGGTGCCCTCGGATTCGTCCTGAAGGACACCCCGCCGGCGCGGATTCTCGACGCGGTGCGGACCGTCGCCGCCGGAAACCCCGTGTTGTCCCCGGCGGCCACGGCACGGGTGATCGCCGCCGCCACGGGCCCGCAGTCCGCTGAGGCTCGTCGTTCGTTCCGAGAAGCCGCGCGGAAACAGCTGTCCGCGCTGACCGAACGGGAACTCGACACCGCCCGGGCCATCGCCGACGGTCTGGGCAACCCGGAGATCGCCGAGCGGCTCCACATCAGTGTCGCGACCGTCAAGGCGCACACAGGCCACCTGTTCGCCAAGCTGATGTTGGAGAACCGGGTGCAAATCGCACTCCTGGTCCGGGACGCGGAGGAATGAGCGGCTGCACGCCCCACGGCACGCTGAATTTCCGTACTTCCGTACTTCCGTGATTCCGGGACCTCGACCTGCGCTCCGCCTCGGTTTCTCAGCGTTCGGTGCTGTCCCCGCCTCTGTCCGCTTCCCCGTCCCCTTCCCAGTCCCGCAGCTGGCGCAGTGCGAGGCCCGTTGCTGACTTGCACAGGAACTCGGCGCGTTCGTAGGACAGTCGCCCGCGGCCGCTCTGCGGGCAGACGTCGGACGCGTCCAGGATGCCCGCCCGTGCCGGACCCGGGCGCCGGTCGGTGAGGAACACCGGGCCCTGGGTGCGGCCGTCCAGGAGTTCGGACAGGAGCGCGGCCGTTTTCGATCGCCAGGTGATCCACGCGCCGCGCCGGTCCGGCCGCCGGTCCGCACGGCGGGCTCGTCGCTCCGGCAGATCCAGGTCCTGGACGTTGAGGGCCAGCAAGGCTGTGACGGTGGAGCCCGACTCGTGCAGCAGCATCCACAGGGTGCGTTCCCGCAACGAGGCTTCCACCTCGCCAGGCCACGCAGTTCCTGGCGGAGCAGGGGCAGGTACGGGTGTCTGTGCGGGGCGGGACCGGGGCGTCCGCTGGGGGATGGCCGCGTCGAGGTCCGGGGTGTGCGCCCACGCCCCGAACGCCCGTACGGCGGCGCGGTGCCGGTTCCAGGTGGACGCCGCCACGCCGTTCCACGAGAGACGGAAGGCACCGGCGATCTGATCGGCCGTCACTGAGGTGAGCGGCATCCCCACTCCCAGGGCCAGCCGCAGCCGCCACAAGGTCTGTCCGTAGGAGCGGGCCGTCGCCGGTGCGAGCCGGCCCTGGGCCATAAACGCGTCGATGGCCTTCCCGAACGTCGGCGTGGACGCGTCCCCGGCCGGGATCGCCTCGGCACGGCGCGTCAGGTACGCGCGTTCGGCGGCGTTGTGGGTCAGCAGCGCCGCGCGCTCGAACTCGCGTCGGGCTTCTTCGCCGCGCCCCAGGCGAAGCAGCAGGTCGCCGCGTACGCCGGGGAGCAGGTGGTAATCACGCAGCGCGGGGTCAGGGGTGAGCGTGTCGACGAGGGCGAGGCCGGCTGCGGGGCCGTCGGCCATGCCCACCGCGACCGCCTGGTTGAGCCGCACCACAGCGGTGGGCAGGAGGCGGGCGAGGGCGGCGTACAGTCCGGAGATCCGTACCCAGTCGGTCTCCTCGGCGGTGCGCGCCTGGGCGTGGCAGACGGCGATCGCGGCCTGCAGTACGTAGGGGCCCGGCTGGCCGGGCGTGCCGGCCGCGCGAGCCCGCAGCATCGCCTCGAAGCCGCGCCGGATGAGCAGAGGGTCCCAGCGTCCCCGGTTCTGCATGTGCAGCGGAACCGGTTCGCCGGCAGGGCCGGTGCGGGCCGCCGTGCGGGAGGCCTGGACCTCCATGAGCGCCACCAGGCCGTGTACTTCCGCCTCGCCGGGTACCGACCGGGCGAGCAGGCGTCCCAGCCGCAGCGCCTCCAGGCACAGGCCGGGCCGCGTCAGGTCGTCGCCCGAGGACGCCGAGTAGCCCTCGTTGAAGATCAGGTAGACGACCTCCAGGACGGAGGCGAGGCGTTCGGTCAGCTCGCCGCCGTCCGGGAGTTCGAACGGCACCCGCTCCTCGGCGAGCGTGCGCTTCGCCGTGGCGATACGGCGGGCGATCAGCGGCTCGGCGGTGAGGAACGCGCGGGCGATCTCGGACGCGGTGAGTCCGCCGAGCAGCCGCAGGGTCAGGGCGACGCGCGCCTCGGTCGGCAGGACCGAGTGGCAGGAGACGAACATCAGCCGCAGTACGTCGTCCTGCCCGGAGGCAGGGTCGGTCGGATCGGATTCCGTGGACTCGGCGGATTCGAGAGCGTGGTCGACGCCGCCGTCGCCCTCACCGTCGAGCCGCTGCCGCTCGGCCAGCTCGTGCGCGAGCGTCTCGCCGTGCTCGGCCAGGCGCCGGTCGCGGCGGATGTGGTCGACGGCGCGGCGCTTGGCGACGGTGGTGAGCCAGGCACCCGGATTTTCCGGGATCCCGGACTCGGGCCACCGCTCCAGCGCCGCGACCAACGCGTCCTGAGCCAACTCCTCGGCCACGCCGACGTCGCGCACCATGCGGGTGAGCGCGGCGACGATACGGGCCGACTCCATCTTCCAGATCGCGTCGACCGTCCGGTGGACGTCCGTCACGGACCGAAGACCTGCTGGATCACGCTCTCGCCGTCACCGACGATCTTCCGGAACCGGCGGCCCAGTTCCACCGCCTCCTCCTTGGAGCGGACCTCGATGAGGGCGAAGCCGACGACGGCCTCCTTGGACTCGGCGAACGGGCCGTCCGTGACAGTGATGTCGCCGCCCTCGGAGACCAGCCGGACACCGCCCGGTTCGAGCCCGCCGGTGGCGAGCAGCGCACCTGCGGCGCTCAGCTCCTCAATGAAGGCGCCCATCTCGGCGAAGAGCTTGTCGTCAGGGGCCTTCGCCGTCTCCGAGGCCTTGGTCGTCATCAGGTAGCGCATGGTGTCTCTCCCGCTTGTTCCGCCCGGCCGGATCGCCGGGGCGTACTGACACGTCGTACCGACGATGTGACAGGGAATTCGCCGATTCCCTCTTGTATCAGTGGATCGACGTTGGTGCGAGCCCCACGGAACACATCCGAGGCCAGCCCGCCCTTCGAAGGAGCCCGTCGTGACCACCAGCACCCGCCGCCCGCACGTCACCGCCACCACCACAGCGGCAGCTGCCGCCGACCAGGCTCGCCCCGCTGCCCGGCGCGGCTCGACCGGCACCCGCCGACTGCTCGCCTGCGCTGCCGTCGCCGGTCCCCTGTGGGTGGCCGTCTCGGTCGCCCAGGCACTCACCCGCGAGGGGTTCGACCCGACCCGGCACGCGCTCAGCCAGTTGGCCACCGGAACGCTCGGCTGGCTGCAGATCACTAATTTCGTGATCGCCGGGATCCTGGCGACGGTGGGCGCGGCCGGTCTGCGCCGGGTCATGCGGGGGACGGCCGGTGGTGTCGCGGTGCCACGGTTGGTCCGGGTGGTCGGGGTCGGCATGGTCGCCGCCGGGCTGCTCACGATGGACCCGGCGGACGCCTTCCCGCTGGGCACACCGGCGGGCATCCCGCAGTCGATGAGCTGGCACGCGTACGGACACATGGCCGCCGGCTCGATCACCTTCGCCTCGCTGATCGCCGCGGGTTACCTGCTCGGCCGCCACTTCTCCCGGCTCGGGAACCAGCGTCTCGCGGTGGTCTCCCGCGTCGCCGCCACGGTGATGCTGGCGGGCGACGCGTGGTCGATGAGCGGCGGCAAGGCGGGCGCGCTGACCATGGCCATCGGCACGACCACCATGTTCATGCTGCTCGCGTACGTAGCCGCGCACTACCGGCGCACTGCCTGAGAGCCACCGCCCCAAAACTCCACGACCAACAACCGAACGACCAGCGACTTACGAGGAAGCGAGACAGTTCGATGCGCATTGTGATGGGTCAATTCGTCAGCCTGGACGGCGTCGCGCAGGCCCCCGGCGGCCCTGACGAGGACACCGACGGAGGGTTCGCCCACGGCGGCTGGACGCACCCGTTCTTCGACCCGCAGGTGATGGGCGGCGCCCTCGCCGAGTGGGCCGCCGATACCGACGGGCTGCTCTTCGGACGCCGCACCTGGCAGACCATGGCCGCGGCGTGGCCCGAACGGGCCGGTGACCCCTTCGCCGACCACATGAACTCGGTGGCCAAGTACGTCGTCTCCAGCACCCTGGGCGAAGCCGACCTGACGTGGAACAACACCACCCGCATACCCCGCGACCAGGCACTCGACCAGATCCGGAAGCTACGCGACACCGACGGCCGGGACCTGGTGGTCATGGGCAGCCTCTCGCTCGCCCGCACCCTCCTGGCCGAAGGACTGGTCGACGAACTGCGCCTCATGATCATGCCGGTCCTGCTCGGCGGCGGAAAGACGATCTACCCGGCCGACGGCGCGCTGCGCACCCTTGAGCTGGTCTCGACGGTGGTCAGCAGCACGGGCGTACACGTGTGCACCTACCGACCGGTGGCCGTGGGGTAGCCCTCCCCCAGGAATGGGGCCCTCACGGTGCGGCCGGGAAGGCATCCGGCCGCACTGTGGCGTACCCGGGTTGCCTGGTGGACATCAACTCTCCTCATCGAAGCGGCCGTGAGACAACGCGGGCCATGGGAATCGTGGGTGGGCTGCAACCGTCAACCAGTCGAGCTCGCCACCTGGGGGATGGGCTACTCCTTGGAGGGCCGCCCGAGCTACGTCGGCGTGCTGTGCTTCCCCGTCCTCGCCCTCGGCGGGCGGATCGTCGTCATGGCGAGCCCGGACGCGGGGGAGTTCCTGCGCCTGGTCGAGAGCGAGCGGGTCACCCACACTCGCGCCTCACGACTCCTGCGTGTTGTGGGTCTTTCGTGCTTGCTGTGTGCCCATAGTGCTACCCCTCTTGTCGCATGTCACTTAGTGACATAATGTCGTTTGAAGACAGTGACTGGAGAGGCGGCGAGACGTCATGGCGGAGACGAAGCGGAGCGCGGGAAGAATGAGTGACCAGCGGCGTGAGCGGCTGCGGCTGGAGATCTCGCGGGAAGCGGCGCGTCTGTTCTGGGAGCAGGGCGTGGCCGCCACCGGCGGCGACCAGATCGCCGAGGCGGTGGGCCTGTCCACGCGGACCATCTGGCGACACTTCCGCAGCAAGGAGAGCTGTGCCGAACCGATCGTCATGCAGGGCGTCGTCACCCTGCTGAGCGTGATGCGCAGTTGGCCCCGGGAGAGTTCCCTGGAGGAGCACCTCATCGACGAGCTGACCCGGCTCCGGCACGGGTCGCCGCCCGTCAGCATGGCCGACGAGATGCTCGCCATGAAGATGATCAGGCTCGCCGACACCGAACCGGCGCTCCGTACGGCCTGGCTGATGGCCTGCGACCAGACGGAACGCCAGATGCGGTCCATCATCGGCGGCCGCATGGACCGCCCCGACGACGACCTCGACGTACGGGTGCACGCCGCGGCAGCCGCAGCGGTCATCCGGGTGCTGGACGAGCACATCGGCGCGGCCGTGCTCTCCGGCGCCGACCTCACCGAGTTCTCCGACGTGCCGGAGCTTGCCGCACGCTTCGCCCGGGCGATTCGCACCGCCACCGGGGGAGTGGTCGGAGACCCCGTCGCCTGACACCGCGGGTCCCCGCCGCCCGCAGCCGCGAGTCCTGTCGCCCGGCACCACGAACCCTGCCGCCCCGTGTCCCCGCCCTTGGGTGAGCGTGCGCCGGCGAGGCCGACACCGCTGCCTGCCGGGCGAACGCAGATCGACCAATGGACCACATATCCGACAAGGAGTGTCCTCATGCCCACTGTTCCGAACGACACGCCGAACCATGCCCAGAACGGCCTCCCGAACGACCTCCCCCTTCTTGCCGTCGAGGACTTCTTCGCCCCTCCCGCCCGCATCGCAGCCTCGATCTCGCCCGACGGCACCCGCATCGCCTACCTCGCCCCCTGGCGCGAGCGGCTCAATGTGTGGGTGGAGAGCCTCGACATGGGAGAACCCGCGCGTTGCGTCACCGCCGACGACAACCGCAGCGTGCACACCTTCCGCTGGACCGATGACCCCCGGTGGCTGCTGTACGCCCAGGACGGCGAAGGCGACGAGAACTGGCACGTCTACCGCGTCGACCTCGACGATCCCGACGCCGACGCGTTCGACCTCACCCCCTACCCCGGGGCAACCGCCGTGGCCTGGGAGACGACGCCCGCCCGCCCGGGCAGGATGACCGTGCACCTGAACCACCGCAGTCCCGCCGAGTTCGACCTCTGCGACATCGACATCGTTACCGGCGAGCTGACGGTCGTCGCGCAGAACCCGGGCCAGTTCGCCGGGCTCCTGCCGACACCGGACGGGAAGCTGTACGCCCAGACCTGGACGTCCGACGGAAAGATCGACTTCGCCCAGTGGGACCCGGACTCGGGAACGCTGCGCCCGGTGGCCACCTTCGACGGCGCCGAACACCCCTTGGGAGTCAACCCGTTCCAGCCCACCCCGGACGGCACCGGCGTCTGGATCGCCTCCTACGGGGACACCGACCACCTCGGCCTCACCCGGCTCGACCTGGCCACCGGCACGCAGACCGAGGTCGACCGTCACCCGGGCCTCGACCTCGACACCCGCTCCACCGTCTTCCCCACCATGCCCGAACCGCTGATCCTCGACCGCGGCACCGGGAACCTCCTCGGCGTGCGCTACCTCGGTGAACGCCAGGTCATCCATGCCCTGGACCCCCACTTCGCCGCAGTCCTGGAGAACCTGCAGAAGCTCTCCGAGGGCGAACTGGCCTCCGTCTCCAGCGACACGAGCGGCCGACGCTGGGTCGTCAGCTTCAGCGACCCCCTCGACCCGGGCCTCACCTACCTCTACGACCACTCCACCGGCGAAAGCCGCTTCCTGTTCCGCCCCCTGCCGGAGCTGGGCCCCGAGACCCTCGCCCCCATGACCGCGGTCACGATCACCGCGCGGGACGGGCTGAGCCTCCCCTCGTACCTGACTCTGCCCCGCGGAGTCGAGCCGCGCGCGCTGCCCCTGGTCCTGCTGGTGCACGGCGGTCCCTGGCACCGCGACAGCCTGCGGTTCGACCCCACGGCCCAACTGCTCGCCAACCGCGGCTGCGCCGTGCTGCAGGTGAACTTCCGCGGCTCCACCGGATTCGGAAAGACCTTCCTCCAGGCCGGCGTCGGCGAACTGGCCGGCAAGATGCACGACGACCTGATCGACGCCGTCGACTGGGCCGTCGCCGAGGGGTACGCCGACCGCGACCGCGTCGGCATCTTCGGCGGCTCGTACGGCGGCTACGCCACCCTGGTCGGCGTCACCTTCACCCCGGACGTGTTCGCCGCCGCGATCGACTTCTGCGGCATCTCCAACCTCGTCACCTTCCTGCGGAACGTGCCGGAGTTCGTGAAGCCGTCGCTGTACAACAACTGGTACCTCTACGCCGGGAACCCCGAGGATCCCGCGCAGGAGGCGGAGCTGCTCGCCCGCTCGCCGATCAGCCGGGTCGACGCGATCCGTACTCCGCTGATGGTGATCCAGGGCGGCAACGACGTCCGCGTCACCCAGACCGAGTCCGACCAGATCGTCGATGCGCTCCGCAGCCGCGGCGTCGCGGTCGAGTACATGGTCAAGGACAACGAGGGCCACGGCTTCGTGAACCCCGAGAACAACATCGACATGTACCGCGCGGCCGACCACTTCCTCGCCCGCCACCTGGGCACTCGCCCGGGCCCGGACCGAGACGCGGCAGAGCACGCCGGTCGGCAGTAGCCGGCGGTACGCAGCAGTAGCAGTCAGCACATGCCGGACACACCCCCCCACCACTCAGTGAGTTGATCCCGCCATGACTGAACCGATACACCCCACCAGCCCCAGCCGCCCCACCGGCCCCACGTCCCCGAAGCCCAGGCCCACCGCCCTGGAACAGATGGGCGGCGCCACGGGCATGGTCTACACGATGCTGCCGATCGTGGCCTTCGTGCTCGCCAACGCCGCTCTTGGCCTGATGCCCGCGATCTTTACCGCCGTCGGCGTCGGCGTCGCGCTCTCCGTGCTGCGACTGGTCCGCAAGGAACCCGTACAGCCCGCCCTGTCCGGCCTGTTCGGTGTCGCGGTCGCCTCGTTCGTCGCCTGGAAGACCGGCTCGGCCAAGGGGTACTTCCTGCTGGGTATCTGGTCGAGCCTCGCGCTCGGAGCGGTCTTCCTCCTTTCCGTCCTGGTACGCAGGCCGCTGGCCGGAATCGTCTGGGGAGCGCTCAACAGCACCGGGACCGCCTGGCTGAAGGACAAGCCGTCGGTCCGCTACTACGACATCGCCACCCTCGCGCTCACCGGCGTGTTCGCGGCCAGGTTCGTGGTCCAGCAGTGGCTGTACGAGGAGGACTCCACGGGCTGGTTGGCCTTCGCCAGGATCGCCATGGGGTACCCGCTGCTCGCGCTGGCCCTCCTGGTGGTCGTCTGGGCGGCCCGGCAGTCGGGCCGACGACTGAAGGCCCAGGCCCAACAGCAGGCTCACCGGGACGCCGGACCTCAGGCCGGCCACCAGCCCGGGCCTTCGCCCACCAGCTGACCACGCTGACCACTCGGAACCGAATCTCCCCCGGAGGCCGGAAGTGCAACCGACACTGCCGCAGCAGCTGTACCTGCTCTGCTACACCGTGGACAAGGGCAAGTTCGAACTCACCAACCTCCAGGGCCGGGGCCAGCTGCTGCGCGCCGCAGCCCTCCACGAGCTGGCCCGCTCCGGACTGCTGCAGGTCCAGGGCCGCAAGGTCCGTCAGACGGGTACGGAGCCGAAGGGCGACGACTTCCTCGCCGACGTCTGGCGCGACCTGCCCGCGGACAGGCCCAAGGGCTGGCTGTCGTTCGTGCACAACAAGGCGCACACGGCCGAGAAGCCCGTCCGCACGCAGCTCGCCGCGACGGGCGCGATCACGGTCGAGCACGAGAAGAAGCTGGGAGTCCTCCCCATCGACCGGATCCACGTCCAGGATCCGCAGCAGGTCCTGGCCCTCCAACAGCGGGTGCGTGAGGCGGTGTTCAAGAACACGGGCCCGGCGTCGACTCCTGACGACGAGCTGGCGATGGCGGTGTTCGCGGCCGAGGCCGAGGTGACCAGCGTGTTCACCTCCAAGGAGCGCCGGGAGCACAAGCCGACCCTCAAGGCACTCGCCGCGTACTACGACGAGCAGGCCGTCCCCGGCCTGCGCAAGGCCCTGCGTGACTCGTACCTGTCGAGCAGGGCGGTCGGCGGCGGCTGGGGAGCCTGAGGGCGGGCGCCCCTGCCGGATCGACACCCACCACGATGTCAGGGACCTCTCCGTCCACGACCAGGGCTGGAGAGGTCCCGGACGCGGTTGCGGCCCTGCGAGAGCTCTCCGGTGGACAACATCGCGTAGGCATCCGCCACCGCGCCAGAAGCCCACGGCGGACCCGACGGGGGGCGAACCCGCACTGTCATGTGCTGCTGTGGCGTCTGCGGCAGACTGTCCGTGCGGACGAATCTCGCCTCACCATCCACCTGACGGCGACAGTTCCCCCTTCCACGGGTCCACCGACGGCTTCAGGCCGAACCTCCGGTTCAGCAGCGCCTGCGTGGCCTTGAGGCTCTTGATCCCTTTGTCGAGCGTGGACCACCCCCGCAACAACTGTCCGGTCTCCTGGGGCGACTGGAACGTTCTGCCGTCCTTCGGCACCGAATCCAGGGCCGCCCGCACCGCCCCGTCGAGATCCTCGATGGCGGCCGCCCAGGCCGTCTGCGTCTTGGGGTCGGGGAGGGAACCCATCAGCCGGGCCGTGCTGAGCGCGTCGTTGAGGCCACCGAAGTCCAGGGTCACGAATTCGAATGCCTCGCGGGGGCGGGCGGATTCTGCGTTCCGGGCTTCCTTGATCAGTCTGATCATCGCCGTCTCGCCTCCGTACGTGTACCACTTGGCGACGGCTTCGGCGATCTCGGCGGCGGTACTCGGTGTCGGGGAGGCGGTCGGAGACGGGGGTGGGGGTGAGGCTGGAGCCGGGGGCGAGGCCGGGGTCGGTTGCGTGGCCGGGGCGGAGTCGGTGCGGGCCTGATCGGTGTCGGTTCCGGTGCAGGCGGTCAGCAGTGCAGCGGTGACGACTGTGAGCAGCAGTGCGACACGGGCGCGTCCGGGGCGGGTCATCGCAGGGTCCTGGTGACCAGTTCGCCCAGCAGCCGGGACCGCGGGATCATGCTCGCAACCTCCACGTATTCATCGTCGGCGTGAGCTCCCGCGCCCACCGCTCCCAGCCCGTCCAGCGTCGGACAGCCCACGGACGCCGTGCAGTTGCCGTCCGAGACACCGCCGACGGCGATCCCGCGCAGGGGAAGCTGGCCCAGTTCCCGGGCGATCCGAGACGCGAGGGCGAAGAGTGCGACGGAGGCTCCAGGTTCCATGGGCGGCCGTCCGCCGATGTGCTGGATCTCCAGCCGGGCCCCGGGTGTGCGGGGCGTCAGCCCCCGTAGGAGCGTGTCGATGTGATCCTGCGCGGCCGAGGTGGGCACGCGTACGTCCACCGCGATCGTCGCCCGTGCGGGCACCGTGTTGGGTGCGCTGCCGGCCGACAGCAGGGTGGGCGTGACGGTCGAACTGCCCGGGCCCCCGCCGGTTGCCCCGGTACCCCCTGTCATCCCGGTCGCCCCTGCGCCTCCTGCCACCGACGCTCCGATTCCCGCGATGGCCAGTACTTGATGTGCCGCCTCGACCGCCGCGTTGACCCCCTTCTCGGGGTCCAGACCCGCATGCGCCGCCCGTCCGTGCACGGTCACCGCGTAGCGGGAGTTCCCTTTGCGTGCTGTCTTCAAGGCCCCGCCCCGGTCGCCGGAGGCCTCCAGCACGAACGCCGCCTCACTCCTGCGCGCCGCCTCCTCGATCAGTTCGCGCGAGGTCGGTGAGCCGACTTCCTCGTCCCCGTTGACCAGCACGCACACCCCGTCCAGGGTGCGGAGGGAGGCCAGGGCGTGAAACATCTGCACCAGACCGGCCTTCATGTCGAGCACGCCGGGCCCCCTCGCGATCCCTGAGGCCACCCTCCACGGCCGGGCGTCCAGCGAGCCCATCGGCCACACCGTGTCGTGGTGCCCCACCAGCAGCACCCGTGCCGTACCGAAGACCCAGCGCAGATGGGTCACCCCGTCGATCACGATGCTCTCGGGTGCAGTTCCCAGCAGCCTCGTCCCCAGGGCGCCGACCGCCTCGGCGCTCCGGGCGAGTGCGGTGTGGTCGGCCGAGTAGGACTCGCAGCACACCAGCGTCTCCAGGTCGGCGAGCATCGCCGTTAACGCGCCTGTCTCTCCCGTATCAACTGCTCTGCTCAGCACGGCACTTCCCCTCGTCGGGCAGGGGAGTCGGGGTCCCCCGGAGTGATCGGAGCGGCTCGCGTGCGGCCGCACTGTCGACGCTAGGACGAGGCGATACATTCCACCAGCGACTGGATTGCATGAGAGTCATGCGGCAGGGGAATGGGTCGCGTTGAGGAGGAGTGTCCCGTGTTCGACATTGACGCATTGCGGCTGCTGGTATCCGTGGCGGGGGCGGGGTCCTTCACCAAGGCCGCGGTCGGCCTCAACTACACGCAGTCGGCGGTCTCCCGGCGCATCGCGTCGCTTGAGCAAGCAGCGGGCGGTCCGCTCTTCGAGAGGCTTCCGCGAGGCGTCCGGCTGAACCCGGCCGGCCGCGCCCTGCACCGGCATGCCGTGGACGTTCTCGACCGACTGGCGCGTGCGGAAGAGGAGTTGGCCGTGCTGCACCGGGGGCATGGTGGGCTGCTCCACGTCGGGGCGTTCTCCACCGCCAACATCTCGTTGATGCCCGCCGCGCTACGGGCGTTCCGGCTGGCCCGACCGGATGTCGAGGTCATCGCGGTCGAGGGCCGCAGCGGCATGCTGACGGCACGGCTCGCGGACGGAGGGCTCGACCTGGCCGTGCTCAGCGACTACCCCTCCGGTCTGCCCTCCGCCGACGGGGTCACCACGACACCGCTGTGCGCGGACGAACTGCTCGTCGCCCTCCCCTGCGAGCACCGCCTGGCCGGAGCCGACGTGGTCGATCTGCTCGAACTGCGCGACGAGGCCTGGCTTCAGGACGCGTACGGGGACCGCCCCACGATGCTCGCCGACGCCTGCGCGCGGGCGGGCTTCGTCCCCAGGAAGATCATCCGGATCGCCGAGTGGGCGGGCAAGTTCGGTTACGTGGCCGCTGGCCTCGGCGTCGCGCTGGTCCCGTCCCTGGCCGCCTGGGCGGTGCCGGACGGGCTCGTCCTGGTCCGGCTCACCGACCCGGCCCTTCGCCGGACCCTGCACGTCGCCCTGCCCACCGCCCCGCTGCCGTCAGCACTGACCCTGCACGGTCTGCTCCGAACGGCAGCCGCCGGCACCAGCACCGCCGGATCAGGGACGAGGCAGGCGGACAGTTGAGGTAGCCACGCTGGTCTCCGCCCCTACGGGCGTCACGGGCCTCCTCCTCGGCTTCTTCGGGCTGCCTGCGGTCGTTAACTCGCCCACGGCCGGAGGACAAGCACCGGTTGCTCCGAGGCCCGTATGACGAGTAGGAACGGCTGCGACGGTTCGTACCCCGCCGCCCGGTGCGGTGGGAGGTGGAAGCCCTGGAGCCGGACGAATTCCAGCACTTGGTGCTCGCCGTCGTCGCCCCGTACCTACGTCGCCCGCGACACCTTTTCCCGGCAGAGCATCCGCGAACAACCCCACCGCCGCCCCTCACCACCTTCCTGGCGAGCTGGGAAACGGCGGACGGGGACCACCGCCGTAGCGCGAACCGAGCGACGGAGCCCGATTGTCAGTGCCGGCTGGAAGGCTGGGGGCATGGACAGCGACGAGGAGCTCCTGCGCGGCCGGATCTACGGCGAGGACCACGACCACCCGAGGCCCGGCCCCAAACCCGGCCGCATCTACGCCGAACTGGTCGGCGGCCCGCTGGACGGCCTGCTGCTCGACATCACCAACTGGACCGAGAACGAGATCAGCGACGGTGCCGCGTTGATGACCGAACTCGGTCAGTTCGGCCCCGGCGGCCGGGCCCTGTACGACCCGCGCCCCAACCCGGGCCCCGGGGTACGGCACCAGTGGGACTGGTCCGGCGACACCCCGTGATGTGTGGCGCTCCCGACGCCCTGCGTCACGGCAGGGCGAGGCCCGGGCGCAGCCGATTCCAGGAGCGGTGGCGCAGAAGACCGGCCCGGGGGCGGGTGGCGTAGCGGATCTCACCTCGGAAGCAGTAAGAGCCTCGTTCGCCGTCCGGGTATGCGACAAGCTGATCTGTCTGGCTGAATCAAAAGAGAGTGCGGCCGCCTGCTGTGATGGTGTGGGATGCGGGATATGACGATCGTTCTGAACGAGCCCGGTGTTGACGGACTGACCGGGGCTGTGGACGCGCTCCGCGAATGGCAGGACGACCGGACGCCGCTGCAACTCCATCCGGGAGACCTCGGCTGGGCCTGGGCACTGGGCGCGGAGAAGCTGGCCGCCGCCGTCCGTACCTGGAGCGTCAACGGGCAGATCATTGCTGTCGGTTACCTGGACGGCCCCGACGTGCTTCGTCTGACGACCGCACCGGATCTGCGACAGGACGAGGCTCTGGCGCGTCAGTTGCTGGCGGATCTCAATGATCCGGAGCGCGGGGTCCTGCCGCCCGGGCAGGTCAGCCTTGAGATCCCCAGCGGCGCGCTGCTCCGTGAGACTCTCGTGAGGGCGGGCTGGCATCTGGACGAGCCGTGGACGCCGCTGCACCGCGACCTCTCCGATCCGGTCAAGGACTCGGGCCTGCGCATTGAGGTGGTCGGTCCGCAGACGGCGGGCACGCGGACCGCGGTACACCGCTCGGCGTTCGACAGCCCGAGGTTCACCGAGGAGATCTGGCACGTCCTGGCCGCCGGGCCGGTCTACGCTGACGCCCGCTGCCTGATCGGCTACGACGACCAGGACAACGCGGTGGCTGCGGTGACGGTCTGGTCGGCCGGGCCCGGCAAGCCCGGCCTGCTGGAGCCGATGGGTGTCCACGCTGCCCATCGTGGTCGCGGCCACGGGCCGGCGATCTGCGTCGCTGCTGCGGCGGCGCTGCGCGAGATGGGCGCGTCCAGCGCGCTCGTTGCTGCTGAGAGCTCGAACGCCGCCGCCGTCGCCACGTACAAAGCTGCTGGCTACGAGCCGTCGCCCGAGCGGCTGGACGTCGCTCGGTCCGCCTAAAAGTTGTCCGGCCGCCCATGTGGCTGGTGCCATCGGGCGTGGCGAGTGGACCCGGTGCGACAGGGCCTCCTGCGGGACGTGTTCACGGGAGTGTCCCGGTTCCGGGTCTCCGCCGCGCATGTGGCGGCGGCCCTGTGCTCGCTTGCCGCGGCCAGGGTGGAGGTGCTCGTCCTGACGGGCCCGGGCAGGGGACGCGAGCTGAGAGTGCACGATCAGTTCATGGTTGACCTGGAGCAGAGTGGGGTCGCTCCGACGAACGCTGAAGCTGCTCCCGTCGGTCTGCAAGGTCCACACCCGTTTTCCCCCTGTCCAACTGCCGAATCGAATGGCGAACCCGGCCGCCGAAATTTTTGTCCAGTTCGGCCGTACGGCCGCGAGCACCGGCGCGGAGGTCGCCCGGATCGCGGAGCTGGAGCAGGAGATGAAGAGACTGCGGCGGGTCCGAAGCCGCTGAGCGTGTCCTGCACCGGCAGTTCCCCGGCTTCGATGCCTCTCCTCGTGCACCTTCTGAGCCCTTTCGATCCCGGGCCGTCCCGCAGGTGGACCGCCGCAGGAACCGTGTCCGCGCGTTTGGCCGGCTCCTGAGGGTGCTGTCGAGCGCCGGTGAAGCCGTTCGCCCGCGGACATAGATAATTGCTAGCGCAATCTTGCTTGCACATCTGAAGGACAACTGCCTCCAATGGCCCGGCGCTCCCAAACTCGCCGCTATAGCTGTGTTTTAGGACAGTATCCCCCAATATTGGGTAACAAGGTGTTGCTGAACAGTCACTCAAAATGATCACTAGAGCGTGATCTGGGTCACATCTAATTCATGATCGGCGATGGAGATTTGCAATATCAAACAGTCCATCCTTGGGTGCGACGCAAGCTTCGACCTCCGTCAGTTCGCCGTTGGCAGTGCCGTCCAGACACAGCCGGCCACCCTTGTCGCGGAGGTCGATGACGAACTTCGTCACGGCGGCGGACTGCTTCAGGCCGTGGATGCGCCCGTCGATGTAGCCGAGGCCGTTCAGTACCTTCCTGACCTGGGCGGGGTCGGGCTGCTTGAGCTGCAGGACCGCTTCGGCCACGCGCTGTTCGTGCTGGACGCCGGCGCACCAGTCGTGGGCGTCCAATTCCACTTCCGGGCCTGCCGTGGGGGCGATGGGCTCGACCGCGCCACCTGGCGGCGGGGTGACGGTGGAGCCGGGCGGGGCCTCCACCGGAGCGGTCGGCGCCGCGCCCTCGGGGGTGGCCGGTGACTCCCTCTCCGTGCCTGGTGGGGGGCACTCCCGTGCCACCTCGTCCAGCATCTTGACGAAGGCCGCGTCACTCGGGGCCGAGACGGCGTCGGCGGACTTGTCACGCTCTCCGACGGGGCTCGGCTGCTCGTTACCGCAGGCGGCCAGAGAGGCAGCGGCGAGAGCCGCGATCGCGAGGCCGTGCAGGCGGCGACGCATTCCGGTGTCAACTGCCCTGCTGGGAGCCTGAGTTCGCATCATGTTTCCAGTGTTGGCCCGGGTCACACGCACCACATGAGTACACGTACTCAACCTCGGGTGGCGGCCCGGTGTTCTTCACTGCTGCAAGGAAGCGGAATCAAAGGCCCCTATTTGTAAGCCTCTTGTGGTCGTGATCAGCGCCGGTCTACGGTCCGCATCGATCGATCAACACACCAACGACACAACGGGGGGGAACTCGTGCGCAAGACAGCTCTGCCTGTCATGGCCGCACTCTCCATAGCGCTGATGCTTCCGCAGCAGCACGCTGGAGCCGCTGTCATCGAGCAGCCGCAGGCCGCGGCCGCCACCGTCGAACCACCGCTGGCCGACGGAGAGATCAAGCAGGTCGGTCCCGGCCTGTACTCCACCGCGGAGAAGTCCTTCGAACTGCACGAGACCGATGTGGCCGAGGGCCTCATGGGCCGTACACACACGGTGACCGAAGGCGCGGACGGAATCGCCAAGCCGGAGTCGGCACCCGCGACCCGCCCGGACCAGGGCGTCTTCGGGCCCGGCTGGGAAGCCGGGTTCCTGGGGGGCCAGCTCAACCGCAAGCTGGAGCAGAAGGCCGACTCCGTCGTGGTCACCGACCTCGACGCCAAGGTCTCCGTCCCGTACGCCCTCAAGAGCAGCGTCGACTATCCGAGCGGCGGAGGCGTCAAGAAGTACGAGACCTCCACCGGCGACAAACTCTCCGAGACCACCACGTACAACGAGGCCACCGGCACGCTGGTGACCACCGCGGTCGAGACCCTCGCCCCGGCCACCGGTACCCCGGACACCGACGTGACGGGTGACGAGGACGCCGGCGCGGCCATCGGGGTCGCCAACCTCACGGTGACCTACAACTGGAAGCAGATCGCTCCGGGCGCCGACAAGTGGCGTGTGACCAGCCTGGGCAACCTGGCCGACGGCGCCAACGCCACGGTCTCCTACGACACCAAGGGCCGGGTCGCCACGGTCAGCGAGCCCGCCACCGCCGACACTCCGGCGCAGTCGCTGGCGGTCAAGTACTCGTCCGCCACGACGGCCACCGGCACAGCACACGGTGAGTACACCGGCCGCGCCAAGGAGATCACGCTCACGTCGGGTGCCACCACGCAGACGCTGGCGCGCTACTCCTACGACGCCTCGGGGTTGCTGCGCAACGTGACCAACCCGGTCGAGGGCACCGACCCGGTCTCGTCGTACGGCTACGACACCACCGGGCGCGTCTCCGACGTCGACTCTCCGAGCAACGGTGAGTGGGACCTGACGTTCCCGGCCGCCTCGGCCGCCCCGAACGCCGCACCCGTCGGCACCGACCTGCCGTCCGCCACCGAGCCCCTGCGGGGCCCGGCCGGCGACGGAACCGCGAGCACGCCCCCGCCCGGGGACTTCACCACCGGTGAGGTCACCGACCCGCAGGCCTACCCGCGCTACTGCAACCGTGCCACCGAGTGGATGTGGTACCTCAACCGCGGCTGCGTCGCGTGGGCCGCGCACTACGGCTGGCACTGGCCGAAGTTCCGGTACACGCCGACCGGCTTCCGCGTAGCGGGCATCATCAACGACGGCTGCAGCACCCCCGGTCCGAACATCAGCCGCCCGGGCGGCTTCAACTTCCGGGCCGCGTGCGACTCCCACGACTACGGATACGGCCTGATCGGCAACACGTACAAGGGCTACAGGTACTACCTGGACCGCAGCAAGAAGTCGAACGTCGACAACGCCTTCTACTCCACGATGAAGACGCGCAGCTGCAAGGCGTACAACGTCTTCGTCCGCTGGAAGTGCAACGCCTACGCCTACGGCTACCTCAAGGCCGTGGCATGGAAGGGCAACCCGAAGAACGGAGCCAAGAAGACCTGACCCAGGTCCCCGCGGTTTCGGAGAACGCACGGCACAACCTCCTGACGGAGCACGCCTCATGGGCGTGGCCGGGCCGGGCGGCGGACACCTCCCGCCGCCCGGCCCGTGTCCCGCCAGGCACCCTCACCACATCGTCCCCACACCTCCCGGGCTGCGCCACGTCTGCTTCCCCACAGGACCGGTCCTGGCACGCCCCCTGCTCACCGAGGCAACATGAAGAGAACGATCTGGGCGACGGTCGTCACCACGATGACGGTCGTGACCCTCGGCGCCGCGATACCGGCGTACGCCGTCACTCCGCAGGGCACCGCGACAGCCGCCGAAGCCGCGGCCGACCCGGTCGACCCGCCGCTCTACGACCGGACAGTGAGCGGTGGCAAGGTCCGCGTGAACGTGGTCACCGAGACCCTCGCGGACGTCGCCGACGCGGCGAGGGCCGGCGAGAAGAAGCAGGAGTTCGAGACTGTCCCGGTGGTCACCCTCAAGGTGGACCGGGCCGGCCTGGACCGACTCGCCGCGAAGCCGGGCGTGGTCAGCGTCACCGAGGACAAGGTGGAGCTGCCGACCCTGGACCAGAGCGTCCCGCTGATCGGCGGTGACGACGCCGTCGCGGCCGGCAAGACCGGTACGGGACAGGCGATCGCCGTCCTGGACACCGGCGTCGAAACCGGCCACCCGTTCCTGAAGAACCGAGTCGTGGCCGAGGCGTGCTTCTCGCCGAGCGACGCCGAGAGCGGCGTCGTCAGCCTGTGCCCGAACGGAGCCGAAGCACAGGAGGGCACCGGTGCGGCCAACACCGCGGCCGGCGCCTGCGCGACCATGACCTCCTGCGACCACGGTACCCATGTGGCCGGCATCGCCGCGGGCAACGGCGCAGGGATCACGGGCGCTCCCAAGCACGGTGTCGCGCCCGGCGCCAACATCGTCGCCGTCCAGGTCTTCA
Source organism: Streptomyces sp. NPDC051561 (assembly GCF_044454195.1). Taxonomy (NCBI): domain Bacteria; kingdom Bacillati; phylum Actinomycetota; class Actinomycetes; order Kitasatosporales; family Streptomycetaceae; genus Streptomyces; species Streptomyces sp. NPDC051561. Next base: position 19,242 of record NZ_JBITDM010000026.1, on the reverse strand, counting down.
GCCAGTTCACCACCGAGGAGTTCTGCGGTGGCGCCGCCCCCTGCGTGGGCAGCTACCAGAGTGCCCAGCTCAAGGGCCTGGAGCACGTACTGAAGCTCAAGCGGGCCGGTACGCCGATCGTCGCGGCCAACCTCAGCCTCGGCAACGGCCGTTACGGCACAGCCTGCGACAGCGATCTGCGCAAGCCGCTCGTGGACAGCCTGTTGGGTGCCGGCGTGGCCACCGTGATCGCGGCCGGCAACAACGGTCACACCGACGCGGTGAGCATGCCCGGCTGTATCTCCTCCGCCGTCACGGTCGGCTCCACCACCGACGACGACGAACTGTCCGCCTTCAGCAACCGGGGCGTGCTGCTCGACCTGTTCGCCCCTGGCACGGGCATCGTCTCCTCCGTGCCCGGCGGCACCTACGCCTCCAAGAACGGCACCTCCATGGCCGCGCCGCACGTGGCCGGTACGTACGCCGTGCTCAAGCAGGCCTTCCCCACCAAGACCATCGCCGACCTGACCGCCCTGCTGAAGAACAGCGGCCGAGGCATCGCCTACACCGGTGCCACCACTCCGCGGATCGACCTCGGTTCCGCACTCGGTGGCGGGGGCAACCCCCCGAAACCGGCCGGAATGACCGACTTCAACGGTGACGGCGCGGAGGACCTCGCGATCTCCGACCCGCAGGCCACCGTCGGTGCCGACGCCAAGGCCGGCCTGATCCGCGTCGTGTACGGCGCGGGCAAGGGCACCGCGGAGATCAGCCAGGACCTGGACTGGGTGCCCGGCGGCTCCGAGGCGGACGACTACTTCGGTGAGACCCTGGCCACCGTCGACTGGAACAAGGACGGCTTCACCGACCTGGTCGCCGGAACCCCGAGCGAGTCCGTCGGCACCGCCACCGACGCGGGCTTCGTCGACATCCTCTACGGCGCGGCCGGCGGCCTGGGCGCCGGCACTCTGAAGGCCACGCACCTCGAACAGGGGGCCGGTACGGGTGCGATCGCCGGCTCGGCATCCGAAGCGGGCGACCGGATGGGCCACAGGATCGCCGCCGCGGTGAACGATGCGGGCCGACCGTACCTGATCATCAGCCTGCCCGGAGAATCCCTCGGCGACGCCACACAAGCGGGATCCTCCTTCTACGTGCACGGCACCACCAGCGTGGCGGTGAGCCAGGCGACGGCCGGTGTCCCCGGTGACCCTGAAACAGGCGACCTCTTCGGCTGGTCCGTTGCCGCAGACCAGAACTACCTCGCCATCGGCTCCCCCAACGAGGCCCTGGGCAGCACGGCCAAGGCCGGCGGCGTCGTCATCTTCGACGCCAACCGCTTCGACTCCACCGGCCACCCCCTGCCGCTCGCCGGGCTCGACCAGAACAGCTCCGTCATCTCCGGCGACGCCGAGGCGGGCGACCAATTCGGGTACGCGGTGGCCATGGCCCCGTTCCGGGCCAGCGGTGCCGCAGCCGCCACCGAGTCGATCCTGGCGATCGGTTCACCCGGTGAGAGCGTGACGGTCGGCACCGCGGCCCGCGCGAACGCGGGCCGCGTGGTACAGATCCGCATCAAGCCCGACGGCACCTGGAGCTACCTGCGCGAGCTCAAGCAGGGCGCAGCGGACGACGACGTGACGGGTACCTCCGAGGAGGGGGACCGCATGGGCGAGTACCTCGCCGCCGTCAACACCGCCCCCGCTTCGGTGAGCACCGTGGCGTCCATGCGGCTCGCGGTGGGCACACCCGGTGAGGACATCGGCACCGTCGCCAACGCGGGCGCGATCCACACCTTCTCGCTGGCCGGATCGGCCGGCGCGAACGACCGCTGGCTGGAGGCCGGCAATGGCGTCCCCGGCCCCATCGGCGCCAACCAATACCTGGGCAGGAACATCCACTTCACGGCGACCAAGCTGTACGTGGGCATGCCCTTCGGCCCCCTGGCCACCGGTGCGCTCCACGCGCTGCCGATGTCCAACGTGACACAGGGCGGCACGGTCGCTCCCACCACCACGTACCGGCCCGGCGCCGGTGGCCTCCCGGCCAACGGCGTGGCCTTCGGCTACGCGGCACGGTAGACCGCAGCCGACACGAGCAGCCCCCGAAGGCACCGGCCTTCGGGGGCTGCTCGTACTGTCGCATTCCTGCGCCTGCATGGGCAACGGGGAAAGAATCGTGCATTCGGTGTGCGGTTGTCGGAGGACCCCGGATTCTGAGGGCGCCCGGCCGCGCATCAGCACCGCGTACCCACGCCGGGCGGAAGGGAATTCGCCATGCCCCCCGCCGTCGCCGACCACGACCTCCCGTACCTCAGCGCCACCGAGGCGCGACAGCTGTTCGAGAGCCGGTCCCTGTCGCCGGTCGAACTCGTGCGAGCCGTCATCGACCGTGCCGAGAAGACCGAACCGGTCGTCAACGCCTTCGCCGAACGGCTCTTCGACGAGGCCCTGGAACAGGCCCGGCACGCCGAGGACCGCTTCCTCGGCAAGAACGGACGCTCTCCCCGACCCCTGGAGGGCATTCCCGTCGCCGCCAAGGAGAAGCACGCCATGGCCGGCCGGTCCCTCACCGAGGGTTCGCTCGCCAAGCGGGGCAACGTCGCCACGGAGAACGCTCCCGTCATCGACCGCATCCTGGACGCCGGCGGCATCATCCACGCCCGCACCACCACCCCCGAGTTCAGCATCGCCACCTTCACCCACAGCCGCATCTGGGGCCTCACCCGCAACCCGTGGAACCCGGAGTTCACCCCCGGCGGGTCCTCCGGCGGCTCGGCCGCCGCGCTCGCCGCGGGATCCGCCCTCCTCGCCTCCGCCTCCGACATCGGCGGCTCGACCCGGATCCCCGCCGCGTTCACCGGCACCGTCGGCTTCAAAGCCCCGTACGGCCGCAATCCCGGCTCGGGCGCGCTGGCCGCCGACCACTACCGGGGCGACGGCCCGCTGGCCCGCACGGTGGACGACTGCGTCCTGTTCCAGAACGTCCTCGCGGGCCCCGACCCGCGCGACCACGCCACCATCCGGCCCAAACTGACCCTGCCCACGGCGTACGAGGACGTGACCGGCATGCGCATCGCGCTGTGCGTGCGACTCGGCGCCTACGACGTACACCCCGAGATGGAGGCCAACACCCGGGCCACCGCGCGGGCCCTCGCCGAAGCAGGTGCGCACGTCGAGGAGATCGAACTCCCCTGGACCCAGGACGACCTGCTCACCGCCTTCGCCGGCCACTTCGCGACGATCTTCGCCGAGACCGTCACCGAGGTGGCCGAGCAGCACCGCGACCAGCTCACGTCGTACGCCCAGAACTACGTCGACGTCATGGCCTTCGTCCGCACCCAGGTGACCTACCTCGGCAGCCTCCGCGCGGAGAACCGGCTCCAGACCCAACTGGCGCAGGCCATGGGCCCGTACGACGCCCTGATCTGCCCGACCACGGCCGTGCCGGGCTGGCACGCGGGCGACGACATGACGGGTCAGCGCCTCGTCGTCAACGGAGAGGACCACGGGGAGACGCTCTGGGCCGCCATGACGCTCCCCTTCAACATCAACAACCGCTGTCCCGTTCTCAACGTACCCTCGGGGCAGTCCAGTTGGGGACTCCCGACCGGCGTCCAGATCGTGGGGCACTCCTACGACGACGCGACCGTCTTCCGCGTGGGCAAGGCACTGGAGGGGCTGAGGCCGTGGACGTACACGCCGGACCGACGTCCGGTCCTGTGAAGCACCGATGAAACGGCCGCCGCCGTCCGGCACCGCACTGGAAGGCCCCGCATGACCGATCCCCTGCGCACCGATCCCCTGCACCCGGAAATCTGTGACGCGCCCGCGTCCGAGCTCGCCCGGCGCCTGCGGGCCCGTGAACTGTCCGCCGTCGAGGTCGTGACCGCGCACCTGGAGCGGATCGAGCAGCTCAACCCGACCCTCAACGCGATCGTCACCCTCACCGCCGAACAGGCCCTCAAGGAGGCCGCCGACGCCGACGGCCGTCTCGTACGGGGCGAAGCCGTGGGCCCGCTGCACGGCCTGCCCGTCGCCCACAAGGACACCCACAACACGGCGGGCATCCGCACCACCCACGGCTCCCCGCTCCTCGCCGACCACGTCCCCGAGCACGACGACCTCAGCATCGCGCGCATGCGCGCGGCCGGAGCCATCACCCTCGGGAAGACCAACGTGCCCGAGTTCGGGGCCGGTTCGCACACCTTCAACCCGCTCTTCGGACCCACCCTCAATCCGTACGACACCACGAGGTCGGCCGGTGGCAGCAGTGGCGGCGCGGCGGCGGCCCTGGCTGCGGGACTGCACCCGCTCGCCGACGGCAGCGACATGGGCGGCTCCGTCCGCAACCCCGCCTCGTTCTGCAACGTCGTCGGACTGCGCCCCGCACCGGGCCGGGTGCCGCTGTGGCCGGACTTCACCCCCTGGGCCACCCAGGTCGTCCAGGGGCCGATGGCCCGCACCGTGACCGACGTGGCACTGCTGCTCTCGGTCATGGCCGGGCCCGACCCGCGCTCCCCGGTCTCGATCGAGCAGGACCCCGACGTCTTCGCCGGACCGCTCGACAGCGACGTGGGAGCGCTGCGCGTCGCCTGGTCACCGGACCTGGGCGGCGCGGTGCCCGTCGAGCCGTCGGTGGCCGCCGTCGTCGAGGAGGCGGCGGAGGTCTTCACCGGCCTCGGCTGCACCGTTGTACGGGACTGCCCGGACTTCACCGGGGCGGACGAGGTCTTCCGTACGCTGCGGGCCTGGCAGATGGCGACGGTGCTCGGACCCGCGCTCGCAGCCCATCGCGACCGGGTCAAGCCGTCCCTCGCCGCCAACATCGACCACGGTCTCGGGCTGACCGGCGCCGACCTGGGCCGGGCGGAACTCCGCCACGGCGAACTCTTCCACCGTATGCGGGAGTTCTTCTCCCGGTACGACATACTCCTCCTGCCGACCAGCCAACTCCCGCCGTTCCCTGTGGAGTTCGAGTACCCGGACCGGATCGCCGGGGCGGCCATGGACGACTACCTGGACTGGATGAAGTCCGCCTACTACGTCTCGGCGACCGGCAGCCCCTCGCTCGCGATACCCGGAGGCTTCACCCCGGAGGGGCTTCCGGTGGGCGTCCAGCTCGTCGGCCCCCACCGGGGCGAACTGCCGCTGCTGCGCGCCGGGTTCGCCTTCGAGCAGGCCACCCTGCACGGTCTGCGGCGACCGCCCAGGTGAGCCGTACCGCAGCGACGTGACACGAAGCCGTACGTCGTTGTGGCGAGCCGTGGAGTGAACGGCCGGGTCAGTGCTCCGGAGGGGCCAGCGGGACGCGCCCGGTCGCACGGCCCTGCGCGTCCAGCAGCCAGCCCATCCGCTTGAGGGTGTGCAACGCCACGGTCCGGTCCTTGATCTCCAGGTCCCCGAACGCGTCGGCGAGCTGCGCCTCGAACAGGTCGATGCCCGCCAGCCCGTGCAGCAGGACCTGGACGAGGAGGTTGTGCGGGCCGCTGACCGAGGCGCACAGCCGCACCGGGCCCAGCCGGGCCAGGGCACGCCCCGTCGGCCCGAGCGCGCCGTGCGGTACCGACATGCGGTACACCACCAGGGTCGGGAGCCCGGCGAGCGGGTAGGCCAGGTCGCAGCGCAGCGTGATGTCCCCGTCGCGGAGCATCCGCTGCACCCGCCTGCGCGCCGTGTGCTCGCTCAGTCCCGTGGCGGCCGCGAGCGCGGTGAAGCCGAGGCGGCCGTCGGCGCCGAGGGCGGCCAGCAGGGCCTGGTCCTCGGGCGAGGTCCGGGAGCTTTGACGCGTCGCGTACGAGGCACGGCCGGGCAGCCCCGACGTGCCCAGTTCGGCCCGCCGCGCCGGTTCCATGGCCCTGATGCGCCAGTCGCCGCCCTCGCCGTACAGCGTGATGCCGATCCTCATCCGGGCGGACCGGACTCCGGGCAGGCCGCCGATGACCTCGTGAACGGCCCGGCCGAGGCCCGGCACGTCGGCCGCGGCGACGGAGAGCAACAGGTCGTGGTCGTCGGCCGTCTCGTCGACGCTGAACACCCACGGCAGCGCACTCACGGCCGCGCTCACCTCCGCGAGGGCCCGGGGCCGGCACCGTACCTCGACGAAGGCCACCGTGGTCGTGCGCGCCGAGTCGTAGGCGGTCACCCAGGCGAGTCCCTCGCTGCGCAACCGTTCCCAGCGACGGGCCGCGGTCGTCGCGTCGACACCGATCGCGTGCCCGATCCGCGACCAGGGCGCGCGCGGGGCCGACTGGAGGGCGTCCACGAGTGCCAGGTCCTGCTCGGCGAACCAGGCGTCCCCCTGCGCGGGTTGGGCGAAATCGTGCGCAGGGTTCGTTCGCGAGTAATTTTCCTGCGGTTTCCCGAGATCTTCCGTCACGGAGCGGATCTTAGGGGCACTTCCCGGCCGACATTCAGTTCCGGCCATCGGTGAGAGGAGTCTCATGCCTGCTCCACCCCCGCACGCCGTTCCGGCCGACGCCGCCGAAGCGGCCCGCGCCCAACGGGTCGTCCGGGTCACGGTCGCGCTGCTTTTCTCCGCCTGGCTGATCGACTACGCCGAGCGCCTCGTCATCAACCTCGTCCTGCCGTCCGTCGGCGCGGAGTTCGACCTCGACCGGGGGCAACAGGGCCTGGTCGTCTCCGCCTTCTTCCTCGCCTACGCCCTCTGCCAGATCCCGGGCGGCATGCTCGCCGATCGCTTCGGCGCCCGCAAGGTCGCCACGTGGGCGCTGCTGGCCTGGTCCCTCTTCACCGTTCTGACGGGCTTCGCCTGGTCGTTCGCCGCGCTCCTGGCCCTGAGGTTCCTCTTCGGCGCCGCCGAGGCCATCTTTCCCGCCGCCTCGATGAAGGTGCTGGTCGAACGGACCACGCCGAAGGAACGGATGAGCGCCCAGGGGCTGATCATGAGTTCGAACGCGATCGCGGGAGTCCTCACCCCGCTCGCCGTGGCCCCGCTCATCGCGGTCTTCGGCTGGCGCTCGGCGTTCTTCTCGACCGCCGCACTGGGTGTCTTCGTGGTGCTGGCGCTCCGGCTGTGGCTGCCGGACCCACTGACCCGTACGCGATCCGACGGGTCCGACGGGTCCGACGGGTCCGACAGGTCCGACGCAGCTGGGGCCGGTGTGCGCGTCCGGGTCCGGGACGTACTGCGGATCGGCGTGCTGTGGCGCTTCGCGCTGATCATGTTCGGCTACAACGTGATCGTCTGGGGGCTCACCACGTGGGTCCCCTCCTACCTCAGCGAGGAGCGCGGCCTTCCGCTCACCACCGCCAGCGCGCTCCTGGCCGTACCGGCGCTCGCCTCGGCGAGGGCGACGGTCATCAGCGGGCGGCTCTCCGACAGGCTGGAGGGCAACCACCGCAAGGTGATCGTCCCCGCGATGGCGGTCACCGGGATCGCCCTGCCCCTGATGGCCTTCTCATCCTCGCTCGTCGGGTTCGCCGTCTTCGGCACCCTCGCCGCGTGCAACTTCCCACACTGTCCTGGGCCACGGCGACCCTTGCGCTCATCACCACCATCATGCTCGTGATGTCGATTTGGACGATGCTGCAGCAGCAGCCGTGACCACCCCCAGGGCAGTCTGGCGGTCCGGAGCCACTTCAATGGCTCCGGACCAACGCTCCGGCGCTCGTCGCTGATGGCGGACCAGGGGGGTGCGCCGGCCAGTACCTGGGCAAGGCCGCCTGTGAAGCATCCCCGTGATCTTGGACACTCGTTTTCTATGCCGCGAGGTCGTGGTGGTGCCGCTGTCGGGTCTCGGCTGGGGTGAGGTAGCCGAAGACCTTGTGCTTGCGCAGTCGGCGGCGGTTGTAGAACGTCTCGATGAAGTCGAAGACCTCGGCGCGGGCGGTGGCCCGGTCGGGCCCGAAGCGGGTGCCGATCTCTTCTTTGAGCAAGGCCCAGAAGCTCTCCGCGGCGGCGTTGACGAAGCGGGATCCGGTGCGTCCGCAGCTCTGCCGGAGGCCCAACTTGCTTATTGCATCTCGGAATTGGCTGCTGGTGTATTCCCTGCCGCGGTCCGAATGCACTATGCAGCCGGGTTGGAGACGGCTGCGTCCGGCGGCCATCTCCAGCGCGTCGACGACGAGGCCGGCGCGGTGGTGCTCGGCCATCGAGTAGCCGACGACCTCACGGGCGGCCAGGTCCAGCCAGCAGGCGAGATAGAGGAAGCCCTCGCCGGTGGGCAGGGCGGTGATGTCGCCGACCAGCCTCGTGCCGGGGATCTTGGCGTGGAAGTCGCGGCCGATCAGGTCGGGGGCCGGCTTCGCCTTGTTGTCCGGCCGGGTCAGCGACCTCCGCCCGCGGCGGTGGGCTCCCTGGATGCCGTGCTCGCGCATCAGGCGGGCGATGCGCTTGTGGTTCACGCGTCGCCCCAGGCGCCGCAGTTCGGCATGGATGCGCGGAACCCCGTAGGTGTGGCGGGAGGCGACGTGAATGACGGTGATCTCGTGGGCCAGGGCCTCGTCGGCGGCCTTGCGGGCCGAGCGCGTCCTGGCCGCGGCGAGCCAGGCGTAGAAGGAGGAGCGGGCCACCTTCAGCAGCCGGCACAGGAAAGCGACGCCGTGGGTGGTCTTCTCCGCCTCGATGAACGCGCACGTGTCGTTCACCGATCGCTCTCCTTCGCGAAGAAGACCGCGGCTTTTCGCAGCACCTCGATCGTCTATGCCTGTTCGGCGTTCTGCCGACGCAATCGCTTGAGCACTTCGCGTTCGGCCGTGGTGAGCTCTCCCGGAGCGCCCTCGCCCCGATCGGCCTTTGCCCGGCGGTACCAGCCGCGCAGGGAATCGGAGCTGATGCCCAGCTCCCGGGCGACCGCCGTCACTGTCTTGCCCGAGGAATCGACGAGCTCGATCGCGTCGCGCTTGAACTCCTCGGTGTACCGCTTTCTGTACTTGCTTCCCACCTGGTGCTACTTCCTCTGGAACCTCAGGTCCCAGTCTCCAGGTGTCCACGATCAAGGGGAAGGCTCATGACGGCCATCGCCCTCAACATCGAGCGCCTCGCCCACCAGGCCCCCCACTTCCCCCTACCGCCCCAGGCGACCCACAGCGTTCCAGCAGTACCTTGAAGCCCGCGAGCTACCCCGCTCCCTCTGGTGGCGCCAAGGCAAATGACCTTGGAACCTCGAGATTCTCGACAGGGTCGTTCAATATCTAGGCAACTGGGGTGTCTTCTCGGTGGGCTCCGTATCCGCCCCCCCCGCCTCGCCGGCTCGGGCTCCGTGTCCGGTCCCCACCTCACGGGATCGGGCGTCGAGCGCCGTCGTCTACGACACCGGTCCGGACCCGGCGCGCTCCGCGGTGGTCGTTGCGCAGTCCCCGACCGCCAGCGTCGGGCGGGCGGCCGACTGCGGATGTGGTCCCACAGCCGGCCGGGCGGCGGGGAACCGGGCGGCAGTCTGTCGCAGGGCGAGTTCGCGTGCGACAGCCATGTCGCTGAACGGGATCAGTTCCTCCCGCACGGTCTGGTGCGGTTCGCTGCCCTTGCCCGCGAGAAGGACGATGTCGTCCGGCCCTGCCGCTGACAGCGCGAAGGCGATCGCCTCGCGCCGGTCGGCCAGCCGCTCGAACGGCGTGCCCGTTGAGGCGAGGCCGGGTGCGATCTCGTCCAGGACCGCCTCCGGGGCCTCGTTGCGCGGGTTGTCCGAGGTCAGGACGCACAGGTCGGAGTACGTCCCGGCGATCCTTCCCATGTCGGCCCGTTTCGTGGTGTCCCGGTCGCCGCCGCAGCCGAACACGGTGATCACCCGGGCACGCGAGTAGCCGCCGATTGCGGTGAGCACCTTCTCCAGGGAGTCGGGGGAGTGTGCGTAGTCCACGATCACCGAGGTGCCGTCCGGGGTCTCGAAGCGCTCGAACCGGCCGGGGACCGGCGGCATCTGGGCCAGCGCGGCGACGAGGGAGTCCAGCTCGTGCCCCAGGACGTGGCAGGAGGCCAGGGCCGCGAGCGCGTTGGCGACGGCGTACCGGCCCGGGAACGGAATGGCGGCCGGGCGGGCGCGCCCGCCGTGGTGGAGGGTGAACCGTGTGCCCGACGCACTCACCACCAGGTCGGTGGCCCGGTAGTCCGCCGGATTGTCGAGGGCGTACGTGGTCACGGCGCCCGGCATCATCGCGGTGATCCCCGCCCCGACCGGGTCGTCGGCGTTGACGACAGCGTGCCGGCACAGGCCCTGGAAGAGCCGGAGTTTGGCGTCCCGGTAGTTGGCCATCGTGCCGTGGTCGTCCAGGTGGTCCTGGGTCAGGTTGGTGAACACCCCAACGTCGATGAACGTACGGTCCACCCGGTGGGTCAGCAGCGCCATCGAGGTGGCTTCGAGCACCACGCAGGTTGCCGCCCGGTCGCGCATGTACCCCAGGAGGTACTGGAGGTCGGGCGACTCGGGGGTCGTGAGCACCGAGGGCGGCATCGGGATCAGCGCGTCGCCGATCCGGCTGCCCGACGTCCCGATGACTCCCACCTCGGCCGCCGCGGAGAGCCGCAGTACGGACTCGACCATGTACGACACCGAGGTCTTGCTGTTGGTCCCGGTGACCGCCACCATGGCCATCTCCCGCCCCGGCTCGCCGTAGTACCGGGAGGCCACCACCGCGGCGGCCCGCCGGGCGTCCGGCACCCGCACGGTGCACCTGCTCGCGGGCCAGAGCGACTCCGGGAGCGCGGGGTCGGCCCCCTCGACGAGGACGGCCGCCGCTCCACGGGCGAACGCAGCCGGGATGGAGGCGCTCCCGCCCTCCCGGTGACCGGGCACGGCGACGAAGACGGAACCGGGAGTGACCCGGTCGACGTCGAAGGTCGCGCCCGCGGTGATCGGCGTCGTACCCGGGTCGCCCTGGAGTACCTGGTGTTCCTGCCCGGCTAGCAACTCGCTCAACTGCACATGGATCCCTTCGAAGTGGCACGGCCCGTTGAACGCGGGCGCAGCCGGGCGGCAGCACCGGCGGTGGCTGGACGCTGCTGTGGTGAGGCGGAACCGAGCGCGGTGCTCGCTCGGGTCGGACCGGGCAGCTCACGACCCGTCAGAAAGACCCGGTATCCGGGCGTGGTGGCGCGGCGCACCGGCAGGGGGCGCTCACATGCTGATACAGGGCGAATCCGCCATCGGGCGCACGCAGTGGGATGTGCTGGCGGAGGAGCCGGGGAAACCGGCTGGATCGTTCGCCGCTACTTGAAGCTACAGCGTGTTTCGTGCGGTGGCCAACCGTCTCCGTGCGGTAAGGCCATGGAGCCCACTAAGGAGGCCAGTTCGCTCGATGCCGGCGCGCGCCACTACTGGGTTGCCGTGGCCGGGTCCGGCCGGGCCGTCTCCCAACCTGCCGCGCACAGTGTCCCCGCGACCGCGGCTCTGTAAGGGGCGCAGGCGAGCCAATGCGTGCACAAGGGGGCGCCCTGGCAACCATGGGAACCAACCACAGGGTGCGCCCTACCCGCCATGGAGGCCGCAACCGGCTGCTGAAGACCACGGTCGGAGCGGCTGTCGCCGAGTACACCTACGACCCTGCTGGTGGATGCTGGCTCCCGGCTCCCGGTCGAGCTGTGGGCAGGCCGCGACGCCGGGCAACTGGCCGTCTGGCTGCGGGCGCATCCCGGTGTTGAGGTCGTCTGCCGGGACGGCTCACTGGTATATCGGCAGGGCATCGCCGACGGCGCTCCGGAAGCGGTGCAGGTCGGCGACCGCTTCGGTGTGTGGCAGGGCTTGTCGAAGCGGGTCGGGGACATCGCCGCCGCACACCGCAGTTGCCTGTCCGTAGCGGTTCCCGATCCTGGAGCCGCACTACCGCCACCGACCCAGGCGGCACCATCCGATGAGACCGACACCCGTGCCCGCCAGCACGCGAAGACCCTGTTCGATGCGGTGCACGCGGTGACCGACACCGGCATCTCGCTTCACGCCGCCGCCCGCCAGCTGGGCTTGAACTGCCGCACCGTGGCCAAGTACGCCCGAGCAACTACCTGGCAGGAGACGTGTACGCCGCGCTCCCTGCCTCCCGCCGGCCTACCAGCCTCGACCCGTCCCTGGAGTATCTGCAGCAGCGATGGGAGGAGGGCGAGCACACCGCGACGGTGCTGCACCAGGAGATTGTCGCCAAGGGCTACCGGGGCCACTACCAGCGGGTCAAGATGGCCATCGCGCCGCTTCGCCGGGGTATGCCGGTCGACACACCGCACCAACGGCCCCCCTCACACCGGCAGGCAGCCCGCTGGATCACCACCACGCCGTTCCGGCGCGGCCTACACGCCACCGAGGCACTGAGGCGGCTTTTCGATCACTGCCCAGAACTGAACCAAACCCATGACCTGGTACGCCAGTTCGCCGCCATGCTCGATTCCCACGACGCCACCTTGCTGACGCGACGCAACGACTCGGCCAACTCACCACCCCCGGCCTCCCGGCCCTGGTCAGCCCGGCCCACGCCATCCGCGAAGACCAGCCCGTAGTCATCCAGGGCATCACCACCCGGTTCAACTCCGGCGTCTACGAAGGCCGCATGACCGAGCTGAAACTCCCAAAGCGGATCATGACCGGACGCGCGGGGGTGCCCCTCCTGCGCCACCGCGTCAACCTCATCCGGGTCTGCTGCACGATCGGGTGACATCTGAACTGGCTGGCCCTGTGCGGCGGGTGGGAAGGATGTCGTTGTGCCGAAGCCTTATCCGGAGGAGTTCCGGGACGATGTGGTGCGGGTCGCGAAGAACCGCGGCCCGGGTGTGACGCTGGAGCAGGTGGCCACCGATTTCGGTGTTCACGTGATGACGCTGTCGAAGTGGATGCGCCGGGCGGACATCGACAACGGGGTGAAACCCGGTACGAGCAGCCAGGAGAACGCGGAACTGCGGGAAGCACGGCGGCGGATCAAGCTCCTGGAGCAGGAGAACGAGGTCCTGCGCCGGGCGGCGGCCTATCTGTCGCAGGCGAACCTGCCGGGGAAAAGGATCTATCCGCTCGTGAAGGAGCTGGCCACGGGTGGGGTGCCCGTCACCGTCACATGCCGGGTCCTGAAGCTCGCCCGCCAGCCCTACTACCGCTGGCTGGAACGGCCAGTCACAGAAGCCGAGTTCGAGGAGGCCGTCCGTGCGAACGCGTTGTTCGACGCCCACCGCGAGGACCCGGAATTCGGCTACCGATTCCTCGCCGACGAAGCCCGCGACGCGGGGTCGGTCATGGCGGAGCGGACCGCATGGCGGATCTGCCGGGACAACAAGTGGTGGAGCGTGTTCGGCAAGAAACGCGGCAAGGTCAAGAAGCCCGGCCCGCCGGTGCACGACGACCTCGTCCGACGCGCCTTCACCGCGGACGGCCCGAACCGGCTCTGGCTCACCGATATCACCGAACACGCCACAGCAGAAGCAAAGTTGTACCTCTGCGCGGTCAAGGACGTCTTCAGCAAACGGATCGTCGGCTACTCCATCGACGCACGGATGAAGTCCCGCCTGGCCGTCACGGCCCTGGACAACGCTGTTGCCCGCCGCGGGAACGTCGCCGGATGCGTGCTGCACAGCGACCGAGGATCGCAAGGCGGATTCAACCGGTTGTCGCAACACCTCGTGATCAGCGAGGTGCGGGATGGTTCGTCGTCAGCAGACAGCCGATCGGGCGATTCGCCCGAAGCTGAGGTCCCCGGGGCATCCGAAATTTCAGCGTCAAATTGAAGCTGCATTCTGGGATGAGATCGCCAAGGGACTTCTCCCGGAAGAAGCGGCCGGAGTTATCGGCGTGGCGCCGGCGGTGGCTTCGCGCTGGTATCGGCAGTGTGGCGGCATGCGACCGTTCGATCCGAAGCCCCATTCGGGCAGGTATCTGTCGTTCTCCGAGCGGGAGGAGATTGCGCTGCTCAACGCTCAAGGCATGGGCGTTCGTGAGATCGCTCGGCAAGTCGGCCGTGATGCGGGGACGATCTCCCGTGAGTTGCGGCGCAATGCGGCTACCAGGGGCGGGAAGCCCGATTACCGGGCATCGGTCGCGCAATGGAAATCGGACATGGCCGCCCGCCGCCCGAAGACATCGAAGCTGGTCGCCGATCCGCGGTTGCACGCCTACGTCCAGGAGCGACTGTCCGGAGAGATCAGCACGTCTGGCGGTATGGCGATCGCAGGACCGGCGACAGACGCGTGGGCGGGACGGAACAAGCCGCACCGCAAGGACCGCGCGTGGGTGCAGGCGTGGAGTCCGGAGCAGATCGCGAACAGGATCAAGCTTGATTTCCCGGATGATGAGTCCATGCGCATCAGTCACGAGGCGATCTACCAGGCTCTCTACATCCAGGGCCGTGGGGCGTTGAAGCGGGAGCTGATCCTGTGCCTTCGAACAGGCCGTGCGTTGCGTGCCCCGCGCGCTCGCTCGCGCCGCAAGACCTGGGCGCATGTGACGCCTGAAGCGCTGATCAGCGAGCGGCCGGCCGAGGTCGAGGACCGTTCCGTTCCCGGTCACTGGGAGGGTGACCTGATCATCGGGCTGGAGCGTTCCGCGATCGGCACTGTCGTCGAGCGGTCGACTCGATTCACGATGCTGGTTCACCTGCCGCGGGAGGAAGGCTACCGGCATAAGCAATCGGTCAAGAATGGTCCTGCGCTGGCCGGTTATGGGGCGATCACGATGAAGACCGCACTCGCCGACACGATGTCGACGCTGCCCGGACAACTCACACGATCGCTGACATGGGACCGAGGAAAGGAGATGTCGGCGCATGCGCAGTTCAGAGTCGAGACCGGAATTCCAGTCTTCTTCGCCGACCCACACAGTCCATGGCAGCGCGGCACGAACGAGAACACCAATGGGCTCCTGCGCCAGTACTTCCCGAAAGGCACCGATCTCTCACGGTGGTCCGCCGAGGAAATCGAGGCCGTCGCTCACACTCTCAACAGCAGGCCCCGTAAGACGCTCGGCTGGAGGACGCCCGCCGAAGCACTTAACGAGCAGCTACAGTTGCTCCATCAAGCCGGTGTTGCAACGACCGGTTGAATCCGGCCAATACCGTGCCACCCGCTACACCGAACGCCTCGCCGACGAAGCGGCCGTGGCCTCGGTCGGCTCCAAGGGCGACAGCTACGACAATGCCCTCGCCGAGGCGTTCAACAGCCTTTTCAAGGCCGAACTGATCCGCAACAAGGGCCCCTGAACGTCCATCAACGACGTCGAGTACATCGACCGGTTCAACCAGCGCCGGCTGCACGGCGAGCTCGGCCACGTCACCCCCGCCGAACACGAGGCCGCCTACTACGTGGCCGAACCCCGTGCGTCACTCCAGAAAACCAGCTAACCCACTCTCCACGAAACCCGGGGCTTGACACAGCGGACGGTACCGAAATCAACGTTTCCGACTGCTGCTTGGCGGTCGACCGGTAGCGTCTCCGTTCGCCACCCGCCCACAGGAACGCAGCCGGGCCGGGGCCGTCGAGAGCTGAAGGAGCGTGTACTCATGATGAATGTGGAGACGTCTTTGAAAGAGGCGATGACCTCGATCGAGGGCAGCGTGGGAGCTGCGCTGGTCGACTACACGAGCGGCATGGCACTGGGTACGCTGGGCGGTGGCAAGGACCTCGATCTGACGGTGGCCGCTGCAGGAAACACCGACGTGATCCGGGCGAAACTTCACGCCATGGAAATGCTGGGCCTCAAGGAGGACATCGAGGACGTGCTGATCACTCTCAGCGGTCAGTACCACCTCATCCGGCTACTCAGGGGCAGGGGGAGCAACGGTCTGTTCCTGTACCTCGTCCTGGACAAGGGCAGGGCGAACCTGGCCATGGCCAGGCACCAGCTCAAGCGCATCGAGGCCGAACTGGAGTTGTAACCGCTTTCCTGCCTCCCGGCTCCCCATGCCCGCAAGTTGAAGAATTCTTCAACTCGGAACATCCGAATGTGATGGGCCGCGAGTGTGTCGGAGCCGGGAGGGGGAGGATGGTGGCAGTTGTGCGCCGGGGAAACGCCGGGTCCAGCTGGCGACTCACGGGATGATCGGACTCGGGTGGGAGTGTTGTTGCATGCAGGTGCCGCTGTACCAGGCGAAAGCCGAATTCTTCCGCATGCTCGGGCATCCCGTCCGGATCCGCGTGCTGGAACTGCTCCAGAACGGGCCCGTGCCCGTGCGCGACCTGCTGAACGAGATCGAGGTCGAACCGTCCAACCTGTCCCAGCAACTCGCGGTGCTGCGCCGGTCCGGAATCGTCGTCTCCATCCGTGACGGCGCCACCGTCAGCTACGCCCTGGCCGGGGGCGACGTGGCGGAACTCCTACGGGCCGCGCGACGCATTCTCACGGAACTGCTCTCCGGGCAGAACGAGTTACTTGCGGAACTCCAGCACGCGGACGCCAATGCGGAGACCAGCTCGTCCACGAGGTGACACATCCGTCCCGGTAAGACACTCGAGCAGAAGACACCCGCCGAGGCGTTCAGCGAGCGGCTCCTGTTGCTCCCGCAAGCCGGTGTTGCAACGACAGGTTGCGTGAGTACGTACAGGACCGGCATGCCGGCAGCGTCCGCCGCCCCGACACACGATCGTCACCGGACCCAGGACATCCGCGTGGAAGGGGCTGAACAAGCCGCACCGGCAGGACCGGCGCTGGGCGACGGCATGGAGCCCGGAACAGATCTCGCACCGCCGCCCTGTCTGCGCGGTCGCAGAACAAACCGCAAGGGCACGTCACCGCGGACGTCATCCTCAGCGAACGCCCCGCCGAAGCCGCAGACCGCGTGGTTTCCGGACACTGGCAAGGCGATTTGATCATCAGGACGGATCGCTCCGCGATCGGCACGCTGGTCGAGCGCAGCAGCCGCTCCACGCTCCTGGTGCACCTGCCCCGGCTCGTGGGCTGGGGCGAGAATCCGCCCGTGAAGAACGGCCCCTCAGTCGGAGGCTATGGCGCGATCGCGATGAACGCAGCGCTCACCGCCTCGATGACGCAGCTGCCCGAGTAGCTACGCGAAACCCTCACCTGGGACCGCGGAAAGGAACTCTCCGGCCACGCCCAGTTCGCCCTCGATACCGGGACGAAGGTGTTCTTCGCCGATCCCCGCTCACCCTGGCAACGACCAACGAACGAGAACATAAACGGCTTGCTGCGTCAGTACTTCCCGAAGAGCTCGTACCAGGATCTTGTTGAAGTGCCCCGGTCGGGCGTGACTGTCGTGACGATCTGATCGTTTGGGTGAGTGTGACGACTTGGCTGTGGATGGTGGACGGCGACTTGTGGGCATTGGTCGAGCCGCTGCTGCAGCCCTGGCCCGAGCGGTCGCCGGGGCCAAAGCCGGTGAACGACCGGATGTGCCTACAGGGCGTCCTGTAGGTCCTGCACCAGGACCTCGCCTGGCAACTTCTGTCCGTGGAGCTGGGGTTCGGCTCCGGAAAGACCTGCTGGCGGCGGCCGGACCGGTGCCAACAGGTCGGTTTCTTTCAGCAGTTGCACCGGATCCTCCTCGCGAAGCTGAACGCGGCCGGCGCACCCGACTGTTCCCGTGCGTGCGTGGATGGCTCCCGCATCCGCGCGAAGGGGGGAGCCTCGACCGGCCCGTCGCCGGTCGACCACCGGGAAACGGGCAGCAAGCACCACCTGATCTGCGACGGACGCGGCACCCCGCTCCACGTCGTCACCACCGCGGCGTACGTCAACGGCATCACCCAGGCCCTCGCCCTGGTCGACGGTCTGCCGCCGGTGGCCGGACGACCCGGCCGACCGCGACGTCGCCCCGACACTCTGCTGGGCGACAAGGCGTACGACTCCAAGGCCGTCCGGCGCGGACTGCGCAATCGCCGTACTCTGCCCGTGATCTCCCGCAAGGGCGCCCCGAACATCAAGGGCCCGGGCAAGCTCCGCTACGTCGTCGAGCAGACCTTCGCCCCGCTCCACCGGTTCAAGCGCCTCGCCGTGCGCTGGGAACGACGACCCGAACTCCACGATGCCTACGTCTCGTTGGCCTGCGGCCGGATCTGCCGGGGGCTGCCAGGTGAGTTGTCGGCAGGTGGGGCAGGTGGGGCAGGTGCCGGTCCAGGTGGCGATGAGGTGTTGGGGGAGGTCCAGGGCCTGGTGGAGGGTCAGGCCCTGGCAGGGGCTTTTGGGCTGGTCCGCTGTTCGGTCAGGAACAGGTGGGCGGCGGTGACGAGGGTGACGTGGCGGTGCCAGCCGGTGAACGAGCGGCCCTCGAAGTGGTCCAGGCCCAGGGCCGTCTTGAGCTCACGGCAGTCGTGCTCGATCCGCCAGCAGGCTTTCGCCAGGCGGACGAGGTCCTTGGGCGGGAGGTCGGCGGGCAGGTTCGAAATCCAGTACTTCACCGGCTCACTCCCGCCTTCGGGCCACTGGGCGATCAACCAGACAGGCGGGATCGTCCCATCGTCGCCACAGGACTTGGACCGTCGCCCGGCCAGCCTCACCCGCAGGAACACGAAGTGCGGACTCACGGCTGCCTTCGAGCCCTTGCGCCAGGTCACGGTCCGCCCGCTGCTGCGGCCCGCGGCCAGCACGTGCTGGCGCAGGGAGACCGGGTTGGTGCGGTAGCGGGGCAGCGGCCGAGGTCTCAGACCGCCGTAAGCCGACTGGTGGGGTGCGGCCCCCTCGCCGTAGGCGGTCATCTCGGCCGTGGTCTGCAGGACGTAGACCAGGCCGCTGTCTTCCAGACTGCTGCGGAAGTCGGCGTTGGCGCGGTAGCCGGTGTCCGCGACCAGGACCGCGGGCCGCAGTCCGGTCGCGGCAAGCTCATCGAGCATGTCCAGGGCGAGCTGCCACTTGGGCCGGTGGTGCTCGGCCTCGGGTATCCGGCAGGCCCGCCGACGGGCTGCGGCTTCGGGCCCGTCCCAGGCGGCGGGCAGGAACGGCCGCCAGGACAGGCGACATGAGTCTCTTCGGCACTGCTGACCGCCTCGCCGGCATTGGCGGCGTTGCTCCCGTGCCCCGCGACTCCGGCAAGATCAACGGTAACCTCCGCCGCCCGCGCCGCCACAACCGCCGACTCCAACGAGTCTTCTACATCTCCGCGTTGTTCAGCATCCGCCACTGCGAGGACCCCCGCCGGTTCTACGACCGCAAACACTCCGAGGGCAGGCGTCACATCCAGGCTGTCCTCTCCCTGGCTCGCCGCCGCGTCAACGTCCTCTGGGCACTCCTACGCGACGGACGGACCGACGAACTCGCACCACCAAGCACACTCGCGGCTTGACAGACCGCATTAGGAATCACTGAGTGTTTTCAGAGTGGCCACTGATCGGGTGATGGGCCGGTGTGAGCAACGGACAGGGCTCCCGTGCCGTTGAGGGAGGTGTTCGACGTCT